>DASTCY010000059.1:0-21868 GCA_035710725.1 Candidatus Sulfotelmatobacter sp. | reverse complement strand
GCGTCGTGGCTGCTCAGGAATGTGGTGACTTCCTCTTTCGCCGCCAAGTCTCTCAGCAGATTCCACATTTCACGCTTGGCCGGAAGATCGAGTCCTCGCGTCGGCTCATCCAAGAAAAGCACCTTCGGATTTCCCATCAAGGCGCGAGCAATCTCGACGCGCCGCTTCATGCCCGTGCTATACGTCCCGATGAGCTTGCCGCGGAATCTCTTGTCGAGTCCAACGTTATCGAGAATGAGCTCCACTTCGTCGGCCGGATTTCGCGTCTGGCGGATTCGCGCAAAGTAGAGCAAGTATTCTCGCGCCGTCCAGCTCGATTGACTCTCACTGGTTTCGTCGCTCACAAGCCCAACCAGCTTGCGGACCTCGAGCGCTTCTCTCGCGAGGTCATGTCCCCATAACCTGGCGGCGCCAGAGCTTGGGGGAAGAAGCGTCGTCAACATGCGGATCGTGGTGGTCTTGCCGGCGCCATTGAGGCCCAAGAATCCGTAAAGCTGCCCTTTGCGGATAGTGAGGTTCACCCCATCGACCGCGACGAAATCTCCAAAGCGGCGCGTGAGCGATTGCGTCTCGATCGCCCAGTCTGTCATCGCGTCTTTCTCCACCGCGCGATCGCGGCTGCTAAACACACTAGCGGTAGTGCCATCGATGCGGCGCCCATTGTGTAAATCGCATTCGCAATTTGCGCCTCGATGGCGGCTCGCGCTTCGAGCACGCGTGGCTGGTTATCGCCTTCGACTAGATACCGTGCAGCGACGTTGAGCGGATAGCGCATTCCTCCGGTGTCCCACGCATTGGTCGGATGCAGTATCACCGGAACGCGCGCAACCCAGCCATTCTTGACATGATGACCGTCCGGGGCCGCTGGACCAAAATCATTCACGTAGCTGCGCGTTTCGAGATGCGAGCTGGCATTGGCCGGCGCGCTTGGATCGGCGGTGATTTGCAAACCGCGCTCTCCCGCGATTTCAATCTGCAAGTTGGCGATGCGCTGCTCCGCGTCCACGGGCAACAGAATAAGCAGATCGCGGCGAGTGTCTTTGTCAGTGCTGATCGATGGCCATTCGTTATGGTTCAAGATTGGGCTGCAGCAGCGCGCCGGCAAATTGCCGCCAGACTGCGTCAACCCCAGGCTGCTACTTCCGCGCCACGAGACGCCGCGAGACGCGGGCGCATTATTTGGAGCTGGCGCTCGACCTTCATAGTTCGTATCTGCTGACAGGACCGGCACAAGAAAGAGGGCCATGATTCCCAGCGTGATCATCCATACTTGTGCTCGGTTGGCTTCCCACGTCTCAACCCCCTGCGCTCGTAAGAACACCCATGTCGCCAGCAACATTGCTGCGACGAAAACAAAGACGACACTGATCCATGTGCGGGCCGTCGTGAGCGGAATGTTCGGCGTCGCTAAAGTGAAACCCAGCCCGTTCTTCAATAAAACTGCGGGGCTGGCCATCGCCAGATGACCCGTGCGCGAGTTTCCATGTCCCTGCGAGACCATCAACTCCTGGAGCGGCAACAGTCCGGCGTAAAACAGAAGAACGCCCATTCCTGTTCCGATCGGAGCGGCAATGCTCCGTCCGATGAAGAGCACTCCGATCAGTATGCCGATCACTGTGCTCGTGACGAGGACACCGGGCGCCCAAATCACAAATTTCTCCAGCAGCAGCGGCAAACCCACGTAGTGGACGTACACCACCATCATGGGCATCAACGCGAGGCAATATCCCGCAGCCAGAGTTAGAAGCACTAGAGTTTTCGCCAAGAACCAGTCGCGCCGCTCCACGGGCGCCGTGAATACACTCTCCACAAATCGGTTGGCGCGCGGGCTGGCCATCGCACCGGCGGCCAGCGGTATGAAGGCCAGCGGCACCAGGAAATACGCGATGATGCCGTAGCCGTCGAGCCAGGTATCCTGCGTGCTCACAGTCGCTAGCACGCCGAGCGCAAACAAAATCACTGCGGCACCGAGCCACGCAAATCTGCCCCGCATCGTGGCCTTCAGTTCTTCGACGTAGAGATTACGAATGGCGCCGGCCATGGCTCGAAACGTTCTCCTGTGGCTTCGCGCTCTCGGATGCCGCGAAAGAGCGTATTGCGCGCAGCCACCATGGCATCGCTTTCATTAAGTTCACCTGAAGCTCGATAAATTGCGGCACGAGGAGCAAAATATGGAAATGAATACCAGGCTTCGGATTAGCGGAAGTGTTTCTGCCGAGCGGAGAGGTGTGCGCATGCCGAGCTTGCTCGCACGGTGTGTGTTAGTTGTATTGGCGCTCGCTTGCGCTGCGACGCTTTACGCGCAATCGCAAGCGCCGAGCGCGGCGCCTCTCGCGTTTGAAGTCGCTTCGATCAAGCCTTCGGGAGATGTAATGGCGGACGCTCGCGCCGGGAAAATGCCGCATGTCGGGATGAAAGTGGATGTTCAGCGGGTGGACATCGGCTACTTCACGCTGATGCAGCTCATTAGCTATGCCTATAAGGTGAAGCAGTATCAAATTGCCGGTCCGGACTGGATGAAGTCTGCGCATTGGGACATCGCGGCCACTTTGCCGGAAGGCGCGAGCAAGGATCAGATTCCGGAGATGATGCAAGCGCTTCTGGCGGATCGATTCAAGCTGGTAATTCATCATGACCGCAAGGACATGCCCGTGCTTGCGATGGAAGTCGGCAAGAACGGTGTGAAAATGGCGCCCTCACCTCCTGATCCGCCGGAAACGAAGGCGGCAGACGAAAAGGGCACGACCACCTACGACACGGGAAACGGTAAGGTGCAGGTGAAGACGAGCGGACGAATGGGTGAAGGCGGGACTACGCAGATCTCCGGTGGACCGGCGGGAAACGTGAAAATGTCCATGAACAACGGCCTGATGCATATGGAATCTTCCAAAGTGACGATGGAGAGTCTTTCACAACAATTGACGGGCTTGCTCGGCGAGCCGGTGATCGATCAGACAGGTTTGAAAGGGAGTTTCGTCGTGGCCGTAGATATTTCCATGGAAGATTTGCAGGCGATTGCAAGGTCGCAAGGGATGATGATGCCCGGAGCCGGCACTGATGCGGGGTCGGTGAATTCAAGCGCGGTCCCGTCTGCGTCCGACCCCTCGGGAGGGTCTGTATACGCCTCGATTGAAAAGTTGGGCCTGAAACTAACCAAGCAAAAGCTGCCGGTAGAGATGATCGTGATCGATCATCTGGAAAAAATCCCGACAGACAATTAGAAACAGCGATTGAAATGACGCAGCAAGCGCCGGTACTGGGCGCGGGAGTCTTATACGGTCTGAAAGTCGCTTGTATTCAGTAACCCTACCCGAGAACTCGGCGGATCGTCTCGGTCGCGAGCCCGTAGACAAGATGCGCGGCAAGTTCAGGAGCTTCTTGAGCCACTCTGTGCTTCGCAGGGCTAGGTGCGAGCCCCAGTGCGGGCACAGCAATTCCGTGCGCGCCGACGTATAGTGTTGCGCCGAAGAGTGTGCCGGCGCCGGCACGGAGCGGCGGGAAGGTCTCGGCGAGCAAACCATACAACGCGCCCATAGCCGCTCCAAATGCGAAGTGCACGACGTGGCCACCGACCTTCTTCTTCGAAGGAGCGAGAGTGCTGCCAGCGATCATTTTTACAGCCGCATTCGCTACCTTTTCGGTGGCGTCTTCGCCCTGAGTTGGTGGTTGCGAGGTCAATCTTGAAACCGTCGCATATGTCACGCCCATCAGCACCGCGCCCACGAGGCCACCTGCTGCACCTGCGGCGGCGCTTCTAATTTTTCTCATAATCGTAGAGTGAGGCAGACTAAACGCCGGCAGAAAAATGAAGCACGTGCGATCGCTTCCTACATACGAAGGTTAGTGAACACAGCAGGCCACTTCCGACCAGCAACAACGAACTAGGTTCCGGCGCAGGATCGATAAATCGAGAGGTCACAAAAGTGAACGTTGTTGGCGTGCCGTCCCAACTGGCTGAGTTTCCGCCGTTGGCGGATAAGGCGAAGATCTCGAGCGTCCCGTGACCCGAGCTGAAACATTGGGCCGTCTGTTGAGAACACGCCAAGCTGGGATTTGGAACGTCGGGGACATCCAGATTTAAGATGAGCGGCACTCCCAAGTTATCTTCCACACTTCGTCCGCCGAAGATGCACGTTACAGGGCCACATAGCGAGCCCTGATAGAGAGCAAATGAAAAACCGCTCACGCCTGCCGAAGAAAGAACACCGCCGCTGGCACCCAAAGCTGTAAAGATGTCGTGCACGTTCCCGGAACCGGGATTCAGATCGACGACGTTATATGTGAAGCTTGCGACCTGCAGCGACGAGATAACCGATGTGCTGGAGACAGATAGTGGACCGCCGGAGAAACTGAGCGAAAAACCGGTACTCGTCGGACTGAATTGGAAGGCGCTCGCCGACGGAGCGGTCAAAAACGTGGTGGTCCCAGTGCCCGAATCAAAGGTCGAATTTTGACTAGTAAAGCCGCCGAAGGTGAACTGAAGCGATCCAATGTCGCAAGTTGTCCCCATCAGATTTGTCAGGCTTGTAGTCGAGCATAGCGTATCTGCCGTCGCCGATCGGATAGTGCCAATTAGTGATAGGAAACTAAAAACGAGAATCTGCAATGCGCCACTCGGAATCTTGCCGTGCCGGTCCGTCGAGAACATGTTCATCTGCCTCCGTACAAAAGGCGGTTAGAGCACAAGCGGTTACACCTCATTGCTTGCCAGTTTCCGCACCTCGTCAGTAATCCAGACTCACATCGATTGCCTTGGTTTTTTGTCAGCTATTGGAGAACCCAAGGTTCTCCGATCTCCACTACCCCTATGTAATAGATGCAGCAAAGGCGGCGCCGGCCGAGGACTGAGAGCCATGGTGCGCAAAAACAGAGTGCAGTCCCTGCGATCCGAGTCAGTCGGCCGCCAGGAAAGGCATATTTCGCAAGTCCCTGGTTGGAAAGGTAGACCGCTCTGTCCGGGCGGAACGTCGCGCGGTCGAGGGCAACACGCCAGTGGGCATGTCCTCCAAGCGCGTGCCTTTGCCGCTACGCTGCTACGTATTGTGTCTGTGCAGAATTCGTTAGTTCGCTCGGAATTTTATACGCCGCAGCCGTGCGCTCGAGAACGCGAGAGAGCAAAAACCGATTAACGACAGCGAAAAGGCGCCCGGTTCAGGAGTGGCGGTGACGTCATTGAACGCGAGAGTCGCGACGAGCGAATCGGCTGCGGTAGTCGGGTGCTCGCCATCCCAGTACAGGAAGTGATTCGGATTATTGGCAGCGCAGGTCGCGAGGCCGCCAGGCCCGCACCAGGCGGAATCGGTGATGTCCGTGAAACCGAATCCGGAGGGATTGCTCGCAATCTGAGCGAATAGCCCCGCGACATCGACACCACTCACGTCGATTCCGAGTGCACGGAGAGCGGAAATATCGGCAGCCCATTCCACATCGAACGCGCCAGATGCGGCATTCAGCAATGCGCTCTGTCCGCTGGCGAGTCCGTCCGGAGTGGCGCCGAGTGGAGGCAAATTCAACCAAACGAATCTTGTTGCCCCGGCTGCCGCCAGAGTTTTTATGTTCGCTTCAATATTATCGGCAGCCGTCACTGGATTTCGGCCGGCGTCGATGTCGTTCGCGCCAGCCCAAAAAGTAAAGAGGGTGCTGACTGAAGGAGTGTGGCTAAGAAGGTAGATCGCCACCTGATCAGAGGTGAAGGGAACCACGGTGGGCGGAAGCGTGAATAGCGGATTGTGGCCGGCCAAGGCCGAGGCAACTGCAAAGTTTGTGCCACCCGCGAGAAACGGCTGGGGATCGGCAACTCCCAGTTTTCCCGCAAACTGATCGATCCACAAGCCAAACGGGCCCGAAGTCGCGGGTGTGGTCGCGGGGCCGTCGGTGAATGCGTTAGGCGCATAGTTTCCCGGAAGTGTGCCGCCGAGAGCAATTGCGGCATTTCCGTTGTCGGACAAGCTGTCTCCAAAGACAACAAGCTGACTGATCGGAAGAGCAGTCGCCGAAGCCGTAGAGGCGGCAGAAAGCATAGCGACCAAAAGGCCGAAGTAAATCGTTGGAGTCAGCGCCTTCTTCATTGAAACCCCCGAGTAACAAGGTCGAACTTCGTCTCACCCGAGCTGATTTCCGGCAGACTGGTTTCGCGTTTCGCGCTGCTTATACGTTTTCAGCGGCCTGTAAACCATACGCGGCGTGCCTTAGATAGAGCGACCGTAATCGTGTAAGCGATGCGCGATGCGTTCTATGCATGTACACCGTCCCGATGGCGCTTTCAGTGATACGGCATGGGCGGCGACTTGCCGGAATCAGAGAACCTCTTGACAACTGCATAAGATCAGAGCAATCTGCCGAAAACTCTGTGAAATCTCTTACCGACGGGTGTCTGCAAGGGTCCTCCATGAATACTCCTGCCCCGAATTCGAATCATGAACAGCCTGGTGGACGTGTTTGGAGTTTTGGCGATTGCACGTTTGACGAGCTGCGATCTGGGCTGCGTGTGCATGGTGAACCGATCGAGCTTGAACCGAAGCCGCTGGAAGTGCTTCATCAATTGCTGCTGCGGCCGGGTCAGGTGATCGGAAAGCAGGAGCTGCTCGAATCGGTCTGGCCTGATGTGGCGGTTGTGGAGGCGTCGCTGACGACCGCAATTTCCAAGTTGCGCAAGGCGCTTGGAGACCAGGAAGTGATCATCAGGACTGTGCCGCGCGTTGGCTACGGTCTGGCAGTGCCGATTCGAGTCCAAGACGAAAACGCGTCCGAGCCGCGAGCGACGCTACCGGATGCGGCGCTTTCCGGCACGGAGAGCGAGATTGGCGGTAGCAGGCTCTTCAGTTTCCATCGCCGCAAGGTGCGCTCGGTTATAGCTTGGGCTGCGGCGATTGTGATCGCAGCGGTGACGCCATTGGCCGTGGTCGCGTATCGCACCATTAGCAAGGGCCGCGCGATTCCGGGGTCGGTGGCCGTGTTGCCATTCCAGAACGCCAATTCGATTGCGGGCCTGGAATATCTTCGGTGGGCGCTGCCCGACGAGGTGGCGACAACGCTCAGCGGCGCGCGTTCCTTATCGGTGCGGCCTGTCGGCTGGGCGCCGCGGTATTTCGATCCGGCGATCGATTTGCAAGCTGTAGCGCGAGAACTCGAGGTGAGCCTGCTGGTGACCGGGCGATTCGTGCTGACCGGCGACCATTTGCAGGTCACGATGGAGGCTGTGGACGCGCAGCGCAATCGCGTGGTGTGGCGCGACACGGTCAACTTGCCTGCAAATGATCTACTTGCACTCCAAGGGCAGGTTGCAGGAATTACGCGGGGCGGATTAGCGCGCGCGATGGGCGTAACTGACTTTGTGCAAGAATCGGAACCAACGCCGAAGAACAAGGACGCTTTCGAGCTGTACTTGAAAAGTCTCGCGTTAGACGGTGGAGATGAGACGAGAAATCAGCAGGGGATCGATTTGTTGAAGAGCTCGCTGCAGGTCGATCCGACGTACGCGCCGGCTTGGGGCTTTCTCGCGCTGCGTTTGTACACCGCCTCCCGGTTCGGCGGCGGCGGCGCGGCGATGCTGCAACTTTCCGATGCGGCAGCGGAGCGGCAGATGGCGCTCGATCCGGGCGCTCCGGAGCCGGTCGCCGAACTCACTCTGCACCTGGCGGAACGCGGCGAGTTGAAGAAGGCGCACGAGCAAGCGCTGGAATTGGTGCGCCGCCGGCCGGACAACGCGAACAACCATCACGTGTTGAGCTATGTGCTGCGCTATGGCGGTTCGGTCGAAGAGGCAGCGCGCGAATGCGAGACGACGGCGCTACTCGCGGCGAAATTCGTGTGGGGCTCCTGCTCGATTACGTACCGCGAGCTTGGAGATTACACTCACGCGCGGCAGATACTGCGAAAAGATCTGAGCTCGGAGTGGTCGAAAGCTCAGGCGATTGAGATCTTTCTCCGCGATGGCGAGACGGAAGAAGCGATCAAAGTCGGACCGCCGCGAATTCCGCATTGGGACAGCTACAAAATGGCTTTGGCTTGCGCGCAGCATGCTCCGGAAGCCGAGATTAAGTCGCTGGCCAACAGCGTGGAGGTTGACGACGATCCGGAGGCCAACTTCTTTTTCGCCGGGCACTTTGCCTATTGCGGACAAGCGCAGGAATCGATTCGCTTTTTGAGTTTGGCGATCAAGGGCGGCTACTGCTCGTACCCCGTGATGGACCGGGATCCCGTCTTCGCAAAGATCAGGAATCTTCCGGAATTCTCCAGAGTCCGGCTCGCCGGAATGGTGTGCCACGATAATTTCGTCGCGAATCGCGAAGAGACGTCGAGAATCCCGGGACCGCGACCCGCCGACTGGCATTGAAGAAAATTCGCAAATACTTTTGAAGAGAAGGGAATCGGTGGAGGCTCCCGCCTCCGGCTGCGCAGACCCAGTAGACTATCTCCTTGCGTGAATTCGACGGCTGGCCGAATATAAGCGGCCGTGGCTACCTCAAAATGTAAGCGGTTACAGTTCCCCGCGCCGCGCAGGGTCAGGCGCTCGCTGAATCGGCTTCTTGCCGCACTCTTCTGCATTTCAATTTCATCGGGTGCAATCGCGGCCCAACAAGCAACTGCACCGGCGCAATTCCATGTGCAGTTCGATAAAGCAGGAATCGTCAGCCTGAAATTCGTGGGTGATAAATACGACACCGACTACATCGCGGACGAAGCGACGCTGGGGCACGTTCGCATCCGCTACAAAATGGGAGAGACGGATTGGCGCAATTTTTCGACGGAAGACTCCGGCAATCGATATGAAGCCCTGCCCGAGATCCGGTCGCGCCGCGCGCTGCAGCAGTTGAACGTGATTTACAACCCGCAGGCGTGGATTCGCAATGAGTACTACGCGGACCTCGAACTTACTGAGCGTTTTCGCGTGGAAGCGGACGCGCTGTACTGGACGATCTTCGTTCGCAATCCCACGCACAAGCCGGTCGCGCTCGGCGATCTTTTTCTGCCGCTTCCTTTTAATACGAACAAGCGGTGGGACCAGGACATCACGTACACACAGCGCGTGGTGCAACACCAATACATCTCGGGAAACGGCTCGTTTGTCTACTGGATTCGGCCGAACGGAGAAGGCCCGTACCTGGTGATGACGCCGGTCTCGAAGTGCCCACTGTTTGAGCCTGTGCGCAGCGAGATGAATTTTGCGCCGGCGAAGTTGGAGTACGCGGATCGTGGCGGCGTGTACGTCTTGTCCGGCCGCAGAGGCGAAGAGGACAAAGCGCGCGGCGGCAACTGGCGTCAACCGCAATCGATGCACACGTTGACGCCTACGAATTCGCAGCGCGATGGCATCACCTACGCGTTCAAATTTCGCTGGGCCAAAGATTACGACGCGGTTCGCCAGATTCTCGTCGATGAAGGATTGCTCGACGTGAACGTCGTCCCGGGAATGACTGTGCCCGCCGGGACCGAAACGCTCGTCTCTATCCGCGCCCGCAGCACAATCGGAGCGATCGAGCCGGAGTTTCCCGAGCAAACGCAAATCAATTCTCCCGAGCGGCGCGGCGATACGTCGATTTACCGTGTCCGGTTTAATCGGCTTGGAGAGAACAAGCTGACGGTGCATTTCGGCAGCGATCAGTACTCCGTGCTGGAGTTTTTTGTGACGGAACCGATCGCGACGCTAATCAAGAAACGTGCTGGATTCCTTGTGTCTCATCAGCAGCATCGCGATCCATCGAAGTGGTACAACGGCCTCTTTTCAGAATGGGACATGAAGAAGCAGGTGCTGCGCGGCCCGGACGATAAGGACGGGCTCGCGGACTACATTCTCGCGAGCGACGATCCTGCCCTGTGCAAGGCGCCATACATCGCGGCAAAAAACATCGATTATCCGGATGCCAAGGAGATCGACGCGGTCGAGTATTACCTGCAGAACTTTGTGTGGGGCAAGCTGCAGATGACGACTGAAGAGCGCTATCCCTACGCGGTCTACGGCATCGACAATTGGAAAATCAATCGTGACAGCAAGCCCGGCGATCGTTACGGGTCGGTGGATCACGTCTGGCGCGCATACGACTACCCGCACATGGTGATGCTTTACTGGAGCATGTACCAGGTGGCGAGGCGCTATCCGCAGCTCGTGCATTACCTGGACAAAAACGGATACCTCGAGCGCGCATACGGCACGGCACTCGCTTTCTACACGTACCCGTTGCAATTCGCGCATTGGTCCGCCAATGAGCTGGGCAACTACAACGAGCTCGTAATCGCCGACCTGATTAGTGAACTCGATTCGGTGGGCTGGCACGAAAAGGCGGAGCAGCTACGCAAGGGTTGGGAGGGGAAGGTCGAACACTTCGTCAACGACCAGCCGGATCTTTTTTATTCCGAGTATCCATTTGATCCGACGGCGTTCGAATCGACAGGCGCGTTTGCGCACTATGCGATCGAGGAGCTGAGGAATCCGAAGCGAACGCTAAAGGTGACACCGGCGGATGTGAATCGCTTCACCGCCGAGCAACTCGAATGCAACATCGCGACGCGCGGCTGGCTCGAGCCGAACTACTGGCAGCTCGGCGTTGAAGGAAACTTGCGGTACATGTCGCAGATGGGAGGCTGGTCGATCCTTGATTACGCCCTGTACTACGCGAAGGATCCGTGGCCATATCTGCGGCTTGGCTATGCGTCTGCTCTGAGTTCGTGGGCCCTGATGAACACGGGAACACCCGAGACGAATTACGGGTATTGGTATCCCGGAAAAGAAAATGATGGCGCAGTGGGCAGCGCGTATGTGCCGCAGTCATTTGGTTCGAACTGGTTCGGCAAACAGCAGCCGCGCGGCGCATGGCAATACAGTGGAGAGATCGATCTTGGCTTTGGCGCGGCGCTCCGCATGGCAGCAGTAATCGTTGCAGACGATCCGATCTTCGGTCGCGTGGCTTACGGCGGAGGTACACAACACAAGAACGGATCGCTTGAAATCGTGCCCTGGGATGGTGTTGGACGAAGGTTTCATTTTCTTGGGCACACTCAGAGGATTCATGTCGAATTGGATCGAGACGGCTTTGCGGCGAGCGCTCCGATCATCATCAAGGATGACCTGAGCGAAATCTCTTTTCAGATCGACAATCGCGACCCCGAGCAACAACCGCACACCGCGGAGCTGTCAGTGTCCGATTTCACCGCCGGGCAACTGTTCATCGACGGAAAACCGGTCGCGACTCTGCCCGCCGCGGGAGGAGCCATAACTTTCCCTGTGGCTGTCGCCGGTGCGAGTGCCGTGAAGGTGACGATACGGCGTGCTGGTTCCGTCAGCCACTAGAAAACCGCAGCTAAATAGAAAGGGCCCCCTTGGGAGGAGGCCCTTTGTGAAGAGTGAATTTTCGTTCCCGACGCGTGCAGCCAAAAATCAGCGGCGCGGCTCCGTGAACGCCTGTGCCTTAGAAGCTGATCTGCGCACCAATCTGCATGAACCGCGGCGACCCCTGAATTCCGGTGAAGTTCGAGAAATTCACCGGAGGCGTCGAGTTCTGCACCTTTGGGTCTTGCGGAATCCCGAAACCTGTGCGGCTCTGATCCAGCGCGCCGAATGCCTGATAGTTTGCGACGTTGAAAACATCGGCGCGAATCTGCAGGGTGGTGTTTTCCCCAAGATGCGTCCAGTTCAGTTTGAAGGACTTTGCGAGCGACGCGTCCAGATCCATGAAGTGCGGCAGGCGCAGGAAATCACGCTGGCCGACTTCACCGGGATAGGCATTGCGGAAGCTTTGGAAAGCGGCGGTGGTATTGCCGCAGCCGAAGAGCTTCGCGGTGGTGCGATCGACGCAGACTGGAACCGGTGTGACCTGCGTCGTGGCGCTCTGCACCTCGAAGTTCGTCGCCCAGCGCGCATCGTCGATCGGAGTGGTAAGCGGCAGACCGGTGTTGAAGCGATAGACGCCGGAAACCTGCCAGCCACCGATCACTGCATCGATCCACGAAGCCATATGTGAGCCAAAGTGCTGGCCACGTCCGACGGGCAACTGGTAGACGCCGTTGACGTTCACGATGTGGCGGATGTCAAAGGTGGACTGCGCGTAATCGCGCTGCGGTTGAATCGGATTCAGGATCAGAGCCGAACCGGAAAAGCCGCCGCTGGACTGCACGCCCGACGCATTGTCAAAAGAGTGCGCGAACGTGTAGTTCAGGTCCCAAATCAGATTCTTGTGAAAGCGCTGACGAACCGAGAGCGTCCCGCCGTGGTAGTTCGAGTGGGAATTGGTGCTCCATCCGTCGAGCGCTCCGTATTGCGACTGGAAGAACATCGTGGGTAGACCGGCTCCAAATCGTTGCGTGTCGAGATCGGCCTGCACGTCCGTCCAATCGTTTCCGTAGAGGTTGTAGGCGATGAAGAAGATCGCCTGCGTCGGAGTGAAGTTCGCGGGTATGCAACGCGAAGTGGCCGTTTTGCAGAAGCCGTAGAACGTGTTCATCTGCGACGCGAGATTGCCCGGAAAGAGATCATCGAAGTACGACATCGTGGGAACTTGGAAATTCTTGTTCTTGGCGTTGTCGGTTACGGTAGTCGGGCGCGTCTGTCGGATCTGTTCGAGAGCCGTAGCGGCCGTGTACCAGTCCACTTGCGTTTTCGGATCAACCAGATCGTTCATGGCCATGAAGTCTTCTTCGGCCAATAGATGTCTCCCGAGCCGGCCGATGTACGACGCCTGAAAGGTAATTCCCGCGGGTAGCTCGCGCTCATACGTGAAGTTCCAGGTGTATTCCTTGGGGGTGGTCAAGTTCGAGTTCATCGAGCTTTCGATGCGCTCGCCCATGTCCACCGGCTGCGTTTCGGGGAAGCTCACCGACCCGGGGATCACGAGCTTGTCGAATGCGGGAGTCCGGATGCTCTGTCCGAATCCGGTGAAGGCTGGCGCCGGCTTGGTTGTGACATTGTAAGTGTTGACCGGAATCGCGTCAGCAGAAGAGAAGCCCAGCGTATTGCGTGTGTCAAAGAACACGGCAAGCGCTTCGCCGAAGTAATCGCTATTTACGGCAAAACCTCCGCGGATTACGGACTTGTTCGGACCGCCGAAGATTTTGCCGAGGAATCCTTCGGAGTAGCCCGGCGACCACGCAACTGCGACGCGCGGCTGCCAGTTATTCTTGTCCCACGGATACATTGGTTGCTTGCCGTTCGCCGGACCAGACAGGCCGAGCACAACGGGTACGTCGAAATTCTGGCCCGCGTCGCCGAACGCGATGCGCTGTTGAAGGTAATCGCCCAGCGGCATGCTCGGTTGAACCTGGAAGCCATTCGTCTCATACACGGGGCGCGCAAGTCCGTAGCGGAGACCGTAGGTCACCGTCACATTGCGCGTGATTTTCCAGGCGTCTTGAATGTAGAAGTCGTACTCCTGTGTGGAGAATGTACGCTGCGACGGGCTGCCGAAAGGAAGCAGGGAGCCGTTGCGCGCAAAATTGAATTGACCGGTGTATTGCGAGAACCGGCCGATGAGAGCGGTGCCGGCATTTTGTACGGCGGATGCGCTGACCAGCACCGGACTCCCACCCAGGCCAAATCGCGCCGGGTTCGCGGCCAGATACGCCTGCACCGGATCGGACACCACGTTTCCGCCACTCTGATAACCGGAAGGATTTGTGGTGGCATTGTCAAACGCGCCGCCGAAATTCGTACTGCCATTCGCGACGATGCGAATATTTGTGCCGAACTGGACGGTGTGATTGCCCTTTATCCACGAAATGTCATCCACGATGTTTTGGACGGGCGTCGTGCGGGTGCTCGAGTAGGTGCCATTTGAAGGCTGGAACACGAAGCGGAAATTGATGAAATTTCCGAAGGTGTCGCCGATATTCGAAAACCCCTCGCGCGTGTAGCCGTAACGTGCGCTGTTCACCCAATTCGAGCCGAGCGTCCAGGTGTGGCCGATTACTCCACCATAAGGGTGCGACCACAAGCTGGGTGCCGCATCGCCGGGCAGGTAAACCGACTGAATGCTGTTGTCGTAGATCAGGTTGTAGCGAACGTAAAGGGATTGCTTGTTCGAAATATTCCAATCTAGCCTCGCGATGCTGGAATTCAGCCGCGTGGGATTTGGAGCGTTGAATCGAAAGCCGGATGTGTTAATCCCGTCGCCGACGGTTGTGTCGTTTGCGGCAAACTTCGTGGCGGCGGCGCCGAGCGCTGAAAGTGCCGCGGGGTCGAGACCTACCGACGAGTAGATGTTATTCAGATCCTGCTGAGTCAGCAGAACAGTCTGTGTCGGGCAGCCGGGAGTGCACGCTGCCGCAAGCACTTTCTCCTGACCCTGGCCCATGATTGGAAGGGGCACGATGCGAACCACGCTGGTGGCTTGCGCTGTGCGCTGCCCTTCATAGCTATAAAAGAAAAACAGCTTGTCTTTCTTTATAGGCCCGCCGAGCGCACCGCCAAAAGTGTTGCGGTTCAGTACCGTTCGCGGCACTCCGGCGCGGTTATTGAAGAAGTTGTTCGCTTCTTCGATGGTGTTGCGGTTGTACTCGAAAATATCGCCATGAAGATTGTTCGTGCCGCTCTTGGTAACTAGGTTCACCTGCGCCGCTGCCGAGCGCCCCTGGTTCGCATTGGCGTTGGTCGTTGTAAGGCGGAATTCCTCGACGGCGTCGCCATTCAGGCGAAGCACAGGGCTGTTGAGGGAACTCGTTTGCGCCTCGTTGATGTCCACGCCGTCCATGGTCATATTCGATTGATCGCTGCGCGCGCCAGTCACTTCGCCGTTCTGCGTCACGCCGGGCTGCAGCGTCAGGATCGTGCGGACGTCGCGATCGGAGATGGGCAGCTGTTCAATCTGAATCGCCGCGATGTTGTTGCCCAGTGTTGCGTCTTGCGTATTGATCGCTACGGCGTTGCCGGTCCCTTCGACGACCACGGTTTCGGACTGGCTGCCAACGTCCACACTGATATCAAGATCGAGTGGCGCACCGACAAGCGCGTGAACCTTGTCCATTACTTTCTTGCGGAACCCCGGCGCGTCCACCGTGATCTGATAGTCGCCGACAGGAATGAGTTCAAAGCTGAACCCACCTGTTTCCGTGGTCTTCGTCGTGCGCGTGTAGTCGGTGCCCGTGTTCTTCAGAGTTACTGTCGCACCTTGAACAAGCTTGCCTTGTGGATCCGCGACCGTTCCGCGGATGGTGGAACTTCCTAGTTGCGCGAACGCTGCAGACGATGTGAGCAAAACAGCGGCGGCTAAATAGAAAAATCCACGGAAAAACCGTGATGTAAATACACGCATATTTCCTCCGATGTAAGGAATGACGCTCAACGAACTAGGCCGGCGAGGACCCACCCCGAGTGAGATCTCGCGCTTCGTTGGGGCGTAAGTACACCCGCGCTGCGTGTAAAGTCAAGCGCCGGATTGGCCGGACAGCGAGGAACCGCGCGCTGAAGCGACTTAGCGACCTCTATCGAAATCCGCTTGGGCGCGAAATGCCACCGAATGCGCGGTCGATCAGTCTCATGTTTAGCCCGCAGGTGCCCGAGCCTGCAGCATTTTTCGACTTGGACCACGAAGGAGATCCTATGAAAAGGTTTCTCTTGGCTGCGGTGTTAGCTGCAAGCCTCTCTCTTCTTCTCTGCGCACCCGGAAGTCGCGCAACTACTCTTACCTTTACCGCAAACTTGACGGGGTCTTTGGAAGTGCCGCCGTCCGGATCTTCGGCCACCGGCAGCGCGACGTTCAAAATAGACACGACGGCCAACACTCTGACTGTTTCTGAAACGTTTTCAGGGCTTGGCAGCGGAACTACGGCGTCGCACATTCATTGCTGTCTTGCCTCGCCGTTTCTGACCGGCGTGAACGCTGGGGTTGCTACGCAGGTCCCGAGTTTCACGGGCTTGCCCATGGGCGTGACTTCGGGATCGTTTACGCAGACACTCGATCTCACGAGTGCCGCGAGCTATAACCCCGCGTTCGTCACCGCTGAGGGCGGCACAGTCGCGGGTGCGGAAGCCGCGCTGATCGCGGGCATTGTCAGCGGCGAATCCTACGTCAACATTCACACGACGAACTTTCCTGGCGGAGAAATTCGTGGGTTTCTTACACCGACTCCCGAACCGGCGAGCATCGTTTTGCTCTGCTCGGGGCTATGCGGACTTTTGAGACTGCGGCGTAGGCGTGCTTAGCTCAACGACCGCCGAGAGTTCTTTCGGCCGGATTATGGAGTCTTGCACACCAATACCGTGTGATTTGCGTAGAGGCAGTCAAGAGCGGGGATTTCGCGGAAACTCGCCTGATCGATGACCACCCACGTGACCTTCCAATCGCGGTGAAGACGAGCGAAATCTGCGGCTTGGAAATTCGTCCAGCTGGCAAGAGCATCCGTTTGCTGCTTCCATTCCTCTGCGAGCGGGAATTCCGGGATGATCGCGGCGGGAGCTGAGTCCTTCACTGCGTCAGCTAGCGTGCTGCGCTGAGCGACGGCGCGGAAACCTTGCTCATCTTCGCCGGGCAGATGCATGTGGTCCGGGTTGAGCGCGAAGATTGCGTCCGTCGGCGTGTTGTCTCGGATCCACGAGAAAGCCTTCAGCCACTCGTTCGTAGGAGCGCGACCGGGCCACTCGATGTGCTGCGATGCGGGAAATAGCTGTCGCTGGGCGTAAAACATGCCGAAGCACAACGGCGCGAAGAAAACCAGCCACAGCCAAACACGTCGCCGCAATACATATTCTCCAAGAAACGCGCCGCCAATCAGAAACATCAGCACGTAGGTAAGCTGAAGGCTGCGCAAAGGCTGATAGTGGGCAAGGATGATCAGCCGCGGCGGGACGGTCATCAGCACAGAGATCAGAAACCAGACGGACTGGTAGATCACGGCCGCGATACAGATGAGTTCGAGTGTGGGCTGGTTCCGTCGGCGAGCGAGGCGCGCGAAACCCCACAGAATGGCGATCGGTCCCAGCAATCCCAGCCATTCGTACCAATGCCACTCAGCCAGGAAGAAGTAGCGCCGGATGTGGATGACTTGAATGTACGTCTGAGACGGATACTTGAACGTGAATCCGAAAGGAAGAAGAACAGCGGTAATCGCTGCACGGGAGAGATGCGAGGGAGTTTTCAAAGAGGCCGCGCGCCAGCGCACCCATGCGAGCACTGCAATGAATGAGAGCCCGTAGATAAACATCATGGGGTGAATCACTGCGGAGACGATTGCCAGCGGCACTATGGGCCAATATTTCTTCCTAAGCGCGGCGACGATCATCAGCAGCGCCGCGATCAAGGCGAACGCGCGAGGCGTGAGGTACTCATCCTTTATATACAGCGCCGTTCCGGCTACGGACAGGGTGAATAGCGAAGCGATGAGGCAAACGCCCGCCCACCGCGCGGTTGACGACTCAAAGCACTGTGATATCAGCCATTTAGCGGCGAAAAGCAGCAAGAAGGAGGTCAGGATTTGCCATGCGAACAGAGTTGTGTCGAGCGACAGATGTGTGAGCCGGACAGAATAGGCGATCAACTGGGGGTAAAGAGTCAGCCGGGATTGGAGTTCGAAAAACTCAGACCCGAAAGGATAAAGCTGAGGATGCAGCGATTTCAGAATCGACGGATTGTAAACGGCGGCGTCTTCAACCGCCGGGTGGTAGCCGTGGACAAAAAATGTCGCCCCTGTAAGCAGGGCGAGGAGCAGGAAGTCTTTGCGCTTCAAGCAGGTCTCGCGAGAAACGACTGATGATAGGTGCGACAGATATGGATTTCAACTTCATGTGCTTGCGGAAACGAGTTCCCGCCGGCGTGAGCGCGTCAAGCTTGTGTGAATAATTTGTTAAACGCGATCGCGCGCGCGCACGTCCAACCTTCCAGATCGGCATGAGATTTCGTCGGAGAGTATTGCAAAGGGGTAGGGCGGCGAGATGTCTCCGATCGAGAGAAGTGTTGCAGTTCCTCCTGTAGAAGCTCCCCCAGAACATTCACAATATTCAGGCGAAAGGCGTGCACTTAGGCGTTCCCAAGCCGCTCTTGCGGCCGCTTCGGCTTGCCGGCTAAACACATCACCCGAACTGACCATCGTTATCCCCACATACAACGAGCGCGAAAATGTAGCTCCCCTGCTTCAGAAAGTTCGCGCGGCACTGCCGGGAACGCGCTGGGAAGTGATTTTCGTCGACGATAACTCACCCGATGGAACAGCCGACGCGATCCGTGCAGCCGGTGCAGAAGATTCGAGAATCCGCCTCATTCAACGCTTCGGGAAGCGAGGCCTCTCCTCCGCTTGTATCGAGGGGATGCGACAGAGCCGCTCGCGACATATCGGGGTGATGGATGCCGATCTCCAGCATGATGAGCGAGTGTTACCAGCCATGCTTCAGGAGATCCGTTCAGGCCGGCTAGATATGGTGGTGGCGAGCCGTGTCGCTCATGGCGGCAGTATGGGAAAGTTTGCGCTGCACCGGCGATTGCTTAGCAAACTAGGAACAAAGATAAGCCGACTGGTAAGCCGGAGCGACGTCACCGATGCCATGAGCGGCTTCTTCGTGGTGGATCGGCGATTTTTCCTCGAGGTGGCCGATTCATTGACCGGAACCGGGTTCAAGATACTGCTGGACCTGTTGGCTTCGAGCACCCGGCCTGTACGGGTGACCGAAGTGCCCTACGAATTCGGTGTGCGCCAGCACGGCAAGAGCAAGCTGGCAGTGAGGGTCGAACTCGCTTACCTTTATTTACTGGCGGACAAGATACGCAGCCAGTGGGCTCGGCGACGGTCGAGTCACCGAGTACCAATTTAGTACCAATCTTCCAAAAACAGTAGGTACCTGAATTAGTCCTTTCCTTTTAGGCGACGCGGGACGCTTTTGAGCCTAGCCATCTCCAATTGATTCTAAGAGACTTGCGGGCTGCGAGCGGCGGAATTGGACAAAACGATTCGCGTCTTGGTGGCAAACCACCCGCGGTTGATGCGGGATTTGGTGGTGTCTACGATTGGGGATCAGCCGGATATTCAGGTTTTGGGAGAAGTGGAGCACGAATCTGAGATTCGGAAGGCCGTGGAGAGGACGCAGCCGGACTGCTTGATTATCGCGCTTGAAAACCCGAACACTCGGCCGCCGATCTGCGATGCGCTTCTCCGCGACTATCCCGAAATGAGAATTCTGGCAGTTTCGGCGGAACACGACAGCAGCATGTTTTTCTGGGCTTCATTGAATATCTACGAACACCGGATCGAGGCATCTGAGCAAGGCGTACTCAGCGCGCTGCGAAGTGTGGCAAACAAAGGAATGGTGCAAAATGGCGCGGCGTAAGCTGGGCTCGGCATTGATTGGCATGGGTCGATTCTCGTTCGTGTGCGCTCTGGCAATCGGTGGACTTTTTTTCGCAGCACAGTCATCGTGGGCAGGTCAGACGGAGCGCGCGCCTCGCAATACAAACAACCAGGCTCAAAATGGGCAGAATCAAACTCAGCCGCCGATCCAGGGACAGTTGCCTCCCAGTCAGGATTCGCTAAAAGCCCCCGGAACGCTCGGTGAAGAGAACCTTTTGCGCGTTTCGGCCTCCGCGGATGAGATTATCAGGGTGATCCAGGACGACTCGGGGATGATGCTCGAGCTAAAGAAGTGGATTGCGACAAATGCCACCAATCATGGGCAAATCGTAGAGGACGATGACCTTACCGATGACGCAGTAACTGATCGCGTCCGGCATGACGTAGAATTTCGCGGCGTCGCGACGCGCCTGCTGCAGCGCTACGGGTACCTGATGCCGAAGTTCAATCCCGGCTCGCAAGCCGAATTGAGCGAGGAACTTCATCGGCGTGCGCAGGTTATGGAGCTTCAGCGAACGGAGACTTTGCTTACCACCCCGGCGCAATCGCAGACTGAGCGTACTCGCGCGAATCAGCCGGCCGGGCCAACCCCGCAAAATCTTCCCGCTGACAATTTTGGTTACCCAACTGGAGCTCCTGATCAGTCGCTTCCCAATTTGCCGTTTCAGAGAGGTCCCGGGAGCACGGTGCCGCTAACTCCACCGCTCACACGCACTTCCATGGCGAGCGATCTGACGGGGACGCAGGAACTTCAGACGGCTGCGCAGCTCTTCGGAGCGAATCCGGATTTCACGACGGCGAGCCTAGACGGGGACGGCACCACTTCAAACGCCGCGATGCGGCGCGAACTCCAAGAGCGCAGTACAGTTGCGACCGATTCGCAGGACCCAAGCCGCAGGCTCTTTGCAAACAACGATCAGTTACCGAGCTCGAACCGCAGTTCGCTCGCCAGCGGTGCGACGGCAGGTTCAGATTCGCGCGACCGCGCGGCAAATCCGAGATCGACGGACTCCATTTCGAATCCAAGTGGGCGCCGCGAATCGGAGTATGCCGGGTATGCCGGCGCAGAGCGGGAAATGATGCGGTCACCGGAGACGGTGATCGAACACGCTCCGAATCCGTTCTACGAGATCCCCTCACTTTACGATCTGTACCAGAAGATGTCCTCCCGGCCACCGGTCCTCAAGCCCTTTGGACTGGACGCGTTGCAGGAGCGCAGCGAAGAAACTTCCCAACTGCCGACGGATCTCCCGGTAGGCCCGGACTACGTTGTTGGTCCAGGCGATGGTCTCTACATCGACATGTACGGGAGCTACTCTCGGCGGATATCGGCGTTGGTTGACCGCCAAGGCAGATTGGACTTGCCGGAGGTAGGCCCAGTTCTCGTGACCGGCAAGCCTCTTGGTGAAGTGCAAACAGCAGTCCAGACTGCCCTTCGTTCCCAATTCAGGAATATATCGGCGGATGTATCGCTGGCGCGGCTACGCACTGTGCGCGTTTATATCGTTGGTGAAGTGACCGCACCCGGCGCCTACGACATCAGCTCGCTCTCAACGGCGGTAAACGCGATTGTCGCCGCGGGCGGACCTACGACTCGGGCTTCACTCCGCCACGTGAAGCACATGCGCGGCGATCAGCTGGTGGAAGATGTTGATGTATATGATCTTCTGCTGAAAGGTTTGCGAGTTGACGGCAAGCGAATCGAATCAGGCGATTCGCTGATGATTCCTCCGGCAGGGACGCGCGTAACGGTCGAAGGGATGGTGCGCCGGCCTGCCATCTACGAACTCCGCGATGAAGCGAATCTTGCGCAGGTGTTGGAGCTCGCTGGCGGAGTACTGCCGACGGCCTCCCTGAAGCACATCGAAGTTGAACGCGTTGAGGCGCACGAGAAAAAGACCGTTCTCAACCTGGATGTCGATGCGAGCGACGAAGCTAAGGCGGCAACTCAGCTCGCAAACTTCAAGGTCACCGACGGCGACCACGTCCACATTCTTTCCATCGCGCCCGGGACGCTGGATGCTGTGTATTTGCAAGGACATGTGCTGAGGCCCGGCCGCTATTCGTACAAGAGCGGAATGAAAGTGACCGATCTCGTTGCATCATTTTCGGACGTGATGCCCCAACCTGCTTCGTACGCCGAAATCGTGCGTCTGGCTGCGCCTGACTACCGGCCCGAAGTCGAAAGCTTCGATCTCGCGGATGCGCTCGCGAATCCCGCGAAATCACCGGTACTCTCGCCGCTCGATACCGTTCGGGTTTTTAGCAAGTACGATTTCGAAAACGTTCCGACAGTCATGGTTGGCGGAGAAGTTCGCCATCCCGGTACGTACATGACCACCGGCCAGATTCGTTTGCGCGACGCCGTGTTCGAGGCCGGTGGGGCGACGCAAGACGCGTCCATGGAAAGTGCACAACTGGTGCGCTACAACCCTGACGGCACCCTGAAAATCTCGACTGTGAGCCTGGGCAAGGCGCTCGCCGGGGATCCCGAAGCGAACATTCTGCTGCAGCCGCGTGACCGTTTGCTGATTCAGAGAAACCTCGGTCGCATCGATCCCGCGAGCGTTGCAATTCGCGGCGAGGTTTCGGAGCCAGGGAAATTCCC
>DASTCY010000058.1:0-3644 GCA_035710725.1 Candidatus Sulfotelmatobacter sp. | reverse complement strand
AATCAGAATGGAAACGTCAACTATCACCGACAAAGTTGTAGTAATTACAGGAGCCAGCAGCGGCATTGGGGAAAGCACCGCGAAGCTTCTCGCAGAACGAGGAGCGAAAGTTGTACTGGGAGCGCGGCGTTCGAACCGGATCGACAGAGTGGTTCAAGAGATCTCGGCCAGCGGCGGCAAGGCCATCGGATTTGCAACCGATGTGACGAAGCGCGCAGAAGTGGAAGCGCTCATCCAACGGGCCGTCGACGGCTTCGGCCGCGTCGATGTGCTCGTCAATAACGCCGGCATCATGCCCATCGCACCGATCGAGGCCCTCAAGGTAGATGAATGGGATCGGCAGATCGACGTCAATGTCAAAGGGCTTCTATATGGGGTTGCCGCTGCCCTTCCTCACATGCAGAAGCAGAAGAGGGGTCACATCATCAACATGGCTTCGGTTTTCGGGATAAAGATGTTTGCTCCCGGTGGAACGGTCTACTGCTCCACCAAGGCGGCTGTGCGCGCGTTGACTGAAGGACTGCGGATGGAACTGCATTCCCAAAATATCCGCTGCACGATGATCTCACCTGGCGCGATCGCCACAGAACTTGCGGAAAGCAGCTCGGACGAAGCGACCAGAAAGAATTTGCGCGAGTTCATGAAAATGGCCATCCCGGCCAGTGCAATCGCGAGAGCGATCGCTTACGCAATCGAGCAACCGGGCGAGGTGGAAGTCGATGAGATGGTCATCCGCCCAACCGTACAAGATTTCTAACGCGGAGCTAGATATGCGCGCTTTCGGCTCGTCCCGTTGGCCCCGATTGTTGCAGGCCTATCGGATGGAACTGGTGCTTTCTATGATGCTCGCAATATTTGAACTGGCGGGCCAGGCCCAGGGAAAGGAACCTCCCGTGAAATACCCGACTCTCTATCGCACGATACAGGTAGATGGGCTCTCCATTTTTTACAGAGAGGCCGGGCCGAAAGACGCGCCGACGATTCTCCTGCTGCACGGACTTCCGTCTTCATCCCGGATGTTCGAGCCACTGTTCTCCCGGCTTTCGGATCGCTATCACCTGATTGCACCCGACTATCCGGGCTTTGGCCACAGCGACTGGCCAAACCCGAAAACATTCGGCTACACGTTCGATCACATCGCCGAAACCATGAATCACTTCACTGAAGCTCTTGGGCTCTCGCGCTATACGCTTTACATGCAGGATTACGGCGGTCCAGTGGGTTTTCGTATGGCCTTGGCTCATCCCGACCGAATCGCAGGTCTCATAGTCCAGGATGCTGTGGCACACAACGAAGGCTTGGGGGCGAACTGGAAGACACGCCGCGCCTTTTGGGCTGATCGTTCCGCCAACGAAAGTGCGCTTCGTACCAACCTGCTGTCGCTGCAGACGACGCGGACGCGCCATGTCGGAAGCGATCCGAACGTGGAACGCTATGACCCCGTCCTGTGGACCGATGAATTTGCTTTTCTCAATCAGCCCGGCCAGATCGAGATTCAGAGCGACCTCTTTTACGACTACCGCACCAACGTCGAAAACTATCCCAGGTGGCAAGCCTGGATGCGTGACAAGCAACCACGCCTGCTGGTGATTTGGGGCAAGTATGAGTCATCGTTTGACTCCTCTGAGCCGGAGTCCTACCGGAGAGACGTGCCCAATGCTGAAATCCACATTGTCGATGGTGGTCATTTCGCGCTGGATACGGCAGCGGATGAGATTGCGGTGCTTGTGTGCGAGTTCATGAAAATACAGAAATGAGCAACCCACTCGGCAGCCTGGAAAAATGTATCAAGGTGAGCAGGCTTATTCCATAGGGTCGGCGAAGAAGAGGCAACGTCGAACGGTTAGACCTGCTGCTTTTTCAATTCGCTAAGTCGAGGAAATCTTCCTGACTGATACTCAGCAAAGAGCCTGGCAATGTCCTGCTTCGAGTTTCCTATAAATTGGCCATGGGATACGATTGGGTCTCCTTGGGGTTGTCCCGCATATAACACCAGCCGCGCTCCGGATTCGCCGGCGACCACACGCAATACACTCGTACCGCTGTCAGTCGGCCGATCGAGCCAACCGATCTGCCCTGTGTTCAGTTCGGTGTCGCCGATTCGAACCGAACCATCAATCACAAATGCAAAGCCGTTATAGGACGCAGGAATGTCCAACTCAGCCGAGGCGTCTGACTCAAACTTGACCTCGACCATTGTGACCGGCACATGGTTTCGCGTGCCTGAGTGGAGCCCGAAGGAGGAACCGCTGTAAACTCGGATCTCAACGCCGTTTTCGCTCCGGACCGGAACCTCATTAACATTTATCGTTTGAAAATCGGGAGCAATCCAGCGTTTGTTCTTAGGTAAAGTAAGCCATAGCTGAAGCAGGCGCACCTTTCCTTTGGTCCTGACGTCTTCGCTATGAATAATGCCGCTGCCAGCGGTCATCCACTGCACTTCGCCGGCGTTGAGTGTGCCGCCCTCATCGCGGTCAAAGATCGCACCGTCGAGAATAAGCGTCACGGTTTCAAAGCCTGCATGCGGATGAGGGCCACCAACCGGCCGGTCGCCAATGTCAAGATGATCGTCCATCAACAAGATGAAGGGATCGTTCATCTCGAAGTTCTCGGGAGACACGACAGGCGCAGCCAGATGTCCGGGACCGACGAATCCAGGTGCGACTGGAGGAACGCTAACCACGCGACTGATACTGCGTTGTTGCAACATGTCTTCTCCTTCTGAAATCAACTCCAGGTTCACTCAAAAACGCGTGCTGAACGGGCGCTTGCGCCATTCGAGTGCCGTATCGCCGATCAGGCACTTAGCAGGAGGCACCGTGCCTTTCATACTGCGCCGCAATTTAGGCCTGCGTGGCCGTCTTCGCGCTAAAGATGCCCTTGAAACTCTCGCGGTACTGCAGGAAAACCAGAATCCACAACACGCAAGCAACCAGCGCAGGCGCGATGGTGCCCGGCGACATCGTAAGGTGAAACGCCAGTGTAGAGCTCCGCAGCCAGCAGCATCAGAGCAAGTGGCACGAATCGGCCGAGGCTTGCAGGCGAGACGATTCGTTTCTGATTCTCAGGAACGGTGAATCTGCCGAAATCTCAAGCTGAAATATCCAACGCACGCGTCTCTGGCCGTGACGCTCGTTACCTCCAAAGGCAGGGATGCCGAGTCGGAAGTGGCTCAAGAGCACACTAACAGCGGCAACCAGAACATGAGACGAAGTCCAAGTACCTCACATCCGGTAGTTATGGGAGAATCAACGTGCGGGGGCAACGAGATTGGAGGATTAACTATGAAAGCTGCAGTGATTCACGCATATGGTTCGCCTGATGAACTTAAATTCGAGGACGTGCCCGACCCGTCTCCTGGCCCCGGCGAGGTGCTCATAAGGACCGCCGCCACTAGTATCAATCCGCTTGACGTGAAGATGAGATCAGGGGAGGTCAAGGAATATTTTCCTGTGTCTTTTCCCGCAATCCTGGGCTGGGATGTTTCTGGAACTGTGGAGAAGGTCGGGCCCGATGTGAAAACTTTCACTAAAGGTGACAAAGTCTTCGCACAGACGGCGCAAGCAGACGCCACGATGTGCGTGGTTAAGGTGGCTGATCTCGCGCGGGTGCCGGATGGGATGGACTTGGTGTCGGTGGCGGCG
>DASTCY010000057.1:0-47625 GCA_035710725.1 Candidatus Sulfotelmatobacter sp. | reverse complement strand
AGAGATATCTGAAGAACTCCGACGTCCTGGCTGTCGATCAAGATTCGATTGCTGCGAAAAGAGTACTCAATAAGGGCAGCCAGCAGGTGTTTGCCAAGAGGGAACCGAACGGAGATGCAATCGTCGGTTTGTTCAACACCGGCGGAAAGGCAGAGCAGGTCTCCGTTCCAGCATCGACCATAGGCCTCCCCGAAAACGGAAGCGGCTATTCCTTACACGACCTGTGGACCGGCGAGACGAAGAAAGCAAGCGGCACCATCAGCGCTCTTGTTCCGTCGCATGGGGTCGTTCTGTACCGCGTCAAGGGACTTTAATCGACTCGTGTGCTGACGACGTATAGTTTGTTTCCGTTCGCAGAAATGGAGAGTACTCGATGGCCTCGCTCGCGGACGCGCTAGTGCAGCAATTACTCAATGGTCGATATGTCGCTGCCCTTGCTACCCAGAACCCAGATGGTCCGATTCATATGGTTGCGGTGTGGTATTGGTTTGACGGCTCCAGGATTTTTGTAGCTACTGGTTCCCGTACCCGCAAAGCGCGAAACCTGAAGTCAAGCGCGAAGGCAAGCCTAATGGTTGACTCGCGCGACCCACAAGCTTCATTCGGGACTACGATTACAGGCACTGTACAGATTCTGTCGGGTGAAGCTTCGCAGAGAGTGAATGCGGAGATCCACCGCAAATATCTCAGCGCCGCCGCGATTGCGGACCCGCGAGTTGGACCCGTATTTGCCGCGTGGGACGATGTGACAATCCAAATCACCCCGGCTTCGGTAATTTCCTGGGACATGCGCGTGGCAGACACACAGGTATTCGGCGGAGCGTTCAAGAACAATCCGACATATTTACTGCCGCTGGAAAAATGAATGTGTTATCGGCGGTCATCCTGCCTCCAACGCCGCACGGTCCCACTTTCCCGTCGTCGCCCCCGCCTCATAGGTACTTTGCAAGAATTCCATCAACGCGCTGGTCGGTGACTTAGCCTGCCTCACGTCGTCGTACATCAGAAGATATTCGCCCACACCGGAATGGTAGAACGCTTTGGACGGACACACCCTCTGTTGTGCAAATCCGGATGCCGCCGGCGCCGCGTAGCAATAAAATGCGGCTTCCTGGATCTCTCCGCTCCCCGGCCACCAGCCCGCGCTGATCACCTCATGTGAGTACGCTTCCTGCATGATTTTGCGCAGGACGGGATCGGGATCACTGCGCGCAGGTGCGCGCCGCCCCGAAAAACGTGTGACCGCCAGATCAAAGCTGCCCCAGAAAAAATGCACGGGGCTGGATTTCCCGAGAAAGCGGGAACGGAAAACACTGAACACGGCGTCTACCGATAACAATATGCGCCACAACCTCCGCGCGGCCTCGGCGTCGTAAGCATTGTGCGAGGTGTCGCTATCGAATGGGATGGCTTCGGCTACCTCCACGGGCATCTTCCAGATCTTTACCTCTATTCCGAGCGATCGCAGCTTTGCCATGACCTCGTTGTAGAAGTCGGCAACCGGGCGCGGGGCCAGCGCCACCGCCGCAGACCCTGAATCCGAGGTTCGGATCATGAGCTGGTTCGCCAGAAAATCAAATTCCATATCGAAGTGACGATTGCCATACGGAATCAGCGAGGTGGTCAAGCCGTGCGGGCTCACATACAGCGGGACGTTCCACCAGTGGTTTACTTTCGGGGTCAGCTCCAAACGTATCTTGCCGACGATTTGGGTCCACATGTGAAGCGTGGCATAGGTATCTTTCCAATCCGCCAGCCGCAGAACCGGCCAGCAATCGGCTGAGTCCGAGAGAGTTGTGGAATGCGCGGTGATCACCTGGAAACCCCCTCCCAGCGGTCCAACTTTGAAACTTTGTTTAACCCGGCTTCTTCATCTCTTCGGCGGCTTTCTCGGCGCCAGGCATGATCTTCAGCGGCGCTTTGCGCTGCTCTTCCAGTTCCGGATGCGGCAGGGGTTTGCGCGGCAGCATCTGGTCGCGCATGGCGGCGTTGTAGACGAAGATCGCTTCGACAACGGCGGCTTGCGCCAGATCATCGGGCTGCAGCCGCTCATACGTATCCATGTTGGAGTGATGCGTGCGCGATCCATAGTCAAGCTGGTCCTGAACGAACTGAAATCCGGGAACCCCGACCGCGTCGAACGCCTCGTGGTCGGTCCCGCCGGTATTCCTCATCGTGATCGCCGTGACGCCGAGATCGGCGAGCGGCTGCATCCATTGCTGGAAGATGGGACCGACGGCCGCGTTCTCCTGCAAGTAGATGCCGCGAATCTTCCCCGAGCCGTTGTCGACATTGAAGTACCCGGAAATTTTCTGCTGCTCCGGTTTCAGTTCCACCGGGCCGGCCGGCTTGCGCAGGAAGTCGGGCAACTTTACCTGGTCAGGCGCCGTGGAAAGCGGCACGTAGCCGAAGTGCTGCTTAACGTAGCCGTAGGAACCGAACATGCCTTCTTCTTCACCTGTCCACAGACCCACGCGTATGGTTCGCTTCGGCTGCACATGCAGCGCGTTGAGAATCCGCATGACTTCCATGGCGACCACGCTGCCCGCGCCGTTGTCGGTGGCTCCGGTACCTGATGCCCACGAGTCGAGGTGTCCGCCGACCATGACCACTTCTTCTTTCAGCTTGGGATCGGTGCCGGGAATTTCGGCGATAGTGTCGAAGCCGTGCTCGTGATCGCCGGTGAATTCGGTCTCCACATCCATCTCCACCGTGACGGGAACGTTGGCCTTCAGCAGGCGGTAGACGCGGCCGTAGTTTTCAATCGACATAACGACGATGGGCAGAGGCTCGGCATGCTCGCGCTGATAAGTAAACCAGCCCATGCCGCTGCCACCATCGTCGAAGATGGTGCCACCGGAACCGCCGCTATTGCGTCCATCGCGGCTGGGGACGACGACGCCCACTGCGTGCTCGTCGGCGAAAAATTTGCCGGCCTTCTCGCGGAATTCCAACTCGTGGATGAATTGCTGAAAAAAGTCTTCATGTTCCCCGACGTGGACGGGATATTCCGTTAGCTTCTTGAGATCCGATTCATCACGCCGATCGAATAGCGGCTTGTCGACGGGCTTCACATCGCGCATCGGGCCGAAGAAGATAATCTTTCCGGCCAGCTTGCCCTTGTACTTCTCGAGGTCTTTCTCGTCTTTGGCGTCGACCCAAATTGCCGAGCCGCCGATTGCTCCTTTGCTCGACGGCGACCAGGGTAGAGCCTGTGCGATGAACACCGCGGTATCAGGCGCCGACATGCGCACCCAGGTGTTGAGCTGGCGCCATCCCATGCCGAATTCACCCCAATCTTCCAGATGGGCATTGCTGCATCCCATCGCGGTGAACTGGTCGCGCGTCCAATCGTTGGCGCGCTTCACGTTGGGGGAGCCAGTCAGGCGCGGGCCGATGCCGTCCATCAAGCCCGAAGCAAAATCCATGGCGTGCGAATGCGACAGACCTTCTTCGCGGATGCGCTGATACATCGTCAGATCGAGCGACTCAGTGGCTGGCTGCGGCAATTCGTAGGAAGGCTTGGCCGTTTCCGCAGACTTCGAGTCTTTGGACTTTTTGTCAGCGGTGAAAGAAGTAAGTGAGCAGCAGAGCAGAACAGCCATCAACGCAAACAGGCGCTTGCGCAATGTCATGATTGAATACGCCTCCTAGGCGGAAAGCGCAGAGTAGCAGAAGTGTGTGCCCTAATAAAAGGACGCCTGAGGAATCGCCATCGCACAACGCAAGAATGTTATGTGTAGGTGGAAGCAAGCTAAACGAAGCAACGCGAGTGGGTTGGTCTTGAGTACAATTGTCCGCGCCAGCGGGGACTGGTTACGGAGGTTCCGGTGGGATCGATCTCGCAGGATTTGCGCTATGCATTTCGCAGGCTAAAGAACAACCCAGGGTTCGCGATCGTAGCAGTACTCACACTCACGCTCGGCATTGGCGCCAACGCGGCGATGTTCAGCATCATCAACGCAGTCCTGCTGCGTCCGTTGCCCTATCGTGATGCCCAGAATCTGGTCGTGCTCGCCGAGAGTTGGCTGCCGCAATTCCCGCGGCTGAGCGTGTCCTACCAGAACTACAAGGATTTCCGCGACCAGAGTCATTCGTTTGAGGCCGTTGGTGCCGTGCGCAACGCCGTCGTCACCGTCACGGGAGGCGCAGAGGCCGAACTGGTTCCCTCGCAAAATCTCACCGCCAATATTTTCGGCATGCTGGGAGCGAAGCCCGAACTAGGCCGCGCTTTCGGCACCGACGAAGACAAAGCGGGTGCGCCCAGCATAGCGCTGATCAGCCACAGCTTGTGGCAGCGGCGCTTCTCTTCCTCTCGCAATGTCTTGGGCCAACCCATCACCATCGACAACCAGAGTTATTCCATCATCGGCGTCATGCCTGCGGGATTCGAAGTCTTGCAGCAGTCGCCAGACGTGATCGTTCCCTTTGAGCCCTGGGCCGCAACGCTGCCGGATGATCGCAATTGGCATCCGGGAATTTTGCCGATCGCACGACTCAAACCGGGAGTTTCCCTCGAGCAAGCGCGCTCAGAGATGCAGCTCATCGCCGCGCGGCTGGAAAAGCAATATCCGGAAACAAACACCAACATATCGGCGCTGGTCGACTCGATGCAGAGTCAAATCGTGGGTAATGTCCGCCCGGCGTTGCTGGTGCTGACGGGCGCGGTGGGAGTAGTGCTGCTGATTGCCTGCGTCAACGTGGGAAGTCTGCTGCTGGCGCGGTCGGCGGGACGCCGGCGCGAGATGGCCGTGTGCTCGGCTTTGGGAGCTCGCGCGGCGGATATCATTCGTCAGCTTGTAGCCGAAAATTTGCTTTTGGCCATCACCGGCGGAGTCTTAGGGGTTTTGCTGGCTTGGCTCGCCGTCCCAGTTTTCTTAAGCCTCGCACGTAACACCGTTCCGCGTAGCGCCGGCGTTTCCATCGATCTGCACGTTTTGGGATTCACCGCGGTCGTCGCCCTGATTGCAGGATTGCTGTTCGGCCTGGCGCCAGTCCGTCATGCGCTTCGCGTAGATCTGCGTGACGCGCTGAGCGAAAGCAATCGGGGCGGGTCCTCGGCCGGCGTGTTGCGTACGCGGGCAATATTGGTGGTTTCGGAAATTGCCCTGGCAGTGCTGCTGCTGGTCGGCGCTGGTTTGCTCTTCAAAAGTTTCGAGAGATTGGCGCAGGTTTCTCCGGGATTCTCCACCGACCACATCTTGCTGGGAACCGTCGTGCGTTCGCCCATCACCTATCGCGATGCGAATGTCCGCCTCGGATTCTTTGATAATTTTTTCGAGCAGGTCTCGGGGTTGCCCGGAGTGAAGTCCGCCGGCGGCGTCTCCTTTCTGCCGGTCACGGGAACGGGTTCGGCGCTGCACTTCAATATCCAAGGTCGTCCGCCGCGATCGGCGGCAGAGTTCACCATCGCCAGCTATCGCGTGGCAAGTTCAGGCTACCTCAGAACACTTGGCGTTCCGCTGATCGCTGGCCGCTGGATTGAAGATCGCGATCGTGAGGGAGCGACGAATGTTGCGGTGGTCAACTCCTCGTTCGTGCGAACTTATTTTCCTAATCAATCCCCGCTCGGCCAGCACATCCAGGTTGGCGCGACGCCGGTTCCGAGTGTTCCGTGGATGGAGATCGTCGGTGTCGTAGGTGAGGTCAAGCAATCACTGGCCAGCGAGTCCGCCGCGGAAATGTACGTTCCGTATCGACAGGCCGACCAGGTGCTTCCCGTCGGTGCGATGTCGATTCTGGTGAGAACGACCGGTGACCCACTGGCGCTGGCCAACGCGATTCGCGCGGTGGGGCGGCGAATCGATCCCAATCAGCCGATCACCGGGATCACCACGATGGAACAGAATGTGGCGCAATCGATCTCTGAGCCGCGATTCCGCACGATTCTGCTGGGAGTGTTTGCCGCCATCGCGCTGGCACTCGCGGGCATCGGAATCTTCGGCGTCATGGCCTATTCGGTGGCGCAGCGCACCCGCGAATTGGGAGTCCGCATGGCTCTGGGAGCTTCGCGAGCGGACATGGTGCAGATGGTGTTGCTCCAGGGCGCGCGGATGACTCTCATCGGCGTTGTGATTGGTGTGGGTACAAGCTTGCTGCTCACCCGCTACGTCTCAGCAATGCTGTTCAATATTCGTCCGTACGATCCGCTGACGATGCTCGAAGTCACCGGCGGCCTTGTGGCCATTTCATTGTGCGCGTGTTACATCCCGGCACTGCGGGCCACGATGATTTCGCCCAGTAAAGCCCTAAGAGACCAATAAACTGCGCCAATAATTCTGTAAGCCGCAAGGAGCGAGGAAGTCTTGATTGTGTAGAGGCGGAGGCATTCCTGCGCCCCGCGAACATATGAACTACGGGACATAGACTTTGGTGTGGTGCAGTGGATTTAGATAAAGGCATAATTGCATCGTCCGACTTCTTCGCCCAACGGAGATATCCCTCCATGAATCGCTTGGCGCTCGCATTTAGTCTGCTTTTGATTTCCACGCTCTCAGCCAATGCACAACAGAAAAAGGACGATGCGTCTGCAGTGCGTGCTACCGTTACAAACTACATCGAAGCATATTTCACCGGCGACGCGCCGCGTATGAAGCAGACACTTCATCCCCACTATTTGAAGCACATGATCCACGGAGATATTCCCATGCGTGAGAAAACCGGGGAGCAGATGGTGACAGAAGTCCGGCGGAACGGGCCAGCCGACCTCTCTTCATCGCAAAAGAGCGAGCAGGTCACTGTCCTCGACGTCGCAAACGACATCGCGTCGGCCAAGCTGGTCACGCCGGGATGGACAGACTACATGACCCTATCGAAGGTGAATGGCGACTGGAAAATTCTTTCCGTCGTGCAGCAAATCAATTAGCCATCCGCAGGGTCATAGTGAGTGTTTGCACTCAAGCTCCCAGTCGCTGGGAAGATGCGTGAAATCGGGATTATGCAACGGTTAACGGGAATTGACCTTGACGCTTATTAGGCCGATTAGAATGTCATCTGACAAAAAGTAAGCTGAACCTCTCTGAAAGAGACAACGGTATCTTCTTACCAGCCGAGAAATCAATCAATGCTGAAACCTCTGCCTGCGAATTGGGCCATCGGCGCAAACGTGCCAACTGGTATGCCCGTTTGCTTATGCGGCCCACAACTCGATGCGACTGTTTGGATACCGTAAACGGTTTTGACGGTGGTTTGTTGCAACGGTAATCGGCGTGATACTTCGTGCCGACTATGCTGCGAAGTAGCCCATAGGCGAAAAAACTCTGGCCATCAAACTCAAACTCATGAATGAAGTAGTCGCCGGGGAAAAGGCCCGTCATGGCATGAACTTCATTTTGTGGGGCAGTATCCATATCGGCCTAACGTAGAACGCTGAGTCACGGTGCGGCAAGTGGACGCTTTAGTCTGGTCCCCTCTTGGATAGGAAATCAAGTGCGGAAAAGCTCGGATTCAGTTGTCGCTAACAAGGCGTGGGCGGAACAGGCTCTGAGCACCTTGCCCCTGGGGAATCAGAACCTATCTCATAATTGGTTTTGTGGAAGGGCACGGCTTTAAGCCGTGCCGTCAATGTCAAAAACCACGCGGGCTTCAGCCCCTGAGGGAACCGCGCTTTACTTCCTTGGTCCATTAGGAGACCGCTTCTCAGTGTTCGAGCCGCTTCAGCGCTTCTCGTGCGCGGGTGAAGTCGTGGGCCAGGGCAAGCGCGGCGCGATATCGCTCGGCGGCGGATTTCTTGTCTTCTTGCTTTTCGAACAGCTGCCCGAGAATGTAATGCGCTTTAAAGACTGGGCCGGCTTCTACGGGATCATTGTCGAGATAGTGCTCGACCAGATGAATTCCCAGTGCGTAATCGTGGCCGCTGCGGAGAATCACGCTCCCGCCATCCATCAGCGATTCGGGATCGTCGAGCGGGCGCGTGTCCATGGTGCGTAGAGCCTGCTCCATTTCTTCGAAGCGATTCTCGTGACGGAAAAATAGCGCGAGATTGAGCCAGGCATGAGCGCCTCCACCGCTGGCATCGATGGCAGCGCGATATTCGCGCTCGGCGGCGGCGTTGTCTTTTTCCTTTTCGGAAATTCGGCCTCTGACATAGTGCGCCATTGCCGGACGCAGCTTGTCGAGTGCTTCGGCTTGTGCGCGCGCCTTATCTTTGCCGCCGCCGACGATGCCGGGAGCCTCCAAATAAAACTCGGCAAGAACGACGCGGGCCTCCCATTCGTTCGGATCGAGTTCCACGGCGCGCTCGAATTCGGTGCGAACTTTTTTCGCCAATCCAGCCGCGGAAAGAAAGCTCGCGCGGTCGGCTTTCTCGCCATAAATGCGTCCCAGCCACAGATGATAGCGAGCCACATCGGGAGCGAGCTTTGTGGCCCGCTCGCACTCGGCGATGCCGCGGTCCCACTCTTCCAGCATGAAATAGGCACGGCAGAGCAGATTGTGCGAATCGGCATCGTCCGGCTGGCGGGATATTCGGGTCTGCAAACTCTCGATCACTTCATCGACGCGTCCGGCCGCGAGCAGTTCTTTGGGAGATGTCGCGGCGCTTGCGAGAGCGCTTTTGAGGGAAAGACAAAGCAACACGGTCACCAGCCGTGCCGGGAACTTCATAACCTAGTGGACCACCGTGACTGCGGCATCCTCGGTGAGCGGCTTCGATTCTTCCGAATTCACGGCCACGACATCGCCGGCGTCAAGGCCGGAGGCAATCTCGACGCGAGTCAAGTTTTGCGCGGCGATCTGGATGTCGCGGCGCTTCAGGTGATCATCGACCACCTGATAGACATACGACTTTTCGTCATCCAGGCGCAGGGCGTCGCGGGGAAGGGTGAGGACGTTATTATGCTCGGCGGTGATGATCGAGACCGACACATTGACGTTCGGGAGCAGCTTCAGATCATGGTTGTCGACGCTGCAGGTAGCTTCGCCCACGTTTCTTGTGCCGCGAAGTTTAACGGTCGTCGGGACGGTGCTGACCGTTCCATTCCACGTGCGTCCGGGTAGCGCATCCCAGGTGAGTTCGACTCGCTGTCCTTTGGTGAGGCGGCCGACATCGGGCTCGTCGACGAAGACACGGGCAACGACTTCAGTCAGATCGGCTTCCTGCAACAGAAGGTCGCCAGCCTGCACGAATGTCCCTTGCTTTACGGGAAGGGAATAGACGATCCCGTCGAAGAGCGCGTGAACGTTGGACCGGGCGAGCGCGTCTTCGGCGGCTTCGTAGGCGGCTTCGGCTTCCGTGCTTTGCGCCTGCACTTTGGCCACTTCCGGCTGGGAATAGCGGTTCTTCTGTTTCTGCTCGGCCAGATTCAGGTCGGCCTGAGCGCGCTGCAACGCGTCCTCAGCTTGCTTGACTTCGCCCGGAGAGGCGGCGCCTTGCTGCTGCAAGCGGCGCAGCGCGTCGAGGTCGTGCTGCGCGAGATCGCGTTCGCTGCGTGCCTTGGTCAGTTGCGCATCCAGCGTGAGGACCTCTTCCTGCGTGCCTCCGACTTTCAATTCGCTCTGGTCAGCTTGGGCCGACTTCAATTGTGCCTGGGCGCGGGCGGCCTGGCTGCGGATGTCAGCATCGTCCAGCTGCAGCAGCAGTTGACCCTTGCGAACATGATCGCCCTCCTTGACGAAAAGACGGCGAACTGTAGTGGCCATCGGCGAGTGAGCTTCGAAATTTTGCACCGGCTCGATCTTGCCGTTCGTCGAAATGAAGCTGCGAATGGAGCCGCGCACCACGCTCGTGACATGAACCCTGAGCGGCGAGCGGCGCGAAAAGATGGGAATCAGCACGGCTGCGGCAACTATGCCGGCTGCCACCCCCCAGCTCCAGCGCCGGCGGCGACGAGGCGCGCCGTTCGAATTGTTATTTGAAGAAGCCAACCTGTTTTCTTTTCAGAGCAGAACAGGGACTACTAGAAGTATCAATTTACACCCGGCAACCTGTGAAAGAATAGCGACTCCGACACGGCCGGTTGTGTATTTAGATGCGGCCAGGCATTGCCAAGGCGCATTTGTGCCAGCAGAATCAGCCGCTACAATAATGCCATGAAGAAGGCTTCCCGCTACACGCCAGAGCACGCCGCCGCCGGCCTGGATACGAAGTTCCCTGAGATCGAGACCTGGCCGAACCAGTTTCACGGCTATGAAATCGTGATCGACGATCCGGAGTTCACCTCGGTCTGCCCCAAAACCGGCCTGCCGGACTTTGGCGTGATCACGATTCGCTATATGCCCGACAAGCTCTGCCTCGAGCTGAAGTCACTGAAAGAATATCTGCAGTGCTACCGCAATCTGGGGATCTTTCAGGAGAACATTGTAAATCGCGTTCTGGAAGACGTCGCGCGCTGGGCCAAGCCGGTGTGGGCGGAGGTGAAGGGTGAGTTCCGTCCGCGCGGTGGCATCTCGACCACGGTGGTGGCAAAGTGGCCGAGACCGGAAGAACAATAGCGGTCGTTAAATCAGCTCATTTCTTTGCGATCTCGGCGTGCTCGGCGGTTCGAGTCTTCGAAACATCGGGTGCTTGGATAAATTTCGAGCGTTTTACTCATGCTATAGTCGCTCGACTGTGACTGCTCCCAAACTCTATCCCAGAACCGCGCTCGTGCTGCTGACGGCGCTGAACCTGCTCAACTATGTCGATCGCTCGGTTCTGAACGCGGTGCAACCGCTGATTCAGAGCGAGTTTCGGGTGAGCGACGCGCAGATCGGGCGGCTGACTACGGTGTTTCTGATCTTCTACACGTTGGCCGCCCCGCTGATGGGCCCGCTCGCCGATCGATACTCTCGGCGCCTTATTATCGGACTCGGCGCGTTCGCCTGGAGCGGCGCCACCCTGCTCACCGCCGTGACGCACAGCTACAACGCACTGCTGATCCGGCATACGCTGGTCGGCGTGGGGGAAGCCAGCTTCGTCACGATTTCGCCGACCGTTGTGGCCGACCTCTATCCCGAGTCGATGCGCGGACGCGTACTGGGATTTTTCTATCTCGCGATTCCGGTTGGATTCGCGCTCGGCTATCCCATTGGCGGATATTTCGGCACTCACTATGGTTGGCGCGCGCCGTTTTTGCTGGCCGGCTTCCCGGGTTTTCTTCTGGGAGCGATTGTGATGTTGATGCCAGAGCCGCCGCGCGGGCAATTTGATTCGCTCCAGGAAACGCCGGAGCGTGGCACGGTACTCGGACTGGTGCGCAACCCCGCGTTCCTGACCGCGACGCTAGGCATGGCGATGATGACGTTTGCCCAAGGCGGATTGCTGGTGTGGATGCCGACATTCCTGTCGCGCATGCGAGGGTACAGCTTACTCAAAGCAAATAATCTGTTTGGCATCATCATTGCAATTGACGGAACCATTGCCTCGTTGCTCGGTGGATGGTTGGGCGACCGTCTGATGCGCCGCACGCGGAGTGCTTACTACCTGGTATCTGCGGCCAGCATGGGACTCGGCATTCCGGTGATGATGGTGGCCCTGTTCAATCGCGGCCCCGCGATGATTCCCGGCATTGCGCTCGCGGGCTTTCTCCTGTTGCTCAATACGGCGCCCCTCAACGCCGCCGTCATCAATTCTGTGGGGTCGCATATTCGCGCCACCGCCATCGCGGTCAATCTGTTTGTGATCCACTTCCTCGGGGACGCTTTTTCGCCCTGGCTGATTGGCAAGGTGTCAGACCGCTCGTCTCTCGAATCCGGATTTATCAGCACCGTGGTGGCCACCGCGATTTCTTCCGCCGTCCTGTTTTATGGGATGAGATTTGCACCGCAGGTAAAGCTGGGCGAGAAGTTGGCTGAAGCCAAGACATAACTCAATGCATTACTTTCACTGGATCGCCGGCACCATCCTGGCGCTGGCCTGGTTTTCCCGCATCATTGACGCCGCCCTTGGCATGCCGCACGTGGCGGATGTCTCGCGTCCGGAGTGGAACACGAATCCAGTACGGGCAGAGGGAAATCCGAGCGTCTCGATTATTGTTCCCGCGCGGAACGAAGAAGAGACACTCGAGCCGGCGCTCCAGACGCTGCTTTCGCTGGACTACGACAACTACGAAGTGATTGCGGTGAATGATCGGTCGACGGACCGGACCGGAGAGATTCTGGAACGCTTTTCTGAGGATTCCCACCCTTCGCAAAAAGCGCGAAGGATGGGGCAACCTCGGTCGTTGCGAGTCATTCATCATCAGTTCTTGCCCGACGGCTGGCTCGGCAAAACGCATGCGATGTGGACAGCGGCAAATGAAGCCAGAAGTGAGTGGTTGCTGTTCACCGACGCCGATGTGCTGTTCAAACCAGATTCACTGCGGCGAGCGCTCGCCTACGCCGAGGCCGAGCATGCCGACCACCTCGTTTTGTTTCCGCAGATGATCATGAAGAGTCCGGGCGAGTTCATGATGATCGCGTTTTTCCAGACGATGTTCATGTTCGGGCACCGGCCCTGGAAAGTGGCCGACCCAAGCACCGACGATCACATGGGCGTGGGCGCATTCAATCTAGTGCGGCGTAGCGTCTACGAAGCTGTCGGCACTTATGAGGCGCTGCGCATGGAAGTGCTCGACGATATGAAACTGGGAAAAGTCGTGAAGAACGCAGGCTTTCGCCAGCGCAATGTTTTCGGCGGCGACCTGATTTCGATACGCTGGGCGAAAGGCGCCATGGGCGTGGTCAACAATCTAACCAAGAACTTTTTTGCCGTGCTTTCGTTTCAGTGGCCGCGGACGCTGCTTTCGGCGGTCGGTCTGGCATTTCTGAATCTTCTCCCGTTCATTGGAATTTACTTGGCGCATGGCTGGGAGCGGCTGCCGTACGCTATCGCGCTCGGCTCGATATTCATTATTTACGTTGGCATGTCGCGGCGCTCGGGCGTGCCCGCGTATTACTACTTGCTGCACCCGGTGAGCTCGCTGCTCTTCATTTATACCCTGATGCGATCCATGATTCTGACCTTGTGGCATGACGGGATTGTGTGGCGCGGAACGAAGTATCCGCTGGACGAGCTGAGGAAGGGAATGGTGTAAACGCTAAGTGCGGCCCTTCCAATAACCAGGCTTGCGGCTCAGGTGGGCAATAGCAAGCACCTGGACGTTGCCAGCCTCCTTTACTCGATAAACCAAGGCATAGTGAAAATGTCGAAGCAGAAACCGGCGAGCCTTGAGCAGACCTTCAGGCCAGCGGTGCGGATGCGAGGCGATTTGCTGTAATGCGTCGGTCACTTCGCGGTCAAAGCGGGAGGCGGAACTGGGGCTACGGGGCAAGGTACCAATCGAAGGCCGCGTCGTATTCGGCGCCAGCCTTCTCGTGAAGTTCGACATGGCTACGTGGCATGAGGCAGCTTTGCGAGATTGCGCCTGCGGACTTTCTCCCATGACACGGTGCCTGCCTTTCCCGAGTCGAGATCCGCGATCCGCTCGCGAATCTCGCCTTCCCAAGCCGCTTGTATGCCTTGGTCGACCTTGCCGCGAAGGCTGGTGATCAGAGAGTCTGCCAATGCCTCCTGCTCTTCGATCGAAAGTGAAAGAGCTTGCTCCAACAGACGCGCCACTTCTCGGGACATATCAGCCATATGAGCCTCGTGGACTAATTCTATCGGTTCACTAGCACCAGTCGCCACAAAACGCCCTGCTCATGGCTCTTCCACGTCGGCCTCATTGCCGTAGGTCGCGGTGGGCGAGGGCTTACCACGGGTCCGCTTCGGCTTCTTGGTAGGACGCAGGCGGCCGGCGCTGTAGTGCCCGGTTTTTTCCACGTCGTAATTTTTGGGGAGTGCAGGGATCATGGCCGCTCCGCCGGAGATTTGGCTGATGCGGCTAAGGATCATTTCAGGCCGCCCGTCATACAGTTTGAGCTCGCCGCGAATTTCGATCTGGCGTCCTGCGAGATTGCGCACGTCCCCCACATCTTTCAGATCATGGGGAAACACGACCACATAAAAGGGGCAGGCGGCGGCGTCTTCGCAGAAATGAAGGAAGTGGATACCCTGTGTTCCAACCTGCACGCGCACGACTTTGCCGGTCACGCACTTAACCTCGCCGATGTGCTGGCGAGCGTCGCTAATAGCGATGCAATCGGAGGCAAAAAGAAATGGACTGAGTGTCACGATGGCGAGGAATACCAGCGCCAGGCGGAAGCATTGTCGACGGGACATGCTTGGATTGTAGGAACGCAGAGTCGCGGCCGTCTGTGATTCATCGCAGAATTTTCAGCGGCAGTTCCAGAGTGGAACGAAATGAAAACACCCACTGAGGATGTCTCCCGAACTCGGCGTAGCCGAGAGAGGGACCTTACGACAGCCAGCTGTTTCTACGCAGTCGTGAGGAGGAAATGTCGTGCATGCGCCATGAGCGGCCTCATCGGCTGCGTTGCCCATTCGTTCGTCTCGTCGGGACGACAAGACGACATCCACAAGATATCTGCGCAAAAAAACAAAGAGCCGGTCTGTGACCGGCTCTTGCAAGCTATTTGTGCAGAGACTTTTATTTGAACGATTTCACCGCCCCAGCTTCGTCATCTTTCACGTCGAAGACGGTGTACAGCTTGGTGATCTGCAGCAGGTCGTTCACTTTTTTCGTCAGCTTCAGCAGCTTGAGTTCGCCGCCCTGGTTTTTGGTGGTGGTAAAGGCGCTGACCAGTTCGCCGATGCCCGAACTGTCGATATAGTTCACGTCTGCCAGATTGAGCAGGATTTTCTTGTTGCCTTTGGAGAGCAGATCGCGCACCGTGTCACGCAGAATGACGCTGCCTTCACCGAGGGTGATGCGGCCGCTGCAGTCGACGATGGCGACTCCATCTACTTGCCGAGTACCTACCTTCATTGTCACTGGGAAGCCTCCTTGCCGCCCCCGGATGTTCCGTGGACGTGCTTGATCAATTTCAATTCGGTGCCCGTCTGGGACGGGCGAATCTCCACCACGTCCATGAACGAGCGCATCAGAAAAATTCCGCGGCCGGAAGTTTTCAGTAAGTTCTCCGGCGCGAGGGGATTAGGAATCTTGCTCAAATCCATGCCTGCGCCCTGGTCGCGAATGGTGATGACCAGTTCCTCCGGAGTGTGCTCAAACGCGAGCGTCACTTGTTTTTCCGGCGCATAGGCGTTGCCATGCAAGACGGCGTTGACCGCCCCTTCGCGCACAGCCATGGAAATCTGCATCACTTCATCTTCGCCGAAGCCGAGCTCGGCGGCGATACGGGTAGCTTTCTCTTCCGCACTGTCCACAGTCTCGAGAGTAGAGGGCAGCGTGTAGGACACCCGTTGCTCGGTCATGGCCATAGACGAAGGGAACAGATTGCGCGGCCTGTGTCGATGCGTAAAGCACATCGGTTAGGCCTTCGCCAAACGCGTTCCCCGGCGAATTCGGTAGTTTGCCTTGGGCAGAGGCAAATGTCAACGAAGGGACGAATGCGGCCCTGTCTGAAACATCAGGTATGTCGATCAGTCGGATTTGTTATCGCCGGGCAACTCGGCGTCTTGCTCTCCCAGCGCCTGATTCAGCTCTTCGCTCAATTCGATCAGCCGCCTGGGGTCCTTTGCTTTCGTAATCTCCACGGCAATGTCTCGCCATGAGCGAAAAAGTTTAGCAGCCGGTTGGGGAGCAGAATCTGCCATGTCTTTTTGGGGAGGTAGCTGATTATTAGACAGCAACGCGGGCTGGCCGGAAAGCGCCAATTTGCGCCATCTCCCTATAATGTCGAGCAAATGCCGGCGACTCCGCCCCTGCGCAAGCTGCAAAAAATCGTTCTCGGATTCTTCGCGATAGCGCTGCTGTTGTTCGGAATTACCTTCGTCGTGGACTGGGCAGTGTTACGCGTTCGCATCTTAGGCAACTGGCAGCCCTACGGCTCGGTGACGGTGCGGCATTACTACGCTGTCGCGCAGAAAAACAACAAAGTACAGTTCATCTTCGATCCAACGCAGCCCTGGACCTGCGTGCACTCGCTCTATCCTCACGTCGGATATTTTCCCTGCTGGTACCTGTCGCACCATCCCGAGCAAAGAACGGACCTGTAGCCGATTCTCTAGTTATGAGTTGTCATCCCGAACTCGGCGCAGCCGAGAGAGGGACCTTACGTCAGCTGACACTGCGTGTGTCGTTGCGAGGGACATCACTGGCGCATGCAGATCGATGGCTCCGATACACTGTGTACAGCAGCCTCGTCCGGTCCCTGCCAGAGTTGCGATCTCCTCGGAATGACGGCTGCAAAACTCGTTCTCCACTACACGCCATTCTCCATTATTGATTTACTTGTACCGTGCCAGCCAGCAGAAAACGAGCATTCTCGGCTAGAATGGCTGGCACTCGTTCGATCTTCCCCGGAAAGGGAACACATCATGTCTAGCGTGCGATTTCGAGGATTTTCGATCATCGGCTTTGCGGCCATCCTTTCGTTGAGCGCGACCATCTGTCTGGCTGCGCAAAATGACGCGGCCGGCAGCCCGCGGCTGCAGAAGGCCTACCGATTCCAGCAGGGCGGATGGACATATGTTCACCTCGAGGGCTCTCCCGCCGACATCGGTTTCCAGCACGGCTATCTGCTCGCTCCTGAGATTGCCGACTCATTTGCTGCCATCAAGCTGTTCGACACGCACCAATCCGGCCGCGACTGGGAGTTCTTCCGCAAGGCCGCGCACGAGATGCTGTGGCCGCACATCGACGCGGAATATCAGCAGGAGCTGCAGGGCATCGCCGACGGCGTGAAGGCGCACGGCGTCGATCTCGAACTCGACGATATCGTGGCGCTGAATGCGTTTGAGGAGCTCGCCGACTACTACGTCCCGTGGCTGAATAAACAGCAGAAATCTGCCAATCCGCCGGGGCTGAAGCCGCCGGGAAACTGCAGTGCTTTCATCGCGACCGGCAGCTATACGAAAGATCATCAGATCGTGATCGCCCACAACAACTGGACCAGCTATCTGGCCGGCGAGCGCTGGGTCGTGATCTTCGACATCGTGCCTCAACACGGTCAGCGCATCTTGATGGACGGCTTCCCGGGCGTGATCACCAGCGACGACGACTTCGGCGTGAACGCCGCCGGCATCATGATCACCGAAACCACCATCACGCAATTCGAGGGCTGGGATCCGAACGGCAAGCCAGAGTTCATGCGTTCGCGCAAAGCGTTGCAATATTCCAAGAGCATTGACGACTATGTGCGCATCATCAAAGACGGCAATAATGGCGGATATGCCAACGACTGGCTGATCGGCGACCGCAAAACCGGGGAGATTGCTTATCTGGAGCTGGGGCTGAAGAATACGCCGTTGTGGCGAACGAAAGACGGCTATTTTGTCAGTTCGAATTTTGCCCGCGATCCCAAGGTGCTGGCAGAGGAGACTCCGGAGTTTGATCCGAAGGATCTTTCGTCTTCCGCAAATGCGCGACATGTTCGTGCCGACGAGATGGTGCAGCAGGCCAAAGGCACGATCGATGTTGCTTTTGCCGAGCGTTATCTCTCGGATCACGTCGACAGCTTTGAGAAAAATGCCTCCGAGAAGCCGACGGGCAACGAGCGCTCGCTGTGCGGTCACGTGGATGCCTCGCCACGCGGCGTGAAGCAGTGGGGATGGGATGCGTACGATCCTGGCGGCGCGGTGCAGGGCAAGGCGGCCGACAGCAGGATGGCGGCGAAGATGACCTTTGTCGCCAGGGCGGGACATCCATGCGGCGCCGATTTTGTTGCGGCGGATTTTCTGGAGCACCATCCCGAGTACTCGTGGCAGAAGCCGCTGCTGCGCGATATGAAAGCCGGCCCATGGACGACGTTTACGGCGGGCCAGAAAGCCGCGCAGTAACATTGCATTGCTCCGCTCGGAATGACAGTTTTGGTCGATTGAAAGACGACGACGAAAGACCGGAAACATATGAACGAAACTCCCCAGCAATATACCCAACGCGTTCTTAGCTACCTAGACGGTAAGCAGCCCCTCACGGTGCAGGCGGCCACTCCGAAAAAGCTCGAGCGCCTGATAAAAGGCGTGAGTGCGAGCAAATTGCGCAAGCGTCCTGCTCCAGATAAATGGTCCGTGACCGAAATCGTCGCTCATCTTGCCGATGCCGAGATCGTGGGCGGGTTTCGCATGCGCTTCATCCTGGGCGCGCCGGGCACGCCCATTGTGGCCTTTGATCAGGATGCGTGGGTCAAGAGCGGACACTACGAAAAGCGCGATCCACGAAAATCGTTGGAGCTTTTCCGAACGCTGCGCGAAGCCAATCTTGCCATGCTCAATTCGTTGACACCGGAGCAATGGAAGCACTACGGCGTGCATTCCGAACGCGGACAGGAATCCATCGAGCGCATCGCGACCATGTTCGCCGGACACGACCTGAACCACCTGCGGCAGATCGAGGGAATTCTGAAGCACTGATGTCCTCAGTAAGCGTTGGCCGGCGCTGCGTCTTCCAGGACGTCAACATAGTTGACCGTTATTTACTGATATCATCTCGACGAGAACGCCAGTTCTCGGAGGGACCGGACGAGGTTTGTGCAGCGGCAGTGCAGTGTGTGGGATCGGCCAGCACTGCGGGATGACAGCTCCTACTATTTTGTTTCTGCTTGCGGCGAATCCAATTTCCTAAGCCCCCCTTCTTCTTGGAATCTCGCCGAGATGGGAATAATCCGCTGAAGAAATCAGTTCTTATGCTAGCCGTCAGCTTTTCTCCGCGTTAGCGCGGAAATTACTGAGGAGATCACTATGAATGGCGTGCGCCTTTGCATGCTCGGTCTGTCCGTGAGCTGCGCAGTCACCGTTGCAGGGGCGGTGCAAAAAGGTACTCAAACTTCACCCAAGGCACCGGTCACCACTTCCCTCGAACAGCTCAGCACATCGTTGCAGGCGGTGGCCAGGCAGGTGGAGCCCGCCGTAGTCCAGATCTTCAATTCTTCCTACGCGGTGGAGGCGGAGGGAATGGCAGGCGGCACAGTCGTGTCGCAACAACGCAGTTCCGGATCGGGGCTGCTGATTTCTGCTGAGGGGTACATTGTCACGAATGCGCACGTGGTGCAGGGCGCGCGGCGGTTGCTGGTCCGACTGAACAAGGACGTTCCCGGCGTTCCGAATCACCTGCAGGAAGCCAAGCTGGTCGGCATGGACCAGCAAACCGATCTGGCCGTCATCAAGATCGAACTGAACGGGCTGCCGTTCCTGAAATTTGCCGATTCCGGCTCCCTGAATCAGGGGCAGATCGTGCTGGCTTTCGGAAATCCGCTCGGCCTGCAAAATTCGGTGAGCATGGGCGTGATCAGCGCCGTCGATCGGCAGCTCGATGCTGACAGCCCGCTGGTATTTATTCAGACCGATGCCGCCATCAATCCGGGCAACAGCGGCGGGCCACTGGTCAATACCGCGGGAGAGGTGGTCGGAGTGAATACATTCATCTTCACCAAGTCGGGAGGCAACGAAGGGGTCGGCTTCGCCATTCCCAGCAATGTGGTGGACTCCATCTGCCATCAGATTCGGGTGGAACATCATGTCCACCATCATCAGGTGGGAATCCTCGTGCGCGCCATTACCCCGGCGATCGCTCAGGCGCTCAGCTTGCCAATCGCAGATGGCGTATTGATCGAGGACGTAATTCCCGACAGCCCCGCGCAGGCGGTTGGACTCAAGGTCGGTGACATTGTCGTGAGCGTGCACGGAAAACCGATCACGAACGTACGCGACTTGGCTTTGAATCTCTATTCGTATGCAGTTGGGGAACAGGCGGAAATCGCAGTTCTCCGCGCCGGAGAAAAGTCCGTATTCAATGTGCCGGTTCTGGAGAGAACGACCGGGCCGCAGCGCTTTGAAGACCTTGTTCACGCGGAAGACCGGCCGTTACCCCGGCTGGGAATTCTCGGCCTTACGGTTGACGCTCAAATCGCTCCGCTGCTGGGCCCGGTGCGCCTGCCAGGGGGAGTCGTAGTCGCAGCCAAGATGGCGGATTTCCACCCTCAACCCGGAGATGAGCTCTTGTCGGGAGACGTGATCCACACATTGAATGGAGCCACCATCAATGACGTGGCCACGCTCCGGTCTCGGATCGAATCTCTTCGCGCCGATGCCCCGCTCGTCCTTCAAATTGAGAGGTCCGGGACCCTGCACTTTGTGACCTTGGAGAGTGAATAGAGATGCGGTCCCGGCGTTTTTACGGTTTAGGAATAGATTTCAATTGATTCTGCACAAACCGTCCCTGCAAGGAAGCCATAGACGTGAAGTGTTTGAGCGCTGGGGCGGTTCTATTGTCTGCGGTCCTGCTATCGGGCATTGCGGAGAGCCAGGAGACAGGATCGGTTCCGCCCATCGTGACCGATCGTCCGGATGTGACGGAATCGAGTATCGTGGTCCCGGAAGCCAGCTTCCAGCTGGAGAACGGAATCACGTGGACTGACGATCATGGGGTCGGTGCAGTTGATGCTGCCGAAACCCTCGTACGCTACGGACTTTCTGCAAGGACCGAACTCCGGCTCGTGACCCCAAACTATTCTACGAATTTCACTCAGCTGAACGCGCCCTCTGGGTTCGGGGACGTCGCCATTGGCATGAAGCAGCAGATTGGGCCACTTTGGAAAAATTTCGAGTTGTCCGTCATTGCTGCGCTGAGCCTGCCCACGGGCGCAAATCGGATCTCAAGTCACGGCTTCGACCCCTTCATCAAGTTCCCCTGGTCTCGAGAGTTCGGGAGCGGCTGGTCAATTGGGGGCATGCAGTCGCTCTTCTGGAACACCCTGAGCGGAAAGCGAGACCTGGTGTGGGAGCCGACATTCATGGCCGAGAAGGAAATCACCGAACCCTGGAGTGTATTCGTTGAATATGCCGGTGACTTCGCTCAGATCGGCGGCTCAAAGCAGATGGCTCACTTCGGCACGGCCTACAGAATCACTCCCAGACAGCAGATCGACGCGCATTTCGGGTTTGGAGTGTCCCCTGCGGCTCCGAGCCATTTCTTCGCCGTTGGATATTCGATTCGTATCGACCGGCGTCCGCAACGCTAGGCCCGCGCGCAGCCCAAATCAAGCCTGCCAATTCTTTCGTAACCCTCTGTGAACTAGGAACTTTGGTCAGGGAATAAATCTTCCTAAGCGGAGTTATCAGAGCTAGCGCGGCATTGAGCGCGAACTTTCATGCCTTAGAAAGCAGGCCCGGTGCGCACTACGGTTTTGGCTCTGGCGAGCCTCTTTGTATTCCTGGCCGGTTTCAACGTATGGAACATGCTGAGCAACCGTGGCGGGTCGCCGCGAGGCGCGAGGCTGTGGACGCAGATTCACCGCATTGTTGGCTACGCCTTCATCACGCTTTTTATCGTTCTTTGCTACTTCATGATGATGCGCATCAAAGGCCTGCCGGACGAGCTTCCGGCACGCGTTATTTTGCACGCAATTATGGCTTTGTCCCTGGCGCCTTTGCTGCTGGTGAAGGTGATCGTCGCCCGATATCAAAAGGCTGCGCGCGGTGTGTTGACGGCACTCGGTACAAGCATCTTTGCGATTGCGTTTACGCTGGTCGCCATCAACTTGGCCGTACATTTTCTTGCAGGAGCGGCTTCCACCCAGGTCTCCAGTGAAGTTTCTATCACCGTGATCGCTGTGGCGCTTCTGATGTCGGCGGCTGGATACTTTACCGCTCGCAAGCCCAGACCTGCTACCGAAGTGAAAACTTCGCCTGCTACGCCAACAGTTCAACGACCAGCCAGCGCGGCTGACCTTCTGCATCTGACGTTGGCACGAGTCGAGCAACAATCGCCCGACGCTCGGACTCTCCGGTTTCTGCTGCCCCCCAATCGCACGATCGCGGCCCGTCCCGGCCAATTCCTTACTTTCGAGTGGATGATCGACGGCAAGCCGGTCCTGCGCTCGTACACGATCTGCTCGTCGCCAACGCAACGCAGTTTCATCGAGATCACGCCCAAAAGAGTGGAAAACGGCTATGTTTCGCACTTTTTGAATGACAAAGCTGCGGTCGGGCTCACGGTAAAAGCCCGAGGCCCCTACGGGCAGTTTTACTTCGAGGAGGACAAGCATTCGCAGATCGTCCTGATCGCGGCCGGGAGCGGAATCACTCCGATGATTTCGATACTGCGCTACATCGACGACCTGTGTCTGCCAACGGCAGTCACTCTGATCTACTGCGTACGCAGCCAGCACGATGTATTCTTCAAACGCGAGCTGGCAGCCCTGCAAGGCCGGCTCAATGAATTCCGCAACGTGATGGTCGTATCTCAGCCGAATTCCGATTGGAGTGGATGGAAGGGACGCCTGCGCCGCGAGATCCTGGAACGCGAGGTGAATGACGCAGCACGTTCGACGTTCTTCCTCTGTGGGCCGCCGGCTTTCATGGAGCTGGCGCGGAATCTGCTCAAGGAAAAGGGAGTGGATCCTGCTCGCATCTTGCAAGAGAGCTTTGGCGGCGGAGTTTCGATCCAGCCCTCAGCCACAGCCAGCACCGGTTCGCTCGAAATCAAGTTTGACCGGTCCGCTTTGGCCTTTAGAATATCGCCCGATGAAACCTTGCTGCAGAGCTCGGAAAAGAACGGCGTTTTGATCCCCTCCGGTTGCCGGCAAGGAGTCTGTGGGACTTGTCGGACCAGGCTGGTCAGCGGCCAGGTGCAAATGGAATCTGAAGAGGCCCTGACTGCGGAGTTGAAGGCGCAGGGATTTGTCCTCCCCTGTGTCAGCCGGCCTTTAGCAGATGTCGTGCTGGATGCATGAGGCTGGCAGGTTTTTGGGCGCGAATCGAATCTAGTTCATGACGCAAGAAGAAATCAGGATTTCCGAATCATCGGAACGCAAGAAGCACTGGAAACGCTGGGGACCCTATGTAAGCGAACGCGCCTGGGGTACCGTGCGCGAAGACTACAGCCCAAACGGCGCCGCCTGGGAATATTTTCCGCATGATCAGGCGCGATCGCGCGCATATCGCTGGAATGAAGATGGGCTGGCCGGAATCTGCGACCGCCATCAATTCGTCTGCTTTGCTCTCGCCCTCTGGAACGAACGCGACCCGATCCTGAAAGAGCGCCTTTTCGGCCTGACAGGCAACGAAGGGAATCACGGCGAAGACGTAAAAGAGTGCTACTTCTACCTCGACAGCACGCCAACGCACTCGTACATGAAGTTTCTGTACAAGTATCCCCAGGCTGAGTTTCCTTACGCGAAATTGCTCGACGAGAACCATAAACGCGGAAAAAATCAGACCGAATACGAGTTGATCGACACCGGCGTCTTTGATGACAGGCGCTATTTCGACGTTTTCGTCGAGTATGCCAAGGCCGATATCGAAGACATTCTGATCAAGATCACAGTCGCGAACCGCGGACCAAATCCCGCCAATCTTCACCTGTTGCCCACAATCTGGTTCCGCAATACCTGGTCATGGGTAAACGGCCATGGCCGACCCAGTTTGCGGCAATCGCGGCCTGCTCCGAATCCGGTCATCGAACTAAGTTCGAATCCCTTGGGCAAGCGCTTTCTGTATTGTGAGGATTCTCCCGAGTTGCTGTTCACGGAGAACGAAACGAATTACCGGCGGCTCTTCGGCGCCGGCAGTCACCCGCCATACGTGAAAGACAGCATCAACGACTACGTTGTGCACGGGGCAAAAGACGCGGTCAACCCCGAGCGCAAGGGAACGAAGGCCGCCACGCATTATGTGCTTTCGATTCCTGCCGGCGAAACAAAAGAAATTCGCTTGCGACTTTCCGGTTCCAATTTCAAAAACAAGAGTGCGTTTGCGGGCTTCGAAGAAGTCCTCGCACTGCGGCAGCGTGAAGCCGATGAATACTACGCCACGATCATCCCCCAGGAACTGTCGGACGACGCAAAAAACGTGATGCGCCAGAGCTTCGCGGGAATGCTGTGGTCGAAACAGTTCTATCACTATGTGATCAAAGACTGGCTGCAGGGCGACCCGGGCAATCCCGCTCCGCCTGAAGAGCGCAAGAATGGCCGGAATCGCGAATGGCCGCACCTCTATAACGCCGACGTCATTTCCATGCCCGACAAGTGGGAGTACCCGTGGTACGCGGCATGGGACTTGGCCTTTCACTGTATTCCGCTGGCGCTGCTCGATCCCGAATTTGCCAAGGAACAGCTAACGCTGATGCTGCGCGAGTGGTACATGCATCCGAATGGGCAAATCCCTGCCTACGAGTGGGCCTTTGCCGACGTGAATCCGCCGGTGCATGCCTGGGCCGCGTGGCGTGTGTACAAGATCGACAAGAAGCGTAGTGGCAAAGGGGACCGCGAGTTCCTTAAGCGCGTCTTCCACAAGCTGCTGCTGAACTTTACCTGGTGGGTGAACCGCAAAGATGCCGATGGAATGAATATTTTTCAGGGCGGATTCCTCGGCCTCGACAACATCGGCGTCTTCGATCGAAGCGCGCCGTTGCCCACCGGCGGCCATATCGAGCAGTCCGACGGCACCAGTTGGATGGCGATGTACACGCTCAATCTGCTGGCCATGGCCATGGAGTTGGCCAAGCACGAGCCGTGCTACGAAGACGTGGCCAGCAAGTTCTGGGAGCACTTCATCTACATCGCACATGCCGTCGGACATCGCGGTCACGACGGCATGGGTTTGTGGCACGAAGAAGATGGATTTTTCTACGACGTGCTGAAGCTGCCCGACGGCGCCCATTTTCCGATGAAAATCCGGTCCATGGTCGGGTTGATTCCGCTGTTTGCCGTCGAAACGCTGGAACCGGAACTGCTCGAGCGCTTGCCTGGTTTCAAGCGCCGCTTTCAGTGGTTCATCGACAACCGTCCCGATCTCACCGAAAACGTGGCATGTATGAGAACGGCGGGGCGAGGCGAACGGCGCTTGCTATCCATCGCGAATCCAGAGCAACTGCGTCGGATGCTGGCCTACATGCTGGATGAAAACGAATTTCTGTCGCCATATGGCATTCGCGCCCTCTCGCGATTTCATCTGCAAAATCCCTACACGCTGCACGTGAATGGCATGGAGTATCGCGTCGGCTATGAGCCGGGAGAATCCTCGACTGGACTTTTCGGCGGAAATTCCAACTGGCGCGGGCCAATCTGGTTTCCGGTGAATTTCCTTTTGATCGAGTCTCTGCAGAAATTCCATCATTACCTGGGCGACAGCTTCACAGTTGAATTTCCCACCGGCTCAGGAAAGATGATGACTCTCTGGGATGTGGCTGCCGAACTATCGCGACGGCTGACGTCGCTGTTCACGCGCGACACCGATGGGGTTCGTCCGGCACTCGGCAACGTGCCGAACTTCCACACCGACCCGCACTGGCAAGATCTTGTTCTGTTCCACGAATACTTCCACGGCGATTCCGGCGCGGGTATCGGCGCCAGCCATCAAACGGGCTGGACCGGCCTCGTCACAAAACTCCTGCAGCAGAGCGGGGAAGCGCGCGAGCGGCAAAGCTAAGCCATGATCCAGTTCAGCAAGGAGATCTGCCGCAACCTGGAGTCGGCACTTGCCCGCGAATGGCTGGAGACAAACGGGCTCGGCGGATTCGCATCCTCAACCATCGTTGGTCTCAACACGCGGCGTTATCACGGATTGCTGGTCGCCGCCACGCCTCTTCTAGGCCGATTCGTCCTGCTCTCAAAGCTGGAAGAAGTCCTACGCATTGATGGCGACGCCTACGAACTCTCAGCCAATCAGTACCCGGGCGTGATTCATCCGCAGGGCTTCCAGTATCTGGCCGGCTTTCGCCTTGATCCTTTTCCTGTTTTCACCTATGAAATCGAAGGCATTCGGATTGAAAAATCGGTGTTCATGGTTCGTGGGGAGAACAGCACCGTAATCCAATACGAACTCAAGAAAAACAATCATCCGGAATCGCCGAAGAGCCTGCGTCTGGAACTACGGCCATTGATCGCGTTTCGGGACTACCACAGCACGACGCATGAGAATTCGGCCCTGAATTCGAATGTGCAAACTCGCCCGCAACTGGCAATCGTCGCTCCCTATCAGGGTCTGGCGCCGCTGCATCTGGCGCACGATGCCGCCGAACTCAGAAAAACCGGCTACTGGTATCGCAACTTTGAATATCGCGTGGAGCAGGAACGCGGTCTGGATTTTTCAGAGGACCTTTTCAATCCCTTTAGTCTGACTTTCGATCTCAGACTTCGCCCGCAAGCCTCGGTGATCGCGTCCACCGAAGAACGAGACATTTCACGAGCTGCGGAATTTCGTCGAGCGGAAATCGAGCGGCGCGGTAAGTCCCTGGTCTCGATTCCCAGTGCCGATGGATTTGCAAAGACCCTAGCGACCGCAGCAGATCAGTTCATCGTCTCTCGCGGCAATCAGAAAACCGTGATTGCAGGCTATCACTGGTTCACCGATTGGGGCCGGGACACGATGATCGCGCTTCCGGGCCTGACCCTCACCACTGGCCGGCACGAGGTCGCGCGAGAGATCTTGCGGACGTTCGCAAGACACGTCGATCGCGGCATGCTGCCAAACCGGTTTCCAGATGGCGGCGAGACGCCGGAATACAACACAGTGGATGCGACGCTTTGGTTCTTTGAGGCGGCCCGTGCCTACCTGGCCGCAACCGGCGACTCCGATTTTCTCCGCGACGAACTGTACCCGGTGCTCACCGACATCATCAGTTGGCACGTTCGCGGAACGCGCTACGGCATCAAAATGGATCCCAGCGGTTTGCTGACATCCGGTGAAGCTGGAGTGCAACTGACCTGGATGGACGCCAAGGTCGGCGATTGGGTCGTCACGCCTCGCCAAGGCAAGCCGGTCGAGATCCAGGCCCTTTGGTACAACGCTCTTTGCATCATGGCCGACATGGCACAGAACTTCGGAGACAAGGCCGGACGAAAGCACTATCGGAACTCGGCTGCGCTGACGCGTTGGGCCTTCAATCAATTGTTTTGGAATGAGCAAACGGGATGCCTGTTCGATGTGGTCAATGGCGGTGCGCCTGATCCGTCGATCCGGCCGAATCAGATCTTCGCGGTCAGCCTGCCGCACAGCATGTTGTCGAATGAGTGCGCCAGGGCAGTAGTGGAAAAAGTTCGTGAACATCTGCTGACTCCCTACGGGCTGCGCACGCTCTCTCCCAACGATCCGCAATATCGCGGGCACTATGCCGGAAGCCAATACGAGCGGGACGGCGCCTACCACCAGGGCACGGTCTGGCCCTGGCTACTCGGGCCGTTTATCACCGCTTATGTAAGAGTGCATGGAAAAAGCGATGCCGTGAAATCTCAAGTCGCAGAGTGGCTCGCGCCTTTGAAAGCGTTTGCACAATCGCAAGGGCTGGGTCAGATTCCAGAGATTTTTGAAGGCGACGCGCCGCACCGTCCGTGCGGATGCGTCGCGCAGGCCTGGAGCGTCGCGGAAATTCTGCGAGCTTATGCGGAGAACGCCTTCCCGGAAAGCTCGACGAAGACTTGAACGGCTGCGACCTCTGCGGAATTTCTCTGCGCACTCTGCGATCAAAAACATAGCAAATCGCTGAACACGCCGAGAACGCCCGCAGAGCTCGCTGAGAGCTTTTCCAGTGGCTCACTGCTTGTTCTTCAAATATTTGTCGAACCAGTCCACCGTACGCTGCATCGCGTCGATCTGGTTTTCGCGTTTCTCGAAGCCGTGGCCTTCGTCGGAATAGTAATGCGCGTCGACAATCTTGCCTTCCTTCTTCAAAATCGTCTCTGCCTGATCAGCTTCCTCCTTGGGATCGCGAATGTCATTCGTGCCCTGCAGAATCAGCAGCGGAGCCTTGGCATTCCTGAAATACTTCAGCGGCGACGCATCTTCATACGACTGGCGATCTTTGACCGGATCTCCCAAGATCGACTGATCATACTGCTGCAGTGACGGCTCTTCGTGCTCCTGCTCAGTCAGCCAGTCGGTAATGCCATAGAGTTCGACCGCAGCTGCCCATTCGTCTGGAGTACGGCCAATGGCGATCATCGCCATGTATCCGCCGTAAGAGCCGCCCGTGATGCCGATCTTGTGCGCATCGACGTAGCCGGTGTCGGCGAGAAAATGCGCGGCATAGACTTCATCCTGTAGGTCGCCGCCGCCAATGTCTTTGTAGTTGGCGCGCTGAAATTCCATGCCGTAGCCCGTCGATCCGCGAACGTTCGGCGCGATGCACACGTATCCGCGCGTAGCCAGCGCCGCTGCGGTTTTTTCGAAGTAGTCAACCTGCTGGCCGGTTGGTCCGCCGTGCGGCAGCACAATGCCTGGATTGTTTCCGTCCCGCTTCAGATTGAAGGGCATCCACAAAAATGCGCTGATGATCTTTCCATCAAAAGTCTTGTAGTGCACCAGTTGAGATGCCGGCAGCCTCGCCGGATTCAGGCTGGCCACAGCCGAAAAGCTCAGTTGGCGCGCCTTTTGGCTGGCAATGTCGTAGATCCAGATATCGGAAGGTTGCGTCGAACTCTGGTGCGAAATCAACAGCCGATCTCCGGAGCGCGAAAACGCCGTCGGATTGCCCGCCGGAAACGTGATGCCAGGCGGAAACGCCAGTTTCGTTTCTTTGCCGGACTTGCGGTCAACCAGATAGATGTCGGTGCGGCCGTCGGCGTTCAAGGTGTAGGTGAAGCTCTCTCCATCTGGCGAAAATTGCCCGGCCCCAGCTTCCCACTTGAGATCCGTGACCCAACTCCGCTTCTTGCTGCCTACATCGAGCAACGCGACGTTTTCATATCCACCCTTTTCATTGGAGGTGATCAGAAGAGTTTTACCGTCGGGAGACACCGACGAGACGCTGTACAGCACGTCACCCTGGTGCGGGGTGAGGTTCTCTTGGTTGCCGGTCGCGACGTCGATGCCATAGACGTCGGAGTCCGTGTGCCCCGCATTGGCGCGGCTGGCATAAATGGTCTTCGAGTCGGCGCTCCAAATCGGCGAGAACCACTCGCGGTTTTTCGTCCGCTCATTGGTGAGCTTGCGGACCTGCCTCGTCTTCCAATCGAGCAGCGCGATATCAATGGTCGACGAGGTCTTGGGACGATAGGAAAGCGCCAGCATGCTGCCATCCGGCGACCAGCGCGGATTTACCTCCGAAACGTCCGGCGTGTTGGTCAGGTTGATCGGGTCGCCGCCATCAGCCGGGACTGCCAAGATGTCGTAGATTTCGCCGCCGCCAAAATCCTGGTCGAAGACAATCCACTTTCCGTCGGGAGACCAGGCCGCTCCGAATTGGCGATCGTCGGACTCGAGCAGTTGGATCGGCCAGCCACCCGACGCGGAAACTTTCCAGAGATTGAGTCGGCCCGTGAGATTTGTAGTGAACACAACCTCGCGCCCATCCGGCGACCAGGATGGACCGGCGGTGCTCCGCGTGTAGTAAAGCTGCGAAATCGGCACCGGCCCGGCACCTGGATTGGCGACCGATTCCACCGACTTAGGATCGGTGGGGTGCCGGTCATCGGGCGATTTAGCAGCCTGCCCTGTGTCCAGCGCTGCGTTAGAAGATGCGGCCGAGGCTGCGGTGGGCGACGCGGCTCGCAAGCCGAGCGTCGATACGCCGATCAGGATGAGGCACGAAACCACGGCAGGCTTGCGGAAAAACTGGATCAAGGTTTTCATAAGATTTGCAAGTTGTACGAAGTGCACCAGTATCGGCGGGACGACAAGAATGCGCAAGCGGGTGCAAAAAATGTAGAGTCAGGCTGGCTTGTCTTCTCGGCGCGCTTTCTGTCTGCTGGGTTAAGTTAGTATCAGCGTGGACGATGATTAACTCTCAAATTCGACTTTCCGTTTCACAATTTCTCCTGTTCTTGAGCGCTTGGCTATGCGGTGCATTGATGGCCGCACAATCTCCGCCGAACTCATCGCAATCGAACCAGTCCACTCCCGAAGTCCGAAAATCCGAAGAAGGCAAGAGGGAAGAGGCGCAGCGCGCGGCGGCGCGGGCAAGCGCGCATCACTTCGATCGCGTCGTGATCATCGTGCTCGAAAACATGGACTACGAGGTCGCGATTCAGGATAAGAATCTCGCCGCGCTGGCGCAGAGGGGCGCGAGTTTTGTCAACTTTCACGCGCTCTTCCATCCTTCATATCCGAACTATCTCGCCATGGTCGCCGGCACTGATTTCGGCATTCACCGTCGCGGGCGATATCTCGCCGATTATCAAGTGAACTTTCCGAACGATGCCGCGCATAAAACGATCGCAGATCGCCTGGTCGAAGGCGGTCTGGATTTCAAACAGTATGCCGAGGAGCTTCCCGCGGGCACGTGTCCCTGGAACGTCGCCGGGCAGCACGTGGCCGAGAAGCGCGGTGACTATGTAAGGCGCCACGTGCCGTTCTTGAGCTTTCGGGAAGTGCAGCGCAAGTGGTGTGACCATGTGGTCCGGGTGGACTCGAGTAAAAGTGATAACTACTTCGTCGAGGACGCGAAAAAAGGGCTGGCGGCGTACTCGTTTTACACCCCCAACATGAACCATGACGGCCACAACACGAATGTAACTGTGGCAGCGGCTTGGCTCACGAAGTTTCTCGATGAAACCTTTCCGGAGAAACTGCGCAAGGGAACGCTGGTGGTAGTAACCTGCGACGAATCGGCAGGCAATCGTGATAACCGCATATACACGCTATTTCTGGGCGACATGGTCAAGGAAGCGAAGGATCAAGACAAGCAGGTTCTCAACCGTCCCTACACGCATTACAACGTTCTGCGAACCATCGAAGACAATTTTGGACTCGAACCGCTCACCGCCAATGACCGGGCAGCTGAAGCCATCACGGGCGTATGGAAGTAAGGATCGGAAAGATCTAAACGCAGAGTTCGCTGAGAAAGTCCGCAGAGCACGCGGACAAGATCGCACAGGGGTGCCTTCCGCGATCTCTGCGGCAGTTCTCGGCGCTCTCTGCGATAGAAGTCTGTCTTGGCAGCGCCGGGCAGCCTAAGCCCTCACCATATAAAATTTCCATCCCAAATGTGCTGATTTCGTCACAAATGGCTGGCACCCACTTCCCTGTCACGCCATCCAGTCTGCCGCAAGCTATTGAAAAGGGATATACTTAATTCAGTAGTCGACAGTATGGACAACTGGCATCAGCCGTGCAAAAGTAAACGCGGGACTTGTACTACTCAGATTTCCCAGGGCCTCAAATTTAAGGTTCTCGCGCCACTGGGCGCACCAAGAACGTCACGGAAATAAGGAGCTTCCTCTCTATGAACCGCACTTCGTTAGTGATCCTACTGGCAAGCAGCATGGCGGCGACGGTCGGCTGCGCCAGCAAGAACTATGTCAAAGAACAGACCACGCCCCTCATCAACAAAGCCAACGAGCTTGACGATCTGACGGCGAAGAACAGCCGCGACATTAAAGACGTCGATGCGCGCGCCCAGGCCGGCATCCAGGCCGTGAACTCCAAGACCGCCGAGGTCGAGCAGAAAACGCAGACCGCAGCGACGAACGCGCAGAATGCACAGCAAACCGCCGATTCCGCCAACACCCGCATCGGCGTCCTGAGCGATACGGTTGCGAACCTCGACAATTACAAAGCCGTGGCCGAAACCTCAGTCAAATTCGGCTTCGACAAGGACAATCTGACGCCGAAAGCGAAAGAGGCGCTCGATCAACTGGCCGCCACCATCTCCAACACCAAGGGATACATCATCGCCCTCGAAGGTGGAACCGATTCGGTTGGCCCGGCCGATTACAACTATGATCTGAGCCAGCGCCGCGCCAATTCCGTTATTCAGTATCTGGCGTCGAAATACAACGTGCCCGCGCACAAGATTTACGTGATCGGACTCGGCAAAGACAAGCCGGTGGATTCGAATAAGACTTCTACCGGACGCGCCGGGAACCGCCGCGTCGATGTTCGCCTGATGACCAACAAGCAGGGCGAGAATCAGTCGACGCCCGCGACGACTGGGAACAATCCGTCGTCGATGTAAACAAGTTTCTCCTCCTCCCCGGAGGACTTCGCCAACCAGGCCGCTCAACGCCTCCCCCTGAGCGGCCTGTTTTTTTGTTTGCCCGTCTGGTTCCAAGGACCCGGAAGCTTCCTGAATTCCAAACCAAGCATCATTGACTGCCGGGTAGTCGCTCCGTAAGATGAAGCCGCGTTTTGCGTGGCGCTTCGTCGAATGGTCGGCCAAACCATCTCCCATTACCGCATCCTCCGCAAGATCGGCGGCGGAGGCATGGGCGTGGTCTATGAAGCAGAAGACCTGAAGCTCGGTCCACACGTTGCGCTCAAGTTCCTTCCTGATGATCTTTCTAACGATTCACAGGCTCTCAGCCGATTCCAGCGGGAAGCTAAAGCCGCGTCCTCTCTGAATCACCCGAACATCTGCACCATTTATGAGATTGATGAGGTCGATGGGCGAGCTTTTATCGCGATGGAATTATTGGAGGGGCAGACCCTCCGGCACATGATCGCAGGTAAGCCGCTGCAGATTGAAACTGTGCTAGATCTGGGCATCCAGATCGCCGACGCGTTAGACGCAGCACACTCAAAAGGGATCGTTCATCGGGACATTAAGCCGGCCAACATATTTGTCACGAATCGAGGTCAGGCGAAGGCTTTGGACTTCGGGTTGGCGAAGGTCGCTCTTAAGCCGGACAGCGTTGCCACGAGCGCCCCAACCATCGGCTCGGAGGAGAACCTTACGAGTCCCGGTTCGACGCTGGGCACGGTCGCCTACATGTCTCCCGAACAGGTCAAGGGCAAGGAACTTGATGCTCGCACAGACCTATTCTCGTTCGGCGCGGTGTTGTACGAGATGGCGACAGGCGCATTGCCGTTTCGTGGAGAAACCTCAGGTGTAATCTTTAAAGCCATTCTGGATGGGACGCCAACGTCAGCAGTGCGATTGAACCCCGACCTCCCAGTGGACTTGGAACGGATCATCAATCGCGCTTTGGACAAAGACCGCGCTTTGCGCTATCAGCACGCTTCAGATATGCGAGCGGAACTCCAGCGGCTGAAACGCCAGACAGAGTCCACCAAGATCGTTGCCACGCAAGCATCAGCTGACAACACCCTCAAACATCACAAGCTCTGGATCGTCCTAGCTACATGTAGCGCGGTCATTGGACTGGCGGCAGGTGGTGCTTGGTACCTGCGATCTAGCAGGGCAGCCCAGATTGATTCGATTGCCGTGCTCCCCTTCTCGAACGGGAGTGGAGATGCCAATGCCGATTATCTCAGCGACGGCATCACCGAATCGTTGATCGGTAACCTCGCACATGTACCACTGTTGAAGGTGAGGTCTCGCAACTCTGTCTTTCGGTACAAGGGGAAAGATGTTGACGTGCAAACGGTCGGCAGTGAGCTAGGCGTGTCGGCTCTGGTGAGCGGAAGAGTGGTGCCACGGGGGGACATCATCGAAGTGAGTGCTGAGCTTACCGATGTTCGGGATAACACCGAAATCTGGGGTCAGCACTATAGCGGTAAGAGTACAGAACTGATTGCGTTGCAACAGCAGATTGCGGGAGACATCGCGGAGAAATTGCGCTCCAAGCTCAGCAGTTCAGAAAAGCAGCAAGTCACCAAGCAAGGTACGCAAAATCCAGAAGCCTATGAGTTGTGTTTGAAAGGTCGCTATTACTGGAACAAACAAACTCCTTTGGACATTGGCACCGCAATCTCCTATTTCGATCAAGCCATCGCCAAAGACCAGGGCTACGCTCTGGCGTATTCGGGTCTCGCCGAGGCCTATAACGCATTGGCTAACATCGGTGGCAGCCCAAGCGAAAACTTTCCGAAGTCGAATGCAGCCGCCCGGAAGGCGCTGGAGTTGGACGCAACCTTGGCTCGTCCGCATGCTGTTCTGGGCGGCAACGAGATGCAGTACGACTGGGATTTTGCCGGAGGCGAGGCTGAGTACAAGAAGGCTTTCGAACTCGACCCTAACGATGCCACAGGACATTGGTGGTACGCATACAACATTGCAATGATTGGCGGTAGACAGCAGGAAGCTGTAGCCGAATTCAGCCGCGCGCACCAGCTTGATCCGCTGGCGCCGGTCATCAGTACGGCAGCCGGCTACGTCAACATCTTTTCACGACAGTACGACAAGGCAATTTTCGCGTGCAAGAAGGTGGCAGATGAAAACCCGACCTTCGCCCTAGCGCACGCTTGTTTGCGCGATGCGTATTGGGGGAAACGGATGTACCCGCAGGTCGTTGAAGAAGTGAAGACATTTGCCCACCTTTCCAGTGACCGGTGGGAAACTGATTTCGCTTCCGCTCTGGAACAAGGGTTTCGTTCAGCGGGTTGGAAGGGCGCTCTGAGGAAAGGCATTGAAATCCGGAAAGAGCAACGCAAGAGTGCGTACTCGTCTGCATACGGGATCGCCAGCATGTATGCCGAGTTGGGAGAAAGAGATCAGGCGTTCCGATGGTTCGACACCGCCTATCAGGAACGCAATCTTTTCATGCTGGGTCTGAAAACCGATTTTTCGCTCGACCCAATACGAACCGACCCACGATTTGCTGAGTTGGTTCGCAAGGTGGGGCTGCCGCAGTAAGCCTCTCAATCATGATTGGTCAAACCATTTCGCACTACCGCATCCTCGAAAAGATCGGAGGCGGTGGTATGGGTGTGGTTTATAAAGCCGAAGACACCGAGCTGGGGCGGTTCGTTGCGCTCAAATTTCTCCCCGACGATGTGGCGCAAGACCCGCAGGCGCTAGAACGTTTTCGCCGCGAGGCGCGAGCCGCTTCCGCTCTGAACCATCCGAATATCTGCACGATTTATGAGATCGGCAAACATGGTGAGCAGTCCTTCATCGCCATGGAATTTCTGGAAGGTACGACGCTGAAGCACCGCATCGCCGGAAAACCATTAGAGATTGAAACCGTGCTGTCGCTGGGCATCGAGATCGCTGATGCCCTGAATACCGCCCATGCGAAGGGCGTGGTGCATCGCGATATTAAGCCTGCCAATATTTTCGTTACCGAGCACGGACACGCCAAAATTCTCGACTTTGGCTTAGCCAAAGTCATTATGCGCAAAGCCGAACCAGTCGGTGTTGACGCTACGGCGACGGGGGTAAGCGAGGAGCATCTGACCAGCCCCGGCAGCACGCTGGGGACGGTTGCCTACATGTCGCCGGAGCAGGTTTTGGGTAAGGAACTCGATGCCAAAACTGATCTGTTCTCGTTTGGGGTTGTCTTATACGAAATGGCGACAGGTACGCTGCCATTCCGGGGCGAAAGTTCAGGCGCGATTTTCGATTCGATTCTTCACAAAGTTCCTGTCCAGGCAGTGCGGCTGAATTCTGAGCTCCCAGCCAAACTCGAAGACGTCATCAACAAGTCGCTCGAGAAAGACCGCGACCTGCGCTACCAGCACGCCTCGGAGATGATGGCTGACCTGAAGCGCCTGAAACGCCAGACCGAATCCGCCAAAGTAGTTGCCGCGCCAGCGCTGCCTCACAACAAACTGAAACGTCGGAAGTTCTGGGTCGCCCTGGTTGCCTGCATCGTCGTAGCCGGAATGGCGGCGGGAACCATGTGGTATCTGCGACCGAGCAGGGCGTCGCAGATTGATTCCATCGCCGTGCTTCCATTCAGTAATGTCGGCGGAGATAGCAACACCGATTACCTCAGCGACGGCGTCGCTGAATCGTTGATCGACAGCCTCACCCATGTGCCCGACCTCAAGGTGAAGTCACGCCAATCAGCCTTCCGCTACAAAGGCAAAGACGTTGACCTACAGAAAGTCGGCAATGAATTGGGCGTGTCGGCACTGGTGAGCGGCAGATTGGTAATGCGAGCAGATACGATTGAAATGAGCGCTGAACTTACCGATGTTCGTGACAACACAGCAATGTGGGGGCAGCAATACCGGGGGAAGAGTGGCGACATCATCTCCATGCAACAGCAAATGGCGAGTGATATTGCGGAAAAGTTGCGTTCCAAACTCAGTGGTTTGGAAAAGCAGCAAGTCACCAAGCAAGGTACACAAAAGCCCGAGGCCTATGCGCTCTACCTAAAGGGCCGATACTACTGGAGTAAGCGCACACCTTCAGACATTCGCACTGCCATCTCCTATTTCAATCAAGCTCTTGCGGCAGACCCCGCCTACGCCCTGGCGTATTCGGGCTTGGCCGACGCATATTCGGTGTTTCCTACGTACGGAGCCGACCCGCGGGAGGCTTATCCGAAGTCGAATGCCGCTGCTAGAAAGGCACTGGAATTGGATGCGTCATTGGCTCATCCCCATGCCGTACTAGGTGACAATGAGATGGAATATGACTGGGACCTCGATGGAAGTGAGGCTGAATACAGAAGAGCATTTGAACTTGATCCTAACGATTCCACGGCACGTCACTGGCATGCACACAAACTCGCCGAGATCGGTGGCAGAGAACAAGAGGCTGTCTCAGAAGCTAATCGAGCGTACCAGCTTGATCCATTAACACCTATGACGAGTGAGACGGTGGGAGAAGTTCACCTCATCATACGGCAGTACGATCAGGCTATTCAGGTCTGCAAGCGCGTGGCCAGCGACAATGCGACCTTTGCTGTAGCGCATCGTTGCTTAGCATACGCATATTGGGCGAAACGAATGTTCCCTCAGACAATCGAAGAATTCAAGACATTCGGGCAACTCTCCGGCGAGAAAAAGGATGTCGATTTTGCTTCAGCGATGGAAGAAGGCTTTCGCACTGCGGGCTGGAGCGGTGCTTTGACGAAGGCCATCGAAATGCGCAAAGAGCAGAGGAAGACTGGCTACTCGTCTGCATACGAGATTGCTACGCTCTGCTCCGACTTGGGGAACAAGGCTGAGGCGTTCAAGTGGCTGAACACGGCGTATCAGGAACATGATCGATATCTGCTGGATTTGAAGACTGATTTCTTACTCGATCCTTTACATGCTGATCCACGCTTTGCCGATTTGGTGCGAAAATTGGGACTGCCGCAGTAAGTGCAAGCAACGACATGGTCGGTCAAAACGTCGCGCACGACCGCATCCTCGAAGAGATCGGGGGCGGAGGCAATGGGCGTCGTCTATAAAGCCGAGGACACCGAACTGGGCGATTCGTTGCACTGAAATTCCTGCCCGATCATCCTTTGGCAAGACGCCGGCCCCGACATTCCCATCCTGAAGCAAGCCAAAGCCTTACGACAAGCTGCAGCAATTCGCGCTACTATCAATGCCACAACAAAAAGGAGAGCTCTATGCATCGCGAACGAGCGCTGAAAATTGTGCTGCTGGTCGTGGGATTACTCTTTTGCGCTGCCATTTACCCATTGATTCTGATGGCCAGGCAAGAGCCGGCATTGGCAATGATGATGAGCCTTTATGCCACTCTCGGCGTCTTCTTGCTGCTTGCTTCCCGTCACCCGTCTGCTCACCGCAGCCTGATCGCGTTCGCCGCATGGTCGAGCTTTGCCCACGCAACGGTAATGTCCGTGCAAGCGTTGCTCAACATGATTTCACGCAGAGAACTGTTCGGCTCTGCTGTCTTCTTCGGCATCGGCGTAGCCTTGATCGCACTGGCCCCGCCCAAGCAATCCGGGCAACAGCAATCCGCCCTCGATGGCACGTTGGCCGCCAGAGCGTCGTAGTAATCTGGCTGGTGAGCCGCCTTATCCTGGTGTCCGCGCCGCGATAAAATACTTTTATGCTTCGCTCTATGACCATTGCGCTCCTGCTGGCTCTGGGATCGGCGCAACAAAGTTCCCCTCCGCCGGACGCGCAGAATACGAATGGCAAAGCGCAGACAGGATCTTCTACGGCTGCTCCCGCCGATAGCAATGCCGCGAAGCCCATCAAGTCTGCGCCGCCGAAGTTCGAACCGCCGCGCTCGGATCGCGTCAATGTCAACGACCTGGGCAACGACATCGGCGAAAGCTCCAGCAAAGCTACCCAGATCGACCTCAGCGCTCCCAGCGATGACGCCAAGACGCATCCCCAGAGCGGGGAAGCCATAGACCAGGCGGATGAGGAGCTTTCCAGGGAGAGCAGCGTGGGCGAGTTTCATCCCTGGGACCCACACAAGGCCGCCAAGAACGTGGAGGTCGGCGATTTCTATTTCAAGCGCAAGAACTATCGTGGAGCCGAAGACCGCTACCGCGAGGCCCTGTTCTACAAGCAAAACGATGCCGTCGCAACCTTCCGCCTCGCCGTCTGCCTGGAGAAACTAGATCGGCCCGAGGAGGCCCGTGCCGAGTACGAGAGCTATCTCAGAATCCTTCCCCACGGTCCACAAGCGGAGGAGGCGCAGAAATCAATCGAGCGGCTGAAAACCTCCGCCGCCGAGGCGCAGCCGAAAACCAAGTAGATCTACATCGCGGGACGACGGGGAAGGGAACTATCCCGACCGTCGAGATCGCCCATCGACGTCCAACTGGCGCCACCAACTCCCGTCATTTGCGATGACGAGATGCGCGCCGCTTACCGTTGTCTGTCATTGGCTCGTCTATTTCCGGTTCGCTGCCCTGTTTCCCGTGGTCTCGTCGGGCTTCCCCCAGGATCAGCCGGGCCGGCCACTTTGGACCCGATGGCTTGATCGTGTTGCGACCGGCGGCGCTGACAATGGCTTCGACCGAGTCGATGCAGGAATGAATGGACTGCGTGCGAAGCGGCCCCTCGAACCTCCCGCGAATAATCAGCATGGCGGCGCCGTGCAGGATGGACCAGATGGAAAGCATCAGCCGGGTGTGGTCGCGGGGAGTTCCTCCCAACCGCTCCGTCAACCTTTGCCGAAAAAGATTGAACGAAGGCCAGGGCTCATGGAGGGATGGCGGCTGTCCGACTGCATCGAACAGCACTTCATATTCATGCGGGTGTTGGATGGCAAACTCCAGATACTGCCGGCACCCATCGGCCAGCGTACGTGTTTGGCTAACTGCCACAAACAGATCGCGCCGGGCTCGCAGGCGCAAACCGCGCAGCAGGTCCTCGCGGTCGCGATAACGCTCGTACACCGTCGGCGTGGTGGTGCCGGCAGTCTTGGCCACAGCTCGCATGGTCAAGGATGCGGCCCCGCCCCGGTTCCACAAGCGGCAGGCGGCATCGAGGATTCGTGCTTCCAGTTTTGGGTCAGGGTGCCTGGGCATGGCTCCGTACCTCCCGAAGCAACGCGCGATTACCTTCGAAACTTGTACAGCGTTTAACTAACAGCGTACAATATACCCATAAAGAAACAAATGCCCGCACCCCCTGCCCGGAAACCAGCCGCAGCCGCCAAACTCATCGCCGAGCTGCAAAATGTCAAGATGGATCTGCTGAGCGCGCAGTGCGCAGCCGACCGTTTGCGTCAGCAATTTTCGCTCAGAGAGATCGTGGCCCTCGGGGAGCGGCAGACCCTGGAACGGGCGATCGCCTCGGCACGTTCTCTGGCGCGTTTCTTTTCCCAGCTCGAAGCCGAAATCAGCGTCGAATCCGACGACCCCAAGGCGTCTTTCTCGTCGTCCCTCTAGAAAGTCGCTTACTTCTCCACCCGCAAGAATTCTCCGGTCGAGGCATCAATGGCAATTTTGAGCTGGGCGGAGTCCCGGTTCGTACCGTAGATGACGTGCCATAGCAATTGGTTGCTGCTGCGGTTCCAATCGCAAATGTAAAGCACGGGCGTGTCCGGCGTTTTCTCCAGAAGCTTGTCGCCGCCGTGTTTTTGCGCGGTGGAGAAAGCCTGATCGGAGTCGACCTTCAAAAACGCAATGTCGAAGATCTGCGTCGACGAGTTTGTAGGACTGTAGCTGTCTTCCGTGCCCGGATTGATGCCGCGCGAAGGCGCGTCGGCCGCGGCGCTGCCCGACCATTGATACCCTTTGACCGCCCGCTGCGTGGGAGAGGCAAAGGTGGCGCGCCATAACGCAGCCTTACCATCGTGCCCATTCCCGTCCGCCATGATTGCCGACTCCAGGCGGTACGGCTGGGCATCGCGCGCCCATCCCCGAGCCGCAATAAAGACTTTCTGGAACGCAGCCCGGCCGGTGAGCAGTTCCGGGCCCTTGGGCGCCTCCGGTTTGGACTCCGCCGGCTTGCTCGGTTCCGAACTGCAGGCCGTCATCACGACAATCGTCACCACTATCGCTGCATGTACAAACTTCCCGGACACCAAGTTCCGCAGAGTCATGGGGAACGCTTCCTTAAGCGTGAGTTTCAAAGTTGGGCAACATTTTAAACGAAGCAGCAGCTAAGCCCAGTAATCAGCCTGAGACATCCTGGTCGGACACTCCAGTCCGACCAGGAATGGACCCATTCGGTGCCTCTGTGTATCTCTGTGCCCCCTGTGGTTCAAAAACAACTGCGCCAATCAAGCTCGCTCCTTCACGCCGCCCCACAGATGAAAATACCGTCTTGCCTTCTTTACGTCCCTCGCAATCTGCTCCCGCAATGCTTCCACCGAGGGGAACTTGATCTCATCCCGCAACCTCTGCAGAAAACAAATCTCAACTTCCGTCTCTGGCCGCAATTCGATGGGATGAAAATTCAACAGGTGGGTCTCCACCGCAAACAGCTCATCGCCGAACGTCGGGCGATTGCCCACATTGGTCACAGATTCGAACTGATCGCCCGCTACGCGGGTGCAGGTGATATAGACGCCATCTTTCGGAACCAGCTCTTCGTAGCGCGACAGATTGATGGTTGGCACGGTGTATTTCGATCCATAGCCGCGGCCGCGCCCCGGCGTGCTCAGAATGCAAAATGGACGCCCCAGCAGATGCCGCGCCCGGCTCACCTGTCCTTCGGCCAGCAGTCGGCGGATACGGCTGCTCGAAACTTTCTCGCCCCGGACCATCATCTCCAGATACACCTTCACCTCGAATCCCATTTCGCGGCCAAACTCCTCGAGCATGGCCGTGTCGCCGGTGGCTTTGTGTCCGAAACGGAAGTTGAATCCTTCGTGCACTTCGCGCGCCCGCAACTTTTTCTTCAGGATGCGCTCGGCAAATTGCCGCGGCGTGAGCAGAGAAAGATCGCGCCCGAAGGGAAGCAGCAGGACAGCGTCGATCCCCGCGCGCTCCAGCAGTCGCAACTTTTCAGCAGTAGGCGTGAGCAGCTTCAATCCGGCTTCGGGCCGCAGAATGCGCGCCGGATGCGGCTCAAACGTCACCGCCACCGACTTTATGCCCTGCGATCGCGCCCGCGATGCGATCTCGCGCAGCACATGCAGATGCGCCCGGTGCACTCCATCGAAGTTGCCCACGCTCACCAGCGTCGGCCCCAAGTCGCCCGGGATCTCGTCGAGTTTGCGGAAAACTAACATTGAATGGGATTAACCGCCGAGCACGCAAAGTACGCCGAGCAAACTCAAAGGCTTCTCATCCTTTTATCCTCGGCGCTCTCGGCGTGCTCGGCGGTGAAACACTAAATCTCAAACTCCAGCTTCATCCCGTCATACGACAGCCGCACATTTTTCGGCAACGACGCGTTCGTCGCCTCGTGTCCCAGGTCGTGACAGATGTGCGTGAAGAACGCGCGCTTCGGCTTCAGCCGATCCACAGTCTTCAGCGAGTGCTGCACCGTCGAGTGCGTAGGATGCGGCTTGTGCCGCAGCGCATCGAGAAAAAGAATGTCCAGCCCTCCCAATTGATCGAGCGACGATTCGGGAATCTCGCTGTGATCGGTCAAATACGCCGCCGATCCGAAACGATACCCATAAATCTGCGTGTCGCCATGAATGACGATTACGGGATCGAAACGTACACCGAACAGTTCCACCGGCCCATCGATCGGTTTCAGTTCCACCCGCGGCAGTCCGCCAAATTTGTAGTCTGCATCAAAGATGTAACTGAACATCTTCCGCAGAAATGCCGCCGCCTCCGGGCGCGCATAGAGCGGCAAACGGTTCGGCTTGTGTGCGTAGCTCAGCGGACGCAGATCGTCGATTCCGAGAATGTGATCGGCGTGGGTATGCGTATAGAAGACGGCATCGACGCGCGTAATGTTTTCGCGAATGGCCTGCGCATAAAAATCAGGTGTGGTATCGATCAGCACCACTTTACCGTCGAACTCGATCATCACCGATGGCCGGGTGCGACGGTCGTGCGGATCGGCCGAGTGGCAGACGGCGCAAGTGCAGCCCAGCGTGGGCACGCCCATCGACGTGCCGCTGCCCAGCACGGTGAGCGTCGCTTTCATCTAGTAACCTTTTACCTGCATGGCGTCGTTACGAAGGTCGTTTTCACCAGTATTCGATCTGCTGAAGTTTCCAAGCTTTTCCCCCCGTACTAAACATGATGGTGAAGAGGATCTTAGTTGGATCAACCTTGCTCTTAAGCACCACCGCGCGCTGATCTCGTGCTCCTTGGATCTTGGAGAACTCAACCATCACGGCCTCCCGCGCCAGAATTTCACGTAACGAGAGAGCCTTCCTATCTAAACAAGAGCTATCAAAGATCGCACAGTAGACCCCACGCTTTTCTGAGAGCTGCTGAATGAATCTGTTCCGGCTAATCTTCGGGCCGTCAATGCCGATAAACACTCCTCCTGGGTCAGCGATCGCAGACAAGAAATCAGCATTGCCGTTTTTGATGGCTTCAATCGTAGCGTTTGCGATGCCTATTAACGGGTCGGCCGGATCCCTTCCTGATTTCTGCTGAGCCGCCAACGGACAGAGCCAGAGCAATGCAAAAACTCCCACGTTGGACAAACGGACTCTCGCCCTTGAGCTCAACTTCATCGTCCTGTCGTGCCGGTGGCCGGTCCCGTCTGCGGGGGCCGCGCCAACGCATTCGTCACCTCGACGTACGCCATGCGCAGCTCATAGAGACTGTTCTGCAGGAAATTTTCTTCCGCCGCGGTCAGATTGCCCTTGGTCTTCTCGGCTATCAGGCTGATGGTGTCGATCGTCTGCCGCGCCCCAACGATGTCAACTCGCGGCTGTTGTCCCTGCTCGTGCATCACGCCCAGTTGCAGCATCGCCGTCATATAGAGCGAAGCCAGGAAGCGCTCGAACGTCATCTCGAATTCTTTGGCCGAGCGCCCGCTCAGCTCGACCTGCGAGTCCAATTCTTTTGACGACTGCCGGTACGCGGCAGCTTGTGCGTCCTGCTCGGCCGCGCTCGGAGCGGGCGGCATCTCGCGCTCGTCCGGGCCGTCGCCCGGCTTCGCCGTCGTGGCAACGCTCGAAACTACGGTCTTCTTCTCGCTTGCCCCGGCAGCCGGTTGCTGCGATTCCGTTTCTTCCACTTCCTTGCGCAATTCGCCCTCGGCGGTAAACAGACGGCGATCGCTTACGGTGAATCCAGATTCGCGTTTCTTGTCAGCCATAAACCTTTTCCCCAAGTCTCGCTGATCCATAAAGTATTGCAGATCAGGCAAAATCAGCCCAGTGTGCAGCCCATTAGTGATCAGGCGTCATCCGCGTGAAGCCGTTCTTTCCAGGCGGAGCAAAGAGCCTGCCATCAAGCGAAGGGATCTCGCGCGCAGCAAGCAGGATTTCTTACAAGCGCACCGTCGCTAACACAGTCTTCGGCTCAACTACTGTCTGCTCCATTCGTGGAAGCTCAACAACTTTTGCTTTCGAACCGCCGATCGCGACCTCGCGTCCCGGCGTTGCAAATTCGCGCCGGATATAGCCCAGCGCTCGCTTGGAATCCCCAACTGGCAGCAGGGAAGTGGCGCTGGTAATTTCTCCCGCCTCACTTCCTTCAACCATTACTTTAGCCCCCGCAGCGAGTTCGGCGCTGCCTTCTGCTGCGAAGCCAGTGAACTTGCGATGCACGTTTCCGCGCGCGCGGATGCGCTCCACGATCTCCTGCCCGATGTAGCAGCCCTTCTTGAAATTCAGCGCGCGCAGCTGCTCGGTCTCCTGCGGCAAGTCGCGCTCGCGGATGTCGACACCGTACAGCGGAATGCCCGCGGCGACGCGCTGCATCTCGAAAATTTCTGCGCCCACCGGCACAGCGCCAGCCGCAACCAGCGCATCCCAAAGCTGCTTCACGTGCTCGGGTGCGATCCACATTTCATAGGATTCGTACGGCAAATCGCCGCGCACCAGTGTGCATTCCAAACCGCTGATCTGCAGTTTTGCGAACTGCAGCGCGGTCAGCTCAGGAGCATCAATTCCCGCAGCTTTCAATATTTCGAGCGATTTCGGGCCGGCCACGCCGATCGCAGTCAACTGCTCGTTCATCTCCGACAGTTCGACCTTATCCATGATGATGTAACGCTTGAAGGTGGCCAGCAATTTTTCTGTCTGATTCTGATCGGTGTCGAGGACCAGCGACTCGCCCAGATTGTAAGCGTAGAGGTCGCCCAGGATGCGCCCCTGCGGCGTGAGCACAAAGGCATAGACGCCATGGCCCGCCGCCAAGTCGCGGATGTTATTGCTGACCATGCCATTCAGCCAGCGCGTGCGATCTCGTCCCGCCAGCAAAAGCTTTGCGCGGAAGCCCAAGTCATAGACAGCGCAAGCATTTTGCAGGGCGGTCCATTCGGTTTGCGGGTCAGCGAATCGCGCCGTCGTCTCCGCGCCACGATATTCGAGCGCGGGCGCCGATTGTCCTTCTGTTTCCAGCGATTTGCGCAAATGGGTCTTCATCGTTAGTGTTTCTCTAGATTATAGCGAACAGGCGCGAGCGATAAGCGACAGACGAGCGGCGGCATGAGCGAACGTCATCAGGATCAGAACGCTCCATTTATTGATGTCATCCCGACGAGAACGCCAGTTCCCGGAGGGACCTCCGCGTTTTAAGTGCCGTCATCCCGAACTCGGCGCAGCCGAGAGAGGGACCTTACCTCAGCCGATACTTTGTGTGCCGCTGGGAGGAATGCCGGAGACGCATGCAGCACGATTAGAACGCGCAGAGGCCCGCAAGTCATCCCCCGGTTGTGATAACTTTCCTGCCGTGAGCGCAGAACAATCTTCCAAGAAACGGATTGCCATCATTCCCGGCGACGGCATCGGGCAGGAAGTCATCCCGCAAGCGGTCAAAGTCATCCAGGCCACGGGAGCACCCGTCGAGTTCACCAGCTTCGACTGGGGAGCCGACCGATATCTTCGTGACGGCACGACCGTTCCGCCCGATGGATTCGCCACGCTGGCGCGCGACTTCGACGCCATCCTCGTGGGCGCCTTCGGCGATCCCCGCGTCAAGACCAACGTCCACGCGAAAGAGATCCTGCTCGGCATGCGCTTCAAGATGGACCTCTTCGCCAACGTCCGTCCCGTGCGCCTGATGGATGCGAGCCTGTGTCCGCTCAAGGGAATCGAGCCGAAAGACGTCGACTTCGTCGTCATCCGCGAGAACACCGAAGGCGTCTACACCGACGCAGGCGGAGTCTTCAAGCAGGGAACTGCCGACGAGATCGCCACGCAAGAAGACATCAACACGCGCAAAGGAGTCGAGCGCATCATCCGCTACGCCTTCGAGTATTGCCTGAAGCATTCCAAGCTCGACGGCTCAAAACGCAGCAAAGTTCTGATGTGCGACAAGTCAAACGCAATGACCCACGCCGGCGGCCTGTGGCAGCGAGTGTTCAAAATCGTCAGCGAAGAATATCCGCAGATCACCGCGCAGCATATGTACGTCGACGCGCTGTGCATGCAGATGGTGCGCGACCCGCGGCAGTTCGATGTCGTCGTCACCAACAATATGTTTGGCGATATCATCACCGACCTCGCCGCCGGACTGCAGGGCGGGCTGGGCATGGCTGCGAGTGGCAATATTCATCCGGGGAAGACCTCGATGTTCGAGCCGGTACACGGCTCGGCCCCGCCGATCGCGGGCAAGAATGTGGCGAACCCGTTTGGCGCAATCCTGACCGCGGCAATGATGCTGGCGCACTTAGGGATGTCCCGCGAAGCGGAGAAGATCGAAGCGGCCGTGCTCGAAGCTGTCCGGCAAAAGAAGGGGACTCAGGAGATTGGCGGATCGTTGGGCACGAGAGAAGCGGGGGAGTGGGTGGCGGAGGCTGTCTCTGCGCTTTGTCAATGAGTCCTGGAAAATTCAAGGCGTATATTGGCGATCCGGATTTCCACGACGGAGTTGTCGTCCGAATTCGACGCGCCTCGGGTCAAGTGGATGTTGAAGTCGAGGGATACAGCGGCACGCACTACTTAGTTCTGTTTGATGGCGTCACATCGGTAATGACGCGCAATCCTGAGGGCATGGTGCTTTATGCGCTCACAGAAATGGAAGCCGATGGAACATCGCGCCATTTTGTCTTCGCGAATTCCCGAGAGGCAGACCAAGAAGGCGGGGAATCCGCCCTCGAGATTGAGGCGAGGGAATTTACTGTTAGGCGGATCGTACCGGGCCAAACACAATGAGGATCTCGGTCGATGGCCGAACCACAATCAAGAGTCTGAAATACGGAGGCGCATGTTTTTGGGTGGCGCAGCGCTTCCAGCGCTGCGATCAAAGAGAAGAAAGAAAGCGGCTTTAGCCGCAGAGGGATTCACCCTTCAGCAAGTCAACACAGAGGCTAAAGCTCAACTTCATTCCTCAGCCTGAACCGCAATGCTGAAGCATTGCGCCACCCAAAATCCAGGTCTCGTAGCCTGAACTCTCGGACAGGATTGTCCGACCCACAGGGTTGACGTTCGATCTCTGTGCTTTTACTGTGTCACTATCCCGATGAAACTCTCCGTGGTCATGCCGGTGTACAACGAGCGGGCGACGTTGCGCGAGGTGATCCGCCGCGTCCTCGAGGTCCCGCTCGAAATCGAATTGATCTGCGTCGACGACGGCTCGCGCGACGGTTCGCGCGAGATGCTGGGCGAGCTGACCCAGAGCTATTCGCAGCTGCGCGTTTTTCTCCAGCCGCACAACATGGGCAAGGGAGCCGCCCTGCGCCGCGGCATTCAGGAAGCCACCGGAGACTACGTCATCATTCAGGACGCCGATCTGGAATACGATCCCCGCGAATATCCGCAAATGCTCGAGCCGTTGATTGAAGGCAAGGCCGACGTGGTCTACGGATCGCGCTTCCTCGGCGGAGGCCCGCACCGCGTGCTCTATTTCTGGCACTCGGTCGGCAACTACTTCCTGACCCTGCTCTCGAACGCCTTCACCAACATGAACATGACCGACATGGAGACCTGCTACAAGGTCTTTCGCCGCGAGATCATTCAGTCGATTCCGATTGAAGAAGATCGCTTCGGCTTCGAGCCGGAGATCACGGTCAAGATCAGCAAGCGCAACCTGCGCGTCTATGAGGTCGGCATCAGCTACTGGGGACGCACCTACGAGGAAGGAAAAAAGATTGGCTGGAAAGATGGCGTGCGTGCGCTGTGGTGCCTGGTGAAATACACCCTGCGCGAGCCGCGATCCGCACACGCGCCGCAGCCTGCCGAATCGACCGTCGCCGGACGCACAACACAATAAGGCACTCGCACAGCGGCCATCCGAATGCTCTTGTCGTTGGTTTACGGTCATGGGTCAATGGCCGCCAATTGCCAATACCTGACGGGCCATGCAGGTCAGACTACTGTTCTTGTCGTTCTTTTCGAGGGAAGGCTTGCGCAAAAAACAGCTGGCTATTTGGGCGGCACTGACTTTCGGCCTGGCATGGGGACTCTTTGCGATCGTCATGCCCATCTACAATCGCAAAAAAGTCTTGGATCCTATGGGCTATGCCTCTGTGTTTTTGGTGACGCCCTTTGTCGTCCAGATCTTGTGGTTTGCCGCCGTCGGAGTCTATTCGGCTCGCCGCAAGACTCGGGAACCGGTCGTGGGAATTTTGTTAGGCTTTGGCCTGGAGTTGCTGGCCCTGGTCATCCTGATCGTCATCTCTGCATCTGCACATTACTGATTTACTCAACCCGGAACCTGACTTAATGTCCGATAACAGGTATT
>DASTCY010000056.1:0-231955 GCA_035710725.1 Candidatus Sulfotelmatobacter sp. | reverse complement strand
TGTACTAGCTTTCCTCATGCCGTCATCTCCGCTGCTTTCCTGGCAAACTCTGTGGGCGGCAAATAGTCCAACGAGCTGTGCGGACGTTGCTGGTTGTAATCGAGCCGCCAAGTTTCGATTTTTCGTCGTGCATCGCTGAGGCTAGTGAACCAGTTCGCATTCAGACATTCGTCACGCAATCGGCCGTTGAAGCTTTCGATATAGGCATTCTGCACCGGTTTACCTGGCTGAATAAACTCCAGCCGCACACCGCGCTCTTGGCTCCAGGCCGCCAGCGCCCGCCCACGAAACTCTGGACCGTTATCGAGGACAATGGCTTCCGGCAAGCCTCGCTCGCTGGCGATCCGATCCAAGACCCGCCGCACTCGCAACCCGCCGAGCGACGTGTCGACCTCGATCGCCGGACACTCCCGCGTGCAGTCGTCCACGATGGTCAACATCCGAATCACCTTCCCGCTGCTTACGCAATCCGTCACGAAATCCATCGACCAGCGTTCGTTCGGTTGGCTCGCCGCAGGCTTAACGACCGCGCCACTCCAGCGGATCCGCCGCCGCTGTCGAATCCTCATCGCCAGTCCTTCCTCCCGATACAGCCGGTACACCCGCTTATGGTTCGCCGGCATTCCTTCGCGTAACAGCATCGCGGTCAGTCGCCGATACCCGAACCGCATGCGCCGGGCTGCCAACTCCTTCAACCTCATCCGCAGTGCCGCATCGCGGTCTTGCCGTGCGCGATAGCGATGCGTCGATCGTCCCACCCCCAGCAGCCTGCAGGCGTGCCGTTCGCTCATCTGGTACTGCACTTCGACATAACTCACGGCTGCCCGAAGTCCCGCAGGCGTTACCAGTTTTTTGAGAGCACGTCCTTCAACGCTCGGTTATCCAGCGTCAGATCCGCCACCACGTGCTTGAGTTTCCGGTTCTCATCCTCCAACTGCTTCATCTTCTTCGCGTCGCCGCTCTCCATCCCACCGTACTTGGCCTTCCAGCGGTAATAAGTCTGCTCCGTGATCCCGTGCTGACGGCATAGCTCCGCCGTCGTCAATCCGGCCTCACCTTGCTTCAGGATCGCGATGATTTGCTCTTCGCTGTGTCGCGTGCCTTTCATTGTGGTTCTCCTCTCTTGGGTTTGGGGAGAACTCACATTCTAGATGGTCCAGTTTTTGGGGGCTGGGTCACACCGTTGTTGGGATTTGTTGGGGTCTGCGTTCTCCTTTGGGTCCCGCGTGTTATTTCTGATTCAACAACGGAAAGCTTCCGGGAACTGGCGCTGGGCAGTATGCGGAAGAACCTTATGAGCATCCACCTCCGACTTGATGAAATCAATCAAACTGTCGAGCATATCGGTATGAAGGGTGCGGCAGACGAATTCAGAGCTGTGCCTGATCATCTAATACGCGCGGGCGACCTTGATCTCTCGTTTTGCCGATCATTAGAATCCCACATTACAGATTTAAATCCCGAATTCTTGCGAGCTGCGAAAGCTTACTGTGGCACTATATCAAGTTTTGCAGAGGCCGAGTCCAACGCCTGGAATGCGGTTAAGGAAACAAAGAAGGTACAGGATGTGCTTCGTTCGGCTGATGATCTCGAAGCGCAACTAGCTCTCGCGTGTGCTTTCGATACAGCAGAGAAAGGATTTTATATTCTGGAGTTCGAGATGATCCTCCATTCGGCACAGAAAATGGGACTGCCTCGTCGCGATTTGCTCGCGGGGTCGACAAAACTTGGTTTGCCGGATCTGTCTATTCCGGCCTCCTTCATAGGAGACTATGTGCGTACCCGATTTCACGTCGATTGCGAAAGCGGACAAAAAGTGCACTGAGGCTACGATTCAGAAGAATAGTGATGCGCACGTTTATGGGATTGTTCGTGCATCGGTGATCACGTCCGGAGTGGAAGTTGCTGCAACGCCAAAGCCGCCCGTCTTTTCAAAGCGAGCTTCATCAGTAGGATTAATAACATCTAAAGGAGTGTACTCACGTCCTCCGAATTGGTGGCGAAGTACGTATATAATTCTTGAATTGTTTCTGCCCAGGTTCGACAAGTTCCCCGATCAAGTGCAGCTGAAGAGAGTTTAGGGCCTTGCGCGATCGTTGCGAATGGTATTGAGAGCGCTATTTCTACGTTTTTGCCGAGTATCTTCAAGTTCGACAGCAGGATTTTCAGCAGCTTTCGTCGGTCTTCAACGGAAGCAGTTTTGTACAGGGTAGACGGTGAGTTTGCCAGTTCCCTGGAGAAATGCCCAGTCTCCGTCGATGCAAAGGACCCAATTCACGCGATAGCTTCAACGGAGATCTCCACCCTCACAGCACTGCTCGCTAACGGTTATTGGGCGGAAGATTCTCCAAGTCCGATGCATCGTGAACATCGACACGGTACGTGATTAAGATTGTTGGGAGAGGCGCATTGCTAGGGTCAAGATCACGCGGCGGCTTCATAACCGGGCCGGATGCAGATCCGAGGGGCGGGGGCGGCGGCGTTGGTCTCGGGCTATTCGTCGGGGGCGTGAGTCGTGAAGTATGATCGCCAGGAGTGAAGTCCTCCGGGTGATCCAAACTCGACAGTACCAGCCTCCACCCTGCGCAGCTAGCTGTGAAGTATAGAGGTATGCTGGCGCGGTTCTGAAAACTAAGGGTAGCGCCAATATCGGCCTGGCTGCCGCGATTGCCAAAGCCGAGCGGGACCACCCTCGCATTCATCGGGGTGGCCTGCTTGTGGATCCCATTCAGGCCGAATTCAAACTGGCAAGGGATCGCCGCAGCAGAGAATTCCCCGCCAACCAAACTCACCGCACTCGTAGTGGCTGTCACTACGGTGAGCGCCGTCGATCGGTATTTCAGGTCATATAGCTTGTTCCAACTTTGCGCGCCGAAACCGCCGCTTTGGTCAATGCGATTGAACTGAACCGAATCGGAACCATTCGAGGACAGCGTTATCGTTCCTTGGTTGGTTGAACCAGTCCGAAAAATCGGCAGATCCATCCACTCACCCACCACGCCGTTACCTTGAACCGTACCCCTAAAGATATTCGCAAACCTTCTGCCCTGATCCTGGCTCAGTCCCAGCCACCAAACGGTGTTGCGAATTTGTCGGACGTAATACGTACCCTTGTCATCTGCGGCCCAAACCCCGGTAAGGTTCGCTCCCCCGCGCGGGCCGGAAAAATCCTGAATGAGATCTATCGAATAAATCGGATGAACTTCTTGGTTTTGAAAACCATGCTCGGCCGAGGGGTCATCGGACTCATCGCATAGAAGTTGACCTACGTCGCCTCGGTGACCGCAATCAAGTACCAACGTGCCAGATAGTCTAATGTGGGTGTTGGGGCCGATGGGCTCCATCAGCAGAGAAGACACGTTCATGCTGTTCGAGTCTCGTTGCGAGGCTCCTATTCGCCCATTTAGAGGAATCCCATTCACAAGAATGCTGTTTGAGTCGACTTCTTGCCAGCCAGGCAGCAATGGCGGTATCTCATAGTTCCCATCATTGCATTCCACTGTTCGACCATACATGATCGATTCACCGTGAATCTCATTGAATCGTGAGATCTTTGCTCTCAAAACATTGGACGCTTCGGCAGGATTCTCATCGCCCCAGTCCTCCCACCCAGCATCGTAGAAATCAATTTGACTATTCAGTTGTCCAACGTCGATTGATAAACCGAGATTGAGATCCCCATCGGGTGGACTATCGTTATTGTTGAGACAGATGAAGTCACCGTATGCTCGGCCAGCACTCGCTGGATAGTTCAGGTGAACGTTTCGATCGGGTGTGGTATCTAGGACAATGTTGCCGAAGAACGTCGCAAATCTTTTCGCAGGTTTCAAGTTGTCGAGTAGCGAATGATCCTCCCATGCATTCTGATTTTTCTCTACGACGCTGAAGACATCAGAGATATTTGCATCCTGCTGGTTTGGTAAGGAAACTAACTTCTGCCACATCGAACCGCCGAAGCCTCCGGTCGCGCTTGTTCGCAACAATTGGGAAGGGCTGACAATCGTCATACTTAGCGTGCCAGCTCCAAGTGTCTGTCCACGCGGCACATCTGCCCATTCGCCCGTGATCGTCGATCCTGACAAAATCCCCCGAAAGACATTTGAGAACGTTATTCCTTTGTGAAAGTCGTTAGAACCTGTTGGAGCCCAACCTAACCACCAGATCGTGTTTTGAGACTGCCGGACATAGTATGTGCCCCCATCATTCGCAGTCCACACACCGGACAAATCAGGCCCAGCCGCCGACGCCACACCCGATGTTACGACCGTGATGAACAATAACGTGACCAGCCTGTCCAGCAATGTTCCTACGGATTGTCGGACATGGTCAGCAGAAATGGCTTGCAACAGGGGGTTTCTGAGCGAAATCATGGCTTCCCTCCAAACGCGAAGTCTGGTGACACAGCGCCAAAATGAGAGCCCCTGGGGGGCGCCGCCGAGCGTGAGAGATTACGCCAATGGCATTACAAAATCCAAAAAGCACTCAGACTCGAAAAGGTTGTGGGGAAGTGAATCGAGGCGAATCTAATGCAACCGATGAATGCTGTCAAGAGCGTGTACTCGTCCAGTAGATTATGGACAGTTCTCATTCCTTTCTTTGGAATGAAGTTCGCTGCAGGAACTGCAGAGGAAGCGGCCATATCAGTTGTGCCGAGAGCGGCAAATCCGCCCGTCTTTCGCAAACGGGATTTCTCGCTTAGACTTCAGTCAACATTCTGGAAGAGACTCAGTTCTCGACCGGCGTGTTAACGCTGAAATGCACAAGCAATTTATCCAAAATGGCGGTCAAGGTTCGAGGTGTGCTCGTGTGTGGGGTACAATCATCATTTCGTGGGCGATTCAGGAGCAATTCTGCCTCGGGTTTCAGCGTCACATCTAGGTTTTTTGTCACTGCACCTAGGTTCGAGGTAAGTTTGTCGACCAAACGACGTTTTTGTTCAGGATTAGCCAATTTATAGTTATTTGTCGCGGTTTTTACGAGTTCGAGGAATTCTTCGACACGTGCAACTCCACGGCTATCGGCATCGTTTAAATTTGCGATTTTCTCGTTTAAGTCCTTCTCTTCGCGAAGCAGCGTTTCTTTTCGCTCGGTATAAGTATCCCGATCAAGTACGCCTTCGAGGTAGGCATCCGTCAGGCGAGTAAGCCGTGGCCGCACCTGTGCGAGCCGCAGTCTGCATTTCTCGACCTCTTCCTTCTGAATCGTCTCGTGCCTCACACGTGCACCTTCTGCCCATCGGCGAGCTTCTTCGCATTCTTCAGGATCGAGTTCAAAAGCCGAAAACTTAGAGCTAATGGCCTCGTGGATCTTTTCTTCTCTTAATGAGGTCGTGGGACAGGTCGTCGTCTGGCAGCGATAATACACGTGTCCTTTCTGGAGTTCTGGAATCAGGGAGAAGCGGCAGCCATTGCAGCGAACCATACGGCGAAAAGTAAAGTCATGCTTTGTGAGGCGGTCGACGGTTTTGCCTCTCAAGATTGCTTGCACCTTGTCAAAGAGTGATTTCGAAATAAGCGGCTCATGATTGCCATCGAACATCTCTCCAGTCTTTCGGATGCGAATTAGCCCCATGTAGAAGGGGTTATTGAGAAGCGTGGAGATACCATTCAGATGCAATCTGCCTCCCTGGCGATTACGAAGCCCACGGCGATCAAGTTCGTGCAAGAGTCGCGGGAGTGAGTAATTTTGTGTGGCATACAGTTCGAAGGCGCTGGTGACCAGTGGTGCTCGTTCAGGATCTGGAATTTTCGGTTTTGCTTTACCCTGATCGAGATATCCGATCGGTGCTCTAATGGGATAAAATCCCTGCTTCAAGCGTCCATAAAATCCCTTCTTCGTTTCTTCCCGGAGATTGCGGATGTAGTCGGCAGCAACAACCGCTTGGATGTCGGCAGAAAGTCGTCCGCCTCTGGAATGGAGATCGAGACTTTCATTTACGAAGTGGACCTCCATACCGGCATCAATCATTTCGCCCAAATCGGCCCAGTCCTTCAAGTTTCTTGCGCTCCGGTCAATCTTATGCATGATCACGCCACGTACTCGTCCTTGTCGGAGAAGTCGTAGCATGTGCGTAAAGATAGGACGCCCTCGCTTCGCAGCTGTCTCGCGCTCCTCGAACCATTGCGAAACTGTAAGATTGTATCTGTGTGCATATCCCTCTATCGCCTGTCTCTGTTCTTGAAGTGACACTCCCTTCTCACCTTGTCGTGCAGTGGATACGCGGATGTATCCAAAATATGTGTTCATGTGTGTGATCTAAGGGGAATCGACCTTTATCTTGAATGTTAGGAATGCTTGGGGATGCTGTCAAAAGAGTCTCGTGTTGTGTTTTCTGTAGATTGATAAATATCCCAAACGATTTCGAGATATCCGTAGAAAACATCCTCGACTCTGCGCAGTTCTTCGTTACTCAATGCCGGGAAAATATGACGGAGCGTGAGATTCTCGCCTCTTTTGTCCGGGAAGTGTTGCGTGGTGGTCACGCAGACAGTGTAGAGGAACAATCCGTGATGAAAAGGTGGGCGGATTTGCTACAGCTGTTTAAGAAAACTCGGAGCCCCCAGAGAACCAGGACTATAGGCAACAGCCTCCATATATGTCCTGCTTTCGTTCACGTAAGAATGCGATAAACTTCTACTGCTCCGTCTCGGATCTGAGCCGGAATGTGGGGCGCAAATGTCAGGGTTCTCAACGTGGCACGGTGCAATCCCCTATTGAATAAACGGTTATCATGTCATTCACAAACAATCCGACAAATTGTAAGTCAGGGGATAAGCGAATAAAACCCGATTGCGATGCCCGGCCTCCTGTTTTCGGAAGGGGGCCTACAATACAGTATGGGACCCCGCTGCGGGGCCGAAAGAACAGAAAAGTGCCCTGTTTAGGGCCGCTTTCGCTCAAGTTAAATCTCCTTTTCCAGTGTGGCATCCAGACACTGAGCGTAGCTATTATGGAATCTTCGTTTGAAACCCAAATGCTCCCGGATGGACCAAATTTGTCGTACGTAAGCTCACCGGTAACATCCCCTGTACGGGAGTCAAATACTTTGAGCGAACTACCAGGGTAGTTCCCATTGCGGTCAATCCAGCCAGCAGGACTCGCAACAAAATGGGTAGCATCTATAAATAGGGCATCCGAGGCCGCTTTCTGTGATGATGCGCGTTGGAAACCGCTTACGAAACTTCGGACTACATGCCCAGACAAACCATCCAGCAGCAAAATGTCACCCGCATCAGACTGTTCAAAAACAGTTGCCAGCAACTGATCCCCATTCCTCGATAGAGAAAGGCTAGCAATGTGGGCCAGAGCAGGCCAGTTAGACAATTCCTTTCCACTTCCGACATCATAAAAACTCACGACGCCCAATCTATTGCCTGGATACTCCATCTGTCCCGAGAGCACGGCCAATTTCTTACCGTCTTGAGAAATTGCAAACATTTGCCCGACCGCTGCTGACACTGCTGTGCCTGTTATCTTATCACTCCTCACCGCAAATCGGAGCTTTAGGTCCGAGGCTTCGAAAACGTTCAAGCTGTAACCTGCTTGCAAAATAAGCGCCGAACCATCCGGGGTATATTGTATAGTTCTGTGGCGAAGTCCGATAAAGGCTAACTCTAAAGGGACTGAGTCGCTTACTTCGATCTTCGCGAGCAGCTTGCCAGGAACGATCTTCCATTCCCCCAACCAAACAACTACCTTCTCTTTATCCCTTGGCACCGCGAAAGCAATTGCAATCGTGCCATTGTCTGGCGACACGGCAAAATCAAGGATCATTACAGAGTTCTGATTGTAAAGGTCAGTAGCGCTGACACGAGCAACAGGCTTCGATAGCCGCACGGCAACAGTTGATACACTGAGTGCCATCGTCGCGCAAACGGTGACTGCTAAGAGTACAGCCGCGACTTCTTTTTTTCTACGCTGCCATAGGACAATCAACATTTTGGTCGATTCCCGCCAAGTAAGTCGACAAAAAGGTGCTCGAAAAATCCAAGAGGCCGATTCGGGTTTCCATCGTCAATATGTGCCGTGAATGCAACGAATAACATGCCACCATTATTTTGATTGAAAAACTGAGCAAATGAACCGTCGAACCAACTTTCGGGGTTGGCGATGTGCAACGATGGCCCAAGGCCAAGTGCCTGTGCGCCGAACCCGGAGTTCAGAGACCATCTGGCGCCCGGCATTAGGGCATTGAATTGACTCGCGGAAAGACCAGTAGCTTCGACGTAGATGTTTGTAGCAGTTCCGATTCCGGCATCTCTCGAACCTGTCACGGTGGCTGTAAAGTTGCCAAGTACTTGGTGTAATGCTCCAACAATTCTATTTACGCATTGACCTGTACCGCCTCCAGTTTGCCCATTGTTTGTAGAACTACCGCTGTTTGTGACAGTGCTGACAGATGTCGGTAGTCCGAGTATTTCCGCAATGGCTGCATCAGTGAGTTGAACGCCCCCATATGTCGCTCCGAACGAGAATGAGTAACTGATGCTGCCATCAGCGCCGTAAGAAGCTATGGCGAACCCCACAGGATCGTCCTGCACAAATATCGGTACAGGTCCGCAATCGTTGTTAGGACACTGCACGGCAGAATCACCCACCATGTCGCAGGGCTCGTCAATCCCATCAACATTGCAAGTAGGGCCGCCACCAAAGCCCCCAAAGTCACTCCCCGAAGGGCCTCTATAATACGGCACTAGATTCGACTCCACCGACTCTCCGAGTAGGTCGATAAGGCCGAGCGGATTATTTATGACATAAGTATATCGGTTCCAGGTCTGGGGTTTTGTCAGATCCACCGCTCCGAGTCCAGCGGGATCTGGCGAGATCCAGCGGCCTTGACTCATGCTGAGTCGCCGAAGAGCAAAATCATAAAGGCTGCTTACGGTATCCGAGTTCTGACCCGTAAACGAAGGGTCCGAACTGCCGGAACTCGTATACTGCTCGCCAAATGGTGCGTACGCTGTACTTGAGTAGAGAGCCCGCGCCTGCGTCGAAGCTAGGCGGGAACTTCCTAGCCAATCCGAATGCCGGTAATAGGCTAATCCAGTCGAGGTGTATATCGCTGTAGCGCCTGCCGGTAACGCGATGAACGCTTTGCTTACGCTGGTTCCATTCATCAGGGCTATTTTGCCGACTGGACTATAGAGGATTTCTGAAACGGTCGAGCCGATCTGTTCCTCCATCACATCGCCAAAGGCATCGTATGTAACTGTCGCGGTTGTACCGCCCGCCGGAGTCACGCTGGCGAGCGTACCAAAAGTCGGATCCCACGTATAGGTATTCAGGTTATCAGTGAGAAGATTCCCGTTTGTGTCATATTGGACATTCACTCCAGGTATCGAAGCAAACTGATTAGTGGTTACATTGTTGCTTCCGAATGTGTAAGTTGGCGCAAATGTCAGGCCGTTTGATCCCGAAGGTACACTCTTCGTGATATTGCCAAAAGCGTCGTAGCTGAAGTTCTGCGTCCACAGCGCCCCACAATTAGCTGATGAGAGCCGCTGCAGATCGTCATACACGTAGTTGCAGGTTTGGCTGTCAGACGTGCCGGGAATCTGGTCGTTGATAATCAGCTTGGCAAGCGTCCAATTCTTGTTCCAGGTTAGAGCGCCCGTATTGGTTGCGCCATTCACTGAAAAACTAAACTGGATCAACCGACCTGTATTTACGCCATAGGTGAACGTGTCGCTGTCGGATGAACCGAAAGTCACGGTCCGTAGCGCACCTAACGGTCCTTCACCGCTTCCACCACCCAGGTACGTGACGTTCGTGACGGGGTTCGGTCCTGAGGAAGCCGAGACTTGCGTGATTCGCCCTTCTCCGTCAAGCCCTGATCCATTCGCGCCGTAGTTAATGGTCGGAACTCCAGGAATTCCGCTCAGCGTTTTCAGCGTGCCCGTCGGCCAATAGGCAGCGGTCGTGTGATAGTAACCGCCAGAGTGAGGAGTCAGTTCAAACACATCCGTGAGTTCACCTCGTGCGTCGTACATGAACCACTCGTCTGTGAGCACAGCGCCGGATGTATTCGTAGTTGACGCCTCGATCAGATGCGTCTTGGCGTTGGAACTGCTCCACCCGCTCGGCGGCGTGGCCGAGTTCGAGTCGTATACAAATTTGCGCAGCGTTGCGCCTGAAATCGCACTGTTGCCTTGGGTCAGAAGCCGGTGCAAACCATCGTAGGTATAGCACGTCACGTTACCTGCGTTGTCAGTTTTTTGGATTAAATCTCCCGAAGAGCCATGGTTACAGGTCGAAGTTGCTGAGTCGTACACGTACTTGACGGTGCCATTTACTCCGCCGCTGCCCGTTTCCGGATTGGATTCTGAAGTGCGGCGGCCCAACATGTCATAGGTAATAGTGCGTATTTGGCGCCCTGTGGCTGCTTGGGCATTTTGCGTTACAGTCAGCAGATGACCGAGTGCATCATATGCATACTGGGTCCATAGTCCAGCTTGCTGATTGGTCTGTCCGCAAGTGCCGGAGCCGTCAACTGTTGACGAAACTTCGCAAACCGAAGTCAGCCTCCCCAATCCATCATATTCCAACTGCCTCTGAAATGCCTGTGTTCCACTGAGTCGTTGTAACACATCATTGTTGGTGTACGTAAAGGAACTAACTCCGCCACCCCCATCTGTGATCGAGAGAACGCGTCCGAGCGCATCATAGGTCTTCGTCGTTGCTGCAACGGTTGTGTTTGAACTGGAAGGACTCGCCGATGCAGTATAGGGCATCGTGAATGTGGATGGACGACCGAGGGTGCTGTAGTCGATCTCCACCGTGTCATAGATCGTTGAGGTCGGTGATTGCCTTCGCTGGCTAAAGATTGGTCTCCCAAAGCCATCAATCGTTGTGAGAAAATCGGAACCGGAGTTTCCGCCATTGAAATTTTGCAATGCAGTTTCGACAGCAGTCTCACCGATATACGTGAGACTGGTTTGGTTATTCATCTGGTCGGTGAAGCTACCAGGCCGCCAGAAATCTGGATCACTATAGGTCGATGTGACGTTATTCCCGTTCTCATCAGTTACCTGGGTCACCACGCCCGCAGTACAATTCCAGGTGATCGAACGGAACAAGCTAAGCGGCTCATTAATCTTCGTGGGAAGGGAATTGCCACATGATATGGTGGTGTTGCCCTGGGTTGCACTTCCATATACATAAGTAGTTTGCGCTCCGTTCGCCTCTGTTATGACATTTGGAGTACCAGTGTCGTAGTATGTAAAAGTTTTGGTCAGAGAAGCAGAGCCGCTGATCGCTTCCTTAATCGTCGTGAGATTCCCCCTAGATCCTGACACGGATACGTGCTGTGGAGTACCTGATGTCGCAGTGACGCCAGTTTGATCGTAGGAGTAGCTGGTGGAGGCAATGGTCAGAGGTGGATTAGGGGCACTCCAATCTTTTACGATCGCCTGGCACGGCTCGCTATTGATTCCGTTGGTCAGCGCCGTACACCCCGACCCGTTGAAACTGCCATATGTAGTGGACGTTTCACGCACCAGCTTCGTCGTACCCGGAGCCGATCCCGTCACGGCCCCAAAATCATACTCTTTGTCATCAGTGACCAAGCCGGAGCCATTGTATTGGACCTCTGACAGTCGTGCCGTGCCGCCTGCGGGCGTCGTGTAGGCGTCCGTTTGGCTAATCGGCGAGCTGACAGCGGTTGTCGTGCAATTCGCGTAGTTGGCGTTGTAGCACCGCATTGTTGTCGCCAAGAGGCAGTTGTTGGTAGTACTGCTTGAGCAAGGAGTGGTGGGGGTTGAGATGCTGCCCTGATAGGTTTCGCGCTGGGTTTCGTAAAGGCTATACGTGGGTGTCGTCGAGCTTGAAGTTGTGGCTATGGCGTCCTCACTGAAGTTGATCAGTGTCTGGTTTCCCGTTGGGTCGGTCACGGTCGTCGTCCACGTCGACCCAGGTCCCGGAACTGTCGTACCTTGGAGTGCGCGAGAATATTGCCAGCAACCCGTCGGAGATGTAGAAGCACAGGACGTCGTCGGAGTGAGCATTCGCGTGAGTCCAGCGGTGCTGCCATCACTGAAAATGCCCGTATTGTTTGTACCTCCACTATAGGTATAAGTGACCATTCCACCAGTTGGCAATGAGACTGAGGCTATCCTTCCCGTTATGCAATTTCCAGAGAACGTACCTGGCAGTGGAGTGCATGGACCAGGCGTTTGCTCGTACGTAAAGCTGTAGCTGCTGCCGTCAGGGAGCGAAATACTGCTAACAAGCGAATTGGCTTTCGGGCCGTACTCGCCACTTACACCGCTGACTCCGAAGTTTGTCGCTACAGTGTATTGCGTAACGTTCATCGTGTAAGCGACACATTGGGTTATCGGGTTGCAACTAGATACGCCGTTTGCCGGTGCGGGGTATGAGAATGTGAGGGGACTAGTCGGCGTGCCACTTCCCGAAACTACCAGAGCAGTCTGCCCGAGAGTATCCGTGTAAGTCGTGGTTCCCGACGAAAATGCTGATGTTATCTTGTTCCCATTTGCGTCTTGAAACGTTGACTGGACTTTGGATCCATCGCGTGCGGTAAGTGAATTGACGGTCGGGCCGGTCACACTAATCGTAAAGCCAGAGTTGTCCGATGCCGTAGCCGTAAAACCGGTTTGCGCAGTGGAACAGCCTCCACTATTTGCAGTCGAATTCCCGGGAAATGGATGGGGGGTGCCGAGGCCATCGTAATATGTCCAGCCCGAGTATACGGTTTGGAATAACACATTGCCACCAGTGCACGTCCGTAGCAAGCGACCGGAGGATTGACGGCTTACATGGCCTCCAACTGGTATATCAGTGGTCCAACCCCATGTCGTGTCAGTATTATTTGACCAACTTGTTGTACCGTTAGACGTGACCGGTTCCCAAATCGAACTGTCATATACCAAGTTGAAGCTGAAGCTCGTACCGCGACCCGCCTTTGTTACCACTGGAATTACGAAATGCACATTGAGATTGCCGAGATTGACAGTATCGAAAGGCCCCCCGCCAAAGCTATTAAAACGAGGAGTACCGGTTGCGACCTGCGACAACTGTGCCGACGCCACGCTCGTCAAGAGAACCAGAATGCCGATAAGCCGCTTAGAACGGAGTACCATTGTGGTGAGCCTCCAGTCGTGCACGATCAATACTTCAGTTGATGGCAAAAGTTGACAACGTAAGGCCGGTATTGAACGAAGCGCCCGTCAAAGCCGCATCCAGCAGCAAGTGTCCTTGCTGAAATCTCTGGATGTGCATCGGAACCACGACGCCGCCGATCGTTTGGTAATTGCTGAAATCCACTTCGATAGGTAGACTCACTCCTGTATCAGTATCTGGATGTGCGTTGAAGATCACCGCCAACGGGAGCAAAGTAGTTGCATCCAGATAGAAGTCAGTAGTGCTGAGTTGCTGCGTCGTGGTAGTTCCGATAGAAACGGAATTCGGTTGATACACGTAAGATTGAATGTGCTGAACTGCGATGCCATTCCGGGTTTCTTGCCCGATGTAGGAAAGAACGATGTTCGATCCCACAGCCAATGACCCCAGTGCAGGAAAGAACCAGGCAGCATCTGTCTGGCAGTTCTGAAACGCAATTACCCCGGAAGCATGGGACGGATTTATCCACTTTCCCGTTGCAACTCCTGTCTGTGCATCACGAAGTTCCGTGCGAGTGCCGCTAGACAATACTAAGTCGATGCGGCTTTCTGCAGTGCCTAATGCCTTCAGTGTGGCTGTGCCTGAGTCATTTCCCTCCCACGTTACGTTGCCAGTGAGCGTTATGTCGCTGATGTTGACGCCACCAGAGAGGGCAGCCAGTGATTGCGCGGCTAACGATATAGCTTGGGGACTACCGGACGGGATGTTCTGTGCGGAAGCCGAAATGGAGTCGAATGCAAAGCTGATAGCAGAAACGAGCAAAAGGGAGCGAATCATGCAACTGTCTCCTTGCGCTAGGGGATCCTTTGCGAACGTCTTAGTAACGAGCACACCATGGCCTCCGGCGCACATGGAAGCCACGGGTAGATGGCCACGCCGTCGCGAAGCGCACATGTTTTGGCGCTCGCGTCAACTTGTTCACACTTCAAGGGGAAGCAGCAAGAAGAAACTACGAAACGGTTGCAGGGGAGGCCGTTCCTTCGACTTAGGAATCTTCTCGCTGAGTGGCAAGAAAATAGCGATTAAATGGCAGCATGTCAATCGAAAAATGGGGACGTGTGCTCTTGAGCACTGCAGATCGTGATTGGGGTCACTTGAAGCAACGCACGCTCACCCGCAAAGCGCCTGCCGGGGGGGCGAGCATTTTGCCCATCTTTATATGCCACCCTCACGATCCCGTTAGTCGGGGAGGTCTTTGAACTTGGCTGGTTCGACCGCGCGTGTTGGGCTGGAGCTGCTCTTCGCACGATTTCAGTTTGCTGACAGTTTTCAATTTGGCCATGACGTGTCAGTTGGGCTTTCCAGAGCCATGGCTACCATTTGGCTCGAAAACTACTTCCGGGCTTCCTACGCTGCATGGCCCTTTTCCCAAAAAGAAAACCCCGATCTTTGTGAGCGGGGTTGTAGATGAAAGTGATGTCCTAGGTTGTCAGTTTCAGCGATTCAAGCACGTGCTGCGCTCCAGGCAGCGCATACGCCGATGCGAGCCCGATTTGGGGGTGGCGAGTGGTGTCATCGTAATGTGCTGCTATCTCAGCCCACCTCTCCTCGCCGTGCACCATGAAAATATGCTTGCCATTGGCTGTATCGGAAGAACGCACTGCGAGATTATTGAATATGCGTTCACCGGTAGCCAGGTGATGAGCAATATGCGTGTACACAATCAAGGGAAACGGTGGGACTACCTCATATTTTCCAAGGCACGCTTGTTGTTCGTACCAGGTTTTTCCGGTCGAATTCGGAACAGGAGCTTTTCGCAGGAGAAACCAGTCCGGGTAGCACGGCTCGTTAATGAAGGCTCCCTTCGAATTCCTCTCGTTGAGACTCGGAAAGCGAGCGTATTTTCTGTCCCGAAACTCGGCTACGGAGATGGGGAAATATGCAACCAGGATATGAGAGTCGCGGCAGCTCGTGAGGAGTTGCTCTCCAAACGGTATGGCCGCGAAAAGTGAGAGCTGTAAGTTTGTTGGATCAACGTCGAAGTACTTAATGGCCTCTTCGACGCCGAAGAAATGTTTGCCCATAATCTTTCGGGCCGAGAGCTGTGTTGCTACACTATCAGCTTGTCCGGGGCACACTCGTTTCGCCGTAACTTGCGCATCGAGTATCAGTGTATTCACGTTCTTGTCCTCGTAATTGAAATCCACACTCTGAGAGCTGGACTCGTCCGGTAAAAGACGAGCGCACTGGGCATCACAGGTGTGGCACCCAATGCGCTCGTCTTGCCAGTTACAAGGTTAGAACAATAAGCTATAAAAGCTCCATAGATTATACATCGTATAACGATATACGTCAAATATCCTAATATCCTCTGCCACGTAGATTAGCGAGGCAGGAATGGGAACCGTCGGCTTAACCTTGCCAATCTGTCATGTCCGCCCGTCTAGTTCTTTTCCTTCAGATCGCTAGGCTGATCTCGTGATTCAGGATGTTGGATCACGCAAGCACATTGAATCTGGAGGAAAACGTATATGGCAAGTACGACTATAGTGTCTCAGCATGAAGTCGATGAGGCGATTGCGTATCAGGAACGGATAGAGCAGCAACGAGAGCAGACCGAGCGGAGCTTCGAGGAAGAGCGCCGTAGGTATGAGGAAAAGCGTCTCAAAGGTCGTTCGCACTGGGCCATAGCGCACAAATTCGCGCACGGTGTAACCAAAGCCAGAGGTTCACGAATCTTCATTGAGGAGAACAACATTTTCAGCTATGGGCACCATTTTGTTCTCGCCACACGGAAGGAGGAAGGTGATTGGGGGGCGGGGGTTAAGTTCATCGTAAACGCGGACCGCTATAGCAATTCAACATCGGGGCATACAAATCTGGTGATACACGCTTGCAAGCCGAACGTGCAGATTCCTTACACTGCACTCGACGCCGCAGGTCTATGCGAAGCGCGTTGGAGCTCTGCCGGGCCACATCCGGCATTGCGAATCGTCGCCCATGATGTGGACCGTTGGTATGCCGTCTGCCGGACGTGCGGCATGGATGTCGACAACGAGGGCACGTTCCACCTAGCCGATCAGAGCGCCGTCTGTCCTGCACCTGCGGGCAAGCCGACATGGCGATGTGAGCATGTATTGGGAGGCGTGGTGATAGAACTGGGCAACAAACATTATCTTTCTGCAGTCGATCACAACGAACCTTGGAGGATGCGCTCATATTTCCTCTGCGAACTTCCAAGGAAAGTGGACTCGGTTGCTGATGCATACAGCAGCTTGAAACCTGAGAAAGTCGTCGCTGCCGAAACCTCAGGTGTTGAGGTTCGAAGGCAGGGAGATGTGTTTCTTATTGCCTGCCCACAAAGCTGGAAGCCTCGAAAGCACCTTGGATGCTTGCTCCGCGACCATCGCCTTTGGGACGGTACTCACGTTGCCTCCCGTGCGTTTACATCTCATGGCTGCCTTTTCGTGAGTGGAAAGCTCACCCATGAGCGTCAACAGCATAGAGCCGTGTACTTCAAGGGACGTTGGTATGAAGCCGTGAAAAATAACGCTGCTGCGTCTTGGAACGCAGCAGGGTATGTCGATTGACAGCAGTAGAATGCCCCTTTCCCAGGGGCTTTTTGTTGTCGATCGCTCAATTCGTCGATAAGTGTATTTCCTTAATGGTTAGCGGCTACGGCATCCGTTGTGAGCGCCCTTGCCGCGCTGGTCCAAACGGTGTAAACGATGGCAAGCGCTAGTAAGGTATAGGCCGTCTTGCAGTCACTTAGGCGTCTGGATGCTCCACAAAACGAGACAACAATAGCCGCCAATCTCAGGAGCTGCCTGGGTGAGATGTCCCGCTTTAAGCCCCTTCGCTGAGCGGCTGGAATATATTCGAAGTATTTAAATACATCCACAACGAGGAACAAGACGACCGCCGCCCCAAATACCCCAAAAGGCCACGCCAGACCTTGGAAATGGCGCAGGAGGTAAGCGACAGCGTAGAACAACGCCGCTTCCAGTGCACCGAAAGCAAAATTCCAGATATTTTTTCCGTAGAAAAAGGCGGATTCGTAGATCACCCACCAGTACTGAACGCTCAAAATCGTAATGGCAACAAGGAATACGACCTCAGGCCTCAACTCCCGCACCTCGATCCATGCTTCAATGATGAGCTTCACAGCCTCAGCGAAAATTAACGACAGGAATACGAAAGCATGAAGCCCATGCTCGTGCGTGAGTGGATGGCCTGCCTCTACATCCTTGTGTCGTTGCGCTGCATTAATCTCGCGCTGTAAGAAAGACCACATGGCATCCCTGGAGCTGTTAATCTCAGGCTAAGGAGATGAACCTCAGAACGCCTGCATTGTGCTCGCGACACCAGTTCTGAGTCAAGCACGGAAGTGGCAAAAACTGTTTTCCAGTTTCGGAAAGCGGACAAATTGCTTTTTGATGACTTCAGCATAAGCACGTTGCTGTTTATTGAAGGGAAATGATCACCGCTCGTGACACACCTGCTAGTTTAGCCAACGTTCAAGGAGGACACTCAATATGAAACAGGACATTCGATGAAGAAAACGGGGGCAGAGGCAATTCCTCTGGGGATTCAATAGATGGGTCCACAGAGCGATGTCCCGCCCTTCTGTGTTCCAAATGTAACTACTTCCCAGCCTCGAAAAGTGAAGTCGGCTCGTCATGCCTCGGAGTAAAACATGAAAACCGATCTTGGGCGGTAGAAATCCAGAACAGTGGGTGGTTGAAACTCTCCCGGAGATGATTCAACAGATTCTTCCGGCGAGCATCAGTCTGAACCACGACAATTACGCGGAACTTTCGAAATTTCCATTCGCGTTCGCACAGATCGGAGTTGTAATAGCTATAATACTTTGAAAGCTTACGGAGAATTTGCGGTTCGCCGTCGATATACTTTCCAGCTTTTGATTTCTCGATCTCCAGAAAATAGTAAAATTCCTGCTCGCCTTTTCCAAGGGCAAACAGCGCATCTGGAAAAATAGTTTTCTTTAAGTCGCGCTGCTGCCAGTAGAGATCGTAACCGTTTTGTCGAGCCAAGGTTTTTAGTGGCAGATGAAACTTGGTTATCTCGTATTCGTGATCCAACGTCCGAGGTGAATGTTCGTCGTTCGCCTTACCTTCACCGTTATCGATTCCTGCCTCTTGCGCGAGTGCTAATCCACGTGATGTGAGCCAAAAAATAGTTTGGTACGTCAGAAAGTGCTTAGAGCGGCTGAAGTCAATGATGGGTGCGCGATTCACACAACCGTTAAAGCTTTGCAACACCCGCCTTACTTTACGTTCATGGGAATCCTGGCTAGGTGATGTGTCCTCAATGAGATAATAAAAATCCCGGCGTGAAAGGTAAGCGTATTCAACTAACAGTTCCAGGATTGTCCGGCGGTGATCGGTGAGCATCTTGTCCATCTTGTCGGGTGAATCGTCGCGGCGAACCCGTGATCCGCTCCTCTTCAGGCGACACTAGTTTATTCTTGGGCACTGCACAAGAGTAATGCTCAATTGTGCGTTTGCGAATTATTTCTGCGAAAGAAGTCTCCTTGAATGGCGGTGGTTGAGGCGTTCGTCTGATTTCAGCCGGCGCATTTCCGATTTTGTAGAGCGCGTAATGTCGGGGGAGCGAGGCGAGCTGCTCATGGTCATAGGGCTTCGCTATGGCCCGGAAATGCTTCGTATCATCCGCGCTCACACAGAAGACGATATAGTTTGTCACGGCACTGAAAATAGCGGACCGCACTTTGTCATCAAGTTCGTAAATCGTTGGCGAGGCTAGATGGAGATACAGTTTATACCCGCGCGCCATCAATAGGATCTGATTAAAGCTGGATGTTTGGAAATTCTGGAACTCATCGACATATAGAAAAAAAGGAACGCGTTCGGAATCTTTTTGACTATGTCTTTTAAATGCGGCCTGCTGGATTTTTGTAACGAGGAGGGATCCATAGATGTGCCGCGATTCGCCGATGCCCCCCAAATTTACTAGGATGATCTTCCGCGAATTCCGCGAATTCATACAATCCTCGATATTCAATTTGGCATTGGGCATTCCGAAGATGGCGCGTAAACTGTCAGTCCGAATGATTGTGGTCATTCGGGACAATATCGGATCAATTTCCTTTTCTCCGGGAAAACGATCTCTCCATCTATCTTTCAAATCCTGATCCCTAAGTTTGAGCAGAATCTCGTCTCTTCTTCTCTTGTTGACGAGGAAATAGTAAATATCGAGAAATGTCGTGTCAGGAACTCCAAGCAGAGTAACGATGAGGTCACGTAGTATCGCGGTCATACGCTGCTTGTTCGCGGTGTTCTTTTCCAAAATATAAATGAGATCGCCGACGAGTACCTCCTTGTCCTGATCTGTATGCCGCATGAAGTCAATCGGAATCGGAGTGTCGAGATCGAGATAAATCGTGTCTTCTACTCTGTTTTCGGGTATCCAATGAATCAGCTGATTTACCAAGTCTCCTTTGGGATCGATGACGCAAACACCTCGGCCCAGCTTGATATCCTGGTACGCCATCGCGTGAATTGTCGTGCTTTTGCCGTAGCCGGACATTCCGGGAAGAAAAAAATGAAGAGGGCGGACTTCGGCAGGGATTCTCATACGTAAATACTGCCATCGGCTTCGGCTTTTTTGTTGATTGTTTTGATGGAAAGAATACGGACTTTAAAGTATCTAACTCTGTACTCGCCAGTGATGATGCTGCAGGCAGCTGCATAAGCGATCGTTTTCAAGTCCTCTCGTTTAATGCTCTTGTTTTCCGAAATGTGATGGTCTACTGCCTCACGAGCCGCGTTGAAAATTCTCTCCGTTATCGCGGGACGGTTGAGTTCCGGTGGAATCTCGTATGCGATAGAGACGGAGGTGGTCAAAGTGTCAACTGTCGTTGCAACCGTTTGGCTGATGGTTGCTATGTCAGCCGAGAGCTGTGCGTGACTCTTCAGGAATAAATATGCAAAGCCCAGGCAGCAAATGCCAGAAAGTATCAGGATGATAGGGTTCAGAGCATCAGACGCGTAGCCAAAGACGACAATCGCGATGGAGAGCGTAAGGAAGACAACATACCCAACGAGCCGCATCCGCGCGGCAACCGCTCGACTAAAGTGTAGATCGTTAGTATGCATTCCTCACTCGCTGAGAAGTTGATCTATCCCGAGATTCCGGATTTAGTCGATACGGCGACTACTCGACCGTTATGTCGACGTGGTCCAATCCGCTCAAGGAGAGATAATGTTTGTCTCCCTGCAATCCTGCACTCCCTAGAGTTGGCATTTTATTGTTAGGGTAAACGAAGAATGTTTGCCCTGTCCTTGGAATTCGAACGCAGTAGCCGTATGTGTCGGGGTCAATCTCCATCCAATCGGCGTAAGGGAACGCGACTGTAATCCAGCAGGTAGGACTAAGGTCCACGCGTTGCTTTGTGGCACGTTCTCCTGATTCAGGGGTTTTTAGAAGAATCAGACTGCCTGGACAGGATGCGCAATTGTGAGCGAGACAGTAGGCGGAGGGATACCGTTCTTCGAACGATTGCGCGTGGCTCGTTTTCATTCCCTTGAAGGCCAATCCCATCAGAGCGAGAAAGACAACTCCCAAAAGGGTTTTCTGGCGTGTTAGAGCTGCATCGGTCATACGCCCCACCCTTCTTGGAGAATGCCGTTAGCAGCTCGCCATACAACTCGTTGTTGGGATGACCACCGCCATGAACTGATCAGGAAACTGAGCAGTGCCCTTCGACAAAACAACGCGAGTGAAGGAAGGCGTAAAGCCTCGCAGAGCAGCGATTTGCGTCTATTCGGACCCATCGGGTACACCGTCCAGTGGTGGACAGCAGTTGGACTACGTTCTGGACATCCCGAAAACGCGCGTATAATACACCCACCTCTACCCTTTTGGGTAGGGGTAACCAGCTCTTCGAGCTGCGCTTCTCGTTTTCCTGTAAAGGGAATGAGGAATTCACTTTTGGATGGTTAAAAATGAATTCCGACGAGAAATGGTACTCAGTGAAGGAGTTCGCTGCATCTCTCTCCGTAGGCCGTGATACGGTTGCCCGATGGATTCAAAAAGGAGTCTTGAGGGCGTTTCGATTTCCGTATTCGGGGAATAAACGAAGACGGAAATACGATTCCTATCGCATCCCTGAGAGTGAGAGGCAACGATTCATCCGATCATGGATGACTTCATGAGCATCTAGGGCCGGGCGTCTCGCCTGGCCCTTATTCGTTTTTCCAGCCCCATCAGTCAGCAATGACAAAATCGGGACACCGGATCAGATTCAATTGATCCCTTGTCGGAATACACGATCGAAGAACTCCGTACCGAACCTATCGACCTCCTCGACGGTCCAATCGAGTTCCAGCGCCATTTCCTCGAATGTTTGGCCTTCGCTCAAGAGGCGGAGGTAGACGCGTTCAGTGTCAGTGAGCTCCATGAGCAGTCCTCAACCCGTCGACAATTCTCTCGATTTTCTGAATAATATTTTCGGGGCCTTATTCAATCCAGTTTTGATTGTTGTCAATTTCTGTCAAAGGCCCTTCGACTAGCTGCAATAAGTTGGCCCGTTCGTCAGGAGACAGGTTCTTGAATTCACTTAACGTAGCCAAAGCACGCTCGAAGTTCTCGATTCGCATACGACGAAATGCCTCTTCCTGCTGAGCGTTCTCAATCTTCATACGGCGTGTTTTTTCTTGCTCCTGTTTCGCCTTTTCCTCCTCGCGCTTTCTGCGTTCCTTTCTGAACCGAAATTCGTTCATCACCTTGCGCAAAGCGTCCAAAGCCTTATCCACCCCAAGGAACGAAAGGCTTATATCACTTCCGGAACGGATGCTTGCAATACGAAGACGCGCGTCGTCTGGTAATACTTTGGAGTAAGCGTCAAGAAATCGATCAGAGCCAAACACAAACAATGGAGTAATCGCCTGATAAATTACATCTGTAGCACCGAGGAGCCGTGCTAAATCTCTGGCAGCGACATGATCTTCAGAGACATGTATGGTAAATTTTTGAACTTCGACGTTGTACCCCATCTCGTCCCCCTGTCTGCTAATAAAAAGGGGCGGCTCAAATTGGCCGCCGAACTACTGAAACATGGTAGGCTCAGTTGACTTGATCTTTGTTGCTCCATACTGTTCGAGGAGATCCATTACCTCATCCAATATTCCGTGCCGGTCAGGAATTTCGGTCACACGATCCTCGATCACGCAAATTGCCAACCCTCCAAATACCGTCATCAGGTCCTGCAGATCCGATTTCAATCGCTCTACATCGTCAGCGCGTTCGCCAATGGAAGCATCCGAAAAGCTGATGATTGCATCTCTCCCAAACTTCTCCTGGAGATCAATTTCGACCTTCATGAACCGTCCCCTTTTATTGCTCCACTAGTTTAATCATAGGAAATGATAACGCCTTGTAAAGAAAGCTAGTCTTAGCGGGCGAGAATACCGCAACGCGGCGCGAAGTTCGCGTGTGTAATACGTGTGAAACGTTCGCTTTTTTGGCTTTTCGAGCGTATTCTGCTGCTATAATTTTCAACAACTTCAGTGGTTTGAGTGAGCCTCGTGGGTTCGATTCCCCCTCCCGGCACCAGCCCAACCCATTCAGTGGTAGGTAGTTAGGGAGAACAAGGTCTTCTCTCTCTGCCTCTGTGGTGAACATTTCTCTGGTACTTCATGCTGAAAGTCGGACTTACGGGCGGTATCGCGGCAGGTAAATCTGTTGTGGGAGAGCTGTTCGTTGGTTTGGGCGCTCATCTGATCCACGCCGACCAGATCGCGCATGAACTCATGATGCCGGGTCAGTCGGTGTATGAAGAGGTGATCCGCCATTTTGGCAGCGAGATTCTCGATCCCAACGGAACGATCAACCGCGCCAGGCTCGCCGAAGCAGCTTTTGGAAAACCTAACTCTACCCCTCCCCAGCGCGTGGGTGAACTGAACCGCATCGTGCATCCGGCGGTCATTCGCGCCCAGGAAGATTGGATGGAAGAAGTGGGCCGCCGGGACCCGCACGCAATCGCAATGGTTGAGGCTGCGTTAATCCTCGAAGCCGGAGCCGCCAAGCGCTTCGACCGACTAGTCGTCGTCACATGCGGCGAAGAACAGCGAGTGACGAGATTTGCCGCACGCCAAAAGATCAGCTTGGAAACCGCCCGCCAGGAAGTTGACCGTCGCATGGCGGCCCAACTTCCGGACGCCGAGAAAATTAAAGTCGCCGATTTCGTGATCGACAATTCGGGCTCGCTCGATGGCACGCGAGAGCAAGTCAACGGCGTTTGGGCACAGTTGAAGGCAGAAGCAGGTTCAAAGAGGACGCGGTCATAGTGCGACACTCACCGAATTCTGTCATCCCGAGCGGAGCGGCATCGTTCGCAGAACGATTCTGCGGAGTCGAGGGACCCCGTGTTCGCCGACGGATAACAACGGCGCGAAAAGGAATTCTCTGCATTCCTGCCAAGAACTCCGAGCGGGCCCGGGGGACAGGTGCAAGCAAACACGAAATCTTTCGACTCCGCGAACGGACTCGCAACCGAGTCCATTCGCTTCGCTCAAGATGACAAAGCTGCAAGATTAAGTTGAAATGTCAACTACGGAAGAATGATGCGGCTGGCGGATTCCTCCGCTCCCATGACGGCTGGCTGATCAGGAAATTGCGTAAAGAGGAAATCGACGAAGGCACGCGACTTCGGGCGACCCGAGGTGCGGCCGTATCCCAGGCGCACCAGGAAAACCAGCGCCTTTAATACGTCCGAATCGCGCAGCGTGGAATATCCGGTGTGCTTTTTCTCGGCCGCACGATACTCGTTGACCATGGTTTCGACTTCGGCTGCAACTTTTTGCTGCGGAGCGCTGGTCACGCCCTCCTGATAGACCAGACCCGAACTCACCATCCTCTCGTATTTGCCAGCCAAATTGGAGATTGCGGCGAGCAGATCGCGGTCGTGCATCGTGCGGTCGGCGCGGGCCGCCTTGGCGAGAGCGTAGCTCAGCCCCATAAGCAGGTGCTCATGCTCGTACATGAACTGGTCCGAGACCTCGACCGATAAAAAGATGGCGTTGGCATCGGTCTGATCGAGCGGACGCGGTTTCTCGTGCTCTCGCGCCTGCAACAAATACGGGCATTCGCTGGGGCAGTCGAGCGTGACCTCCCGCTGCTCGCCACAGCACTGCGGGCAAATTCGCCCGTGGACGGCCGGACAGAAGCGCTTCTCTTTGCGCAGATTGCAGATCGGGCAGGTCACGTAGTTTTTGGCCTCTTAGTCATTATGTCATCCAGCGAGAAGGAAAGGCGTCTTTGAGAAGGCCCCCGCAGTTTGTGCCGTTTTTTTCGGAACCTGAAATTGCGGAATATTTGGGTCTGGATAGCGCTGGCCTGTTCTACCAAGTACCAATGCGGGCACTTGTCTCAGAGGTCATTGCATTGGCACTCTGGCTCATTGCGATTCAAAAGCCGCGGAGAGTGATCCCAATGCTCAGCCATCAATACCGCATCGCCCGAGTACAGAGAAGCCTGCGTTGGTTCGAAGACGACCTCGCTCTTCTTAACATGCGGGTCAAGGAACTCTCGGAGGAGCGGCAGCAGTCTGCCAAGCGTTTTGCCTCAGCGGTGATTCGAGAAGCGCGGGCAGAATTGCACAAGCTCTTAAGCGAGCAGCCGGACGACGCTCACGCTCCGGAAAAGCCGTGCGAACCTGCGGACTAGGCCGATATCCCATTACAGCGCCGGCACTTGCGGATTGAGGCGGGCAACTGACCCGGGCTCACGAGAGGACACGTTGTAAGGAGATCCTTCGCTCGACCTCAAGAACAGCTCCGCTCAGGATGGCCCAGAATTTAGTTAGGCGTACGATCCCGCCACGGCATGAGAGCTGGAGATCCGATCGCGAGACTCCTCTTCCTGCGATACCGTGACTTCCTCCCACAACGCCTTATCGCGCAAGATGCGTGAAACCAGGGCGGTATGCATGGCGTGGCCGGCGCGGTCGGCTACGATCTTGCCAAGAATCTGTTTTCCCAGAAGAGCTAAGTCGCCCACTAAGTCAAGCACCTTGTGGCGGACAAATTCGTCAGCAAAACGCAACGGGCCGTTTTCAATGCCGTCGCCGGTCAGGACGATGCAATTGTCGCTCGAAGCGCCGCGAATCAGACCCATGTTGCGCATTTTTTGCTCGTCATCGCGCGACCCAAAGGTGCGGGCGGGGGCGATCTTGCGTAAGTAGCTGCCGTTTGAGAGCGTTACTTCGAAGGTTTCTTTGCCGATCAACGGGTGTGGGAAATTGATGGAATATGAAACTGAGTATGAATTGGCGGGATAGACGGCGATGAATTTGTCACCCTCGCGCATCTCCAGTTCCCGCAGCATTTTCATGTACTTGCGGGGACGCCGCTGCTTGCGGATGCCTGCTTTCTGAATCATCTCCACAAACGGTCGGGCACTGCCGTCGAGGATTGGCAGCTCAAGGTTGTCCAATTCTACGATGGCGTTATCGACGCCCATACCGATGAAGGCTGAAAGGATGTGCTCGGTGGTGGAGATGAGCACTCCTTTTTTCATCAAACTGGTGGCATAGCTTACGCGGGCGACATTGCGGCTGACGGCCTCAACCTGGAAGCCGTCGAGGTCGGTGCGCCGGAATACGATGCCGGTACCTGGCTGGGCAGGAAGGATGCGAATGGAGACCGGTGCACCACTATGCAGGCCAATGCCGCTGCACTCCGCAGCCGCGCGGATTGTTTGTTCCTGAGTCAAATGTGCCGTTGAACTGGTATTAGAGTACCGCGTCCCAAGAAAGGCTGTGTGTGGCAAAAAAGCCACAGTGCGCGTTAAGAATGGGGTATGGAATCAATTTCGGCAACATCCCGCCTGAGCATTAATTCATTCTAATCAAATGAGTTAGCAATGTAATGCGTCCCGTGTGGCAGGTTGTGGCATGACTTCAGTGCTTGCCCGAAGGTTTTAGCGGGTTGTAGCCAGAATTGGGATTGAACATGGCTTCGTCTAAACCCTTGTTGTACGAAGCGGAATTCAGAAAGCGTTGACCTGCGATGTCGCCATTGAAGTAACGTGCGACGTCGTAAGGCGTCATAATGCCCTGCACCGGGCGGTAATTATCGTAGAGTTCCTCTTCCAGGTTCTTCTGCTTGTCGACCGGATCGCGCCAGGTGAAAGACTTTTTGATTGGCAAATGCGTGTCTGGATCAACATCGAGGGTGACGGCTTCATCTTTCGCGTTGATCAATGTGACCTGCAGAGCGGGGCGGTCGGCAGCGTTGGCGTAACCTTCGTAGAACAGCGCGACGCTGGGATCATTGACCCAGGTGCGAAGGAGCGTATCGAGTGAAAACCGGCGGCGACGGAGGTAGTCGGTCATGTCTTTGGACAGGATCGGATGCGGGCCTTTGAAAGTGATCTCGTAGCCTTTGTCGCCCACGTAGAGTTCGACGACGTCCCGTTGCTCTGTCAACTCGACCCGGTCTTTGTCGGGAAACTCCACGAATCGCCAGAACTTGACTCCATTGCTGGTGGGACGGCCGTGGAAAAAGCTGTACGTGCGGCCAGCCTGTTCTAAGTCGTGCAGATTGAGATAGGCTTGTCCGCCGAGCGCCTGGATCGTCTGCTCCAGCAAAGCTTTAGCTTTTTGGGCATTTCCCTGGTCTACCGGCAAGGCAGGCTTTGAAGCCTGGTCTTGGGCGGCTGCCGGTGGCGGAGTCTGCTCTGACGATTGACTTTCGCTGCCCGGGAGCGACAGCGCCAGGAAAACCATTGCCAAGAATGCAGGAAGAATCCGTCTCATTCGGAACAAGCTGTCGACGTCACAAGATGAAATTGTAGCGCGCGGCGCGGTATTTCGGTTGTTTCACGTCTATGTCTTCAATGATTAGATGCGCGGAAAGGCAGGACTGGCCGCATCTCGATTACCGTCCTGGCCCTAGCCGACCAGCACGGCGCCGCCGTTCACATTGAAGATCTCGCCGGTGATGAAACCGGCGTGTTCGGTGCACAGGAACAGAATTGGGCCAGCAATCTCGGCGGGCGTGCCCACGCGACCCATCGGAATTGTCCGGCGAATCTCTTCCCCGGAGTGTGGATCGTTTAGAGCGGGCGCGCTCATATCGGTGTCGACCCATCCCGGAGCCACAGCGTTGACGTAGATACCAGAGGACGCGAGCTCAACGCCCAGGCTCTTGACCATGCTGATCAGCGCGCCCTTCGTGGCAGAGTAATCACAGTGGAAAGCCTCGCCGCGCTGTCCGCTGGTTGAGCTGATGAGGACGATGTGCCCCACCGCAGAGCCAGCCCGCGGCTGCGCTTTCATTTGCGCCACGGTGTATTTGACCAGGCCGAAGACTGCGTCAAGATTGATAGAGACCGTGGAGCGCCACTGTTCATTGGACATTTTTTCGATTGGAACATCATCGGCCGGCCATACACCGTGATTGGCGACGAGAATATCAATGCGGCCAAACTGACGGGCCGCTTCGGCCAGTAGTTGTTTGGCAGCGTCCGGGCCGCTCAGGTCGCACGCGACCGGGCGGCAGCGACTGGGGCCACACTCTTCGGCGAGCTTTTCCGCCTGAGCTTTGGCCTTCTGATAACTGAAGACGACCTTCGCGTCGGCGGCGGCGAACATGCGGACAGTCGCGGCACCGATGCCGCGCGATCCGCCGGTGATGAGAGCGACTTTTCCGGAGAGCGAAAGAGGAACGGGCATGGCAAAACAGTTTCTATGTTTCGCAGGGATTCTGGCAAGTTGGGGTTATAACCACAGAGGACACAGGGGAACACTGAGGACCTGACCTCCTCAATTTCCTAAGCTTGACGAGGAGGCCCGCTCGGATTTCAGTTCGCGCAGAAGCAGGCGCACGAGCATACCGTCGAAGCGGGTGCCGGCCATGTTGGCGAGTTCGTCGAGCGCCTGCTCGGAGGTGCGTGCAGTCGAGAAAGAGTGCTCGGTCAGCATATTGGCGTAAGCGTCGGTCAGGTTGATGATGCGCGCCCAGAGTGGAATCTGTTCGCCGCGCAGGCCATCCGGATATCCCGTGCCATCGAAGGCTTCATGATGATGAGCGACGGCATCGCGCATCATTTCGCCGTGCGGAATCGCGCCCACAATTTGAGCTCCGATGTGAGCATGCGTCTTGACTTGCTGGAATTCTTCGTCGGTAAGCGGGCCGGGTTTGTTCAAGATCTGATCCGGAACAAAAATCTTTCCCACGTCATGAATTCGCGCAGCATAGACCAAGTCGGCCATCTCCTCGGGGGAGAGCCGCAAGGCACGGGCCAGAATCTCGGAGTAGCGAGCGACCCGGTCTCCATGACCGGTGGTCCGCATCTCGCGCGATTCCGCGGCGCGGCTCAAAGATTCAATCGACTCTTTGAGCAGGATAAGGTTGATTTCGCCGTTCTCGTCGCTGCAAAATTTGCGCAGCGTTGAAGTCAGCTCTTCAAGATGGAAAAGAGCGGGTTGCTCCCGCTGCAGAAATCCCTCAATGTAAGCGGAGATTTGCTGGCGCTGGCGAGCGAAGTCTTGTCCTTCGGAAAACTCTTCGGCGGTGGAGACCATGTTGCCTCCCGAGCGCTTGGAGACATACATGCCCGCGTCGGCGACGCGGATAATGTCTTCGATCGAAAAGCCGTGGGTGGGAAAGCTGGCCACACCAAAGCTGCCGGTAATGTGGTGGTCGGCGAGCATGACGTCGGTGGCGATCCATTGTCGTAAGCGCTCGGCCAGGACTACAGCCTGGTCGGGAGCGGTTTCAGGCATCAGGACGATGAATTCATCGCCACCATAACGCGCCACCACGTTCGATTGCCGCGACTTCTGCTCGAGCAGTCTTCCTACGCGCGCCAGCACGAGGTCGCCTTCGAAATGGCCGAGAGTGTCATTCACTTCCTTAAATTTATCCAGATCGATCAGCACGACGGAGAATGGCCGCGCCGAGCGCGAGGCGCGTTTCCATTCCGCCGACAGAGCTTCCCAGAAGAAGCGGCGCGTCTTGATTCCGGTCAGGCCGTCGGTGATCGACTGCTGCTGCAGCTTTTGGAAGACGAAGGCGTTGTGCAGGGCGGTGGCAAGCAGATCGGCCAGAGTGTTGAGGATCAGGACATCTTGTGGCGAGAACGCATTTTCGTTGCGGCTCTCGATGTTGAGCACGCCCAGCAGCATTTCGCCGTAGATGATGGGAATACACAAGATGGCGCGAGCCTCGGGGAGAATGCCTGAAAGCTGTCCTTGCATCGCATTCTGCACCAGGGCGCGCTCGCCGGTGCGCGCCACGCGGCCTAAAATCCCCGTGCCCAGTGGAATGCGTTTGCCCATGGCGTGCGCAGTGATACCGGCTTCCGCTTTGATTTCAATTTCCTTGGTGCCGTAGTCGAGCAAGCCGATGCCGATGTGATCGAAACTGAAGTTCTTTTGGATCTCGCCCACAATCTGGCCGAGCATGTGAACCGGGTCGTCACTGGAAATCGCGGTGCGCGAGACGTTGTTCAGGAAGGCGAGTTGCCGCGAGCGACGCTGTTCGTCGGCGAACAGGCGCGCATTTTCTACGGCCACAGAAATCTGGCCGGCTGCGGTGATCAATACGTCGAGGTCGCGCTGCTCGAAAAGATTTTCCCGCTCGGTGCTCAAAGCAACCATTACGCCTGCGGGCCGGTTTGAAAGCAGGATGGGGGCAGCAATCATGCAACGGGCGGGGTGTTCGGGAATGTAAGTGATGCCGAGGCGCGACCGCATTTTCTCCAAGTCGGAGCGAATCAGCAGCGGTTGCCCGCTATGGATCACGTGCTCGGTAAACGAGTTCTGCACTTTCCGCGAACGTTTCGGCAAGACGCGATTGTTCTCCACTTCCAACTCGAAGCGGATTTCCTCGCCTTCCTGGAAGGCGATGTAAAAATTGCTGGTATCGAAAATCTGGCCCAGCTCAACGCGCATGGTGCGCAGAATCTCTTCCTGATTGAGGCGCGAGCTGATGGCTTGCCCAATTTGGGTAAGGAGTTCGTATTCTTTTGTCCGGCGGTGAGCGCCGTGCGTGATGACGTAATTTTCGAGCGTGAGACCAAGTTGCAGCGCCAGACCCACCATGAGCCGTGGCCCGGAACTGCCGAACGCGCGGCGTTCCGCGTGCGGGAACAAGATCACGCCAAAATTATGTTCGCGCGTCTGCAGACTGACGGCGGTCAGATTTCTGATCTCAGCTTCGACAAAAATACGCTTGAACTCGGCGAAATTACCGACTGGACCGACGGGAAGCGGCTCGGTTAAGTCCGAGAGGTCGTGGACGGTAAAGATTCCGCTCTGACGATAAGCGAGCTCGGAAAGATATTCGCCGACGCCGCTGGTGGCGAGCGAATCGAGGAAGGCCGGCGAGAATCCGCTTTCGACCGAAGGCAGCAAATTGCGCCAGCGCTCAGCGATGTAGATCACCGCGCGCCGCATAGGCAGGCTGCTGATCAGGCGATCTAAGGCCGACTGCATGCTGGGGACGAGATCGGCGGCGGTGAGCAGGCGGCGGGGATCGACTCCCAAGGTCGACAAGGCGAGCGTACTTTCCTGCACTGCATTCCGTTGGTTTTCAAACAGCACCATGACCATCGCGATGCCGAGGAGCATCTCAGGAACTGGGCCGAATGTTCCGCTGGCTGTCCCGATTCGTTCGCCCCATGGGCCGTGCAGCTGTCCGAGAGCCATCAAGACGGCCCAAAAGGCCAGGGCCACGCCAAGCACCTCGAAAGCCAGCGATCCGCGCCGATGGCCGTAGAGATAGAACACGGCGGAAGAGTAGAGAAGCAGGGCGGCGAGTCCGAGGCCGAGACGGACGGCTGGTTGTGCATCGGGCTGGAAGACACCCAAAATCATATGTCCCCGAAGATTGACGTAGGTGAGGGCGATGCCAATCACGCCCAATGCCGCGTCATACCAGCGAAAACGATACGATCCGCGCGTCAAACGCGTCGAAACGAAGATGCACAGCGCCATCGCCACAAGGAAAACCGAGCTGATGAAGAAGAGCAGGCTCGTGGTCCCACGATAAAAAGCCAGGGCTTCAATCGCGTAGTGCACCGAATACGCGGCCCACGCCAGCTGCCAGGCGCGGAAATAGGCCTGGCGGCTCTGCTCGTGGAGATAGGTGAAGACCAGAAACAGCAGCCCCGAGACAATGCCGGGAATGATTATGACGCTGATGGCGACACTGTTCATGCTGGCGTTCGAGACCCTCTCGTGCCGACTTCTGCGCTCAATTTCGGAAGGAGGACGTGATTTTATGGTTTCATAGGGCACGCTGGGAAAACAAGGAAATTCAGGTCGCGCCACCCGAGTCGTCGAGGAGCGTTTCTTCGAGCTGATTGCGATCGCGTTTGCTTGACGATGCTTTTCTGCCGCCCGTACCATCGCAGTGGATCTCCGAATGAATCAGACCACCACTTCCGCCGATCGTCCGCGCGTTCGTTTCGCCCCTTCCCCTACGGGATTCCTGCACGTGGGAAGTGCCAGAACCTTTATTTTCAACTGGTTGTATGCTCGCCACAACGGGGGCACGATGATCCTGCGGCTCGACGACACGGATGTCGAGCGGAACACGGAAGCTTCGGTTCAATCGATCTTTGAAGGCCTGAAGTGGCTGAATCTGAGCTGGGATGAGCAGTACAAGCAGTCCGAGCGGGGCGCGCTGCATCGCCAGATGGCGCAGACGATTTTTGAGCGCGGACTCGCCTACCGCGACTTCACACCCGCACACACCGGGGATTCAGAAAAATCTGGCGCGCAGGGGACGTGGCTGTCTAATCCGGGCATGCGGGAGCTCTCGCGCGAGGAGAGCGATCGCCGCGCTGCGGCAGGCGAGCCATTCGCGTTGCGGTTCCGCGTACCTCGCGAAAGGGGCGAGATGATTCGGTTCAACGACGCGGTCTACGGCGCGCAGGCCAAGGCGGCGGCAGACATCGAAGACTTCGCACTGCTTCGTTCCGACGGCATGCCGACGTACCACCTGGCTTCGTGTGCCGACGATGCCGATTTGCGCATCAGCCACATCATCCGCGGCCAGGACCACCTGACAAACACGTTCAAGCATGTGCTCATCTTCGAAGCGGCCGGATTCGAGCCGCCGCAGTTTGCGCATCTTCCACTGCTGGTTGCACCGGATGGGACCAAGCTTTCGAAGCGACGGCACGGGCCGGTCGTAAGTGTGACGACATACCGCGACGCTGGATTCCTTCCGGAAGCATTCATCAATTTTCTTTGCCTGCTGGGCTGGTCGCCAAAAAATGACCGCGAAAAGATGAGCCGAGAAGAACTGGTTGATGCGTTTTCCCTGGAGGGGATCAACCGAGCCAATGCCGTGGTGAACTTCAAAGAGTCCACCCCGCAGGGTGGATGGGTCCCCTCGCCCGTCAATTCCAATCCTGAGGATACTTTCGATCCGAAGGCGCTCTGGCTGAATGCGGAACACATTCGTGCTCTTTCGGTCGACGATCTCGGTTCACGCCTGTTACCGGTTGTCCGCGAAGCCAGGTTCGATGTCACGCCGGAAAAAATGCTACAGATCACGCCGCTGGTGCGCGAGCGGATCCGATTGCTGCGCGACGTGCTTGTCGTGGCTGATTTCTTTTTCGTGGACGAGCTTGCGCCCTATGATCCGGCGGAACTCATCCCACAAAAAGGAGACACCGCGATGGCGGCGCGGGTCTTGCAGCGCGCGCAGGAGGTTTTGGCAAAGACGGAATTCAAGCACGATGCGTTAGACCAAGCGCTGCGGGCGGCGGCGCAAGAGCTGGGAATCAAGGCCGGACAGATGTTTCAGCCGATCCGCGTGGCAGTGTGCGGGCGGAAGAATGCCCCGCCGCTGTTCGAGACGCTGGAGGTGCTGGGAAAGGAAACAACGCTGGCACGAATTGCGCAGGCTCTTAGAGTTCGCTTAGTTGGGCAAAAATGAAATCTTCGCAAATCCCACGTCTCGCAAAATCGGCGAGACGTGGGGCACCCACATTCATAACGTCCACATCCCTAAGCCGTTGAATTCAATCCGAGGTCTTCTTATGAAAGCCGTGCAAATCAGCAAAGCTGGCGGTAATTTCGAAGTCGTTGATCGCCCTGTGCCGGAGCCGGGACGCGGGCAGGTGCGCATCAAGGTCGAAGCGTGCGGAATCTGCCACAGCGATGCGCTCGTGAAGGAAGGGTATTGGCCGGGGCTGCAATATCCGCGCGTGCCGGGCCACGAAATCGCAGGCCGCATCGACAAGCTTGGTGCCGATGTTACGCAGTGGAAGGCAGGACAGCGCGTCGGGGTTGGCTGGCATGGCGGACACTGCTTTCAGTGCGATCCGTGCCGCCGTGGCGACTTTGTGGTATGTCAGAACGAGAAGATTACAGCGATCAGCTTCGACGGCGGCTACGCCGAGTACATGATCGCACCCGCCGAAGCCGTGGCGCTCATGCCTGACGATCTGCCCGCCGACCAAGCCGCTCCGCTGATGTGCGCTGGCATCACGGTGTACAACTCGCTGCGAAATTCTGGCGCGCGCGGCGGAGATTTGATTGCAGTACAGGGCATCGGCGGCTTGGGACATCTCGGAATTCAATACGCCCGCCAAATGGGATTTCGCACGGTTGCCCTCGGACGCGGCAAAGATAAGCAGCCGCTGGCGCAGAAGCTCGGCGCGCATGAGTACGTTGACACTACTGCGGGCGCTCCTGCGGAAGCGTTGCAGAAGCTCGGCGGTGCGCGCGTGATTCTCGCCACCGCTCCTGACTCGAAGTCGATGTCGGCGCTGGTGGATGGGCTGGGCCCGGGCGGCAAACTGTTGATTGTCGGCGCGGGATTCGAGCCGCTCAGCATCACGCCGCTGCAGCTGATCGGTGGGCGCAAATCGATTCAGGGATGGCCGTCGGGGACAGCCAAAGATTCGGAAGACACGCTTCGTTTCAGCTCATTGACAGGAGTGAGTCCGATGATCGAGCGCTATCCGCTGGAGAAAGCTGCTGAAGCCTACGATCAGATGATCAGCGGCCGAGCACGGTTCCGCGTCGTGCTGACGATGGCAAGCTAAGACCTCCGAAATTACCGCGTGATTCCTGGACGAGACCGCCGAGGGCGGCCGTCCACACAGTTTTAGTCATTGACTCAATGTACTTTACATTATAAAGTACATTGCATGATCGAGACTGATACGCCGTCCCACACAGCCATTCGGCCGCGCTGGATGCCCGACGCGATGCACACTCCGCCGCAGTTGGATATGCATGAGCCGAGCGGAGCAATTCAGCCACGGTACGCCCTGCTGATCAATCCGTTCTACGCCAAGGATGCCCACGCCAGCTTCGGCAAGCATGTGCTCACGCCGACGCTCGCCTTGACCAGCTTTGCGGCGACAACGCCTTCCCATTGGCGGGTCGAGTATTGGGACGAGAACCTGCTTGACGGGCGTCCGCCGTTTCGTCCGATGCCCGAGGTGGTCGGCATCACCGTGCACCTTACGTTCGCGCGGCGCGCTTATGAGCTAGCCGATTGGTATCGCGCTCGCGGATCCAAGGTGATTCTGGGCGGCTTGCACGTGCTGTCCTGCCCCGAAGAATGCGCGCCCCACTCCGACGCGCTGGCGCTTGGAGACGGCGTGCAACTCTGGCCGAAGATCTTGCTGGACATCGAACGCGGCAGTCTGCACCCCCAATATGTTGCAACTTACGAAAACGATTATTGCGACGATCCTCCACCGCGGCGTTCGATTCTTCCCCGGCACAGCTTTCTTACCACCACCAGCCTGATCGCTACGCGCGGATGTCACAACCGTTGCGGCTTCTGCTATCTCGCGACCGACGGGCTGCGCATGCCGTATCGCATGAAACGACCGGAGCAGATCGTGGCCGAGTTCGAGGCAGACGACCAGCCGTACGCTGTCTTCATCGACAACAATCTTGGTTCCCGCCGCGACTATCTGCATGCGCTGTGCCAGGCGCTGGGGCCGATTCATAAGATCTGGAGCGCTGCCGTGACCATCGACGTCACCGACGATCCCAGCCTGATTCGAAACATGGCGCTGGCGGGATGCACAGGCGTGTTCATCGGATTTGAATCTCTGTCCGACGAGAACCTCGCCGAGGCGCACAAGAAGACGCCGAAGACGTCGGATTACGCGCGGCGTGTCCGCATGCTGCACGACTATGGCATTCAGGTGAACGGATCGTTTGTTCTCGGATTCGATCACGACCGCAAAGACGTATTCGCGCGTACGGCAGAGTGGATCGAGCAAAACCGGATGGAGTGCGCGACATTCCACATACTTACGCCGTATCCGGCGACACCGCTTTTTCGGCAACTGGAGGCGGAAGGGCGAATCCTGCACCGCGATTGGACGCTGTATGACACGGGCCACGCCGTGTTTCGTCCCAAACATATGACGCCCGAGGAACTCGAGCACGGTTATGCCTGGATTTATCAACGCCTGTTTTCGCATGGTTCGATCTGGCGGCGGCGTCCGGAGGATTGGCAGGCGGTGCCGCTGTATCTGGCGATGTCGTACTTATACAAGCGCTCGAACCGGTTTTGGCATTTGCTGATCAAACACGATCTGGTGAACGCGGTGTGGCGCCCGCTGGTGGAAGTGACGCGCTGGCGGCATGTGCGCTATCGGAAAAGACTTGCAAGACGGGAATCAGCAACTCCAGTTCCCGGGCAGATCGTGTCGGCGGGAGTTTGAGCGTAGATGACCAGCGTCACATCCGCGTGCGTTGTGTCATAGCGAAAACCCAAGATGCCATCTATGATGTGCGTTTTCACGAGGAAATCAACGTGGCAGGCACAATGTCATTCGTCCGCTCAAGGCACTCATCTAAGTGCGTAGCGCTCGCGATTGCAATCTTGAGTCTTGTCGCAGTTGCGACGGCGCAATCGACATCGCAGGCATCGGCCACCCCGGCCTTCTCGCCCGAGGATTGGCAAAAGTATTCCGGATTGTTTGCTCAGCTCAACGGGGTGTTCAGAAGAGCACGTGAGCGCGTGCAGTTTCCCGCTGCCCGAAACCAGAGTCGACTGCTGCCGTTGCTGCCGCAATCCACGGTCTTCTATGCCGCTTTCCCAAACTACGGCGAGGCTACGCACCAGTTCCTCACGACGTTTCAGGATGAGTTGAAAGAGAATGCCGAACTGCGGAATTGGTGGGAGCACGGTGAGATGGGGACCCAAGGTCCCAAAATCGTGGACTCACTGGAGCGCCTTTACCAACTTTCCCGATACTTGGGCGACGAAGTGATCGTATCGGCAGCGGACGTCGGGAAAAAAGACCCTGCGCTGTTGGTGCTCGCCGAAGTGCACGAGCCCGGCCTAAAGGAATTTCTGCAGCAAGGACTTCAACAACTGGCAGGAAAGTCGAAGCCGGCGGCGCGTGTGTTCGATGCTGCCGAACTGGCGAATGCCAGAGAATTGCCGGGAAGCAATCAGTTTGTAGTTCTCGTACTTCCTGACCTGGTCGCGGCTGCAAGCAATGTGAGTACGTTGCGAGCGTTCAAAGCGCACCTGGAAAGTAGAGGTCAGGGCCTTCTCTCGACCGGATTCGGACAGCGGCTCACAAAGAGCTACGAAGGAGGCGTGGTGACTCTCGCTGGCGCCGACGTGCAGGCGATTCTCCGCCTGATGTCCCACACGGAGCAGGGCCATGAGCTGTTCCAGGCCACCGGATTCTCAGATATGAAGTACCTGGTGTGGGAACACAAAGCGCTCGGCGGGGAGTCTGTTAGTCAAGTCGAGTTGAGTTTCGCGGGTCCGCGCCGAGGTATCGCCTCGTGGCTGGCTGCTCCTGGCCCGATGCGCAGCCTGGAATTTGTTTCGCCCAACGCCGTCATCGCCGGCACGATGCTGCTGAAGGACCCGGCGATGATCTTAGACGATATTCAAGACATTGCGATCGCTGCCAATCCGAATGCTCGTACATCGTTAGCGCAGACGGAGCAGTCGTTGCATGTCAGTTTGCGCGAGGATTTATTCCGCCGGCTTGGCGGTGAGGTCACGTTAGAGCTGGACAGCTTCAAGGAGCCAGACCCGGCGTGGAAAGTCATTCTTAAGACGAGCGATCCCAGTCGAGTTCTGGCGACGCTACGGACGCTGTTGCTGGCTTCACACATCCCAATGTCTGAGACCGAGGAAGACGGGGTGACTTACCATACGATCCAATTACCTTCGGCACAAAAGGCACGCGAAATTTCCTATGCAGTGATGGACGGGTATCTCATAGTCGCCCCGACCCGCACCGGAATTGCTGATGCAGTTCATGCACACCGCAGTGGAGATTCTCTGGTGGCTTCCACAAAGTTTCAGAATTCATTGCCGCATGGCGATCTGGCGCAAACTTCAGCCATCTTCTACGAAGATGCGGCCGCCATGGGGTCTTTGATGTTGCGACGAATCTCGCCACAACTGGCCGACTCCCTGAGTTCGCCAACTGCACAATCAGTGGCTGCTATCATCTGCGGATATGCCGATGAGACCACATTGCGCGAAGTCAGCCGCAGCCAGGGCGTGGACGTTGCTGGCACGCTGATTGTCGCTGCAATCGCGATACCCAATCTTTTACGGGCAAGGGTCGCGGCTAATGAATCGAGCGCGGCTGCGATGGTTCGGACCCTCAATACAGCGCAGATTTCATACGCAACCACGTATCCGAAAATCGGCTACGCCAGCAGGCTAACAGCACTCGGCCTTAACGCAGGCGTGCCGTCCTATTCGCCGCAACATGCCGGTCTTATCGATTTCGCCGCGGGGGATGGCAGTTGTGAGGGCTCCTGGTGCAGCAAGTCAGGATACCGCTTCACGGTGAGGGCGAACTGTCGGCCGCAGCAGCCGTGCAATGAGTTTTTGGTGCTCGCCACGCCCATCAGCACAAGCACTGGTTCGCGGAACTTCTGTTCGACATCGGACGCAGTGGTGCGCACACACGTTGGGAGGCCGTTGGATCAGCCAATCACCGCGGCAGAGTGTAAGTCGTGGATGCCGCTGCAGTAGTTGCCAGTATTAGCACTCGGAGTCCGTATTACATCGCACGGATGGAGTGTAAGACGACATCCGGCAGATCGGGCATGGCTACCGCGATTTCATCTGCTCGGCCTTGTGCCGTGCTTCGTCGGCTTCGTGCTGCATGCCTTTGGCCTGATAGGCGTCGGCCAAGGCAAGTTCGGTGGCAGAATCGTCCTGCTCTAGCTCGCGCGCCTGCTGAAGCGCGGCGATTGCTTCGTCGTATTTCTTTTGTTTGAGCTGGCAGAACCCGATCTGGTAGTAGACGCCGTCCAGTTCAGGGTTCAGACGCGCAGCATCGGAATATTCCTGAACAGCGAGCGTGTAGTTCTGCTCGAAAGCTGCGGTTGCGCCGAGGCCATAGTGAGCTTCGCCGCTGGTACGGTTGATGCTCAGCAACTTCGTGAAAACGTCTCTGGCTTTCGACGATTGCTTCTCTTCGAGGTACGTAAATCCCAGATGGTAGAGAGCATCTTCGTTGCCGGGATCGAGTTCGATTACGTGTTGTAGCTCTGATTCCGCGTTCCGGTAATCGGACTTGAGCGTATAGAGATGGGCCAATTCGTAGTGTGTATAAGCGTCTTTCGGGCTCTGCCGGCTCGCCGCCTGCAATTCCGAGAGTGCCTGATCAAAGTTCCGCTGGGAGAGGAACTCCATTCCGCGCTGTTGGTGGACTACGAATGCGCGGGCATGTTGTACCCACATTGCTCCTCCGGCTACTGCACCTAGCACCCCGAGCAGAATTGCCATTCGCGGAAACGGATTATCGGCACCAGGCGCTGCCCGCGCGATAAGGGCTCCGAGAACGAGTCCGGTCACGAGTCCGCCAACGTGTGCAGCGTTGTCGGTGCGTCCTGAAACCGCGCCAAAGAGGAGGTTGTAACCCACGAACATTGTGAGGCTGCGATAGGTGCAGGAGAGCGCACTGCGAGGCAGCGAGAATTCACCCAGGCGCAAAGATGCGAGAAGCGCTCCTGCCAGACCGAAGATAGCACCCGAGGCACCAGCGCTGATCACATGAGGATTCCAGGCCACGCTGGCCACGCTGCCACCCAAGCCACAGATCAGATACATGGCGGCGAAGGTCCAAGGGCCGTATAGGGATTCGCACAGCGCGCCAAGGTCCCACAGGCACCACATGTTGAATCCGAGGTGGATGACTCCGATGTGAAGAAAAGTGCAACTCAGCAGCCTCCACCACTGGCCGCCAAGCGTGAGCGGGCCGGAGTTGGCCCCCCATTGAATGAGCTGCTGCGAGGTGGGATTCGTGGGCGAGATTCCCGAGGCCACCATGGCAACGAAGATCACGACGTTGAAGCCGAGAATGACTTGCGTGAATCCCATGGGCAGGCCGCTGGAACGCACCCAGGGAGCGGCCATCACGGGCTGGATGGCATCTTCGCGTTCTTCGCCCCGCTGGGCCGCCTCATGGCGAACACACCACTCGCAGGTTTTCTTCCAGGAGAGTGGTGGAAGGCGGCGTCCGCATTGAACACAGTTGGCCATTTCGTTAGTTTGTTGTGCGCACAGGTCATTCCTTGTGCGCAGAATGAGTGTGCCATGCGGCGTCCAGAAAGGGAAATCACGGCAGTCACCGGTGGCGCAGGTTATAAAATAAGGCGATCATGAATCCTATGAATCCTGAGGCAGAGACTACGGTGACGGAACCCGACTCAGCACCGAAGCCATCGAATTTTCTGCGCGAGATCATTGCCGCAGACGTACGCACCGGAAAGTACGGCAACGCAGTCATTCAGACCCGCTTTCCTCCCGAACCCAACGGGTATCTGCACATCGGCCATGCCAAAGCCATCTGCATCGATTTCGGGCTGGCTGACGAATTCGGCGGCAAGACCAACCTGCGCTTCGACGACACGAATCCTGAGAAAGAAGAGACCGAGTATGTCGAGTCGATCCAGGAGGACGTGCGTTGGCTCGGCTTCAAATGGGAACGGTTGTGCTATGCGTCCGATTATTTTGATCAGCTTTACGAATGGGCGAGGAAGCTGATTCGCGACGGCAAGGCCTACGTTTGCGATCTCAGCGCAGAGCAGGTGCGTGAGTACCGCGGCACGCTCACGGAACCCGGCAAAGATAGCCCGTATCGCAATCGTTCTGTGGAAGAGAACCTGGACTTGATCCAGCGCATGAAGGCGGGCGAATTCCCTGACGGTGCGCGGACTGTGCGGGCTAAGATCGACATGGCCTCGCCCAATCTAAACATGCGCGATCCGGTCATGTACCGCATTCTGCGCGCGGCGCACCATCGCACGGGAAACAAGTGGTGCATTTACGCGACGTACGATTGGGCGCACGGACAGTCGGATTCGATCGAAAACGTGACGCACTCGATGTGCTCACTCGAATTCGCCGATCATCAGCCGCTTTACAACTGGTTCATCGAACAACTGGGAATTTTTCCCTCGCGTCAAATTGAATTTGACAGGCTCAGCATTACGTACACGCTGCTCAGCAAACGCAAGCTGCTGCAACTTGTGAACGAGAAGCGAGTCACAGGATGGGACGACCCCCGGATGCCGACTTTGTCGGGAATGCGGCGGCGCGGCTACACCCCGGAGGCGATTCGCAATTTCGTCGCGGCGGCTGGCGTTTCGCGTACGAACGGCATCGTTGAGTTGGCGATGCTCGAACATTTTCTGCGCGAGGACCTGAACAAACGTGCTCCGCGCGTGATGGCGGTGCTGCGGCCGCTGAAAGTTGTGATCGACAATTATCCCGAGGGTCAGGTCGAGGAGATGGATGCGATTAACAATCCTGAAGATCCGAATGCGGGCACGCGCAAGGTGCCCTTCGCCCGCGAGCTCTACATCGAGCAGGACGATTTTCGCGAAATCCCACCGAAAGGGTACTACCGCTTATCGCCCGGACGCGAGGTGCGGCTGCGCTACGGATACTTCATCACCGCGAATCGGATCGTTAAAGACGACAAAGGTGAAGTTGTGGAAGTGCACTGCACATACGATCCGGCGACGCGAGGCGGCAATGCGCCCGATGGACGCAAGGTGAAGTCAACGATCCACTGGGTTTCGGCGGTGCACGCGATCGATGCCGAAGTCCGGCTCTACGACAATCTGTTCAGCAAGGAAGATCCGACCGAACTGGAAGAAGGCCAGGACTTCACCGAGAACCTGAATCCGAACTCGCTGGAAATCGTCGCGAGCGCGAAGCTGGAGCCGTCACTGGCGAATGCGGCCCCGGGCGGACGATATCAGTTCGAGCGATTGGGATACTTTTGCGCCGATCCGGATTCAAAGCACGGCAAGCTGGTTTTCAACCGCACCGTCGCGCTGAAAGATACGTGGGCGAAGGTGGAGAGGAAACAAAAGAGGTGAGTGTCTTGGAGGAAAAAGTACCTTGCGCGGAGTGTGGCGAGCCGGTTTCGGTCGCGAAGGCTCGCGAAAGAAACGGCTTGTCTTTCACATGCAACCTCAAGCACCAAGAGAAGGTGCCGTGCGCAGAGTGCGGCAAGCCAGTCCCCGCGAAACAGGCGGCGAAACGGCAAGGTTTTTGCCTCCACTGCAGCCTTAAGCGCAATCCCTTCTTTGTGCTCTACAGCTCTCTCGTGGAGCGCGTCTACCGTTCACCCGCTGGCTTTGCCGCCTTTTCCGATGAGGAGAGGCTCTACTACGCGATGACGCTTTTTCAAAATGAGGTGAACAACGGCGGCTTCCACCAATTCTTTTTCAACAGCTCCGGCTCATATTACGAGATGATCTAAAGCGGACTATTAACTCTCGATGAGCCGCAAACGCTTGATCTCCTCGCTCAGGCCAAGCAGATATTGTTTCCAGAGATCGCAGTTCCGGTCGATATGGGGACGAGACGCAAACTTCTGCCTGCACCTAGCTCCGACCTAAAGAAGAGGCTGGATGAACTCGATCGACGCTTTTACTCGACTCCTGACACGCTCACTCCGAAACTAGAGGCCTTCGCGAGGAGACACGGGTTGGTTCCAACCGCGGCGGACGGCACGCGCACGCTGAATGCGGAATTGCGTTAAGAAAAGCGAAACCCCGAGCGAAACTTCCACTCGGGGCGTAAGCCTGTCCAGCTTTAGTATGAATTATCGGAAGGACGCAATCGGAAGTCAAGGTTACTTGAGGAGTCTCCCTGTCCCGAGACCCCTGACCAGATCCCTACCAGACGAGGGAGCTGTGGACCCGACGGGAGTCGAACCCGCACCTTGAAGCTGGACAGGCTTACGTGCTGCCAGTTACACCACGGGCCCCACTCCAGATTACGTTGTACAAGCGAGCGCAAATACATTCGCAATGCAGTATTGCTGGAAACGAGTTCCGATTTGGTACTAGCCCCTTTCGGATCGGAATGAGACTGCAGAACATCATAGGCCTCAAGTATCGCTTCGGGTGGCGTGCCCTTGCGACCTCGCACCCTGGTTTGTAACACTGGATTCAGGTCGCACCCGAATTGGCCACTCCTTCAACAACAATTGCTTCGACGCAGAGCCGGCCCGCGCCTGCGGGTACTCGAATTTTCTCCCGTGCGGCCTTGCTTCTGGTTTTTCTGGCGGTCTATTTCGGATCGCTGTTCACGCCGGGCCTGCTCGACGATGCTGACAGCACGCACGCCGAAGCTGCACGGGAGATGTTTGTCACGGGCGACTACGTCACGCTGCATGTGAACGGCGTGCGTTATCTGGAGAAGGCTCCACTGCCTTACTGGCTGGTCGCATTTAGCTATCGCATCTTTGGCGTGAATGAGTTCGCCACGCGGCTACCCATGGCGCTTTCTGTTCTCTTACTCGGAATTCTGGCGCTGCGCTGGGCAACGCACGCATTCGGGGATCGCGCTGGAATCTATGCGGCACTTTTCACGTACACATGCGCGGGCATTTTCTTGTTTACACGAATTCTGATTCCTGAGGTGCTGCTCAGCTTGTTGGTAGCCGCCTCACTTTATTTTTTTCTCACCGCTCTCGACTCGACAACTGAAGTTTGGCGCTGGTACGCCGGATACGCATCCATGGCGCTGGGCGTACTCACAAAAGGATTGATCGCGCTTGTTTTTCCTGCGGGAGCGGCGTTCTTGTTTCTCGTCATCACGGGCGACTGGCGCCGCTGGCGCGAGTTCAGGCTCGTCTCTGGATTCTTGCTATTTTTGTTGATCGCCGCGCCCTGGCACATTTTTGCCGGTATACGCAATCCGAGTAGGCCTGGGCACCACGGCTTTTTATGGTTTTATTTCGTCAACGAACATTTTCTGCGGTTTATTGGAAAACGATATCCGCGCGACTACAACAAACTGCCCGCCGTCTTGTATTGGACCCTGCATCTCGTCTGGCTTTTCCCGTGGAGTCTTTACTTTCCGGCAATGGTGAATACAGCAATCGAAAACAGGAAAGCTCTGCATAGCAGAAATCAAGCCGAGCTCTCTTTTGCCTCGCGAGCGCGCCTGCTGTGCTGGATTCTTGCCGGCCTTGTGCTGGTCTTTTTCGCGATCTCGACCAATCAGGAGTACTACACATTTCCTGCCTATCTGCCGTTGCTGATCCTATTGGCGGAAAGTGTCTCCCGATGCGAGCAAGACGAATGTGGACGCGGCATTCGCAAGGGATGGCTGCGAACCTCGTCTTCGGTGCTTGCGGTTGTTGGGGTGATCGCGAGCGCTGTGCTGATTGTCGGCTTGTGGCAGTCACGACATCTGCCATTCGAACCTGACATTGGCAACGTCCTTGCCCAACACAACATGGCGGAGGACACACTCTCCACCTCGCACATGCTCGACCTAAGCTATGCCTCATTTGCCGCACTGCGACTTCCCGCTGTGCTAGCGGTTGTGGCGCTGCTTGTGGCGCCTTTGTTTTCTTTTCTTTTGCGCGTCCGGCGCAGGCACTATGCAGCGACCTGGGCGCTGGCACTCGGCATGTCGGTGTTCTTGATCGCTGCGCATGTCGCGCTCGCGCGCTTTGGACCATATCTTTCATCCAAGCAACTGGCGCGCGAAATTGCGGCACGAGCCCATCCCAATGATGAAGTAATGATCTACGGCGACCAGGCCTTCGGATCCTCATTACTCTTCTATTTGCGTCGCCGTATCGAACTTGTGGAAGGACGCACCACATCTATGTGGTTTGGTTCCACTTTTCCCGATGCTCCTGACATCTACCGCACCAATGCAGACCTGCAGCGCGAGTGGTCGGGTACGCGAAGGATTTTCCTGTTCGTGCCTCAACATCAGGTCGCGAATGTCGAGCGATTACTTCCCGCAAACACGTCCGTGATCACGGAACTGTCTGGCAAGCGCGTCTATAGCAATCGGCCGTGAACATATTCGGAAAGTGAGCGGCATTCATTCTGGGGTCATCCCGTGACCTCCTGCGCTTTCACCAGCGGGACCAGGGATCTCGGGGGCAACAAGACTCAAATAACAATTCTTGATCGCCGCAATAAATAGTTTCGATTTCCGCAAAGTTGCTAAGAACGGTACAGTGAGCGCGTCCCGCATTCGTTGGGACGCGCATTTCTGCTGCACGGAGCCTTATCAGTGTTCAACCGCAAACGGCTGGTCGGTACAGTGCTGACCTCCCTGCTGGTCTTAATGGTCACGAATTTCCTCTATGCACAGACGTCTCCTGCTCCAACCACACCGAATCCCACTGGCGACGTCGGTGCACGCCTGGCCAAGCTCGAGCAGCAGGCTTCCGACGCCAAATCTTCTGCCGACAACGCCTGGATGCTCACCAGCGCCGCCCTGGTTCTAATGATGACCGGCCCCGGCCTTGCGCTTTTCTATGGCGGACTGGTGCGCAAGAAAAATGTTCTGGGAACCATGATGCAGAGTTTCGCGTTGATGGCCATAGTCACGGTACTCTGGGGTTTGTTCAGCTTCAGTCTCGCGTTCGGTTCGGGAAACAGCTTTATTGGCGGATTCCATCATCTTTTTCTTCATGGTGTCGGTGCGGCACCCGATTCTGACTATGCGGCAACGATCCCTCTGCAGACGTTCATGGTGTATCAGTTGATGTTCGCGATCATCACGCCGGGACTGATCGCAGGCGCATTCGCGGAGCGCATGAAGTTCAGCGCCATGCTCGTGTTCATGGTTTTATGGTCGATTCTTGTTTACGATCCTATGGCGCACATGGTGTGGGGCAAAGGCGGGCTGCTGAATGCGGCTCTGGGCGGGCGGTTCCCAACGCTGGATTTTGCCGGTGGTACCGTGGTGCACATTACGTCTGGAGTTTCCGCGCTGGTCTGTGCGTTGTATCTCGGCAAGCGCTTGGGATATCCGAAACAGCCGATGCCTCCGCATAGCGTGGTACTTAGTTTTATTGGCGCATGTTTATTGTGGGTGGGATGGTTCGGCTTCAATGCTGGCAGCGCCCTTGCAGCAGGAAGTCTCGCGACCAGCGCTTTTGTCGCAACGCACTTCGCCGCCGCGGCTGCAGCGATTGGATGGGCACTGGCAGAATGGCTTCGCAACGGCAAAGCCAGCGTGCTAGGTGGAATCTCTGGCGCTGTCGCCGGTTTAGTGGCCATCACTCCCGCGGCAGGGTTCGTCGGACCCATGCCCGCACTCGTGATCGGCTTCATTGCCGGCATTTTCTGCTACTGGATGGTCGCGAAAGTCAAAGCGCGCTTTGGCTATGACGATTCGCTCGACGCCTTCGGCGTACATGGCGCGGGCGGCACGCTCGGCGCGCTGCTGACCGGGGTGTTCGCGTCGAGCGCAGTGAATCCAATTTTCAAAGATGCTCAGGGCAACACTGCGGCGTCGGGCCTGATCGAGGGTAACGCGCATCAACTTTTCAATCAGCTTGTCGGTGTCGTCATCGCATGGAGTCTGGCCATCGTGGGAACGCTGATTATCCTCAAGCTGGTGGAGGTCACCATCGGCTTGCGGGTTTCTGAAGAGGAAGAAGTCCAGGGCCTCGACCTCTCGCAACACGGAGAAGAGGGGTACTATTGGGAGACGTCGGCGTAAGCGCCGTGCAGCTGCGCGAACCGAAATTGCAGAGCTGAACTGCGGAACAGGAAGTTAGACATCATGACGAAGCTCGAGGCGATCATTCAGAACTCCAAACTGGAGGCGGTGAAAAGCGCGCTGCAGGAGATTGGAGTAGAAGGCATGACGGTGCTGGAGGTGCGCGGGCACGGCCGCCAAAAGGGCCACACCGAGGTTTATCGCGGGCGCGAGTACAGCGTCGATCTCATTCCAAAAACGAAAGTCGAAGTGGTGATGGCCGACGCGATGGTCGACAAGGCGGTACACGCAATTTTGAGCGCAGCCCGCACTGGAAAAATCGGCGATGGCAAGATTTTTCTTTCCAAGATCGACGAGGCGGTCCGGATTCGCAACGACGAGCGCGGCGAAGGAGCTTTGTAGCAAGGCGGCACGAATCCTTCTTTCAATTTCATGGCGGCATCCTCACTGAGCAGCGGCCTGCGTGAAACCTACACAACCGAATCGGCCAGAATTCAACAGGAATTCGCTCGCTCAGGGGACGGAAGGCACGCCGTCCGGCAGCGGACTGAACTGATCGAGAATATCCTGCAGATTCTTTGGCGGGAATTCATTCCTGAAGGCGATTACAAGCGCGGTGGGTTGGCTGTCGTCGCGACTGGTGGATTCGGCCGCGGCTGGATGTTTCCCTACTCGGACATCGACCTTCTTTTTTTGTTTGGCGATCGCGAGTCGGAACAACGTTACTCCAATGCGGTCCGCCAGTTGTCGCAGGAACTTTGGGATTTGCGACTGAAATTGAGTCCCGCTTCGCGGACGCTGGCGGAATGCGATCGCTTCGATCCGAATAATACCGAGTTCACGATTTCGCTGCTCGATTCGCGCTACCTGCTTGGCGATTCCGATCTGTTTTCGCATCTGCACGACAAAGTCATTCCTAAGCTTGTCAATCGCGAGGCAGAACTGTTGCTGCAAGGGCTGGCGGAGGTCACGCGCTCACGTCATGCCAAGTTCGGTAACACTCTGTTTCATCTTGAGCCGAATATCAAGGAAGCTCCGGGCGGATTGCGCGACTACAACGTGGCCGGATGGCTGGCGCTGATCTCCGCTATGCACAAGCTGCACGATTGGCCGCACGCGAGTTCGCTGCGAGCTCCGGTGCGCAAGCAAATGGATGCGGCGCTTGAATTCTTGATGGCGACACGCTGCTTTCTGCACTTTCGCCATAGCCGCGACGATAACACGCTCACCTGGGAGGCACAGGACGCCGCAGCCGCGCAAAAAATCGGCGCGCCGGATTCACGCGACCTTAGCGCGGCTGACTGGATGCGCGTTTACTTCGGCCATGCCCGCGCCGTGCAGCGCACGGTCACGCAATTGCTGGAAGAAATTCCCGAAGCCTGGTCGTCGCTTTATCGGCAATTCCAAAGCTGGCGTTCGCGGCTATCCACGCCGGATTTTTCCGTGGTTGATGGCCTGATCTTTCTGCAGCAACCGTCGGCTCTGCAGGATCCCGAGATGCTGCTCCGCCTCTTTCACTTCATGGCCCATCACGGACTCAAGCTCGGCGCGACGACGGAGTATCGGGTGGAACAGGCGCTGCCGGCGCTGGCCGCAACTCCTCCACGAGGAGCTGAACTTTGGCTTTACCTTCAGGAAACTTTGCTTCAACCCTATGCGGCCGATGCGCTGCGTGCGATGCACTCGCTTCGCCTGCTCACGCTGCTCCTGCCTGAATTGCGGCCCATCGATTCGCTCGTGGTCCGGGACTTCTATCACCGCTTCACGGTCGACGAACATTCTTTCCTTGCCATCGAATGCCTGCATCGGCTAAAGCAGGCCCAGTCCGATTGGGACAAGCGGTACGCCGAAGTTTTGAGTGAACTTGAAGATCCCGAACTGCTGTATCTCGCGCTGCTGTTGCATGACACGGGGAAAGGAGTGCGCACTGGCAATCACGTTGACGCGAGCCTCGAGGTAGCCAGCCGATGTCTCGACCGTCTCGACGTCGATCCCAGCGAGCGCGCGACGGTGTTGTTTCTGATCGCGAATCACCTGGAAATGTCGGCCGCATTGCGGCGCGATATTTTCAGTCACCACACCGTTGCGCCTTTTGCCGAGAAAGTCGGCACGCCCGAGCGCCTAAAAATGCTCTGCCTACTCACGTATGCCGATATCAAAGCCGTTAATCCGGAAGCGCTCACGCCCTGGAAGGCCGAAAATGTCTGGCAGCTCTACATTGCGACGGCGAACTACCTGAACCGCACAGCGGATCAGCGACTTCATGCCGAGGTAGAAAACGAAAAGCTAGCCAGCCTGCACGCGCTTGCTCCTGGCGCAAAGAATAAGTTCAAGGCATTTGTTGAAGGATTCCCCGAGCGTTACCTGCGCGTGCACTCGCCGGGAGAAATCCTTCGCCACATCGAGTTGGCGGATGCGCTCACGACCGAGCCCGTGCAGCTTGACCTCAAGCGCGGGCGCCACTGGTACGAGTTGGCGCTGGTCACGGGGGATCGTCCATTCTTGTTCGCCACGCTGACCGGAGTGCTCGCGGCTTGGGGCATGAACATTGTTAAGGCGAACGCGTTTTCGAACGAAGCGGGCACGGTCGTCGACACGATTTATTTCACCGACCGCTTCCGCACGCTCGAGCTGAATCTCTCCGAGTGGGGACGATTCAAGCGGAGCATCTCCGACGTCCTCACCGGCCAAGCCGACTTGAGTCGCATGCTGCGTGACCGCCAGCGCTCAGAAAAGAACACGATCGCGAAAGTGAAAGTGGAGACGCGCATCGACTTCGAAGAATCCAGTTCGTCGGCCAGCACGCTGCTGCAAGTGATCGCGCAGGACCGCCCGCGGCTGTTGCACCGAATCGCCAGCCGCCTGTCCGATCACGGATGCAACATCGAAATCGCCCTCATTGACACCGAAGGGCAAATGGCGATCGACACGTTTTATCTGACTTCGCGAGGGAAAAAACTCACGCGTGAGCATTGCCAGAAAATCGAGCGAGCGCTGATGGAAGAATTGAAACCCGAGTAAGAAAATGTTGCCAGAATCACGCAACTAAAACCCAGATTCCTCACTTCGTTCGGAATGACAATCTGGTGATCCTACCGCGGTGAGCTACTACTGCAGAATTCCCATCCGCTTTCCGACGCGCTTTAGTGCATCCAACGCGCGGTCGAGTTCGTCTTTGGTGTGCGTGGCGGTCATGATGGTGCGGATGCGCGCTTTGCCCTCCGGTACCGTGGGGAATGCGATGCCGGTGCCGAGCACGCCTTCTTTGAACAGCTCGCGCGAGAAGTCCATGGTGAGCTTGCCGTCCCCGATGATGATGGGCGTGATCGGAGTTTCGCTGGCTGGCGTGGTCTTGCCTCCGATATCGAAGCCGAGCAGGCCCAGCTCTTTTTTCCAGAAGCGCGTGTTGTCCCAGAGTTTTTCCATGCGCTCCGGTTCGTTTTCGAGGACATCGAACGCGGCAATGCACGTGGCTGCGACTGACGGCGGATGCGAAGTCGAAAACAAAAACGGCCGCGCGCGGTGATAGAGAAAATCGATGAGATCGCGCGTACCGCAGACGTATCCGCCGAGCGCGCCGATAGCCTTCGAGAGCGTTCCTACTTGAATGTCCACGCGACCGTGCATTTTGAAGTGATCGATGGTGCCGCGGCCATTGCGTCCGAGAACGCCCGAGGCGTGGGCGTCGTCGACCATCATGATGGCGCCGTATTTTTCGGCGAGATCGCAAAGCGCGGGCAGCGGGCCGATATCGCCGTCCATGGAAAAGACGCCGTCGGTGATCAGCAACTTTTTGCCGGGCTCGTTCTTCACGCTGGCCAGCTGTTCTTCGGCGTGCGCGATGTCTTTGTGACGGAAGACGAGAATCTTGGCTTTGGAGAGGCGCGCGCCGTCAATGATCGAGGCATGATTCAGCGCGTCAGAGATGATGAAGTCGTCTTTGCCAAGCACGGCTGAGACTGTTCCCGCATTCGCCGCGAATCCGGACTGGAAGACAACGCAGGCTTCAACGTTTTTGAAGCGCGCGATCTTTTCTTCCAGCTCCATGTGAATCTTCATCGTTCCGGCGATGGTGCGCACTGCGCCCGATCCCACGCCGAACTTGCGCGTGGCTTCGAGCGCGGCTTCGCGCAGCTTGGGATGGGTGGTCAGGCCGAGGTAATTGTTCGAGGCGAGATTGATGACTTTCTTTCCGTCGAAGGTGCACTCCGGCGCCTGCTCGTCTTCGAGCACGCGGAGGTTGAAGTGCGTGCCCTTGGCTTTGAGCTCGTCGAGTTGGTCGGTGAGGTAGGAGAGCGGGTTGGTGCGGGTTGCTGTGGTCATGAGGACCTCAGAAAGTTCTTTGCCGCGGATTCGCGCGGATGAGCACGGATTATTTCAAATGACAATTTTAACGCTGTTCGTTTCGGATATAAGCTTAGGCAAATCCGTGGCCATAGCCTTCGCGGGCGAGGGCGCCCACGCCACACGATTACTTCACTCCGTTCGGATACACCAGAATCTTGCTGGCTTCGCCGGTCTTCAGGCGCTCCATGCCCTGGGAAAAATCTTTCATCGAGATGCGGTCGGTGATCACCGGATGCAGGTCGAGTTTGCCGGCCTTGAGCAGAGCCGTCATCTGATACCAGGTTTGGTACATGCGGCGTCCGTTGATGCCCTGCACGGTGATGCCTTTGAAAATGATGTCTTCCGAGAAATTGACAGCGATGGGTTTTGAGGTTAGTCCCAGCAGGGAGATGCGTCCGCCGCGTCGCACGATGTCGAAGGCTGTTCGAATCGAGTCGGGATGCCCCGCCATTTCGAGCACCACGTCGACGCCCGCTCCGTCTGTTCGCTCGGCCACGATTTTTCGCACGTCGTCTTTGGCGGGATTAAGCACGTAGTCGGCCTTCATCTTTCGCGCGATCGAAGCGCGGTGCTCGTTCACTTCGATCGCGAAGATGGAAGTTGCTCCGCAGGCTCGGGCGACCGCGATGGAGAACAATCCGATGGGGCCGCAACCGGTGATGGCAACGGTTTTGGCAGCAATGTCTCCAGCAAGAACCGTGTGGACGGCGTTGCCCAGCGGATCCAGGATCGACGCGTATTCCTGCGGAATGGCAGGGTCGAGCTTCCAGATATTCGACTCGGGGATGACGACGTATTCGGCAAAAGCACCGTCGGCATCGACGCCGATGATTTTGACGTTCTGGCAAATGTGGGCTTCGCCGGTGCGGCACTGCAGGCATTTGCCGCAGGCGACGTGCATCTCGGCAGAAACGAAATCGCCTTCTTTGACGCTGGTGACTTCGTCCCCAAACGCGACGACCTCGCCGCAGAATTCGTGGCCGGGAATGAGCGGAGGATGGATGCGGTTCTGCGCCCAGCGGTCCCAGTTGTAGATGTGCAGGTCGGTGCCGCAGATCGAGGCGACTTTCACTTTGACCAGCACGTCGGTGCGGCCGAAGCCGGGGACCTTGACCTCGCGGATCTCCGCGCCGGGAGCGGCCTCCGGCTTCATGACTGCGAGCATGGTGGATGGCATGAGGGCTTACCTGTGGAGCTAAGGCTATGACTTTCAGCACAAATAGAAAACGTTAGATTCTAGCACTGTGGGGACGAGTTTCCCGTAGGTCGCCGATCGGGAACTTCAAATCGCGTCGCGGTGTCAAATCGTTCAGAGTCACGGAACTCTGCTTGCACTGTTCAACTCGCATCCTTAACCGGCTTAGGGCGCTTCTTTTCTGGCTGGTTGCGATTAGCGTCGCGGCCCAGCCTGAGAACAATCTCACCGATGGTCGCGCGCAATTTTTGCGCAGGCTCGTGGCGGCGGCGATGGAGCGCACTCATCATCGTGTTCGTTATGTTCCCGACTACGTTCGCATTCCGTATCCGGGGGGAGATGTTCCTGCCGACACCGGCGTTTGCACGGACGAAGTCGTCCGGTCGTATCGCGCAGTCGGGATTGATCTGCAAAAGGAAGTCCACGAAGACATGGTGCGGCATTTTGCGGAATATCCGAATCAGCGGAGATGGCGGCTAGCTCATCCCGATGCGAATATTGATCATCGGCGTGTTCCCAACCTTCAAGTTTTCTTTCGGCGCAAAGGAGAATCATTGCCGATCACGACCCGCGCACACGACTATTCCCCCGGCGACCTGGTGACTTGGGACCTTGGCGGGAACGTGCCGCACATCGGAATTGTCGTCGATCACAAGGGGAGCAGCGGCCGCTATATGGTCGTTCACAACATCGGCGAAGGACCCAAGATGGAGGACGTGCTCTTCAATTGGAAGATCACGGGGCACTATCGGTATTTTGGGCCGGGTCAGTGAGAAGTCGCGAAGCGTCTAGGAACGCGGCAGGCCTTTCTCGTATTTCCCGCTTACGGTCTTGAAGTCTTTGAACTCCTCGGACTTGCCGCGAGGGATGCTCAAAGTTTTCCAGTCGCTCGAGCGCAGATGCTTGGCAAGAAACACGATTTGCCCGATGTGCTGCGCGTAGTGCGCGATCTGGCGGTTGACGGCCTGCAGCACGGTGTGCGGCTCGCCGCGGATGGTGACGGGGCGCATCACGTCCTCGGGTTTGAGCGGATCGACGGCGCTGAAGACGCAGGCCCATCCTTCCTCCCACCAGCGCATCACGTCAACACGAGTTGTAGCGCCGGTGACTTCGAATTCGCGGTCGCGGAAGCGGTCGGGCTTCTCGCCGTCGGAGATGAGGAAGTCAGTGAAGCGAGAGCGCATGTTCCCGGTGATGTGCTTGACCAGGATCGCGACGGAGTTCGATTCGGGGTCAAGAATGGCGCAGAAATCTTCGTCTTTCAGTTGCGCCATGGCGGCTTCGCCCATGCGTTTGTGCCCCCGCAGTTGGCGGCGGGCTTCTTCGAGGTAGTGAGTAGCTGCGTCGTTCATAACGATCCGTTCCTAGCGGGCAATGTCCAACGCCAATTGGATTCGATCAATCGGCCTTGGTTTCAAATCCTTGAGACAATCCCCAGCCGCCGCCGGCTGGAGACTCGATCTTGATGCGCTCACCGGACTTCATTCGCGTACTGAACTTTCCGGGCATGATCTGTTGTGAGCCATCCAAGCGCGTAATCACTGCACGGCCTGGTGTTCCGTCGCTTCCGCCGGCTAGGCCCCAGGGACCGCGGGACCGCCGGTCGGCAAGCAGAGTCACGTCGCAGTCGGTGAGTACTTCAATCACGCGAATGATGCCGTCGCCACCTGTGTGCTGACCGCGGCCTCCGCTGCCGGTACGCAGAGAATATTGGCGCACGCGGAGCGGATACGCATATTCGAGCGCCTCGGCAGGCGTGTTCAGCGAATTCGTCATGTGCGTGTGCACTCCGGAAATGCCCGGCTTGCCGGGACGCGCGCCCATGCCTCCGGCGATAGTTTCGTAATAGGCGAAGGACTGGCCGGTACGCGGATCAATGCCGCCGATGGTTAGATTGTTCATGGTGCCTGAGCCGGCCGCGGGGATACGATCGGGAATGGCTTGGGCCAGAGCGCGCAAGAGCGTGTCGACAATGCGTTGCGAGGTCTCGACGTTTCCGCCAGCAACCGCCGCGGGAGGGCGCGCGTTGACGATAGTTCCTTCCGGAGCCAGCACGCGGATGGGCCGCATCAATCCGGCAGTCGCTGGCACGTCTTCCGCTAGCAGACACCGGAACACGTAAAAACAGGCGGAAAACGTGATCGCCTCGACAGCGTTGATGCTGCCTTCAACTTGCGGATCGCTGCCGGTGAAATCGACGGTAACCGTGCGGCGCGGGCGCCCACGCCCACGCGGCGCCGGCGTATTGGTGTTTTTGCCAAGCTGGGGATGAACTGTGATTGCAACGGCAATCTTCACCGGATTGTCGCTGATGCCGTCGTTGTCGAGGAAATCCTCTGCCGCGTGTGTCCCAGCGGGGATGCGCTCAAGAAAGGCGCGCATGAGCTCTTCTGAGTACTCGAGTAACTCCGAGCAGGCTTGCTTCGAGCGTGCCCGTCCGTAACGCGCGCAAACTTCGCGCAAGCGCTCAGCTCCAGTGTGGCAGGCGGCAAGCTGGGCGCGCAGATCGCCCTCACGCTCTTCGGGCGTGCGGACATTGTTGAGCAACAGCGCGAGTACATCCCCGTCGATTGCTCCAGCGCGCACGATTTTGACCGGCGGAATGCGAAAGCCTTCCTGATAGATTTCGCGGCAGAGGCCCATCGATCCCGCGAGAGCTCCGCCAACATCGGCATGATGCGCGCGCGAAGCGACGTAGAAGTCGGGGATGGGCGGCTTCTTCCGCAAGCTGGTCGTGACTGTTTTCGCGGACGAGGGCGTCCGCGCCACATGAACATACACCGGCGCAACCAGTGTGATGTCAGGCAGGTGTGTGCCCCCCCGAAACGGGTCGTTCAGCATGACGACGTCTCCGGGTCCCATGGAGCAGGCTTCGATCGCGGCCCGCACCGACATTGGCATCGATCCCAGATGCACGGGCATGTGGTCGCCCATAGCGATCACTTCGCCCGAGCTATCAAACACGGCGCAGGAATAATCGCGGCGTTCTTTGATGTTGGGGGAAAACGCGGTGCGGCGGAGGGCAGCACCCATCTCTTCGGCGATCGAGTGATAAATGTTCTTGAAGATTTCCAGCTCGACGGGATCGGGCCGCATGAGGATGCAGTTTATCACCTGTGGATGCAGCGCTTATTCGCAGGCAAGCGGACGAAGTTAACAACAGAGGCGGTATTGCGATTCTCAGGCGGTTTGTACGGGTTCGGATGCGCGCTCGTAGTAGTCCGGAAGGCCTGGTTCGAGCTTGCGGCCTTGTTCGCTGAAACGCGGGAGATGGACCAAACCAGCTTTCTGTAAGGCGAATTGCAGCGTTGTGGCGAGGACGCCAAATCCATACTTCACGCTGCGCCGGAAATTGATCGAGGAGGCCTCCTCGAAGTATTTCGTGGGGCATGAAACCTCGCCGATACGGAAGCCGAAATGGACACACTGGGCGAGCATCTGGTTATCGAAGACGAAGTCGTCGGAATTTTCGCGCAGCGGCAGCTGGGTCAGGACTTTGCGGCTGAAGGCGCGATAACCGGTGTGGTATTCGGAAAGCTTGACCCGCAGGAAGAAATTCTCGAATGCAGTCAGCAGGCGGTTGGCGATGTATTTGTAAATGGGCATGCCGCCCCGCAACGCAGTCCCGCCGATGATGCGCGAAGCCAGCACGACGTCGTAGACGTCGTGGGCCACCATGCTGGCCAGCGCCGTAACCAGCAGCGGAGTGTACTGATAATCGGGATGAACCATGATGACGACATCGGCCCCGGCTGCCAAAGCCTCGCGATAACAAGTCTGCTGGTTGCGTCCGTAGCCGTAATTGCGATCATGGCGGAAGACGTGGAGGCCCAGGCGATTGGCGAGCGCGATCGTCTGATCGGCGCTGCCATCATCGACCAGAATGCGGATGTCAACGAGGTCGGGCAATTCGTCAACCGTCGCCTGAAGCGTCTTTTCCGCGTTATAGGCGGGCATCACGACCGCGATGCGTTTTCCGTTAATCATTGGCCTGTGGGAAGAATTGCTTTCATCATACCTGAGAGGGGGTGCGATGTAGACAGCGAATGTGGTGCAACTGTGCGGTCGCGCAGTGTGTCCGATTGTTGTCACATCGTCGCAGGCAAATGTATCCAACTCGTATTTGCGCCAATCTGGTGGCTGCTTCTAAGTTATCGAAAAGGCAAAGGTTATCGTTTATGCAACGGATGGGCACGCGATTGCCTCAGAAAAGTTGGACTTAGTGTGGGAGTAAGGGTTTTTTGGAAGAGGACCATTAGGGACTTTTGGGGAAGGATTCGATGAAGAAAGCTCTGTGGATGGTGGCAGGTCTACTGGTAATTTCGCTTTGCAGTTACGCCCAGGATGCGCCGCACTGGGAACTTTTTGGCGGAGCTCAGTACTCGCGCCTGGATATCCACGACACGCAGAATGCGCTCAACCTACTGGCCCTTGAGACCGGCACTCCGGCGATCAACGTGGGGACGCATCTGAACGGCGCCGGCTGGAATATTTCGCTGCAGGAGAATCCGAACAGCTGGTTCGGCCTGGTGTTTGACATTGGCGGGGCCTATGCCAAACAAGACGTGAACGTGACTTCGTTACTGACCTCGATTCCCGGAAACACCAAGATCATTCGTAACAAACCCTCCTTTTACACTTACACCGGTGGACCCCAGTTCACCTATCGCAAGAACCCTCGCTTTCAGCCTTTTGGTCGAGTACTGTTGGGTCTGGCTTACACACGTGCCAGCGCGAACCTTGTGATCGACGGCGTACCACAGCTGGCGTCGGACCTGACTCAGAGTGAGAACGCATTTGATTTCACCCTGGGCGGCGGAGTTGATTATCATTTTTCGAAGCATGTGGCTTTCCGGACGTCGGCCGACTACATCCGCACCTACTTTTCGAGTCTGACGCAGAACAACGTGCGGGTCTCGGCTGGGCTGACTTATCGCTGGACCCACAGCCCGGTCTTCTGAAGTCGAATCAGTTCGGCATGCAATCTACGGATCGGCTGTAAATATCACTTCGCTGGGGAGCTGACAACGTAGTCGGCTCCTCCACAAGTTCCTACCCGCATCCTGCACGGGATGAAGTGCATCTATCTACGCCACGGTAGAATCTCATCATGTCTTATGAATCCGCGGTGGCCAGTATGTTCGCGCTGGGGCACGAGCTGGCGCACATGCCGTCGCACAAGTTTGATCTGGCCCACATGCGGGTTCTGCTGCGCGTTCTCGATCATCCCGAGAAGGATTTCCCCAGCGTTCTGATTGCGGGCACGAACGGCAAAGGATCGACGGCGGCCACGCTGGCATCCATTCTGCGCGCCTCCGGGTTAACGACCGGTCTTTACACATCACCCCATCTGGTGCGCCTCAACGAGCGAATTCAAATCGATGGCGCCGAGATCAGCGATCACGATTTCGCCGCTCTGCATGCGCGGATTGATGATATTGCCGAGCGCCTTGTCGCTGCGGGAGAGCTGCCCTGGCATCCCAGCTTCTTTGAGATGATGACCGGGATCGCGTTCGAGCATTTTTCGCGTCAGCAAGTCCAGATCGCTGTGCTGGAGGTCGGAATGGGAGGCCGGCTCGACGCGACCAATGTTGTCGATCCGTTAGTCAGCGTGATTACCGACATCTCGCTCGATCATCAGAAATTTCTGGGCAACACGGTCGCGGAGATCGCACGGGAAAAGGCGGGCATCATCCATCCCAATGGCGTAGTCGTGACACTTCCGCAGCAGCCGCAGGCCAACGACGTGATTGGCAACGCCATTCTCGAATGCGACGCGCGTGCGGTCAGCGCAGTGCCATTTGTGCCTCCCGTCTCACCGGGGAGCGGGCAAGTTCTCAATTCAGCCGAGAGCAGGGATGCGCATGTCTCGCGCTATCGTCTGGAAGTTATGAAAGAAGAAATTCTGGTCGAGACTCCACTGGTCGGGCGTCATCAGTTGCGGAATATAGCTCTCGCCATCGCCACAGCAGAGGAACTGAGCAATAGATTCTCTGCGATCACGGCTCGAACCATTGAGCGCGGCATCCGTGAAACCGTTTGGCCCGGCCGTTTCCAGCGCGTCGACGTGGCAGGATGGCCGACAATCATCCTTGATGTCGCCCACAACCCCGCCGGCGCCTGGGCCCTGCGCTCGGCTCTTTCTGAGCGCTGCGAGGGCCGGGACATCATATTCGTGTTCGGGGCGATGCGCGACAAAGCGATAGCCGAGATGAGCGAGATACTTTTTCCGCTGGCGAAACGGGTAATCGCTGCCCGCGCAGAAAATCCGCGCTCCGCGTCCCCGGAAGAGATCAGACATGCCGCTGCACGCACTGGAACGGACATTGACACGGCCACTGATGTGGCCGCAGCGTTGACGCAGATCAAGGCACTGCCGCATGACACTGTGGTCGTGATCACGGGGTCGATTTATGTCGTGGGCGAAGCTCTCGCGCTACTGAGACAGCCCTGACCCCGGTCGAGAATGACCTCGCCGCGAGGCGATGCCTTAGAATACTTACGTGCCGGAAGTCGATTCCTCGATCAATCAAATCCAGAGCGGCGGAAAGCAGAAGGCTTCCGCGCACGGCGCGAGTCCGCACGCGCTGCCTGGCGCAAAATACGGCTGGCTGAGCCGCCTTCGATCGTTCCTGATTTTCGATCCGCTAATCTGGGCCTACACCCTGGTCATGGGATTGATCGCTCTGCCGGGCGGAATCTTCGACCGCACAGGCCGCCGCCTGCACTGGTTTTCGCGTGCGTGGTCGTGGCTGATCATGAAGACGATTCTTTCGCCTGTAAAGGTAATCGGCCTCGATAGAATCGATACCTCGAAGCCGCACGTCTACGCCGTGAATCACGCTTCTGCGCTCGACATTCCGGTGCTCTACGTCTATCTGCCGTTTCAATTCCGCATCGCGTTCAAGAAAGAGCTGCTGTCGTATCCAATCGTAGGGTGGCAGTTGAAGCGCTCAGGACAAATCTGCATCGATCAGCAGAACCCGGCCAAGTCGATTGGGGCGATCCGATCGGCGCTCAAGGGGCTGCAGGCGGGCATGCCGCTGGTGATCTTCCCCGAGGGCGGACGCACTGATGATGGTGAGATCAAGCCGTTTATGCCGGGCGCATTTTTTCTGGCCATCAAGGCGCAAGTCGATATCGTTCCGGTGGTGCTGGTGGGGACCTACGAACTTTTGCCGATGGACACGTATCACATCAAGTGCCGGCCAATCGAAATGCGCGTCGGGCAGCCGATTCCGACGGCGGGGCTAAAGATGGAAGATCTGGAAAGCTTGTCGAAAAAAGTGCAGAAGGCAGTGGAGGAGTTGTATTACCCGACGTAAGCGGCCGCGGAAACTTCAAATCGTCCCTCAGCGGCTAAAGCCGCAATTGATTTTGCGGCACTTACGGCGCGGCTGGAAGTCGCGCCCTTTCAAAAACGTGGGCGGAGCGAGTTTTTTCGCAGCCCGCTGATGCCCCGCTAGTTCCGCTTGAGCTGGAAATTCACTTGGACTTGTGTGTCCGCGACGACCGGTTTTCCCGCCAGCAGATACGGCCGATACCGCCATTGTTGAACCGCTCCGATAGCGGCTTGAGTCAGCTCCTTGGGGCCTGAAATCACGCTTAAGCTCTCAATTCGTCCTTCCGTATTGATCACAGCGCGAAGTACGACCGTGCCTTGAATGCCGTTCCGCCTGGCCTCAATCGGATAAACGGGCTGTACCTTGTGAATGAGCATGCCCACGCTCACTCCCTGAGACACGCGCACGCGCTGCGGAATGGCATCGGCTTCATCGCTCTGGTTTACCGGCTTCAACTCAGTCGACGGTGGCTTCTCATCATGTAGGTTTTCAGTGAATGCAAAGTCGAACGGTACTTTGGTGGAAACGGCAACGGGTTTGCCGTCCCTGACAAACGGTTTGAATTTCCACTTCTTGGCAGCACTTACGGCGGCCTGGGTAAAGACGGGCTCGCCGCTGATTACTTCGACTTGACTTACGTCTCCGTTCTCGGCAACGGAGATCAAAAGCCAAGCTGTACCTTGCAGTCCCTTCACCCGCGCTTCCAGAGGGTAGTCGGCTTTGACGACCTTGATGGGCTCAAGTCTCGTAGAGTCTGGAACCACTGGTACAGCTTCTGCTTGCTGTTTTCCAGACTGCGCCGGGGTAGAGATGCCCGCCTGTGCTGGGGAGTCTTGTGGCTGCGCCGGAGTCACACTTGGGGACTGGGGTCGGAGGCTAGCAAAAACAACCAACAAAGCCATTATGCATTTGCACGATACGGGCATGATGGTCCAGAATTCTACCTCACATTTGCTGAGTTGAGGGTTCCATTGCATCCGTAACCTTTTCCCGTTCCGCCCGTTATTCCCTATGTAGGCCCAAGATGCGGAGTTCTCGTTGAAGGCTCTGAAGCAAGAAGCAGACGAGCGCCTGCTGATCGAGGCGGCGCAGGCTGATCCTGCCCGTTTTGCCGAGCTTTATGAGATCCACTTCGAACGTGTGTACGCGTACGTGGTTCGGCGCGTGCGAGACCGCAGCGAAACGGAAGACTTGACAGCGGAAGTTTTTCATCATGCGCTGGCCAATTTGAACAAATTCGAATGGCGCGGCATTCCGTTTGCTGCCTGGCGCCCTTGCGGCCGGAGCCATCTCGGTGCAGGAGCCGCGCGATCAGCCCTACGGCGATCGCAATGCGGGCGTGAAAGATGCTTTCGGCAACACGTGGTTCCTCGCCACGCACGTAAAGGATATGTAGGGGGAAGACGCCTTCAGCAGAGAAAAACAATCTCATGATGGGTAAAATGCACGTCCAAGCGAACTATACTTTCAAAGGCTCATAACCTTGGATTGCCGGTTATGAGAGGCTCTCTAATGGGAAAGCGCGATGATCGAAACCCTGTACAAAACGAAGACACCCGAGTCGTCCCCGTGGTCAGAACATTTTTTTGAGCTGAGCCTGGGGGAGCAAACGGTCGATGGCCAATTCGGATATTTTGTGCGGGAGACGCATTGCTGGCGGGACGCAAAGACGAAGCAGATGGTGCGGGTACAGTACACGTTGTCTCCTCGCGGCGGCTTTGCCATCTTGGAAGAGGCTCAGCAAAAGTATCAGCTGCAGAAGTTGGCAAGGGCAAAACGCGGATTCATCCACTGCTTTGCTCCGCGCTATGAGAAGACGGCGAAGTGCAGGTATGTTCGCATCGAAACAGCGAAAGTAGGGCAGGAGAGTTCCGGCTGAAATTGTGGGAGTTCAGCTTGACAGACCTAGGGACAAACGCTCCGATTGCGCATTGAAGGAGGGATTATGGGCGGCCACAAACCTGGACCGGTGTGCACCACTCGCGTCGGAGACGACTGGATTGACTTGGGAACGATGTGCCGCACGCAAACCGAGCCGCCTGGCATGGTGGGGACGGCATTCGCCGTTGCAGGGGCTCTGGCAGGCAGCCCGCTTAAAGCGAAATTCGACAAGGATCACGTTTACTCCAAAGCTCCCGAAGCCGCCCGGAAACGTGATATCGACCTGCAGATCATCGGGGATGACTACAGCCGGAGCAACGAGATCAGCGTCAAAAGCGAGAGCTATTTGAAGAAGCTCATCGAACTGGGATCGAATGGTGGAAAGAAAGTCAGCGACAAGGCAAAGAAGATCCAGTTCTTCATCATTCGTGGCGGAGCGGAAGGATTCTTGAGTTCGGACATGGCCGGCGTTGATGCCAGCAACGTGGTACTTACCGGATCTACAACAAGCGGTAAGACCACCCAGGACACATTCGACAACAACGACCTGTTGGCTGTGTTCGATCCCAGGGGGAAATTGATCAACGCGGCACTTCTGCAACGCCCGACCTCGATCCCCGACGCTCCGTGGACTCCAGGTACGGCAAACGCTATTTACAATGCTTGGAACGACAAGGATGTTTCTATCTACCGCAATACCAACTTCGACGTTCCGTACTTAGGACTGATGCTCGATGATCATATGAAAAAGAGAGGCTGGGTCGATATGCACAAGCAGGAAGCCACCAATGGCTGCATATTTATCGTCGATCCCAGCACTCCTGACTATGGCAGTGAAGAATTGAAAACTTTCGAACCTCAGCTCATCATCGATGTTCTCGCGTCGATTGGCAAGAAGCCCAAGGATGTGAAACGCAGAATTTACCTTGGGGTCATGCACCTTGTGGATATCAAACCATAATCTTGTGCAGGAGTGAACCCACGTCTCCTTTCCCGGAACGTGGGTTCCGCTCTTTGATTTCCGAAACGCGAGTTTATTTCTTCGTGTCTGGCTTTGGTTGCATTTGCGGAGGTTGCTCGCTGGTCGGTGGCACAATATTCTTTATGCGCATATACGTGACCAGGTTGCCGTAGTGTTCCATGTTGTGCATGTTGTTGACAGTTAGAACATCCAGCTTGGGAGTGTCTGCGCCGCCGAATAGTTTGACAGTTTCCGCCCCTGAGGCGTCGGTCATTGTGTCGTACGCTTTGTCGCAATAGGCGAAGCCTTCTTTCAGAGCGGCGATCAGGTCAGCCTTTGAGGTCTTGGTTTGTTCGACCTTTGGCGCGGGATTCTGCTCGACCAGCGCCTTGGAGCAAAACAGGTACTGCGCATCGGCCAGATGTCCTACGATCTGGCCATAGCTGCGTACCGAATCCGTCGGTTTGAAACTGTAGTTCTCTTCCGGCATCTTCTCGGCGGAATGCAGCAGGATCTCTTTCAACCGTGCATAAGCGGCTTTATTGAATGCGCTGAAGGGATTTTGCTGGGCAGTAGCTCCACTTTGGTTCGGGGTTTGGGCGACGCACGCTGATACGGCCAGGAGCATCGCAAGGGTCAGCAGAAGTCTTCGCATTAGTTTCTCCTTTACTCAGGTACGGAACGATACCAGAAAAAGTCAGAGAACGGGGCGCCAGTCGTTTGGTATCTGATTAAACCTTTAGATCGTTACAAACTGATTTCGGGCTTTGGCCGAGTTCGCTATGTCGATTCTTTGGCTCCGCTTGCCGGTTCACTAAATCCGCCGCAACGGGAGCGCATGCGTTCGCGGAACTTCTCCCGTTCTTCGGGCGTCATTCGTTCCCAGCGCTGTCGCATTCGCCAACGAAGGCTCGGACCGCGGGGGCCTCGAACGCCTAGTCTTCCAAACAAGATTCTGCACAAGACTAGCAGTCCGAGAGCCTGCCAGAAGGTAATCAGCCGCCATCCGAATAAACCTGGCAATAGCCAATTCCACAGATGCATTACGATCTCACCGCCAATGAAGGTGAAGAGCACCATGGCGAGGGCTGCCGTCGGAGCAATCCAGATTATTCTTCGTCTCATTATTGTGTTCCTCATTTCCTCATGAACTCGTCGTGAACGCTCTGCAACCTGGCGCGCAGATGCAGCGCGGCATAGCGTTTGCGTGAGAGCAGAGTGTTGATGCTTTCGCCACTCTCTTCGGACAGTTCCTTGAAGCTGCGCCCTTCGAGCTCGTGAGCAATGAAAACCTCTCGCTGCTCGTCGGGCAGCTCCTCCAGGGCAAGTTCCAGATCTTCCATCAGCAGATTGCGAAGAAAGAGCGCCTCCGGACCAGCATCAGGCGACGGTAATAAATCTTCGACCTGCAGCAACTCGCCGTCCTCATCCTCAATCGCCGCATCGCCGAATTTTTCTGGCTTCTTCTTGCGGAACAAATCCGTGATGCGATTGCGCGCCACGCGAAACAGCCATCCGGTCACGTGCTCGATCGGCATTAGCAGGCGATTGGCTTCAACCAGCTCATAGAAGACCTCCTGGAGCAGGTCTTCCACATCGGCTTCATTAGGCACGCGCCTGCGAATGAAGTTGCGCAGCCGCGAACGCTGTTCCGTTATGACTTCCGTGATTTGACGATCCTGCTCGGCCATTGACACGCCACTCGCCATCTCGCCCATCCTTCTATGTAGACGAATGAGCGCTGGAAATATTGTATGGATCGGATGTAGCGAAAAGGAGCAGTGGTCCTACTAGCCAACCTGGACGAGCGAAGAATGCTAAGTACGCCGAGGCGGATAACTCCACCTGAAGCCTCTTCCCTTACAATGTCGGCGTGAGAATCCTGATCTCTGCCGGGGAGGCTTCCGGTGAAATGTATGGCGCGCAACTTATTGAGGCGCTGCGCCGTTCGCACGCGCGAAAACGAGAGTCTTCTCCTGCAGAACCGCTCTCATTTTTTGGCGTCGGCGGCCACCGCATGCGCTCTGCTGGATGCGAAACCGTTGTCGACTCCAAGGACCTCGCCGTGGTCGGGATCACAGAAATCCTCAGCCATCTCCCAAAAATCTACGGCCTCTATCAACGCTTGATTCGTGAGGCCGAGAACCGGCGGCCCGACATCGCCATTGTCATCGATTCGCCGGCGTTCAACTGGCGAGTCGCTCGCCAGATGAAGAAGCGTGGCATCCCGACCGTCTACTATGTTGCGCCGCAATTCTGGGCCTGGCGACAGGGACGAGTGCGTCTGATCCGCAAATATATCAACAAGGCACTGGTGATTTTTCCGTTTGAAGAGAAGTTCTATCGCGATCACGGAGTCGATGCGACCTTCGTCGGACATCCGCTGGCCGAACTTGCTTCGCCATCTGTCGAGCGCAGTGACTATGCCACGCAATTTCGCTTAGATGCCGCCAAGCATTGGATCGCGCTCATGCCGGGCAGCCGCGTCAAGGAAGTCCGCATGAACCTGCCCACGATCCTTGAAGCGGCTTCTCGGCTTGGTGACCTATATGAATTTCTGCTTCCGGTCGCGCCGACTTTGGATCGCGAATTTCTGCAGAGCCTGATTGGATCGCAGAAAATCACTCTCGTGCCCGAGGCCTTGCCTGCTCTCTATCACTCGCGCGCAGGGATCATTGCCAGCGGAACGGCCACCGTCGAAGCGGCAATGATGGGAACGCCTTTTGTGATGGTGTATCGCGTCTCGCCGCTGACCTACCTGGTGGGCAAGCCTCGCGTCAAAGTAACGCGCTTTGCCATGGTCAATTTAATTGCCGAAAGAGAGCTCGTTCCGGAACTCGTGCAGCAGGAATTCACGGCCCAGAATGTGCTGTCGCGGCTTAACGAAATTGTTCCGGACGGGCCTGCGCGCAAGCGAATGATCGAAGGCTTGAGAGAAGTTAAATCTCGCTTCCGTTCATCCTCAGGGCATAACCTAGATCAGAACCCTGCGGATCGGGCCGCTGAAATCATCTTGTCAGTTCTGAATGGCCGCCGGAAATAGGTGGGTGTTCGGGCTATCCCTTCGTCGTAAATGCCAGAGTCAGCAAGGTTTTTTGCTCGACTTCATGAGCTTTCGAACTGCCTGTGGCCGGGGTTGCGCTGGCGCTCCGTTTCACCGAGAGTACATGACGCTCCCCGGCAATGCGGCGGAGGCGTGTGAGCATGTTGAAAAGCGCTCCCATGTTGGCCGGTTCCTCCTGCACCCACACAATGTCGCCTTGCGTGCCATGACGCTCGAGTTCCGCGATGAGCTCTTTTTCCGGGAACGGATAGAGTTGTTCGAGAAACACGATCGCGGTGCTCGTATCTTTTCTTTTCTTACGTTCGGACCGCAGTTCGTGTCCGATTTTTCCCGTGCAAATCAGGATCCGTTCTGCCTCGCCAACATCGGTGTCGGGAATGACGTTCAGAAAACTCTTGTGAGTAAAATCCTCGATGGGCGAGGAAGCGTCCGGATGGCGCAACATGCTCTTCGGCGTGAAAACGATCAGCGGCTTCCGCCAATGACGAAGCGCCTGACGGCGAAGCAGGTGAAAGTACTGAGCGGCATTCGAAGGCTGCGCAATCTGAATATTATCTTTGGCGGCGAGTTGAATGAAACGCTCAATGCGCGCGCTGGAGTGTTCAGGCCCTTGGCCTTCGTAGCCGTGGGGCAGAAGCATTACCAATCCCGAGAGCAGGTTCCACTTGGCTTCGCCCGCGCTGATGAACTGATCCACGATTGCTTGTGCCACATTGGCGAAATCCCCGAATTGGGCTTCCCACAGAACCAAGGCTTCCGGATAGTCACGGCTGTAGCCGTATTCGAAACCGAGCACGCCCGGTTCAGATAAAGTCGAGTTGTAGATTTCACAGCGGGCCTGGCCGTGGGCGATGTGTTCGAGCGGCACGTACTCGGATTCGTCTTCGACATCGATCAGAACCGAGTGGCGTTGGTTGAAGGTACCGCGACGAGAATCTTGTCCCGAGAGGCGTACCGGAATTCCATTCTTCACCAGGCTGGCGAAGGCCATTGCTTCGGCCATGCCATAGTCGACCGGGCGTTTGCCACTTCCCATCTCAGCGCGTTGCTCAAGCAGTTTCTTCACCTTTGGGTGAATGTGGAAGTTCTCAGGATAAGTTGTCAGGCGCGAGGTGAGGTCCGCCAGTTCTTCCGGCGAGAGACCGGTTTCTACTTCATATTCAGGCTTGAAGCGGCCGCCGAAGTACGCGTCCCAATACTTCGGCAAATCGCGCATCAGGGGCTTGGACTTGATATTTCCGCTTTGCTTCTGGGCCGATTCCAGCTCTGCCCTGATTTCCGCGGCCTTTGCTTGGGCGTCGCCGGCGCCGCTGTCTTCGGCGTAAATCTCCCACAGCGGAGGGTGCTCTTTGATCTTGCGGTAAAGAATCGGCTGCGTGATCGTGGGGTCGTCGACCTCGCTATGGCCGTGTCGACGGTAACCGATGAGATCGATGACGACGTCGGTGCCGAAGCGATAGCGATACTCTGTCGCCATGCGCGCCACACGTACGACGGAATCGACATCTTCGCCATTCACATGGAAAATCGGGATGGACTGGCGACGCGCGATGCAGGCGGCAAAGCGCGTCGAATGCTCTTCATGATAGTCGGTGGTGAATCCCAAAAGATTATTGACGATAACGTGGATCGTGCCACCGACGGTATAGCCGCGCAGGTCGGCGTAGTTCATGGTTTCGGCCAGAATGCCCTGCCCGGCGAATGCGGCGTCGCCGTGGACCAACAGCGGCAGGTATTTCTCACGGCCGCCTTCGCCGGTTCGATCTTGTTTAGCGCGCGTTCGGCCGACGGTGACGGGATCAACGGCCTCGAGATGGCTGGGATTCGAGACCAGGTGAATGTGCACTTTTCGGCCACTGCGCGTTACGTATTCCCCGGTGGCTCCCATGTGATACTTCACGTCGCCGGAGCCAAGCACACTACGCGGATCGACGTCTTCAAAGCCGGCGAAAAGTTCTTCCGGGGCACGCCTTGCGACATGCGCGATCACATTCAGGCGTCCGCGATGGCTCATGCCCATGACCAGCTCAATCGCGCCGCGCTGAGCGGCCGTCTCGAGAATCTCATCGACGAGAGGAATCAGCGCAGTCGTTCCCTCCAGCGAAAATCGCTTGCTGCCGAGATAACGCTGTTGCAGGACTTGCTCAAACAGGTCGGCGCGAATCAACAAATCAAGAATGCGCTGCTGGTCTTCCGGTTCAGGGTCGGACTCCATCCGCTCATAGATCCAGCGACGGCGTTCGGGATCGGAGATGTGATTGATCTCGATGCCGATGGTCGAGCAATAAATGTTGCGGGCTTCGCGGGCATATTCGTTGTCGATCCGCAGAGAAGGATGAGGGCGCGGTCGCAGGAAGCCGAGAGGATCGAGGTCACCTTCGAGGTATCCCCAATCGCGGAAGGCGTCGAACACACGTTCCCGCTCGAGATTGGCGCCATTGGAGCTTTCCGCGATGGCGACAGAGCTGTCTATTGAGGGCTTGGATCGCGCTGCCATAAAATCTGGTACTAGCATAAAGGATGCGCGAAAGATCGTGGCGGATTCTCGATCCCGGAGAACGGAGCTTACGAATGACCTGGGCGGGTTAGCGCGTGGCGGAAAAGTACTGAGCGAGAAGCGCGCTCGTCTGCTCGTCTATGTTTAGACTCGGATCGTGGGCAGCCGCCAGTTTTCCTTTGACGCCGATGTATACCGCACGATAATCGTTGTCGCTCAAGTTCTCGACTCGGTGCTTGAAAGGAGCGTACCAGCGCGCTTCTCCCTGTTTCGCAAAGACCTCGCGACTTGTGCCGCTGGCGTCGGTAAAGCGAAGGTGGCCGTCAGTCAGGCTGACCACCACACCGCCAGGATGATCATGCAGGGCGGATTTTTCGTGAGGTCCGTAATGCACAGAAACGACCTGCACGCGATCGTTCTCGAAATTCAGTTTGTAGTGTGTGGGCTCAACCTTGGTGGGATCCTGCGCATAGGCAAAAACCACGAGCAGGCACACGACTAGTCCAGCCAGGAAAAGTTTGGACCGCATTGGGGGCTCCTGCAATGATTCTGATTTTGAGTCGATAGCTGAGGCCAAGCTAGATTGCTGAGGCTATGCTGTCAATAGCATCCAGACAAATCGAAGCTTGTTAGTAATGTCTCGGCAGGCGGAGGTAGGGGTTCGAGAGCACATATTCCTACCCTTCGCAAACAACACGCAGGATGTGGAACCCGGAGGAGGGACGTCGGATTACGTGGTGGGCCCACCAGGATTTGAACCTGGAACCAACAGATTATGAGTCTGCTGCTCTAACCGTTGAGCTATGGGCCCGCGAGACTCAATCTAGCACAATCTGCTCGAGCCGCAATTACGGCGAACGGAAACCGCATTCGGAAGACTCAGATCCGGGCAGTGCGATGGAGAGGTGGTCCCGGATTCTGCTTCGCGCGGCTGGCTAGCTCCTCAAGCGAAGGCATCGATTCGGGAATTGTGATCTTTTCCAGTGGCAGAGAGGTGCCGTTGCGGATAGCGTCGGTCAACATTTCCAGAGCTAGGTCGGTATTAGGACGGATGTAAATCGTGGCGGCGAGAACTCCGCTGCGCACCCAGGCCTGGCCGGTCTTGGGCATACCGTCGCAGCCGGTAAATGGTATTTTTAGCCAGCGATCACGATTAACATCGCCGATCTCGCTGAAGGCTTTGCGGGCACCTGCAGCCATGCTGTCGTCCTGAGCGCCTACCAAATCGATTTTCATCGCTTGCGAGGTTGATAGCCGCAACCAGGAGCTCACGGCTCGATAAGAGCTCTCTTCAGTCCAGTTCGCGCGCAGCGTTTTGACTTGAATATTGACTGGCTTCGTACGGTTCATGCCTGCAGTTCGCTCGTGGGCTGCCGAACTGTTCGCGGGTCCCTCCATGTAGAGAACCGAACCGCCTTGCGGAAGAAGCGCGGCAAATTGCTTGCCCTGAATCTTCCCAATCTCTTCGTGATCTGAGCTAATGGCAACCATGGGCACGCGGAACGTGCTGCGCAGTTGCGCTATGTAGTCGACCTCGTGATTCAGCACCACCCAGCCAATCCCAGCGGCAGCGGCAGCACGAGCGACTTGGGGAAAAGCGGTTCCGCCCGCCGGTTCAAAAATAATGGCGTCAGGACGAGAAGACGAAGAACACTGGACGAATTCCAGGATTTGCTGGCTTTGGGTGACGGAATCGTTGTTGGCGTGAATGATCTTTACGTCCACGCCCAAGCGCCGCGCGGCTTGCTCGGCGGCAGAGGCCTGTTCCTGTTGATAGTCGTTGTCGTTGTTGGTCAGAGATACTAGAAAAGACAGCTTCTTCATTACTGCACCACTTGAATCAATGATAGTCCTGTTCACCTCATTGGCGATGGTGACGAGAGTAACTTGTGGGGTTTCCTTGAGGTTTCTGCGAGATCCTATCGCGATGACTAAGAGCCGGCAGCGGCAGTCCTGGCTTGTCCCACAAAGGATTTCAGGCTCGCCTCCAAGGCCTCGCGGCTGGCATCGGAGAATTCGACGAAACGGAAGGGCTGAAGCCATCCCTGGGTCGCCCACATGGGAAAGAGCATTTGTGCCTTTCCCCGAATGGTGGCTCCATCGATATTAAAGATCAGTTCCACTTCGATCTTCTCATCCAGCGACTTGTCGAGATTCACGACCCCGCCGGTTACGGAAAGCTGATGTAGTGATCCTCGCACCTGGCGCCGATTGGGAAGCTGGACGAGAACAAGAATTGCACCTCGGAACTTCACGCGAAAGGCACGGCGCCCAGAATGCTCCTGAGTCACCGAATCGACAACAGGCGAGTCCTGATTCTGCGACATGTGGCCCATAGTATGCGCACAAACCGGGCGATGCGGCAGGTTACTGAAGAACAAGAGGCGAAGGTTTGCGAGTAACACTACTTCTTGGCAGGATGGACCTCGGCGCTGTGGGAGAACAAGTTGTATGGCCACGACTGTTGCTTGGCACTGGCTGTCTGGTGCGAGGCTAAATCCTTGGGACCTGGGGAGAGGTGCCGATTGGGAGATTGGTCATCGGCCACCCAATCTTCAGGCGGATCAGAAATTCCCCAAACATTGCCATGCGAATAGAGCGCGGCTCCTACCAGAAATGCTTTTCCATCGCTGCCCAACGGAAGGCAACTGGCGACCCGGGCCGTCACGCTTGCGTTGTTGGGAAGATCACTCAGCAGGATCGGGATTTCCAAAGGCAAAGAATGCGAGCTGCGAAAGCCACATCCCTGGCAGCTGACAACCAGGGCCGTGCATCGCTCGGTAAAAGGACGCGTTCGATCGAGACTCGTAACCGTGATTGGGATTTCCACGCGAAGGCGAGTGCTACGGCGAGCGGACTTCGGGGTCAGCACTTCCATCTTGCACTTCCTGCTTGTGCTCGCAATTTCCTACGGAACAGTGTGACACATTCTGCCATAGCGGGATGGTGACGCAGGTAATGCGTAGAGACCCAGCGAGATTACAGTACGCTCATCAGGGCCTATGCCTTTGCATTCGAACTGGCTTTCGCAAGCCCCGCCCGTAAGCCCCGACGCACTGCTCTCTCGTAACCAGCCTTGTTCATGGCCTGGATAGTCGCCGCAGCGATGCCGCCGGGAGTGGCGGCTTCGTGCAGCAGTTCCTGGAGACTGGACGACCCTTCGCGCCATGAAACAATCGCATCCGCGAGAGCGTGAGATGCAGCTAGCAAAGCGGTTTGTTCATCGAGGCCAGCCTTCATAGCTGCGCGTGTCAAGGTGGCGAGCGCGTGATAGCCGTGACTCGCGGAGTAGGTGACGGTAAACGGGTCAAGGCGGTCTTCCGGAATTTCCAGCACGCTTCCCACTTGCCCGAAAAGTGTGCGGACCTGCTTTCGTATCGTTAAGGGCAAGCTGGCGTCGAATGTGAGGGCGGTGAGTCCGTGCCTGGTACGGCAGGCGGGGCTAGGCATCGCACGTGCCCAGTGGAGATGGGGCGCCATTCTTTTCAGATTCCTCAATGGGATGCCGGCGGCCAAGCTGATGATGACGCTAGGCCAGGAACTTGCGCCAGATCGTTGAATGTCTGCGAGCAGTCGCCGGACCGAATCCGGCCGCACAGCAATGATCAAGATTTCGGCTTGCTCCACGGCTGACTTAAGATCCAATGTCACTCCAACGTTGAACTCACGTCGGAGCACCTTAAGTTTCGCTGGGTTGTGGTCGTCGACGAGAATCGGCGAGCCATATTTTGCCAGGCGCAAGCCGCCGATCAAGGCGCTGGTAATCCTGCCACCGCCGATGAAAACGGTGGCATTGCGGAGTGTCTGCTTTCTAGTCAGCGGTGCCTCCGCCATCGACCACGAGCGCGGCCCCGGTCATGAACGAGGAATCATCGGACGCGAGAAAAAGCACAGCTTTGGCAATTTCATCGGGGGTCCCAATGCGGCCCATGGGACGATTGTTGCAGCCCTCAAGATATTTCTCCCAGGAAAGGCCGCGCATCTTGGCGTCCGCAGGCAGCATGGGAGTGTTGACGTCTCCCGGGCAAATGCAATTGATGCGAATGCCTTGGCGGCCGTGGTCGATCGCCATGGCTTTGGTCATGAGCACCACGCCGCCTTTGGAAGCGCAATAAGCGACGGCGCGGTCTCCGCCTACAATTCCCCAGCCGGAAGCATTGTTGACGATTACGCCCTGGCCGCGAGCGATCATCGAGGGCAGAACAAATTTGGACATCAGGAAGACGCCTTTCAAGTTGATGTCAATCTGCTCGTCCCATTGCTGTTCGGAACATTCGAGCGCAGTTTGTGGATAAAACACGCCAGCGTTGTTGAAGAGAATGTCGATCTGACCGAAGCGCTGGAGCGTTTCATCTACGACGCGTTCGCAATCGTTGGCGCGGCTAACATCGGCTGAGATAAAGAGTGCTTGACGGTCTTGCTGCTGAATTTTTCCTGCGAGAGCGTGGCCGCGTTTCTCGTTTCTTCCGATAATCGCGACTGTTGCGCCTTCCTTGGTGAAGAGTAGAGCTGTCGCTTCGCCGATTCCGGAAGTCCCGCCGGTGATAAGAGCGACTTTGCCATCTAAGCGCATTCGTGATCCGACCCCGGGATTCAACGGCTGGCCAGTCCTCCGGCAATCTCGCCACCATCCAGCGTAAAAACGTGGCCGGTAGCAAAGGCCGCGTCGTCTGAGGCGAGATAGGCGAACAAGGCCGCGATCTCTTCGGGCTTCGCGTGACGGCCGAGCGGGATCTTTCGATTGACCTCCGCCAACATTTCATCGGTGTATTCGGCCCGCTGCATCGGGGTCAGCACGTATCCCGGCGCTACCGCACAGACGCGAACTTTAGGCGCGAGTTCGAGTGCCATGGAGCGAGTCAGTTCGATGACGCCTGCTTTGGTGGCGTTGTAGTCGGCGTAATAGGGATATCCCATGACCCCATTGGTCGACGCAGTTTGCAGAATGACGCCACTGCCTCGCTCCCACATATAGCGCGCTACAGTCTGCGCCATATAGAAAACGCCGGTAAGGTTGACGGAGATGACCTTATCCCACTCTTCTGGCGTGATCTCGAGGAATTTGTGACGAATGCTGATGCCGGCATTGTTGATCAGGACATCGATCCCATCCATGGCTCGAATCGCATCGGCCACAGCCGCTTCCACCTGCATCAGATCGGTCACATCGGCGATGATGGCTTCGGAGAGTTCGGGCAACTGTTGCCGGGACTGCTCACAAGCGCGGGCATCGCGATCAAGGATGCAGACGCGGGAGCCTTCCTCGAGAAAACGTCCGGCAGTCGCGGCGCCAATTCCGCTGGCGCCGCCGGTGATCAGGACACGTTTATCTTTCAGGCCTCGCATCTGAGAAGGCAGTGAGCGCTAGCAGGATAAATGCGCCAGCGGAATCATGGCTAGAAGTTTTCATTCGAGAAAATCAGATGGGCTTGCCGCGGAAGAAATACACCAGTTCAATGATCAGGATGACTACCACCATCAACTCCAGCACGAAGGCGCGGCTCTGATTGAATTGATCGACCATGTAGCGATAGAGCTCTTCGGCGGTGCGCAGTTTCTGCTGAACCAGGTCCTTGTAGTCGGGCACGCCGACTTTTGACGCAGCAAGCTTGTACAGGCGTGCAGAAAACATGTCGCTGAGGAACTTGATCGCGTTGTCCGCACGCTCGGTAAGTTCGTTCACGTCGAGCAAAACCGTGTGCAACTTGGAAGCAGCGCGGGCCGTGCGCCAGCGCGACCAGACGCCCGGCCCACCGGCGTCGAGAAAGTCATAAACGCCTTCCAATTCTGTGGTCAGTAACTCGTCGTAATGGCGGAACTCCAGCAGTTGGGAATTTGCATATTGCAGCAGTTGAATAGCGGTTTCCGCGCCTGCGGGCGTATCGTAAATGAATGCCGCGTTCCAACCGATCACGGCAAGGTCGGTGGGATAGTAAGAAATACGGGACTGCAGAATTTCCTGTTTTTCGCCCTCAGAAAGGTCGCACGTCTCACCACGCACGACCTGCGCAATGTGATTGCGCTCGTTCGCAAGCAAATCGATTGCGCTGGGACTTCCTACAATCTCGCGAACATGGAAGATGAAGTAGTCTTCCTGCAACCATTCCGCAGTGTAAGGCTTGACCAGTGCGGGGCGTGCGCGTTCGAGCTTCTGCTTCACGATCCGGCCCGCCACAGCTTCGAAATTTGTATCGGAGGTCCAGCGGTTGGAAAGCTGGACGAGCGTCTCCCAATCTCCCGAGAAAGGTAGTTCAAAAACCAAACTGACGACGCCGTAGTCGTAGTACTTGATCTCGCCACTTAGGCGCTCGCCGGTCGTAAGCACAAGCGGCTCGAGTTCTTCTTCCACAGGAGGCCGCTGGTAACGAACATATCCTGGGGCTTGGTGCTTGAAGCTCGCTTCGGCGGTGCGAGCGCCCAAAATACGGCGAAGCTCATCGAGGCGGATCTCTTCGCAGACATCATACTGAATCAGCGCCAAAACCGATCCATGCAGCGGACCGGCAGGCGACTGGGCTTTCGCGGTCAGGGTCTGGGCGAGTTCGCCCGTAACCACGGGTTCTTCGGAGATGGTCTTGCTATCCATACGAAAAGACTCGCAATGATGTGAGGCCGGGTGTGTGGGACTTCCATCGAAGGGCGCATGTTATTGTCTCAGAACGACTGCAATTTGACGAGTCGTGTTGCATTGCTATGAGCTATTAATCTCCAGGCAAACAATTGAATCTTAAGAACTTCGAGTGCCTCGCCATAGAAGCACACCTACTGCGGCGGCGGCTGCCAAACCTAGTCCGGCTCGCTTCATCGAAGCTGCGACCTCGGTTTTCCGTTCACGAACCAACCGGGATTCGGGAAACGGTTGCGCTTCCAGATTCTGTTCACCGTTGAGCGCCATCTGGAGGACCTCGGCGAGGTGAAGCGCCTGGCGCTCGGAGCCTTGCGCAATCTGTTCGCGGCAACTGAAGCCATTGGCGATGATCAGCCAGTCAGCAGGAGCTTTTCGGACCGCCGGGAGAAGTTCCAGCTCTCCAATTGCTGCAGAAATCTCGTACTTCTCACGCTCAAAGCCGAATGATCCTGCCATGCCACAGCATCCTGGAGCGGGGGACTCGAAAGCTACACCGAGGCGCCGAAGGGCAGACTCCTCTGCATTCATCTTCATGATCGACTTGTGATGACAATGTCCGTGGAGCAGCGCTTTGCGCTCAAATCGCGGCCATTGGAATGTTGCGGCGTGTTTTTCCAGAAATTCGCTGAGCAGGAAGGTCTGACTAGACAGCGCATGGGCCCGCTCGTCGTGTGGAAACAGGTTCAAGAGTTCGTCGCGAAATACTGCGACACAACTCGGTTCCAGCCCCACAATCGGGACTCCGGCTTCGATTTCGGGAGAAAGCTCGTCCAGAATCCGAAGCAACAATCGTTCCGCACGATCGAGCATGCCGAAATCGTAGAGAGGACGCCCGCAACACAAGTTGGCGAAGGGAACAACGACACGAAATCCGGCAGCTTCCAGGACTTCGACAGCGGCTTTGGCCGTGTGCGGAAGAAAGTAATTGTTGAATGTGTCGGCCCAGAGTAGGACAGGTGGCCCCTCAGTTTTTCGAGTACGGCGTCGAAACCAATCTTTGAAGGTTTGCGGTGCGAAGACAGGAATTTGTCTCTGGAAAGGAATTCCAGCTACGACCTTTGCCAATTCGCGCACGAACGGCAATTGAGTGGCCAGATTGACTAGGCCCGGCGCGTTTGATGCCATACTAGCCCAGAGATCGATATTCCCAAAAGCGTACGCACTGCGCGGCCGCGAGCGGTCCTCGTAGAAGTGTGACAAAAATTCAGATTTGTACGTAGCGACATCAACCCCGACCGGACAATCGCTCTTGCACCCTTTGCACGAGAGACACAGGTCAAGCGAATGCTTCACTTCTTCGCTGTGCCACCGATCCTGGATGAGTTGGGCTTGCGTCATCTCCCAAAGCAAGTGGGCGCGTCCGCGCGTGGAGTGTTCTTCTTCGCGAGTGGCGCGATAGCTCGGGCACATCACACCGCCTTCATCGCGGCGGCATTTGCCTACTCCGACGCAGCGCAAAGCGGCGTTTGCCAGGCTTCCGTGGTCTTCGGGGAATTGAAAGTGGGTTGCCGGCTCCCATGGGCTGTAGTCAGGCCCAAGCCGCAAGTTTTCATCCAGCTTGTAGGGCTCGATCACTTTTCCTGGATTCATCTTCCAATCGGGATCCCAAGCTGACTTGAATTCGCGAAACGCTTGCATTAGTTCAGGGCCGAACATCTTGGGAAGGAGTTCTGCGCGCGATTGCCCGTCGCCGTGCTCCCCCGACAATGATCCGCCATAACTCACTACGAGATCGGCAGCTTGCTCCACGAAGCGGCGATACTTTGCAATGCCTTCGCTTGATTGCAAATCGAAGTTGAGCCGAGTGTGCACACACCCGTGACCGAAATGGCCGTAAAGAGACCCTTTGTAGCCGAAGTCTCTCATGAGCTTGCGCAGATCACGGAGATATCCGCCCAGCTTTTCCGGGGCGACGGCTGCGTCTTCCCATCCTTCCCAGTTGAACGGCTCGCCCGGCACATGCGACGTAACACCGAGGCTTGATTCACGCACTTCCCAAACACGCTTCTGCTGTTGCTTGTCGGTGATCAAAAGCATTTCGGGCTGAGTTGAACCGCGACCGAGCGCCGCCATCAACCCGCGAGCCTGCGCTTCGGCTTCTTTGCTTGTTGCGGCTCCGAATTCGACCAGCAACCAACCCCCGCCCTCAGGAAGCAACGACATTCCTTCTGAGTTGATGCCTTTGCGACGCGTGTAATATGCGAGAAGGTCGTCGAAACCTTCGAGCCCAATTGGCTTGTGGGAAAGGATCTCAACAACGTGGTCAGCACACTGGAAAACGTCTGGGTAGGCGAGGACAAGCAATACCCGCTCGGGCGGACTCTCAATCAGACGGCACGTCGCCTCGAGAACGGTAACGCACGTTCCTTCTGTGCCGACCAGCGCTCGCGCGACGTGAAAGCCGTTTTCCGGTAGAAGATAGTTCAGGTTGTAGCCCGAAACTCTTCGCGGGATGTTGGGGAATTTCGCTCGAATGAGATCGCCGTATTTTGCTGAGAGGTTCCTGAGTGTGCCGTAAATGTCACCACGCCGCCCGCCCGCTCGGATAATTGCATCCAATTCGTCGCTTGAAGTCGCGCCGACTTTCATGCGCACGCCGTCGTAGGTAACCGCTTCCAGCGACTCGATGTTGTCGTCGGTCTTCCCTCCCATAATCGAATGAACGCCGCAGGAGTTGTTGCCGATCATTCCCCCGATGGTGCAGCGATCATGGCTGGCAGGATCAGGAGCGAACGTCAGATGATGTTTTTCCGCCGCATTGCGCAGCACGTCGAGGACCACCCCGGGTTGCACACGCGCGATGCGACGAGCCGGATCGACCTCTAGAATGTTCGCCATGTATCTGGAAAAATCGAGCACCACGGCGACATTGCAACATTGGCCGGCTAAGGAAGTTCCGCCGCCGCGGCAAAGAAGAGGAGCGTTGAACTCGCGACAGACAGAGATTGTCGCCACTACATCATCGCTATCGCGGGGCAGCACCACGCCGATAGGCACCTGGCGGTAGTTCGACCCGTCTGTAGCATAGAGGGCACGGCTGCCGCGATCGAAGCGAACTTCTCCTTGGACTGCGCGGCGAAGCGCCCGTTCCAGCCCAACGGAATCGACCTCAGATGCGGTTGCGCTCAAGGGCGTTCTCGCGGATTGCTTCGGCATGTTTTCAGTTGGAAGGACCGGCTTCGGAACCGTGGCTGACGCTCGATAACTGTATCTTCGTTTGTCCGTCGGCAGCCTGAATATTGATGGTAACGATGTTCTTGGGGTCGCTCGAGACGATCGTGCAATGGCTCTCGCTCGAGGCGCTCACGGTTGCATTGGGGAATTTGTTCTTGTAGAAGGACGCGACTTTGTCAAAGGAGTCGCCGGTCACGAAACTGGCCGCTGTCGTGCGCACATTGCCAAAACTGCTGGTCATTGCTCCATCTTTGACGACCTGGGCCCCGGGGTAGATGTCGACGCCGATGTTGCGCGCGGCTTGTTCGGGATCTTTGGTACTCTCGACCACTCCGAAGGGAGTTTCGATTTTGACGTTGTTGCCATCCTGGCGCACGTGCGTGCGGTGCGCGATGCGCCAGCCGACGAACCCGATCCCAGCCAGCGCCAAAATCATAAGGCCTAGGCACAGGGCGACAATCACCAGAATAAGCTTGCCCGCGCCCCAGCCTTGCTTAGACGGCGGCACGGAGACTGCGCCTGCGGCGCTGACTGGAGTTGTAGGTGCCGGACCTGTAGAGGAAGCAACCACGGCAGCACCGCACTTTCCACAGAGCTTGTCACCCGCGATAAGAGCTGCCCCGCAACGGTTGCAGAAGGCCATACGTCACCTCACGCTCCACGATCTCTCTGAACCGCGCAGTATAACGCAGAAAAAGAAATCAGGCGGCTCAGTTAGCGCCAGGTGCCCGCACGACGTAGTCGGACATGGAAAGTCCGAGAAGAATGATCAGGAAGAAAAGAGAAGTCACTACCACCACTTTCGTCATTTTCTCGCTCGTTCCTTTAATGTGCATGAAGAAGAGAGCAACGAGGGTGGCTTTGATGCTCGCAATCGTGAGGGCGACTGCGGCGTTAAGGGGAGCCAGATCCAGGAACGCGGCTTTGTAGGTAACGTAGGTTCCAACCAGCAGCGCCACCCACACGGCAAAATAGGTCTTCAGAGGCGACGATTTCGAGTGTTCAGACATGCGATCCTCACGGGTGCTGGTCAATTAAGTAGAGCAACGGAAACAGATAAATCCAGATGATATCGACAAAGTGCCAGTACAAACCGCCGATTTCGACGGGCGTGTTGTACTCGGGCGTGAAGCGTCCCTTCCAGGCCATGGTGAAGAGCCACAGGAAAATGCCAATGCCGACAATCATGTGCAAGGCGTGCAAACCCGTCATGATGAAATAAAGCGCAAAATAAATTTGCGCATGCTGCGCGTTAGCATAATGGTCGGGATGGCCGGGTATCTTTTCGTGCTCGAAGCTAAACGATGCGCCCGGCACGTGGTGCTCAACAAACTTGTCGTGGTACTCGATGCCTTTGATCCCGAGAAAAGCCAGGCCGAGTAGTAGCGTGAGTCCAAGGCTGACGAGCAAGAGCGTGCGACGCGCGGTCTGCGCGGCCCAGACTGCCAGCACAACGGTCAAGCTGCTGCAAATCAGAAAAGCTGTGTTTGTGGCGCCGAGTTTAACGTTGAGTGTCTTGCTCGCGGCGCCGAAGTCACCGAAATACCAGAGACGGTAGACAAGGTAGGAAACGAAAAGACCGCCGAAGAACATCACTTCGGTACCGAGGAACACCCACATGCCCAGGCTTGCAGCATTCCGCTGCTGCTCGGGTTCGGCGAAGTGATGCAGGAGGGCTGGATTCTGCGCTTCACCATGGGCATTCTGAACCGCGATTGAACTATCGGCCAACCGGAACCTCCTGTATCTGAGGTGCGTCCAATTCCTCGTAGTTGTAAGCTTCCCAGGTCACAACCGGCTCGGTGTCGAAGTTGAAAGTTGGCGGTGGAGACGCGGTCTTCCACTCCAGACCTGCTGCATTCCACGGATTCTCCGCGGCAGGCTTCCCATAGCGCATCGACCACAAGAAATACATCATCGGCAACAGGTAGCCCACGCCGAGAATGGTCGCGCCTGCCGTCGAGAGCACGTTGAGTACCTGGAACTCCGGCATGTGGCTGTAATCCCAGTAGCGGCGCGGCATGCCGAGATAGCCGAGAACGAACTGCGGAAAGAACGTGAGATTGAAGCCGATGAAGACCACGAGCGCTGCTAGTTTTGCCCAGCCTTCGGGATAAAGCTTGCCGGAAATCTTTGGCCACCAGAAGTGCATGCCGCCGAGGTATCCCATGACGGCGCCGCCGACCATGATGTAGTGGAAGTGCGCGATCACGAAGTACGTATCAGTCACGTGCACGTCGATGCCGAGCGCAGCCAGGAACAGGCCCGTCAGGCCGCCCATGGTAAACAGTCCGATGAAGCCGAACATGTAGAGCATGGGCGCGTCGTAATGAATCGATCCCTTGTAGAGCGTCGCCGTCCAGTTAAAGACTTTGACCGCCGACGGAACCGCGACCGCATAGCTCAGCATCGAGAACACCAGCGCGGCGTAGATCGAAATGCCCGCAACGAACAGGTGATGCGCCCAGACGAGAAATCCGAAGACGGCGATCGCGATCGAGGAGAGCGCAATGAACGCATAGCCGAAGGGGCGCTTGCGCGCGTAGCAGGCAATCACTTCGCTCACCACGCCCATCGACGGCAAGATCATGATGTAGACCGCAGGATGGGAGTAGAACCAGAACAGATGCTGGAACAGAACGGGATCGCCGCCGAGTTTGGGATCAAAAATTCCGAGATGAAGAACCCGCTCCGCTGCGACCAGCAAAATCGTGATCGCGATGACCGGCGTTCCAAGGAGCTGAATGATGCTGGTGGCGTAGTGTGCCCAGATAAACAGTGGCAAGCGCGACCAGGTCATTCCCGGCGCGCGCATGCGGTGAATGGTCACGACGAAATTCAGGCCGGTGAGAATGGAAGAAAATCCTGCGACAAAAATTGCGAGGCCCGCCTCAACAAATTTTGTATTGGTTCCGATGCTGTAGGGGACGTAGAAGGTCCAGCCAGTATCGACGCCACCGGTCAACATGCAGTGCGTCATCATGATGCCGCCGATGATGTAGAGATACCAGCTCAGCAGGTTGATGCGCGGAAAGGCGAGGTCTTTTGCGCCGATCATGAGAGGCACAAGAAAATTGCCGAGCACGGCGGGAATCGACGGAATCAGGAAGAAGAACACCATCACCATGCCGTGCATGGTGAACAGCTTGTTGTAAGTGTCGGCCTGGACGAGGTCGCCTGCCGGCGTCAGCAGTTCCAACCGAATCAGCAGCGCGAAGAAGCCCCCGATAAAAAAGAAGAAAGTGATCGAGATCAGATAGAGCAGCGCGATCCGCTTGTGGTCGGTGGTCAGAAGCCACGAGCCAATGCCGTACTCTTTGTTCAAATAATTTTCGCGCTCAGTGATCTGAGCTTTCGCGGTAGCCATACTCATTGCACCTGTTGTCCGTTCGCCTGACCGTCGTTTCTTGGCGGGGCATTCTGCGTTACTTTGTTCGGAGCCGCCTCGCTCTTTCCTGACAATGATTTGACGTATGCGATAAGTGCGTTCAACTGCTCTTCGCTGACCAATCCCTGAAATGTCGGCATGATGGGCTTGTATCCGTTCACGATCTTGGCGCCGGGATCGACGATCGATTCACGCAAATAATTTTCATCGGCCACGACCGTACGACCGTCTTCTAGCAATACTGGCTTGCCGAATACATCGCGCAAGTTTGGCCCGCGTCCTGTGCCATCGGCACGATGGCAAGTCCCGCAGCCCAGTTCCGAGAAAATCTTCTCGCCGGTGACTGACAGTGGGCCGCTCGGCCCGCCATTCACCCACGCTTCATACTGACCCGGCTCCATGACGATGATCGAACCGATCATGCCGGAGTGTCGCGTCCCGCAATATTCCGCGCAGAACAAATGGTAGGTTCCCGGCTTGGTGGCGCGGAACCACGCGGTCGTATAGCGTCCAGGCAGAACGTCCTGTTTGATGCGGAACGCCGGCACGAAAAAGCTGTGGATCACGTCCTGCGAGGTCATGATCATCTTCACGTCGCGTCCGACGGGCACGTGCAGCTCGTTCAGTTCGCGTTGGCCTTCGGCATGTTCCATCTTCCACATCCACTGCTTGGCCACGAGATAGACCTCGGTGGAATCGCGCGGGGGCGTGCGCTCCTGGAAATAGACGACTGCGCCCCAGACAAAAATCACCATGAACACGCCGAAGGGAATCGCCGTCCAGGTGACTTCGAGTGCGGTAGAGCCTTCGATCTGTTCCGCTGGTACTCCGCGACGGTATCGATATTTGGTCGCAAAAATGATGATGCAGACAAAAATCAGCAGCGACATCATTCCTGAAACGATCAGCAGGAAGATGAAAAGCGCGTCGACGTTCCCCGCCATGGCGGAAGCGCGCTCTGGCCACAATGGAAGATTGTTAAACATGTCCTATTTCAAACTCGGTCCCACGTCAGGTTGTCATTCTGCGCGGCAATGATCGCTCCATGCGGAACATGATCAGCAGAAAGCCGCCAAGAATTAAAATCGTTATCCCGGCTGCCAGTCGCAGAATATTCGTAATAACTGCCCCGTATTTCCCGCTCGCAGGATCGTAGTGATAGCAATACAGCAACACCTGATCTACCACGTTGCCGATCCTTCCTTGCGTCGCTTCGACCAATCCCATGCGCAAGTCTTTTGGCGGAAATTCAACACCATAGAAATATCGCGAGATGTGGCCTTGCGGCGTCAAAACCATGATGGCCGCTGCATGTGCGAACTGATTGCTCTTAGCATCGTACTGATACTGGAATCCCACGGCTTTCGTAAGCGCATTGATCGACTCGGACGATCCGGTGAGGAAATGCCATCCATTTGCTGCACCGGGGCGGCCATAATGTTTCAGATAAAAAACCTTTTTCTCGGCGGCAATCTCAGGCGTTTCGTGCGGATCGAAGCTCACGGTCAGCACTTCGAATTCCTTGCCGATGTCGAACTTGATCATCCGCATGGAGCCAGTGAGTCCCGCCAGCACTTCGCCGCACAGCATGGTGCAGTTGTAATAAACGAGATTCAGGATCATCGGCCTTTTGCCGAAGTACTCGCCCAGCTTGACCGTTCTTCCTGACTCATCGCGGAACGTGAGATCGGAAGGAACCTGGGCATCCAGATGCTGATCAATGCCCACATTCACCAGCTTTGCGGGACGGATATTCGCCGGCGGCGCCATGATGCCTTTGCTCATGGCTTGACCGACCGCGGAAGCAGTCAGCGCCGTGACCGCGATCAGCATTCCAGTTGCAACCAAAACTGCGCGGCTAAACGAATTGTGTTTCCCACTACTCACTTATCTTCCCTTCTTCGGCTGTGCTGCAGCCGTCGTCTCTGTTCCTTGCGGATGCACGGGCAGCCCACGCTGGGCGACCAGATCCATTGCACGTTCAATGGGAATGCGGACGATTCCCGCTTTCTGATCGATCCAGTCGTAGCTGTTCAGCTTTTGCTCCTCGGCGCGCCGAATACCGTCCAGCTGTGTACGCTCGTCGGTCTCCAGCCTCGGATCAGGAAACACCTGCTGCGGATACGTCCTGGGAATCTCTCGTGTATTCGCGGGAACATTCGTCACCAGCGGACTGACCGGCGGCTGATGGGCCTTGTCGCGTCTACCAAGAAGGTCGTAAAAGCCCGCCAGCAGCACATAGATCAGAACGACCGCCGCAGTGAGCCCGGCAAGGAAATAAAAAATGCCCACCGCGCTAAGGTCGCGACGTTCGAAGTCACCGTGGCCTTGCGTGTTCTGATCGTGATGAGTCTCAGTGCTCATACTTATTTAGTGATGTGCCGGCTCCAATACCTCGTGGGCCGACGGGTCGTACTTCGGCAGCAGCGGTAGTGAACCCAGGTTACGGAAGAAGTACCACAGCCAGAATCCGCCAATCGCGATGGGTACGACGACATCGGCCCAGGTCAGCCTCAGCGTTTCAGAAAAATTCGCTTCGATGATCCAGAACAGGTCGACATAGCGCATGATCATCAGCCAGATCGCCAGCCACACCAGCTTGCGAATATCGCGCTTGAACGGCCGCGACAACAGGATCACAAACGGAATGGCAAAATGGAACAGCGCCAGCGCAAGGCCGATGAAGCCCCAGCCTCCGTTCAGCCGCTTCAGGTAAAACGTGATCTCGTTGGGCAAATTTCCCGCCCAGATTATGAGCCATTGCGAGAACGAAAAGTAGGCCCACACCATGATGAACGTCAGCATCCACTTGCCATGATCGTGCACGAAATCGGGCTTCAGCATTTCCGACATCGGCTTGTAGTTCACGAGGATGCGCTCGACTACGACCGCAAAGCACATGGCCGAGAGGACTTCGCCGATGAGAATGATTAGGCCAAAGATCGTCGAAATCCAGCTCGGATCGAGCGACATGACCCAGTCGATCGCGGCGAAAGTGATGGTGAATCCGTAGAGAATCAATCCCGGCCCAGCGACGACTTTAAATTTCTGCGTGTTGTCGGGAGCGCCCGGTGTGTCGGTCTGCCGCGACCAGTGAGAAAGCAAGAATGAGAGCACGTTCCAAATTGCGAAATAAATGACCGCGCGGACGATGAAGCCGGAGGAATTCAAGTAGCGGGCGAGGATAAATCGATTCTTTGCCAGATGCTCGTGGATGTGCGCATCCTGGACTGCATCCGGCGACACCGTCCAGATTGCCCAGGGATAGATCCGGTGCTGCAGCACGGCCACGACGATTGGGATAAACAGAATCGTCAGGATCGGCAGCGTGCGCATGCCGGCGCCCAGAATGCGGCGGATCACCATGCCCCATCCGCCGCCGGTGAGATGACGAATCATCAGAATCGCCATCGAACCGAGCGACACGCCCAGCCAACACATAAAGCCAAGCAAATAACCACGATAAAGTTCGTTCGCCCCATCGCGAAAAACAAACGCTCCGGCCAGGCTGATGGCAGCGAACACGCTGCCTACAATCAGCGAGCGCTGCGAAATCTTGCTGACGATCGGCGGAGCCGTCAAGTCGAGTTGTCTCACGGTCTCCGCGCTCATTTCTGGTCTTCTTTCTTCACTTCGGAATTTTCGCCCTCAGCCGCGCCAATGATGGGCAAGCTGGCGCCAGTCCCGACATCGCGAATGATCGGTGGCTCCGACGGAACTTTCTGACCTGCCGGAACTTCAGCCTGCGTTGCGTTCTGGCTTAACTGCAGCGCGCGGATGTAAGCCACAATCTTCCAGCGATCTTCCGGGGTAATTTGCGAGGCGTAATCGGGCATGATGCCGAAGCCATTCGTCATCACGTCGAAGAAATAACCGAGCGGGGCCTTCTGCAATCGCGGGATGTGATATGACGGCGGCTTGCGCGCGAATCCACGCGACGGAACGAACCCGTTGCCATCCCCTAGTCGCGAATGGCACGGAGCGCAATAAATGTTGAAGCGTTCGCGGCCGCGCTCCAAAACTTCTTTCGTCACGGGAAATGGCATGTAGTCGCCGGGACTGTTGCCTAACTTACCCGTATAGAAATATGAATCTTCATGAAGCTGTCCCCGCGCAACCGTGCCTTCCACCAACGGACGCGCCGACCGCTGGTCCGGGAAAAAATCGCTCCGCGCCAGCGGATTCATCTTCGGCTGCACGTGCATGTCGAGACGGCAAGAGGACGTGAGGAGAAGCAGAGCCAAAAGAGCTGCAGCGGAAACCACCGTCGAGCTACGCTCGACTGGACGGGCGAGGGCGCCCGTCGCCACATGCACGTTGCCGCCGCCTGCGTTCACGATTTCTCGAATGGCGCTCATTAGCTGGGCACCTCCGAAACCGAGCGCGGTTCAAGCGATTCCAGGAACTTGCGTGTCTCGACCCGGTCGTATTTCTTGTCGGAGGAAAACACGATCAGGAAAAAACGGTCTTTCGAGGCAAGAGCAAATCGCGGCACATTGAACACGGGGTGATACGGCATGGGCAGCCCGTTCAACGCCAACATGCCAAATACCGCGGAAATTCCGGCAAACAGAATCGTCATCTCGAACGTGATCACGATGAACGCCGGCCACGAGTGCGGCGGCTTGCCGCCGATGTTCAGCGGGTAGTCGACCGCGGCCATCCAGTACTGCATCAGATATCCCGTAAGTCCGCCGATGAGTCCTCCAATCAAGACCACCAGCGGGACTTCATCGTGATGAAATCCAACCTCCTCGGCCAAGCCTTCGATCGGAAACGGGCTGTAGGCGTCGATCTTCTTGTATCCAGCGTGCGAGGTACGGCGTGCGGCCTCCACCAGACCGGTCGGCGTGTCGAATTCCGCCATCATGCCGTAAATCGGATCGCGTTTCATTCTGCCTTGACCTCCGCCTGGGGCAGCAGGGTCCGCATTTCAAAAATCGAGATCGCGGGCAGCAAGCGCAGGAACAGGAACATCGCGGCCAAAAACATCCCGATGGTGCCGATGTAGGTCATCCAGTCCCAACGCGTCGGGTAATACATTCCCCACGACGAAGTGAGAAAGTCGCGATGCAGGCTGACGACGACAATGATGAATCGCTCCAGCCACATACCGATCAGGATCACGCCCGAGATGAAGAAAAGCGCGACCGGACTGGTGCGCAGCTTGCGAATCCACAGCACCTGCGGGATGAAGATGTTGCAGATCAACAACGACCAATACGAAATCGCATACGGACCGTGCAGGCGGTTCCACATCGTAAATGCATCGTAGCGGTCACCGCTGTACCAGCCCATGAATGCTTCGATTCCATACCCATAGGCGACGATCAGCCCGGTCGCCAGCATGACCTTGGCGGAATTCTGCAGATGGCGTTCGGTGATGAAGTCTTCCAGGCCGTAAATCTTGCGAATCGGAATCGCCAGCATCAGCACCATGGCGAAGCCGGAGTAAATCGCGCCGGCCACGAAGTAAGGCGGGAAGATCGTAGTGTGCCATCCCGGCACGATGCCGATGGCGAAATCAAAACTCACCACCGTGTGGACGGAGAGCACGAGCGGGGTCGCCAATCCTGCGAGCAGCAGGTACGCGGTCTCATAACGATGCCAGTGACGCGCCGATCCGCGCCATCCCAGTGCCAGAATGCCGTAGATCATGCGCGTCCAGCGATTCTCCGAACGGTCACGCAACGTAGCCAGATCGGGGATGAGGCCCATCGCCCAGAACAGCGCCGAGATCGTGGCGTAGGTCGAGACCGCAAACACGTCCCACATCAGCGGGCTGCGGAACTGCGGCCATACGTTCATCGTGCTGGGATACGGGAACAGCCAGTACGCCAGCCAGGGACGTCCGACGTGGATGGCCGGAAAAATTCCTGCGGCGGCCACGGCAAACAGCGTCATCGCCTCGGCGAAACGGTTGATCGAGTTTCGCCACGACTGGCGCAGCAACAACAAAATGGCCGAGATCAGCGTGCCTGCGTGGCCGATTCCGATCCACCACACGAAGTTGACAATGGCAAATCCCCAGCCAATCGGAATCGTTACGCCCCAGATACCGATGCCTTTCAGAAACAGATATCCGATGGCGAACAGCATCATCATCGTGAGCATGAAGCAGATGCCGAAGCCGAGGAACCATCCATTCGACGCCGGGCGCGTCAGCACGATCGCGCTGATCTTCTCCGTGACCGTGGCGAATGTGTGTCCCGGCTCGATCACCGGAGCGCGATCAGCGTCCATCGTTGTTTTGTATTGCTCGTCCATTGGTTGGTGCAGCGGGTGCCCCATCCTACCCGCGCTCTTTGCGGCTAGGGTGGGTACGAATTCATCCTTCCAGCTCCGGATTCGGGTTCCTCACTTCCGCCAAATACGTTGTCCGCGGACGCGTGTTTAGCTCGCCGAGCAAGCTGTAATTCCGATCCTGCGCTTTGAGTTTCGAAACGCGGCTGTTGGGATCATTGACGTTTCCGAAAATGATCGCCTCCGCCGGACAAGACTGCTGGCATGCAGTCTGCAATTCATCCCCAATACGGAGATCCTTGCCCTGCTGCACCGATGCGTTCTCGATATCGATGCGCCGCTCATTGATGCGCTGAATGCAGTACGTGCATTTTTCCATCACGCCGCGGCTACGCACGCTGACGTCAGGATTGCGCATCATCTTGTATTGCGGCGTGTCCCAGTCCTGGAACAGCAGAAAGTTGAACCGCCGCACTTTGTAAGGACAGTTGTTGGAGCAATAACGCGTGCCCACGCAGCGGTTGTAGATCATGTCGTTCAGGCCTTCGGGCGTGTGACTGGTCGCACCCACCGGGCAAACGACTTCGCATGGCGCGTTCTCGCACTGCATGCACGGCACAGGCTGGAAGAATGCCTTGGGATTGTCGCGATCACCCTGGTAGTAGGCGTCGACGCGAATCCAGTGCATGTGCCGGCCAAGAAGCGTCTGTTCCTTGCCGACCACCGCAATGTTATTTTCTGCCTGGCAGGCCAGGATACAGTTGTTGCAACCCACGCACCTGTTCAGGTCAATCGACATGCCCCACGCGTAGGTTTCCTTCTGATACTGATACGGTGGATAGAGCGTTGTGGCTGCGGCCGGCTGTTCTTCCTGCGCGAACTTCGGCTCTTTGTGGTACTCCTCAAGGCTCGTCTCACGCACCAGCGGACGCGTCGCGCCGTCGGGCGTATCCATCGACTGCATGCCCTGCGTCGAAGCCAGTTGGTAAATTTCGCCAGTCTTGCGAATCTGCACTCCAGTGGCGAATGCAGTCGAAGTGCGCAGAGGATAAACATTGAATCCCATGCCGGTTCCGACGCGACCTGCGCGCGTGCGTCCGTAGCCGAGCGTGACGGTGACGGAGTTATCGGGATGGCCGGCTTGAATCCAGACCGGGCCTTTGACTTTCTTGCCGTTCAGCTCGAGCTCGACAACATCTTTCGTCTGGATGCCCATGCGCTCGGCCATCTTCGGGCCGATCAGCACGGCGTTGTCCCAGGTGAGCTTCGACATCGGCTTCGGCAATTCCTGCAGCCAGCCGTTGTTGGCGAATTGTCCGTCGTAGATGGTGGGATCGCGGCGGATGTTGAGCTCGATGGTGTTGGGGTCAGCAGGTACGGTTTGTGGCGGGGGACTTGATGACCTCGCCTGCACTGACTTTGGAACCAATGCCGTGCCTTCAATCCACCCGTCGTGCAACGACTTGCGCCAGAACTGCTCGAAATCTGTGCCAGTGTGCTGCTTTTGCCAGTACGTGCGGACGAGGTCGTATCCGGTGGAATCGGCTTGACCCGAAAGCAGCGCGACGAACTCGACAGGGCTCTTGCCCCCATACAAAGGCGCAATCAGTGGTTGAATGATGCTCACCATGCCGTCGTAAGCGCGTGCATCGCCCCAAGCTTCAAGTTCGTGTGCCTGATTCACATGCCATTGGCAGAGTTCGGCGGTCTCATCCTGATAAAGCCCAAGATGAATTCGCAGCGGCACACGGCCGGAAAGCAAAGCTTCTTTGAATCCGCAGTCGGCAGGCGCGTCGTACACCGGATTTCCGCCGAGGATCACGAGCATGTCGACTTTGCCGGCGTTCATGTCGGCAAGCAGATCTTTCAGCGAATCCGTCTGATTGATCGGGTTGGCATTTACCGGGTCCGTGTGGAAAACGGTCTTGCCGACATTGCCGGACTCTTCGTTCAAGAAATGAGCCAAGGCATGCAGACTCGGTGGCTGATGATCGCCGGGGACAACCACGCCGGCGCCGCGGTGATTCCACAAAAGGTCCATCTCGAGAGGGGCTAGGAATCTGAATTGATCCTCAGTCAGGCCAGCGCTCGCCACGTAAAGATTCTTGAATCCCACTTCGCTTAAGGGATGACCACCATGTATGAGCAGACGTATGAATCCTTCGACATCAGCTGCCCTTGACGGCAGCCGATGATCCGCCTTGGCCCCCGTTGAACTCGGCGTACTCTCAATGACGTACAGCCGGTTCATCTTTCCATCCGGATCGCGACGCTTGGCAAAATCGCGGATGTAGCGCACGTTGCCCGGAAATCCGGCGGAGAGAAAATCTGCGTCGAGCGATACGATCACGTCTGCTTTCGAGAAGTCGTAGCGCGTCTCGACCGGCTGTCCGAAGGCCATCTTCGCGCCTTCCAGCACGTTGTCGCGATTGACCGACTCGTAGCAGTGCCACTTCGCTTCCGGGTAGGTCTTCAGAAAATTGCGCAGCTGATCGGCGAGGGTCGGAGAAGAAATCGTCGTGGTCAGAATGCGAATCCCCGCGCCGTGTACGGCTTTCTGAGCATTCAGCGGCCCGCGCATCGCCGCCAGAAACGATTGCCACGAGCGCTGGTCGCCCATTGACATCACGCTCTGTGAACGGTCGGGATCGTACATGCCCAGCAGATGCGCTTGCCCGAAAATGTCCGTCCCCCCGAGGCTTGCGGGATGCTTGTCGTTCCCTTCAATCTTTGTCGGACGCCCGAGGTGACTTTCCACCAGCAATGGATTCGCATATCCGCCCAGCGTCATCGCCGTCGCATAAAACATCGGACGCCCGGGGATCACTTCTTCCGGCTGCCGCACATAAGGCACGATCGGCTCGAGCGGCAGCTTCACGCATCCGGTCATGCCGGCGAGGCCGAGCGACGCTCCCATGACTTTCAGAAAGCCGCGGCGCGAAACCGAATCCAGCCACTCCGACGCGCCTTTGGGAAATTCGCGATGCAGCGCCTCCTGGAAATCAGGACTGCCAGCAAGCTCTTCCAGACTGCGCCAGTATTCCGGGCCAGTCTTGCCAGCTCTGTCGATTTCTGAGCGCACGGACTTCAGATCGAGCTTGTCCCGTTTGCTCGGGCAAATGTCCTCGCGCTTCGCTTTGTTCTGCTCGTCCATTTTTATTTCAACGTCACCTTGCTCTGTCATCCTGAGCGAAGTTGCCAGCCGCAAAGCGGGTGGCAACGCAGTCGAAGGATCCCGCGTTTCTTACTCTCTCTTCCGCCCCCCCGGGAATTTCTTCCAGCGCATCGATTTATGTAATCTTCCATGCATCTCGCCGAACGCAACGTTGAACGTCGTACCGCCGCTTCACCGATGGCACGTGCTGCAGCTGGTAATGTCGCTCACACTGCGCTGTCCGTCGCTGGTATGAATTTCTCCCACGCGCACGTTATATTTTGAAATCAGGTACTCGCCCAGCGCATCCTGATCACTAAAACTCTTGCCGTCAATATTCACCGCATGTCCCGACGAGGGCTGTTGGTAGCGCATATTGAAAACTTCTTCCCGCGGCCGCAAATTCTTCTGCGGCGCACGATGGCAATTGAGGCACCACTCCATCTGCAACGAAGCCTGCTGGTACATGAGCGGCATTTCGTCGACCGGACCATGACACGTGTTGCAGCCAACCCCTTTGTTGACGTGAATGCTGTGATTGAAGTAAACAAAATCCGGAAGCTGATTCACCCGCGTCCATTGCAGCGATTCGCCGCTGCGGTAGCTGGCGCGCACCGGCTCAAGCAGCGCCGCATTGGTCCAGATTTGCGAGTGGCAGTTCATACACGTTTTCGTCGGAGGAATTCCCGCGAAGCTCGAAGTCTCAACCGACGTGTGGCAGTAGCGGCAATCAATGCCTAACCCGCTCACATGATGTTGATGACTGAACGGAACCGGCTGCGGTTTACGCACACCAGCGTAGGTGAGATAAGGCGAACTCTGGACCTCGTAGCCGATCCAGCCCAACGCGACAAGCACGAAGACCGCGCCGTAAATGGTAGCGCGCGACAGAGTGTTCGTGCTGCGTTGAAAGATCTGAGGCATTCTTGCTTACTTTGCTGATGCGGTTTCAGGAACCGCTGAGTGAGGCCCGGCGGATCTTCCTAAGGTTATTGAAGCTCAAGTTCTGCGTGCGAAAAGGAAAACCACCCACTGGTTTTCACGCGATCAATAAAAACAGACGATTATAAATATTCACTCGCAATTTGTCGCGTGTTTTTGGTCAGCCGACAAATAATTTTTGCGATTTGAACCTTGCTGGAAATCCGCCGAGTTTCAAACAATTCAGCTCTTTCAATTTTTTCCTAGCGCAAATTCATGACCAGCAACTTCTGCTCCGTCATCTCCTCAATGGCATAGCGGATGCCCTCGCGCCCGAGTCCCGAATCTTTCACGCCTCCATACGGCATGTGATCGATGCGGAACGAGGGAATATCTCCGGCAATGAGCCCACCGACTTCCAAGTCTTCGTACGCCTGGAAAAGCAACTTTGCATCGCGAGTGAACAGGCCTGCTTGTAGTCCAAATGCGGACTGGTTAACTTGCCGCACTGCATCGTCGAAATGCCGGTAAGGCTCGACCGTCACGACTGGCCCAAAAACTTCCTGGCAGTTCACCTTCATGTCAGTTTTGGTACCGGTGAGAATCGTCGGCTCTACCACCAGGCCTTTGCGATGTCCGCCACTCAGCAGGCGCGCTCCGCCGCGAACCGCTTCTTCGATCCAATCCACCGTGCGGATTGCGTCACTCTCACGAATCAGCGGGCCTATATCAGTCGATTCGTCCATCGGGTCTCCCGCCTTCAGCTTCTTCACACCTTCGACCAGAAGCTCGATGAACTTGCCGTAAACCGAGTGCTCCACCAGAATTCGTTGCACCGAGATGCAAGTCTGACCCGCATAACTGAAGCCTCCCGAGACGCAGCGATCGACGGCGTAGACGAGGTCGGCGTCATTATGCACGATGACAGCGGCATTGCCGCCGAGCTCAAGCACAACTTTCTTCTTTCCGGCGCGACGTTTGATGTCCCACCCGACGGGAACACTCCCGGTAAAGCTGATTAGCTTGATGCGATCATCCGCGACCAGCAGGCCCGCGTCTTGATTGGAGAGTGGCAAGACATTGAAGCCGCCATCGGGCCATCCCGCATGCTGAATGCACTCTGCCAGCAGCAGTGAACAGATTGGGGTTTGAGGCGCGGGCTTGATCACGATGGAACATCCGGCCGCAATCGCCGGCGCTACTTTATGTGCGACCAGGTTCAAAGGGAAGTTGAAAGGTGTGATTCCTACGACTGGTCCAAGCGGGAAACGGCGCACAATGGCCCATCGGCCCGCCGTGTATTCCTGCCAATCGAGCGGCAGGTACTCGCCGTAGATTCGCGTGCTCTCTTCTGCCGCCACGGTGAAGGTGAAAATGGCGCGTTCTACCTCAAGCCTTGCGGACTTGATCGGCTTGCCGGCCTCCTGCGCGAGAGCGTGCGCAAACTCCTCCTTGCGCGCTGCAATCTGAGACGAGATCTGCCTCAAAACTCGCTGGCGTTCGAAAGCCGGTAAGCGGCGGGTTGTGCCGAATGCCTTTACCGCTGCCGCAATGGCCGCTTCCGCATGTTGGTGCCGCCCCTGCACAACGCGAGCGATGACGCTTCCGTCGTAGGGAGCACGAATTTCAACTAGGTCGCCGTCATCGATCCAACGGCCGTCCAGAAAAAAGCCGTGGGTCGCAACCGGAGTGGCGGTCATCTGAGCCATGAGTTTTGTTTATCCCCAGAACCTTGCCCGATGATTATAGGACTTTTTGTGAAAGGGAAATCGTGGCGGTCCCCGCAAGCGAACATCGTGAGTCCCAGTCATCTTCGAGACGCCGGTTAAACTAGAATGAGACGCTGATCGACCCTAAAATGTTTACTTTTGAAACCATCAGCCAACTTGCGCCGCGATTGCGAACCCGGGAAGTCTCACCGGTCGAGATCACGCACCAATGTCTAAGCAGAATCGAGAAACTGAATCCGACGCTGAATGCCTTTATCACCGTGCTGGCCGATTCCGCCACCGCACAGGCGCACCAAGCCGAAGCCGAAATCGCGAATGGACACTGGCGGGGGCCGCTGCACGGTGTGCCGGTGGCGGTTAAAGACTTGATTGATGTCTCTGGTGTGCGCACGACGGCCGGAAGCGCGATGCTGGCAGACCACATCGCGACAGAAGATGCAGAAGTCGTTCGGCGGCTCAGGCAGGCCGGAGCCATCGTGGTCGGCAAAAACAATCTGCACGAATTCGCCTACGGTGGAAGTTCCCTGGTCAGCCATTTCGGCGACATGCACAATCCCTGGAACGTTGGCCAAATCGCCGGAGGGTCGTCGGGTGGTTCGGCGGCTGCGGTCGCAGCCGGACTTTGCTATGCCGCGATCGGGACCGACACAGCGGGATCAATTCGCGAGCCGGCGGCACTCTGTGGGTGCGTGGGACTGAAACCGACCTATGGTCGAGTTTCAGCTTGCGGCGTCACTCCGTTATCAGCATCACTCGATCACATCGGTCCGTTGACGCGAAGTGTTGCCGATGCTGCCATCGTTCTGCAGGCCATTGCGGGGTATTATGCCGCCGACATTACGAGCTCGGACGTCTCCACGTCGGACTACGTTTCTGCGCTACGCACAATCCCGCAAGAACTGCGGGTTGGCATTCCTCGGTCACACTTCTTCGATGAACTCGACCCGGAGGTATCGGCAGGTTTCGAGAATGCAATGAAGATCCTGAAGAACCAGGTGAGCTGCATCCGGGAGGTAGTGCTGAACGTCCCGACCGACCGCACCCTGCAATTGGCAGAATCGTACGCGTATCACGCCGAGAACGTAGCCAAATCTCCCGAACTGTACCAACCGGAAACTCTGCGCCGGATTCGGAAGGGAGAGGAAATCTCAGCCGCGGAATACATTCGCAGCCGACATGAGCTTGAAACCGAGCGGCGCAATGCCTCTGCACTGTTTGCTGACGTTGATGTATTGGTCACGCCAACCACCCCGGTAACCGCTCCGGCCATCGCCGGACTAAAGGCGGACCCCGAGGCGCTGCGTCCGGCTGAAATTGTTCTGCTGCGCAACACTCGGCCATTCAATGTGTGGGGATTGCCTGCGATTTCAGTGCCCTGTGGATTTACTAAAGACGGTCTTCCCACCGGATTGCAGATTGCAGGGCCGCACTGGCGCGAGGACCTGGTCCTACAAGTTGCGCATGCCTATGAGCATTCCACCGACTGGCGCAGCCGACATCCCAACCTTTAGCTCAATCAACCGTGCGAACGTCATCGGGCAGCATAAGCACGAACAGACATTTGCCGCTCGCTGTCGAGCAGGAGAGGACTCCGCGACGCAAAACCTTCACTGGAGTGTCGTCGGGAAACACCAGATGATAGTCGGCGCTGCGCAAGGCCTCGGCGAAAGACTTCAGCTTCTCATCTCCGCTAATAAATTTCACTGCGTCCACTCGCCCTGAGGAGCCAGCTCCGCCACTCAGTAGCACGAAGAATTCTGCATTGCCGTCTTCCTTGGCCCGGCCCAAGTCGATGGTGCGGAGGTGCTGCAATTCCTCTTTGTATTTGGTCACAAGTGCGTCGGCTTTGGCGCTGCCGCCGGCGAGCGCGGCCAGCCGATCATGCGTCTCAGGCGTGGGACGCAGTCCGCTCAGCGACAATGCATACGTGCGCAGCGCTTCGTCTTTGTTTCCCTCTTTCTCATAGATCTGGGCCAGGTGGTCGCCGACTTCGCCGTGATGACCCAGGCCCCAGGCCGCCGCCACATACTTTTCTGCCTTGTTCAGATCGCCTTCGGCAAAGTGGATCCAGCCCAGTGTGTCCCAGTAAGCGACCAGAGACGAGACGAGCGGCAAGTCCTGCTGCGACAGCCGGTCAAGAGAGAGATTGCGCAATGCCGCTGCCGTGGCTGAAACCGCGGATTCGGCATATTGCTGCGCGCGATCAAGGTGAGCTTTTTTCAGGGAGAGTTGGTAGGCGATGTTATTCCAAACCAGCGGAGTCGCCGAAAGCTGCACGGCCCGATCAAAAGACGCGAGCGCTTTCTCATCCTGACCGAGATTCAGATAGGCATCGCCGAGCGCAACCTGTAATTCCGGACTCTCGGGCGTCAGCGACGCGGCTTTTTCCAGTTCCGGTACCGCTTCGTTGTATCTGTGCCACTCGGCGTACATCTGTCCCAGATTGGCGTGAGCAAACTTGTCGAGCGGATTGATTTCGAGCTGTTTGTGGAACGCACTCACCGCATCGTCATACTTGCGCTCTTGCCAATAAGCACGTCCCATGTTGTTGTAGGCGAACTCGTCGTAGGGATTGACCTCAATCTGCTTTTTCAATGCGGCAATGGCTTCGTCATTTTGCCGTGTCGCCAGATAGGCAAGGCCCAGGTTATTCCAAACATATTTATTCTTCGCGTCAACTTCGGTGGCCCGCTTCAGTAGCGCGATGGCAACGTCAAAGTTTCCGTTCTGCATCGCCGCCCGCCCGCTATCGACCAGATCGTCCGCCTTCATGTCGGCAGGAGGAACGGGCGTGCCGGCTACCGTGCTCTCCAAGGACAACGGTTGCGCCAAGTCGGCCGTCACCGCCCGATGAAATGCCTCGTAGTCGGAGACGCGCGTTGGCGGAAGTTCATCCCGATGCAATGCCAGTTTGCGTTCCGCGGTAAAGACGTGTCCTTCGAGCGCGTAACTGGCATGGTATTCGGCGTAGTCCCGTTTCAAATCGAAGGGAAGAGGAGCATGCGCGGTGTATTTGGCCGGGAGCTCCAGTTTGATTGTGTAGGAATATTCGGCGACCGGACCGAGTTTCAGCGGATCAGCATCGGCATCCGCGTCGTCATCAGAGAAATCCGGCAGGCTGAATGCCGACAACGGCAAAAACATCTCCGTTTTCTTCTTCGACCAATCCAGAAAGTTGACGCGAGAGATGTCGTACGCCATGGTGAAGGGCTCGCGTGTGGCCGCCGGATCGCTGACTTTCAAATTAGCGACATCGCCACCCAATCCAGCATTGACGTTTTCTACCACTCGTTGCCAGTTCGCCTGGGGAACCCGGCGAAAAATCGAGCGCAGCAGCAATTCCTCATCGCCGCGGAAGGTGTAGTGCACATGCGCTTCGAGCTTGCCGATCTCATTGATTTTGCCGTCGATTTCCGCCAGCTCCGTGTCGGGCATCGGCGTATCTGCCGGCGTCTGCTGCAGATGCGGTATTCCATTTTCGGGGATCACCAGCGCTTGCTTCTTGCGCAAGCTGAACGCCAGCAAGCGAAATGGAGCGACCTCACTGGTCGTGTCCATCCACACTTCCTGGTTCCCCAGCGGCAACAATGTAATGACGTGGTCGAACTGAGACGGGGATGGCAAATCCACATCAAGCTTGCGGCTCGAATTAATCAACACCGAAGAAGCATGTAATCCTTCCGCCTCGAGCAGCGACTCGAGAAGCGTGTGCTTGTCCTTACAGTCGCCGTACTGATTGTGCAGAACATCCGCGGCCAGGTGAGGTTGATAGCGGCCCAGGCCGAGCGACAGGCTCACATAGCGGAAATTCTTGGCCACGAAATCGTATAGCGCCTGCGTCTTGTCAAGATCGGAATTCAGGCCCTTGGTCAACTCCTCGGCTTTCGACCGCACTTCAGGGGAAGGCACCCGGCGATCTTTCTCTAGTCCCGCATACCAGCGGCCGATCGCTTCCCAGCTATCGAAAGTAGTGAGTTGGATGTCCGGTCGCACCTCGTCCGACTTCTTCTTTTTCTTCTTCTTGTCTTTCTCCTTATCTTTATCGTCCTCGCGTTCCAAATGCGAACTGGCCCAGTGATAGACACGGCGACCGTCGCTCTCCGTAATTTTCGGGTCCGTTCCTGCCTTGTTCTTTAACTTCACCACACGGCTCGCGGGAACATCGACGTCGAACTGCTCATCGAGGACAATGTTGCTCTGGTCAAAGCTGTATTCGGTCCAGAACTGACCGGCCGCTAGCGGCGTGTGCACGACGGTGACGAGGTCGTACTCGAGCACTTCGCCGGGCCGCAATCCCGGCACAGTGATGTGCTTCTGGCGATAGTCGGTATAGACCGGAGCTTCGTGTTCCACCGGCGCGCTCAGGTCCTGCACGTCGGTGTCACTGGCTTTGACGACCGAACCGTCTTCTTTGACCACCCGTACGTAAGGAATTTCCACGCGCTCGTTGGCCGAGTTGTAGCCGATCTGCAGCTGTCCCCACTGCTGAACTCCAGCCTCACTCTGGACGCGGATGCGTGCGATGATCTCGCGGCGTCCGGTTCCATCGCTCTCAAACCGATAGCGAGCGCGAATCTGCTCGATCACGAAGGACTCTTGCGAGTAATCTTTCTTCTCGCCCGTGACAGCTGCGGCAGCCGCGGCACTTTTTGTGGGACTCTCTTGTGCCTTCTTCGGAGCCTCCGCGGCGCTATTTGGATCCACCGACGTGGCTGGCTTAGGCGACGCTTCTTGCGCGATGCAGCTCAAAGTAAAAACACAAGCGAGGACAATTAAGGAAATCGGGTTACGCATAGTGGCGAGTAAAGTCCTGAGGCCGTTTGTATCCTACCGGCAAAAGATGTGCAACTGACCGGGGATGACCGAAGTGACGGTCACTCCGCAGAAGCTGCCCAATAATTGTAATTCGTTGATTTGAAAGACATAACGCCGGATGTGATTCTACTCACATTTTTCTATCTGATTGAATGCAAACGAGGTTAAACTCCTACTTAGATATTTTCGCTCGCTGCAATGCGGGCGAACGTGACGCATGCCATCCTGCGCCACGATCTTTCCGTCGGGAGGTATTTGCATGGAAGATCGGGCCCCTGTCGTATCTACTGTTCCGGAATCATCCACCGCTCATGTCAAACACCGCGAAGGCCGCGGCGCCTGGGTCTTCACCGCTTACGGGATTTCAGGACTTGCGTTGTTCGGGATACTGGCTTATTTCTTTTCCGACTACATCGCTCATTAGTTCCGAATCGGCGGGTGGAGCGGGCGTCTGCGCCTGTGGAGTGGGGCGTAGTGTGGTCCGGGAGCGCCAATCCCAGCTACAGTCAGCTCGAAAGCTCGGCCCTTCTGCTGGACGACCGAGAGATTTCCCTGTCGCCGGGGTCCTTGCGTGCGCCAATCAAACCAGCATGGTCTCAGGTACTGCGCAGGACGTGCGCTCACTTCCGACGTGCTACAATGAGCAACCTTAGAAGCTCCGAATTATCGCCTCGGAGCTTCCGCCGTGTCCCGCACACTCGCACTGCACAGAAAACAAGGATTTTAGGGAAGAACGACTGTGCCCAAGACTCCCGCTTCGCCCGCCAGCCCGATCACCTACGCCGATGCCGGCGTCGATATCAGCCGCGCCAATCGAACCAAGCAACGCATTAAGTATCTCGCCCATAAAACCTTCACTCGTGGCGTTTTAAGCGAAATCGGCGGTTTCGGTGGCCTGTTTGCGATTGATCGGATGAAATACAGTGACCCGGTCCTGGTCTCGAGCGTAGACGGCGTCGGCACCAAGTTAAAGGTTGCATTTGAGATGGACCTTCACTCGACCATCGGCGCAGACCTAGTCAACCACTGCGTTAACGACATTGCGGTGCAAGGCGCCGCGCCCATGTTTTTTATGGATTATCTCGCGACGGGAAAGTTGGACCCTGCCGTTGCGGAAAAAGTCGTCGAGGGCATCGCGGACGCCTGCAAGCACAACAATTGCGCGCTCATTGGTGGCGAGACGGCGGAGATGCCCGGATTTTATCCAGACGGCGAGTACGACCTGGCCGGATTCATCGTCGGCGTGGTGGATCGGGAGCGCATCGTCACGGGCAAGGATGTGCAGATCGGCGATATCATCCTCGGCTTGGCATCGAATGGTTTGCACACTAATGGCTACTCGCTGGCGCGCAAGCTGCTCTTTGAAGTAGGCCACTACTCGCCCGACACTTACGTCAACGAGGTCAAGAACAAGGTCGGAAACGAACTGATGCGCACGCATAGAAGCTACTGGCCGGTACTGAAGAAGCTGGTTGACGGCGATTGCGTTTCGGCCCTGGCCCATGTGACCGGAGGCGGGATCACTGAAAATCTTCCCCGAGTGTTACCTCGCGGAACGGCGGCCGTGATCGAACTTGGCTCCTGGCCGGTGTTGCCGATTTTCGAGCACCTGCAGCAATTGGGAAACGTTCCTCAAGACGAAATGCTTCGCACCTTTAACATGGGTCTTGGCATGTTGTTAGTCGTCCCCTCGGCAAAGTTCAAGAAGGCACAGACTGTCCTCGATCGGGTGGGAGAAAAAGCCTATACGATCGGACGCATCGTGAAAGGCGAGCGCAAAGTTCTGTACAGCTAATCCAACTCCGGATCGAGTACCATCCGGCCTGTTGGTGGCGACTAAGCGTTTTCGCCCAGTCTCCGCCTTGGTCATTCTGTGCTTCAAGATCCTAAGCTAAGCAATTTCGTACAGCTCTAATGAAATCCATCGGCATTCTTCTTTCCGGACGCGGCTCGAACTTCATCGCAATCGCCGACAGCATCGATAGCGGCCGCATACCAGATGCGCGCATTGGGATGGTGATTTCAAACCGGGCCGATGCTCCCGGGATCTCCATTGCGCGCAACCGCGGACTGGAAACGATGGTTATCCCGTCAAAGGGAAAAGAACGCGAAGCTCACGACCGCGAGATCGTTTCTGTCCTAAAGCAACATAAGGTCGATCTCATCTGTCTCGCCGGCTACATGCGCCTTCTGTCGCCCTGGTTTGTGCGGCAGTTCCCGCGCAAGATTCTGAATATCCATCCTTCTCTGCTTCCCGCTTTTCCGGGTTTGGAGGCGCAACAGCAAGCCTTTGCCTATGGCGTGAAGGTTTCCGGTTGCACGGTACATTTTGTTGACGAAGAGCTCGACCACGGGCCAATCGTCGTGCAACGCGCATGCCAAGTGATCGAGACCGATGACGAGCACACGCTCGCCGCGCGAATTCTGGAGCAGGAACATATTGCCTACACGGAGGCTATTAACATCGTGCTGGCCGGGAAGTTCGAGATCGTAGGTCGCAGGCTGGCTAAGAATGCAGAATGAAAATTGAATCTTTGTGACCTTAATTCGGTGAGTCTGTCTTCAACTTCTGCATCTTAACTTCTAACTTTTGATTTCATAATGTCCTTGCCCATCCTTACGATTGGTAACGATTCTCCTTTTCCCAGAGGAGCCGCTTGATTCTCAATTTCCACGTAGCCTTTAGCCTTATAAAACGGAATGCCGCTTAGGGTCGCGCCCATCTCAAGCCGAGTGAATCCGGCGGCGAGCGCGGCGTCTTCGCAGGCTTGCAAGATCAGGCTTCCGATTCCTTGCCGCGCCCAATCCGGATGCACAAAAAAAGCGCGGATCTTTGCCGCATCCCGAGCGGGATCGAGCAGCGAATCCTCGCGTCCGGAAAACTGGTCGCCACCATAGAGCGTCTTGCGCTTGCTCCAACCACCGCAGGCAACAATCACGGGTTGGCCGTCCGAAATCTCTTCCACAACGAAGTACGTGCCGTCTGCGATCAATTGCGTATCGACCCCATACACCCTCTGCAGAGCAAGCTCGATCTGAGTCGGGGTATAGTCCTGCGCCTGGAGACCGCGAACCGAAGCTTCAATCAGCGGCTTCAAGGCAGGAATGTCAGACAGCTGCGCTTTTCGGAGTCGAAACGACATTGCCTGGTGATCGATTGCCCTGAGATTCGCGGAGTTGAGATTACGGGTAGGATCCGCGAAATCCATGACGATCAGCGGTCAACGATTTTGCCGCTGATCCCGCTCACATTCCATCGTAATTCGGCCCGCCCCCGCCTTCCGGTGGCACCCACGTGATGATCTGGTACGGATCGGCAATATCGCACGTTTTGCAATGCACGCAATTCGACGGATTCAAGCTAATCCGCTTTCCATTCGGTGCCGAGGTGTCATCGACCATCTCGTAGACGTTCGCCGGACAGAAATTCTGGCACGGGCTGCCAAATTCTTTCACGCACCGTTGCTCGCAAATGTTGGTATCGTGAATAACCAAGTGCGACGGCTGATCTTCTTCATGCTTCGTTCCGGAGTGATAGAGATCTGTCAGCTTGTCGAACGTCAGCTTGCCGTCACCCTTCGCGGGACCCAGCAGATGAGCATCGGCGCCGCCGTCGGCAGGAAGCTTTGACAGTTTGCGCATGTGCTCGTGTCCAGCATGCGCGGGATAGCGATTGCGGAGACCGCGTCCGCCGGTAAGCATCTGCAGTCCGGTATGGAACATACCCGCATAGAAACCCTGCTCGAAGCCCTGGTGCATGTTGCGCACTTTCCAGAGTTCATCCTTGATCCAGCTCGACTCGACCTTCTTCTGATAGTCGCCGAGCACAGCGGCAGATGAATCGTCTTTCTTGAGCGCTTCGAACGCGGTCTCGGCGGCGAGCATTCCGCTCTTGATCGCGAGATGAATTCCCTTAAGCCGGGCCGAATTCAGGAAGCCAGCCGAATCGCCAAGAATCATCCATCCATTGCCGGCTACAGGCGGGATCGCCCACCAGCCACCGTACGGCATCGACTTAGCGCCGTAGCGAATCATCTTGCCGCCCTCGAGCAGCTTCGCGATGAATGGATGCTTCTTGAACTGCTGAAGCACGTGTTGCGGATCAAGCCGCGGATCGGGATAGTCGAGCCCTGTAACAAACCCGAGTGAAACGATGTTGTCTTTTGCGCCGTAAATCCAGGCGCCGCCGTACTCTTTTGTGGTCAGCGGCCAGCCCATGGTGTAGATAACTTCGCCCTTTGCGATGCGGCCGGAGGGGACCTCCCAAAGCTCTTTCACGCCCACCCCATAAGTTTGCGGATTGGCATCTTTGGCGAGATTGAATTTCTGAATGAGCTGCTTGGTCAGCGATCCACGCGGCCCTTCGGCGAGAATGACCACTTTCGCCTGCAGATCGTAGCCCGGCTCGAAATTCGATTTCTGATGCCCTTCTTTGTCGATGCCTTTATCGTCGGTTTGGACGCCCGTGACGCGGTCGCCATCGAACAGTAGTTGTGACCCAGCGAACCCGGTAAAGATCGTGATTCCCGTCTCTTCGACTTTGCCGCCCAGCCACTTTACAAACCGATTGAGCGAGAGGACGTAGTTACCGTGATCGCGCAGCGGCGGTGGAGTGACGGGCAGCCGGAACTTCCTCTTTTGTGTGAGGAAGTAGACGGCTTCTTTCGCGACCTCGGCATCGAGTGGGGCTTCCTTCTCGAATCCGGGCAGGAGTTCGCGCATCGATCGTGGATCGAGCAGCGCGCCCGAGAGACAGTGCTGCCCGATCTCGCGGGCTTTTTCTAAAACGTAAATATTTTCTTTGCTGAGCTGCTCGTCAGGATTCTTGGCGTTGTGCTCGTCGATGAGCTGAGACAAGCGGAGCGCGCAGGCCATTCCCGCGGGCCCGCCGCCGACGATCACCACGTCGGCCGGCATCTGCGGACGTTCCACGCCTTCGACGGGTTTGCGGAATATGAGCATCAAATGTCGCTTTCTGCTCTAGCGATTCGCTAAGCTGGAAATCTCGGCCAGCCCGAGTAGCCTTTGATCCGCAGTCACCAGAGTGAGCTTCAAGACCTTGGCTGTCGCTGCGAGGAACCGGCCTGCCGGATCGGCGTGCGATAACGACAGAGCAAAACTGGTACGAACGATTTCCTGTGTGAGTGGTGCTTCGCGCATCTGCTCTGCGGCGCGCTGTACCCACGCAAGTGGATCATTCACCTGAACTCGGCCTTTGTGCATCAGCGTCAGTGCCTCCCACACGCTGATTGGGGAAAGCCAAAGCTCATTGCCGCTGGCCGACAGCTCTCGCGCCACCTGTTTTCTGATGCGATCCGGTTCGAGTTTGCTCCAAATCCAGATATGCGTATCGAGAAGCAAATTCAATCGCGGTATGCCTCAAATTCATCGAGATCAATGATCGGGGACACGATATCGCCCACGATTTTGCCAGTTCCAACCATATCACCCAGGAACTTGCGTTTGCGCTCCGGACCTGCCGGAATCAATTCCGCAACCGGACGGCCGTGGCGAGTGATTCGCAGCGGTTGCCGCGTCTTGTCGACTTGCTCGATGAGACCGAGGCACTTTGCCTTGAACTCAGAGACCGAAATTTCCTTCATGACTACTATTTTAACCATAGTCAAAATAGTAGTCAATTCTTTACACCGCCGCCTTCGCTTTCTTTATCTCTTCCGTGAGCGGGGGCACTATATCGAACAAATTTCCGACCACGGCATAATCCGCGATTTCGAAAATCGGCGCTTCGGAATCTTTATTCACCGCAATGATCGTGCGCGAACCTTTCATTCCAACAATGTGCTGAATCGCGCCGCTAATGCCGAGCGCCAAGTAGAGCTTGGGAGCGACCGTCTGCCCAGACGAGCCGATCTGGCGATCCATCGGCAGCCAGCCAGAATCGCAAATCGGACGCGAGGCTGCCAGATCTCCGCCAAGAGCTTCGGCGAGTTGCTTGGCGATTTCAATATTCTTCTGCTCTTTGATGCCGCGGCCGACAGCCACGATGATTTCGGCCTGGGTCAGGTCGACTGCTTGTTTCGCTTCTTTGAAGACCTCCTGCGGCTTATTGCGGATCACGTTGTCCGCGATCTCGACCGCGACTGTCTCAACCGGTGCAGGTGACGGTCCGGCTTCGGCCTTGTCGCCGCGGAAGGCTCCATTCTGGAATGTCGCAAACCATGGAGCATCGCTGGTAAAACTCACGTCTGCCGCCAGCTTGCCCTGAAACATCTGGCGCGTGAACATCAGTTTGCCGCCGTCGTACTTAAACCCAATGCAGTCACTGATGACAGTGCGCCCCATTGCGGTGGCGAGTTTCGGGACAAAGTCGCGCACCTGATACGTATGCGGCATGAGCACAAGCTTGGGCTGCTTCGTACTGAGAAACTGCTTCAGGGCGGCAGCAAATGCGTCCGGGGTGTACGGCTCTAATTTGGGCGAGTCGATGGCATACACCTTGTCGACTTTTTTCGTCGCTACTTCGCCGGCAATGCTGGCCGGGTTCGCACCGACAACTGCAGCTTCAAGTTGCCAGCCAGTTGCGGCCGAGATTGCCTGTCCCGCAGTGATGGTCTCCCATGAGACGCGGTTGAGTTTGCCTTCGCGCTGTTCAACGACTACCAAGATCGTATCGGGCATAAGTCGTCCTAAGTTCTGCTTCCCAAATAGCGAGTCTCACAAGATTTGTCATTCCGAGCGGAGCGAGGAATCTAGGTCCTTGGCCATCACAGCACCCGCAACTCATTCCTCAGTTTGTCCACCAACTTCTTCGCAATCTCGGCCGGCGGTCCCTCAATGTGCTCGGTCTTTTTCGTTTTCTGCGGCACATACAAACGGTCGATTTTTTGCAGATTCTCGCCAAGCGCGGACTGCACCTCGCCCAGCGTCACTTTCCGGAGCGGCTTGTTTTTCGCCTGCTTAATACCGATCAGCGTTGCATAGCGCAGCTTGTTAATGCCGGACTGGATCGTCAGCACGGCCGGCGTTGGCATATCGACGAACTGGAAGTATCCCGCTTCGAGTTCACGCTTCACACGAATCCCGGCGTCGTTCTTTTCGATCTGCATGATGATGGTCGCGTGGGGCCATCCCAGTAGTTCAGCGAGAATTACTCCCGTTTGCGCATAGCCGTAGTCGTCGGATTGCAAGCCGGTAAAGATCAGATCAAATTGTTCATCTTTGATCGCTGCCGCGAACGCCTTCGCGGTGTTGAAGGCATCAAGGCCGACAAATTTTTCGTCTTCGAGGTGAATGGCGCGGTCGGCGCCTTTGGCCAGTGCCTCGCGCAAAACCTGCTGCGCCCGCGCCGGACCGCTGGTGATCACGACGACTTCGCCCTTGTGCTTCTCGCGTTGACGCAAAGCTTCTTCGAGCGCGTATGCATCGGGTTCATTCACTTCATACGAAACATCTTCGCGGATCCACGTGCCGGTCTCGTTCAGCTTGAGCGGCGCATCTTTCTGAGGTACCTGCTTCATGCAAACCAGGATCTTCAAGAGCAGACTCCTTGGACTCAGCTAATCCATTACCGAGCAAACGCGTAAGTATAAATGACGGCGTAGTGGTTGGCACTCGGTAGTTCCCGTTAGTAGATCTTGACTTCTCCGATTTGTGATCACGATCACAGACTGCCTCCAGCGAGCACGTCACCATCCACCAGAGGTTCTCATGTCTGCCGATCTACTCTTGGCTATGCGTCAGAGCATTATCGACGGCGCACCTGACATGGCAACGGCTCTTGCGCAGCAGGCGATTGTCGATGGCATCGCCCCGCTCGAGGCCATCAATCACGGATACGTTCTCGGCATGCACGATGTTGGCGAGCAATTTGCCCATGGCCGCATGTTCCTGCCCGACATGATGGCTTCAGCGGAAGCCATGCGCGCCGGCATGGCCGTGCTTGATCCCGAGCTCAAGCGATGTGGCGAGGTGCGCCCAATGGCCGGCACTGTCGTGCTTGGCACGACGAAGGGAGACATCCACGAGATCGGAAAGACCCTCGTCGGAACCATGCTCACCGCGCATGGTTTTTGCGTACACGACCTTGGGGTCGATATCTCTAGCGAGAAATTCGTCGACAAAGCGCGGGAGTTGAATGCCGACATCATCGGCGTTTCCGCTTTGCTAACTACAACCATGCGCAACCAGAAAGGCGTCGTTGAGACATTGGAGAAATCTGGTCTGCGGTCGCAGGTAAAAGTGATCGTTGGGGGCGCGCCGGTTACTCGCCGTTGGGCTGACGAAATCGGCGCCGACGGCTACGCCAAAGATGCGATGAGCGCAGTTGAGCTGGCTCGCGCGTTAATGGAACAGAAGATTCAAGGCCGAGCCGTGGAGCCGGCATGAGACCGAAACTCGAGTTGCTCGATCGCGCTCTGATCGAGCGGATTCTGGGCGAAGCCTTCCAACTCATCGAAGACCCTGGGGTTCGGGTCGCGCCTTACGTTTTCGATCTGCTGCAATCGGCGGGAGTGACGATCGAGAATGGAATCGCGCACATTCCTGAGCCGCTGGCGCGGAGTCTGCTCGACCTCGCCCCGCGAGGATTTTGCCTGTACGATCGCCGCGGCGCACCCGCGGTTCGCTATGCAGGAGACGATGTTCACTTTGATCCAGGATCGTCGTGTCTGAACATTCTCGATGCAGAAACCCAACAGGCGCGGCCTGCGGTATCGGCAGATCTGGTGCGCATGGTGCAGGTCACCGAGATGCTGCCGCAGTTCGCGGCGCAGTCGACGGCGATGGTTTGCAGTGATGTACCGCAGGAGATTGGCGACTGGTATCGGTTGCTCCTGGTTCTCTGGTATTCGGAGAAACCCGTCATTACCGGAGCATTCTCTGCTGACAGCTTGCACACACTACTGGAGCTGCTCACGATCGAGAGTGGTGGCCGAGACGCGCTCCGCCGCCAGCCGCGCGCAGTCTTCGACGTTTGTCCCTCGCCGCCTCTGAACTGGTCGGAATTCGCTTCGCACAACCTTGTCGATTTGGCTCGCGCCGGAGTCCCGGCCGAGATCGTCAGCATGCCGCTGGCTGGCGCTACGGCTCCCGTGACCCTTGCGGGCTCGATCACCCAGCACGCGGCAGAATGCATCAGCGGCATCGTGATTCATCAGTTGGCGGGGCCGGGCGCCCCCATCGTGTGGGGAGGCGCTCCCGCAATCTTCGACATGCGTTCGGGGAAGACTCCGATGGGCGCCATCGAAACCGCGATGCTAGATATCGGCTGCGCGGAAGTGGGCAAGCATCTTGGCCTGCCGACTCACTCATATTTAGTTGCGGGGGATGGCAAGCAGATTGACGCGCAGGTCGGACAAGAAAGCGGCATCTCAGCCGTGCTCGGAGCGCTGGCCGGGATCAATATGATCTCCGGCGCCGGAATGCTCGATTTTCTCGCTTGCCACAGTATTGAGAAGCTGATCATCGACGCCGAAGCGATCGCCTCGGCGCAGCGCATGGTCGAAGGCATTGAGCCGCAAACGCAATCCTTGGCCGTCGCCATGTTCGCGCAGACGGGATTGCGCGGCGACTTTTTGAAGCTGAAGGAAACGCGCGCCCTCTTCCGCAAAGAGCAGCATTTCCCTTCGCATGTCGTCGACCGGGGACAGAGCAATGCATGTCCTGGCATCCTGGAGCGCGCACGGCAGAGAGTCAGTGAATTGCTCTCCGGTTATGACCGGAATCCAATGCCGTCAGAGCAGGAGCAGGAGATATCGGCTTTCGCTGAGCGTGAATCGAAGAAATCCGGGCTGGAGGGCTCGCCGGGAATTTTCCATTCGGAATATGCCCGCGAGCCAGGTCTAATCTAGTTTCCCGCTTGTGATTGATCACCGCATCCAACAAGACCCTTGTAATTCCTATTTAGAACGGCACGATTTTCTTCACGCCCTTCTTTTTCTTCTTTTTGCTGCTGGAAATATCCTGATCGCTGGCCGGCGCTGAATCGGCATTCGCACTTGCCGAGGCAGTGGCCTGTCCCTGCTGAATCTCATTGACCTGTGTCGGAGGCGGCAGCGTTTCGGTCGCATTTTGCGCATCCGGCGTGTTGGGTTTTAATTCGTTGGGATCGACACCGGCCGGACCAACTCTTGGAGTTGGCGGCGCTGCAGGCTGCAATTCATTTGCATCAGGGGTCGCATTGGGCTGCGCCGCCGTAGCGTCTGACGACGGAGCAGGGGTGTCGGACCGGGGTGGGGCTTCATTCGGCCCCGGCATTTCGCCCGGCTTGACCGTCTCCACAGCCAGAGTCTTTTGCGTCCCGGTTGTTTTTAGCGCGTCCATGAAGCCTTGCATTGTCTTATCGTTCACTTCTTTGGCGCTGACCGGCGTTGGATCCACAAGCGTGGGTTCTCCCACCTTCGTGGCTTGTTCCATGTCCGGATGCTTCATGAACATATTTGTGAGGCGACCGAATGTCCCAACATCGCGGCGGCTTTCGTCCTCGGCCCGGTTTCTCGCGACCGCAGCCTTGGTTGGACGCGGCACGGGCTGATGGAGTGCCTCTAGCCTTTTCTTAGCATCATCGGCGCGATCCATGATCGGATATCGCGTAATAATCTGGGCGTAATCTTTTGCCGCGTCCTTTATCAAGGATGGGGTGTAAAGGGCTATCGCTTTCTCCTTGGCTGCGGCGGTGGTACAGCCCGGCGGCTTGCCATGCGAGTCGCAGACAGGCGTGGAGTGCAGCCTCGCGATTTGCCCTTCCCGGTTTTGACCGAGCAAATACAAGGCTTCGTCGGCGCGGCTGTAGAGCGGATATTTATCGACCAGCGACTGCAGGCGCGCAATCGAGGCGTCATACGATTGGCGCAGGTAATAAAAGCGTCCAATCTGAAATTCGCGCTCCGCCAGCACCTCCTGCACTTCCAGCAACCGCTGTTTGCCTTCAGCCACCAGCTTGGCGTTGTCGGGGTACTGCAGGATCAGATTGCGATACTCTTCTTCGGCGCGCTTGGCATGGGTGTAGTCGCGGTCGGCCTTTTCCATCTGCTGATACTGGATGTTGGCAATCTTTAGCTGCGCTTCGGCCGCCTCCGGCATGTTGGGAAAGAAAGTCTGAAAGTCCCGATACTGCTGCTCGGCCTGAGCTAATGACGCCGTGCCGCCTTCGGCATACCACGAGTCGCCCACTGCCAGCTTGGCGCGCGCTATGTATTCCGAGTCGGGATACGTGTTGATCAGGGTCTCGAGCGTGATGCGGGCCACATCGAAGCGATTGTGCTTCATTGCGTCCATGGCCCGGTCAAAGAGGACTTTATCGGGCTGCTTCGAACCAATATTGGCCAGCGGATTGACCGACTTCTTGTTCGTACAGGCAGTCGTAAACAACAAGAAGCTGACGAACACGAACGTTAGGATTCGACGTGACATAAGACCTCGACTACGAATCTGAAACCTGAACTATTTCTTCGGGACCGCAGCGGCTGAAGCCGCTGTCTGTACGAAACGCCTGACGCGGCACTGAAGGGCCGCTCTTCCACATTAGAGTTCCTGCATCTCTTAGACTCTCTGCATGGCGGCTTCGGTCGCCGCCTTCAACAATTCTTGCGTGTTCTTGGTTGGATCGCCGTGGCCGAACACAGCGTTGCCCGCCACCAGAATTTCAGCTCCGGCGCGAACCACATCGGTGACAGTATCGAGCGCCACCCCGCCGTCGACTTCGATGCGGAAATTCAGTCCGCGCTCCGCCCGAATTTCCGCCAAACGGCTCATTTTGTGCAGCGTAGACGGAATGAACTGCTGTGCGCCGAATCCGGGATTTACAGACATCACCAGCACGTAATCCACAATGTCGAGCACCTCGCTAAGCGTGTCGACTGGCGTCGCTGGATTGATGACGACGCCTGCCCGGCAGCCATGATCCTTAACATGGTGCAATGTGCGGTTCAGGTGGCGGCAGGCTTCCTGATGCACCGAGATCCAGTTGGCGCCGGCTTCGGCGAAGGCCGGGATAAAGTCGTCGGCATTTTCGATCATCAAGTGGCAATCGAGCGGCAGGTCGATCGCCTTGCGCAGCGACTTCACCACCGGCGGCCCGATCGTCAGGTTCGGCACGAAGTGCCCATCCATGATGTCGACATGGATAACGGCCGCCCCGCCCTGTTCGGCGGCGCGCACTTGCTCCGCCAGATGGGCGAAGTCTGCGGCAAGAATCGACGGTGCCAGTTCGATCAACCTGGGCCTCAGAAACCTGGAAACTCACAAAAGCGCTTGTGGAAATTCTAGCACGGGTAGCGCGGGGCCTCGGCGCGTGAAGGAAGCCCAGATCGCCTGCATTCCTGCTCAGGGCAGGCCCACACTACGCTTACATCACTGTCCCGCCCTCGTTCTTCAATTTTTCAGCCTGGTAGTGCGTCACTAACGCCTCAAGCAGCGCCTGAATCTTGCCATCCATCACGGAGTCGAGCTGGTGAATGGTGAAGCCGATGCGATGGTCGGTGAGCCGGTTCTGCGGAAAATTGTAGGTGCGAATCTTCTCGCTGCGGTCGCCAGACTTCACCATGGCGCGGCGCTCTTTGGCCAGCGCTTCCTGCTGCTTCTCCATTTCGATTTCGTAGAGACGGGATCGCAGAACGCGCATGCCCTTCTCGCGGTTCTTGATCTGGGATTTTTCGTCCTGGCAACTGACGACGGTATTGGTGGGAATGTGTGTGATGCGCACAGCAGAGTACGTCGTATTCACCGACTGTCCGCCTGGACCGGAAGAACAGAACGTGTCAATGCGCAGGTCTTTGGGCTCAATCTTGATATCGACATCTTCGGCTTCGGGAAGAACTGCCACGGTCACCGCTGAAGTGTGCACGCGCCCTTGCTGCTCGGTTGCGGGCACACGCTGCACACGGTGCACTCCGCTCTCGTACTTCAGCTGCGAGTAGACGCGCTTGCCTTCGATGATGGCGATGACTTCTTTCAGGCCACCAACGGAAGACTCGGACGTGGAAAGCACTTCCACCTTCCAGCGCTGAGACTCGGCGTACCGCGCATACATACGGAAGATTTCCGCGGCAAAAAGTGTGGCCTCGTCGCCTCCTGTTCCCGCGCGGATTTCTAGAATGATGTTCTTTTCGTCGTTCGGATCCTTGGGCAGTAAAAGGACCTTCAGGTCCTCTTCGACGCCGCCGAGTCGCGACTCGAGCTTGTCGACCTCTTCCTGGGCGTAGGCGCGCATTTCGGGATCTTTTTCTTCCGACAACATAGCCTTGCTGTCGGCGATCCCTTTCTTCAGGTCTTTGTACTCGCGATACTTTTCGACAATGGGCGCAATTTCGCTGTGCGCCTTGGCTGTCTTCTGATACTTGGCCGAGTCGCTGATGGTCTCCGGCATGGCGAGAGCCTGGGTGAGCTCTTCGTAGCGGGCTTCGATTTGGTCAAGGCGTTCGAACATCGGAATTCAGTAGTCAGGTCTCAGTAGTCAGTTCTCAGAGTCTGTCTCACAAATGAAGCCGGAGAGTAAACCCGCTTCCCTCAGGGGCTAAAGCCCGCAACTTTTTTGGACTCTTAGCGGCACGGCTGAAGCCGTGCCCTTCCCAAAACCATTTATGAGACAGCTTCTCACTTCTCAGTTCTTGATTCTCGGCTGCCTATGCCAAACGATCCCCGTGGATGCCGAGCCGGGCGAACCGCTGCTCTCCGCACGCGACATCAATTGTATGAGATTGGCTGAGAACCGAGAACTAGAACCGTATTTTCGGGGCGGGCCCCCTAAGCAATCACTAATTCCCCGCCGTGCTCTTTCTCAACCGCCATGGCTTGGTCGAGCGCAGTGATGGCACAGCGCGCTTGCTCGTCCGAGGGAGGCTTGGTCGTGATCCGTTGCAGCCACAAACCAGGAGCGGTCATCACGGCAAAGAGCGATCCGCGATGCTTCGCGGCGAAGCGGATGATTTCGTAAGACACACCAGCGATCACAGGCAGCAGCGCGATTCGGGAGGCAAAGCGGGCCCAGAACGTGGTAAACGGAATCATCATGTAAAAGCCGATCGAGATTAGCATCACCGTCATCAAGAAACTTGTCCCGCACCGCGGATGATAGGTGGAGTACTTCTGCACTTCTGGAATTTCAAGCTGCTTGCCATCTTCGAAAGCGAATACCGTCTTGTGCTCAGCGCCGTGATATTCGTAGACGCGGCGAATATCTTTCCACAGCGAAACTCCCCAGATAAAGAGCAGGAAGAGAATCAGCCGGATCGCACCGTCTACGAGGTTAAACACGATCTGTCCGCCGAGCGCGGGATTGGCTTTCTTCAATTCGGTCGCTGCCAGCAACGGCAGATACTTGTACATGAAGATGAAAAATCCGAGAGAGAGGATGATATTGCCGACGGCGAGCCATCCGCTGAGGACTTCGGCCTTGTCGCGCGTGTTCGAGGATTGGGCACCCGAAACAGTGAGGTTTTGCCCGTCCGGGCGGACGAGGGCATCATTCTCCGCACGTTTATTGCTAGTCTCCTTGCCCGCCTGATCGCTCTCTATGACGTCTTCGATCGCTACGTTCGCCGAGAAGCGTAGCGCTCGATAGCCAAGCGTCATCGCGTAGCCGAGCGTCATAACGCCGCGGATGATCGGCCAGGCCATCCACTTGTGCTTTTCCGACGGGCGCTCAAGCGGTTCTCTCATAGTGACGACTTCGCCCGAGGGCTTGCGGCAGGCGATCGCCCAGGCGTGCGGAGAGCGCATCATTACGCCTTCGAGCACAGCTTGTCCGCCGACCAGGGTCTCTTCTCCGCCTTCGAGCGCTGGCAAGAGTTGCACGGCCGCCAGAAAACGCAGGTAATTTCGCAGAAAACGCACGGGTATTGGATGCTCCGAAGGGCAGAAAGGTGCCGGATTTAGGGTACCACAGAAGGCGCAAGACGCGGCCCCGCAGGCAGTTACCGAACGGCAGCTTCCTGCTTGCCGAGTTCGGCGCGAAAAGCCTGCTGCCTATCGGCAATGTAGGCTTTGTAACCGGCAGAATCGACGAAGGGATTTCCGCCGTTTTCTCCCATCCGTGCGTACTTCCCTTGCATGTCGTAGTAGCTGCCGTGAGCACCGAGGAAAATATCGCACGGCAACACCTTTAAGACTTCAAACCCGTGCTCGTAATCCTGCGCCATTTGCGGGTACTCCGGATCGTCCACGAGCTTGTATCCTGGGTTCACATTCGGGCTGCCGACGATTACAACGTTGTACAACTTGCCGCTATCTCGGACCTGGAGAGTCCAAGTCGTGCACCCTTTCGTATGACCCGCAGTCCGATGGGCTGTCAATACGACGTTTCCCAAGCGCACTTCATCGCCATCATGCAAAATGCGGTCGACCTTTGCCGGCTCGAAAAACATATCCGACGAATTGCCGTACTGGAAGTCGCTTCGGCCACCGTCTTCGACCACAGATACGTCGGCCTGCATGACCATGTATTTCGCGCCAGTGAGTTCTTTGATGAGGGCGGAGCCTGCGCAATGGTCGAAGTGCGCATGGCTAATCAGGAGAATTTTGATGTCGCTGAAGTGGAATCCGAGCTTTTCCACGCTCTGCCTAATCTGCGGAACCGAACTTTCAAGATTGCTGTTGATCAGAATGTGTCCGTGCGGAGTCGTGATTAGATAAGAAGCCAGGTCCTTGCTTCCCACGTAGTAAATGTTTCCGACAATGCGGTGCGGAGGGAATGGGTCGGTCCATTCTTTAGGCTGTGCAAACAAGCTTGCGCAAAGACTCAGTAACACAATCAATGATCGAAAAGGCATAGGGAGGGAGTATTTCATCCACCGGTTCGAACATTCCATTGTCAGGAGATCCAGAGTATTTACAAACTCGGCACTTGCCGCGAAAACAAATTGGATGCGTTCGGCAGTGTCCCACCCGAGCGCCGGTCATCTATCCTTTCAACAATGCACGAATTCGCGATAACCTGTGAAGCCATCTCGGCCACGACCAAAAAGCTGGTCAAGACGGCTCTGGTTGCGGAGTACCTGAAGTCGTGCAACTCGGACGAAGCTGCGGTCTCGGCCGTATTCCTCTCAGGACGACCTTTTCCTGCATGGGAGGAGACAACGCTGCAGGTTGGTGGACGATCGTTGTGGACAATCGTGGCGGAGCTTGCAGGAAAAAAAGAAGCGGCCATGGCGGCCGCTTACCGAAAGCACGGAGATTTAGGCGCTGTTGCGGGCGAAGTTCTTCCCGAGCGCATTGAATCTGGCCCGAGCGTACTGGAAGTAGAATTCGCTTTTCGCCAGATCGCAGCGACCCGCGGGCCGGCAGCCAAGGGCCATCTGGTGCGGGAGTTGTTTTCGCGGGCGTCTCCGCTCGAAGCCAAGTACATCATCAAAATCATGACTGGCGACTTGCGCATCGGGTTAAAGGAGAGCCTGGTCGAGGAAACGATTGCGAAAGCGTATGGCGCCACCCTGCCAGAAGTGCAGCGTGCGAACATGTTGCTGGGTGACATTGGCGGAACGCTGCGCCTGGCTGCTGCAGGCAAGCTGTCCGACGCCAGGATGCGGATGTTCCACCCCTTGGGATTCATGCTGGCCAGCCCGATTGAATCCGCAGAACAAGGGCTAAGTTATTTCGCCGAGGCCGCAGTCGAAGACAAGTACGACGGCATTCGGGCGCAGGCGCACGTCTCTGCGGGAGAGGTTAAGATTTTTTCGCGGACACGTGATGAGATCACGGAATCGTTCCCCGAGTTGCCGGAGGCGCTGAGCGGATTGCCTCACGACGCAATTCTCGATGGTGAGATTGTCGCCTGGGAATTTCCGCCGGCTTCGGAACCGGCGACGCAGATTGTCGACGAGCCTGTATCGCAGGCCAGCGAGCAGAAGGCACTGAGCCTAGGGCGAGCGCGTCCTTTCAGTATCTTGCAGCAGCGGCTGGGACGGAAGAAGGTTAGCGAGAGAATGTTGCGGGAGGTGCCTGTGGCGTATCTCGTGTTCGACATTCTGTATGCCGATGGCGAGTTGGTCATGGATCGTCCTCTGCGGGAGCGGGCCGCAATCCTCAATGAATTATTGGCAGAGAGCATTCACCACAGAGGACACAGCGGTCCACAGAGGAATGTACAGACAACACTAGAGTTCGGACAAACTGCCGAAAGCATGCCAGCGGGCGTTATTCGCGCACCCGTGTTTCGCGCGTCTTCCCCCGAGCAACTGGAGGAGTTGTTTGCAGCGGCGCAGGCGCGCGGCAATGAAGGACTGATGATCAAAGACCTGGCCTCTCCCTACTCGCTAGGCAAACGCGGCAAGGCGTGGCTCAAGATGAAGCGCGAGCTGGCCACGCTCGACGTTGTCGTAACCGCGGTCGAGTACGGCCACGGCAAGCGCATCGGCGTGCTAAGCGACTACACATTCGGAGTTTGGGACGGAGAGCGATTGGTCAATATCGGCAAGGCTTATTCAGGATTGACTGACTCAGAAATTGTCGAAATGACCAATTGGTTTCTCGCGCACACCATCGAAGATCAGGGATTTCGGCTTGTAGTTGAGCCTAAGATTGTGATTGAAGTTGCCTTCAACAACATGATGCAATCCGACCGGCACGATAGCGGCTATGCGCTGCGCTTTCCGCGTATTGTCCGCCTGCGTCCTGACAAATCTGCGGACGAGGCGGATACTATCGAGCGCGTGCGAGAGATTTTCGAAGGACAACAGCGCGGCAGATAGACTCGGCGAGTCCTACTCTGCAATCGCTTCCTTCTCGATTACAACTTTCAGGTGCGCGGTCACTTCCTTGTGCAGTTTCACCGGTATCGTGAACTCGCCCAAAGTTTTCAGCGGCTCATGCAATTGGATCTTGCGGCGGTCGACATTGAATCCCTTCTTTTCGAGCGCGTCGGCAAGATCGCCCGACGTGACGGACCCGAAGAGCTGATCGTGCTCTCCCGCGCGCCGGGTGAAAGAGACCGACAGGCCTTCGAATTGCTTTGCCAGCTCCTCCGACTGCGCTTTCTCTTTGGCCGAGCGGCGCACGGCCGCGGCCTTCATCTGCGCAATGACGGCCTTATTGCCTTCGTTGGCCTGAATGGCCAGCTTGCGGGGCAGAAGGTAGTTACGCCCGTATCCTTCGGCGACTTTCACCACATCGCCGCGTGAACCTAGTTTCGCGACATCTTCTTTGAGAATGACTTCCATGGTATCTCCGATCTTGCAAATCTTGAGGTTGTCATCCCGCGCAACACGAGGGACCTGGGTTCTGGGTCACGCAAGCAAAACCAAGATTCCTCGCTTCGCTCGGAATGACAAAAAAACTTGAATAAGGCAACAACTAGCTTGCCCGGCCTGCAAACGGCAGCAATGCGATATTTCGCGCCTGCTTGATCGCGGTCGAAAGACGATGCTGGTGCGGCGAGCATACGCCCGTCAGCCGTCGCGGCACGATCTTGCCGCTCTCGGCAACGAACTGGCCAAGCAGGCGATAGTCCTTGTAATTGATGTCTTCAATTTTCTCGACGCAGAATTTGCAGACTTTTTTGCGCCGGAAAAATTTACGTCCGCCCTCGCGGGGAGGACCCCCAGGGCCAGATCGACCGCCAAAGCGCGGGCGATCTCCACGCGGACCTTCGCCTGAAGGGCCCGACGGGCGCTCAGATGTTGTTTTGTTTTCGTCTGCCATATTTCTCCTTCAAAGATCTTCAGTCCAGAATTCCGGTTATTACGCGCGAGATCCTTCACTTCGCCTGAGGTCCCTCGCTGCGCTCGGGATTTCAGCGCGCGCCTCGAACGCCGGGCAATCGCTTCAAGCTCCGCTCAGGGTGACGCCGCAACTTAGCAGGGTGGCACCAATTAGGCGGTTGCTGGCGTCTCGGCCGCAGGCGCGACGGGAGCACCCTCCTCCGCTGCCGGTTGCGCGCTGACCTTCTTGCGGGCATCACGCAGCGCCTTGATCTTGGCCAGACGCTTCTGCTCTTCGTCCACACGCACGGTCAGGAATTTAATGACCGGCTCGGTCACGCGCAGGCGGCGCTCTAGCTCATGAATCACAGCTCCTCCACCCTCGACCACCATGAGCACGTAAATGCCATCGTGAAATTTCCGCACGGTGTAGGCGAGGCGCCGTTTGCCCATCTTTTCGACGCTCTTCAGTGTGCCGCCAGTCGCGGGCACCACGGATTGCAGCGTGGAAATCAGTTTGTCCAAATCTTCGTCCGTCATGTCGGGACGGACGATAAACATAAGTTCGTAAGTACGATTCATTTATTTCTCCAAACTCTCTTAGTAGTCAGGTCTCAGGAGTCAGGACTCAGCGTGATCGTCTCTGTCCGATCTGCGTACGCTCTTAGTGCCCTCACCTACTGACTACTGATCTTTGCGATTAAACCGGTTCATTGCCGCATCTGGACCGTCCTTCAAAATCACCTTTACCGCTTCCTCTGCGGCGTCCAGCGTTCCATCTACGACTTCCAGATCTTTCTTCCGCATTGCGGAAAGCAGATAGTCGCGCCCTTCGGTGACCTTGTACTCGGGCGCGACGCCGATCCGAATCCGCAAGAAATCATCTGTGCCCAAGGCAGCGATGATTGATTCGATGCCGTTGTGTCCCGCCGAACTGCGCCGCCTGTGAATCCGCAGCGTGCCCAGCGGAAAATCCAGCTCGTCCTGAATAACGATCAGGTCCGATTCGGGCTTGGCCTCGTTCTTCTCGACCAACTCCCGCACCGACATGCCGCTCAGGTTCATGTAGGTCTCGGGCTTGGCCAGCAGCACCGGAACTCCTTCGATCACAGCTCTCGCCGTTAGCGCCCGGGACTGTCGGTTTCTGACTTCAACCTGCAGATCGCTCGCAATCCGATCAATGGCAAGAAATCCGAGGTTATGTGGCGTGAACTGATACTCGATTCCAGGATTGCCAAGACCGACGATCAGTTTCACCCTGCCTCACTCGCCTCCGCATGCCAGCCGAGCTTCGTTCGGCCGGACGGGCGAGGGCGCCCGTCCCCACACAAGCATTACTTCTTTTCTTTTTTCTCGGCCTTCTCCGGTTTCTCCGGAGCAGCTTCGGCGCCTTCCTCTTCGGTCTCCTGCTTGCCCTTCTTGATAACTTCCGGCTCTGCCGGAGCAGCCGCTGCTTCCGCCGCTGCTTCTGGTGTCGGAGCCTCTTCTTCCTTCACCGAGGTGACATGCGCCACGGGCTGATTTTCATCCGTCAGGAATTTCAGCTTGTCCGTGTGAGGCAAGTCGATCACCCGGAGAACCTTGCCGAACACCAGGTGGCTGATGTCCACATCAATGTGGCTCGGGATGTCGCCGGGCAGGCACTCCACTTCGACTTCGCGCAGCATCTGCTCCATGATCCCGCCTTGCGTCTTCACCCCTTCGGCCACGCCTTGGAGCACAATAGGCACGCTCACGCGCAGAGTCTTGTCCATCGCGATGCGCTTCAGGTCGATATGCAGCAGACTGCCCTTGATCGGCTCATATTGCCAATCAACGATCATGGCCTTGGTGTGCTCGCCATCCAGCGTGAGATCGAAAATCGTGTTATGTCCGCTTTCGGAATGGAGAATACGCAGAACCTGTCGCGGATCCACGCTTACAGGCAATGAGTTCTTCCCCGCTCCGTAAACCACGCCAGGAATTCTGCCTCCGCGGCGCACGCGGCGGGCTTCGTTCTTGTTGCCCGACTCGCGCGGTTGCGCTTCCAGAACATTTGCTTCTAATGCAGTCGCCATAAATTCAATGTCCTCTTACGTAAATAATCTGCTGACTGATGTCTCTTCGTGATTGGCCTGAATGGCTCGCCCAATCAGCCCTGCGATCGACAACACGCGGATTTTCGGCTCCTGCTTCGCTGGCTCCGAAAGCGGGATCGTGTTCGTCACTATGACCTCGCGGATCGCCGAATTGTGAATATTTTCCACTGCCGGCCCCGACAACACCGGATGCGAGCAGCAGGCATAAACATCCGTCGCGCCATTCTCAATCAATGCGTGGCCGGTCTTAACCAGCGTGCCCGCGGTGTCGATCAAATCGTCGATGATCAAGCACGTCCGCCCCTTCACGTCACCGATTACGTGCATGACTTCCGCCACGTTCATCTCAACCCGCCGCTTGTCGACGATGGCCAGCGCAGCGTCGACCTTCTTCGCAAAGAAGCGCGCTCGCTCCACGCCGCCCGCATCGGGCGAAACTACCGTCAGATTCGGCAGCGCCAGCTTTTTGAAGTGGTCCACGAGCACCGGCGACGCGAACAAGTGATCGACGGGGATGTTGAAAAATCCCTGCAACTGCGGCGTGTGCAGATCGACAATCAATGCGCGCTGCGCTCCCGCAGTCGTCAACAGGTCCGCCACCAACTTCGACGATATCGGACTGCGCGGTTTATCTTTGCGATCCTGGCGCGCGTAGCCGAAGTATGGAATTACGGCCGTGATTCGCCGCGCCGACGCCCGTTTCAGGGCGTCGATCATCAGCAGCAACTCCATCAGATGCTCGTCGACGCTCGTACTCTTTCCGCCGTCGCGATGCGAGCGGCAGGTGGGCTGCACCACGAACACATCGCAGCCGCGTACGTTCTCCTGAATCTGCACATAGGCCTCGCCGTCGGCGAAGCGCGTGACTTGTGCCTGCCCGCGCGGCATGCCAAGGAAATGGCAGATCTCGTCGGTCAGGGGCTCATTAGCCGTGCCGCTGAAGATTTTGAACTTCTCGTCCACGCGCGGACGCGCCTTCCGCTCCGGCTTGTCATCCGGCATGGGCTCTGCCTTCTTCTGCTTCTCGCTCGGCGTCGCCAAAGTGGCCATATGTTAGCTCTCGGCTGTCAGCTATCAGCCTTCAGCAACACCACCCAAGTGCCTTGCTGAGCGCCGAGGGCTGATAGCTGACGGCTGATGTTTTTGGCTGGGCCGCTAGGATTCGAACCTAGACAAAGTGCTCCAAAGGCACTTGACCTACCATTAGTCGACGGCCCAGTTACGCATTTCCGATTGTTATTGATCTGACTAGCCTACGTAGTGTATCGCGCTGCCCCTCATCACAATCGGAAATCGTCAAGCGAAAATCTTGCTCCAGTACTGGCCGCGGGAGAGCATTATGCTCGCCTGAGCCGCCCATCCCTGCTTCTTTAACTTTGCGGCAGCGCTCGCCGCGGTTTGGCCGCGCACAAAAAATCCATACAAGGTCGACCCAGAGCCGGATAGGGACGCATATTTTGCGCCCGCGCACACCAGCGCTCTTTTCGCCTCACGCAGTTCGGGATACTCAGGAAAGACGACTTGTTCGAAGTCGTTGTCGATCCCGGCCCGGACAAGCTCGAGAAGCGGGTTCTCGGCCCGGCCCCTTCCAAAAGGAGCACCGGTGTAGACCTCGCTCAACCAGGCGGAAATGCCACGGCTAAGCTCGTTCATTCTATCGGATGGTGCCGGTAGCGTCAATTTGGCAGCAATGCCCGGAGTGCGCCGCGGCATGTGGATCGGCTCAAGCTGCGTGGGGACAGCCGCCCTCGGCTGCCCTGCCGGGTGAGGCCCGGCTGAGACGTTGGGGGACACCTCGCGGGCGTGGGCGCCCGCGCCACACATTTTGTCCCAATCCGCAAACGCCTTCGGTGTCGAGACTCCAACTTCTGGAGTCACGATCACGCATAGGGTCGCCGGCAGATCAGGCAGCGGATACACTTGCTCGCCACGGCCCAGCCCAAGCACCGTCCCGCCTAGCAGAAACAGAGGAAGATCGGAACCGACGGCGGCCGCAAGCCGCAACTTTTCTGTCGCCGGCAGTTTCTTCTTCACCGCGCGCTCAAGCCCAAGCAATGCCGCGATTGCATTCGACGATGCGCCGCCGAGACCTCCCTGCACGGGCAAGCGCTTCTCAATTTCAATGATGACCCGGCCCTTCGCGCCGAACGCCTGCATGGCCTTGTCAACGATCTGGAAGCAAGTATTCGATTCGTCCTTGGGAACGCGCGAATCGTCGCAGCGAATCTCGATTCCACTGCCGCGAACGACCCTGACGCGCACAACATCATGCAGGGCGATTGTCTGATAAACAGTCAGCAGGTTGTGAAAGCCGTCTTCCCGGCGCGCACCGATGCGCAGCCCGAGATTGATCTTGGCGAAGGATCGGACGGTCATTGGCACGGGGGAAAAATTGTAAATCGAACCAGCAAATTGGGGTCGATTAACGCCGCTTGTAGTGAATCGCAAACTCGAATCCCGTATTCGGCGGAAACAGATCAGCCACGATCCTCAATCGTTCGGCCAAAGCGGACGGAGCCAAGAGGGGATAGTCCCGTTCTCGCAGATCGTAATAATCCACATCAAGGTAAAGCGACAGCAAGTAGATCGAGATCGTGTCGGAAAAAGTCGCTTCGAAATATTCGTTCTTGTAGCGTTCGGAATCGGGCCCGCCTGCTGTCGCAAGCTTGCGCGCTTCCCAGGCATCCAGTGAGGTTTCCCCTCGCACTCCGGATTCCACTTGCTTCCATGCCGCATCGCTGAAGGCCTGGGCTACCCCCGCACGCTCGACTAGCGCATGGCCCACATTGATGTAGAACTCAAACGCAACTGAGAACTTGTCGTCCATGAGCCGGGTGGAAATGAAAACGCATTGCGAATCGCCCAGGTTCAAGTCTCGATGGCAAACCGCACTATCGCTCAGCGTTACATCGTAACGATCGGCAATAACGGTTTCTTCGCCCTGGCCCACCGTCAGCGGGACGAAGTAGTACGCTTTGCGATTCAGCGCAGCGGCTACCTTGGCGGGGACTGCGCTAATCATCCGCTCCAGGTCGAACGAGTTTACCGACACCTCGCCGCTCACGGCGTAGCAGATGCCGTTTGTGGCCTGGGAGACGGCGGTCAGCTGGACGATCTCCGCCGGGCTCCGCGTAATCGCTGGTGCGGCGTGCGACATGCTTCTATCTTATACACTAGCGGGGAAGCAGTGGAGTCGGGATGCTCAGTACCACAAGCTGCCAAAGTGCTATTTCACATGCAAAGTTTTCCAGAGTTCATGAAGAGTCCGATGAATCGAATCGCCGCGAGCAATCAGGCCACTCGGGGTGTGGAGGGTTATGTCTTCGATGGCGCCGACGGAAGCCAGATGGCTTTTTGGACCTGCAATGAGACGGCGACTTCGGCGGTCCATTCTCACGATTACGATGAATACATGCTCGTGGTACAAGGCTGCTACACGCTCATTGTCGGTGGCCAGCGCATATCGTTGAATGCTGGCGACGAATTCTTCATCCCACAAAACACATTGCACGGCGGAGAAGTTCTCGCCGGAACCAGGACCATCCACGCGTTTGGCGGCCACCGGGCAGACCGAGTCGGTCAGCGTGAATTGCAGGCTACTGGTAGGCCGTAGATTCATGGCTGTGATCACTTCGCACACTCGCTCGAGTCCGTTTCCGCGTTGGTACGGTATTCCAGTGCGTGTCGCGGTCGTGACGTTTATCAGCACACTTCTGTGTTTCTCTGTCAGTTTGCTGCTAGGCATTCTCGGGACAGTAGCAGTTGCGCGGTTTCGCGGCGTACCTCCTAATATGCGGGTCGCCTATCGCAACTTCGCTCTGCCGGTCGCGCTGGTGGCGGGTAGCATCATTTTTGTGCTCATGCTGGTCACCGAGATTCGTCACTATCGGCAGATGAAGGCACTGTCGGCGATTGAGAGGTCGAGTTGAAGACGCGACCTCGCATTGCCATACCGCTGCCACACTCGGGGAACACGGAGTACTCCAAACGTGCCATTTCGCAGTATGAGCAAGCGGTTGAGCTTGCCGGCGGCGAACCCGTGCGCATCGAACTGCACAACCCATCCGATGTAGTTCGGCGCACGATCGAAGGCTGTGATGGCGTGCTTTTACCGGGCAGCAACGCCGACGTCGATCCGGCGAAGTTCGGAGCCGTAAAATCACCCCACACCACTCCCGCCGATCCCTTGCGCGAAGAGGTTGATGCGCTCTTGCTGGAGGACGCCGAGACTACGCGCAAGCCCGTACTCGCGATTTGTTACGGATTGCAAAGTCTGAACGTCTATCGCAAAGGCTCGCTCGTACAACACATCCCGGATTTCCTGAGCCATGAACTGCGCGGCAGGGTCAATCACGAGGCAGGAAGCAAAGTTCCGATCGCCCATAAGGTAGAGGTCGCTGCAAATTCGCGGCTGGCCGCCATCGTACGCGGGCATGGATTAGAGGAAGGCACGCGTCCTCCACGAACTGACCTGCCATTGCACCGTGGAGATCAAGTCTCGGGCGCTCGCGATCAGCACCCGCCCACCCACGATCCGCGTACGCAGGAGCATGATCTATTGCTCGACCGTGGAAGAGCGGCCCTTCAGGGCCGCGAAAGAAACACGAACTTGAACGGGGCTTCAGCCCCTGAGGACAGAGTAGTTCTGGCCGTAAATTCCTCCCATCACCAATCCGCGAATGCAGTGGGCAACCGTCTGCGGATCTCTGCTCGATGCGTCGAAGATGGGATTATTGAAGCTCTGGAAGGAACCTCGCCAGATCATTTTCTCCTAGCCGTGCAATGGCATCCGGAGAGATCAGTTGATGCTCATTCACGCGCGCTGTTCCGCGCATTCGTCGAGGCTTCAAATTCAAAGGTTCGAGGATAGTTTTGGCGCATCTCGCTGATTGTGAGCCATGAGAAACCGATCACTGCAAGCATCACCAACCCGTGTTAGGCCATCATGAACTCGAGCGCTCGTGCGATGTACGGCTTCAGTTGTTTGCGCGGAACAACCGCATCCAGCATTCCGTGTTCGAGCAAGAACTCGCTGCGCTGAAAGCCCGGAGGCAGCTTCTGCCGGATGGTCTGCTCGATGACACGCGGGCCTGCGAACCCGATCAATGCGCCGGGTTCCGCGATATTCAAATCTCCCAGCATGGCGAACGAGGCGGTCACGCCGCCGGTCGTAGGATCAGTCAGAAGGGAAATGTACGGCACTTTGGCTTTATCAAGTTTCGACAGTGCCGCGGAGATTTTTGCGAGTTGCATCAGGCTGACGACGCCTTCCATCATTCGTGCGCCACCCGACGCCGAAACGATCAGCAAGGGTGTCCGCGATTCTGCCGCGCGCTCCACCGCCCGAGTGATGGCCTCGCCTACTACCGCTCCCATACTGCCGCCGATGAACGAATACTCCATGACGCTGGCGACGATCGGACGTCCCTGCAGCTTGCCTTGCGCGTTGATGACCGCATCTCTCAGTCCAGTCTCTTCCTGCGCCTGGCGCAGCCGTTTGGAGTAGGGCTTCAGATCCACAAACTTCAAAGGATCGGTCGAAGACAGATTTCCATCGAAAGTTTCGTACTGCCCGTCATCCATCAAATGCGACAGCCGCATTTGGGCATCGATCCGAAAGTGCTTTTCGCACTTCGGGCAGACGTTCATGTTTTCTTCCAGATCTTTTTTCCAGATGATCTGCCGGCAATTTTCGCACTTCACCCACAGACCCTCCGTGCGCACCTTCTTCTCGCCTGAAGTGTCTAGCTCGCCGGATTGTCGTTTGAACCAGGCCATAGAATTTAGTGATTGAGCGATTTAGACATTGAGCGATTTGGTGATGGATTGATTTTGGCGGAGGAACCCTCAGGTTTCATAAATTTTCCTCATTCAATCGCACAATCACGCAATCGCTAAATCACTCAATTACTCAATCAGTATTCGATTCCTCTCTGGGCCAGGACGCCTTTTTCATAAGCGTGCTTGATCTGTCGCATTTCCGTAACCGTGTCGGCGATTTCGACAATTGTGGAGTGTGCATTGCGTCCCGTCAAGATGACGTGAACCATCTCAGGTTTTTGGCGCAGTGCGTCGACCACCTTTGCCGGATCAAGCATGCCGTAGCTGATGGCATAGTTGATCTCGTCCAGAACAACCAAATCCCACTCGCTTGACCGAATCGCTTTCGCAGCTTCCGCCCACGCTTCCTCGACCATGCGGACATCTTCGGGGTCAGGTTTTTCGGTGCCGACTTTTACAAATCCGCGGCCCATCTGCTTCATCACGAACTTGTCGCCGAAAGCCTGCACTGCGTCGAGTTCGCCGTAATGCCACGATCCCTTGAGGAATTGCAGCATGAGGACGCGCATGCCCTGTCCGACGGCCCGCAATGCCGTACCCATCGCAGCGGTAGTTTTGCCTTTGCCGGGACCCGTATTCACGATGATAAGACCGCGACGAACGTCATTCATGCTGAAAGGCGTGTTCCTGGCTGCGGATCAGAGTGAGCTAAATTCTACTAGAAGGGACGACAGGATTGGGCAGCACTCTCAGCCCAACCCGTGCTAGGCTAATCCTAAATTTTTTCTGCGAAGGGTTGCTAGGCGACGTCCCGGCGGATCCCCTCATAGAGCAAATTTTCGGGGGACGTTCGCACCTGCATCACAGGGAACAGCCTCATGCCGTTCTTCCCCGTGCGCTCGGAGGTTCTATCGTGATCACAAGAGTTGTGTGGTTGTTTTTGCTCGCGCTTGTCACCACAACCACGGCAGCGTTGGCTCGTCAGCAAGTCGTCACACGGCCGCGAGGCGTTTCGGCCGGCGCCGACCAGCAAATCATTCGCGAAGTCATTGAGATGGAGCGGCAGTCCAAGGAGGCCACACTTCATCGTGACGCGGACTTCACACGTCGCACCCTCGCCGACGACTACGTCGCTATTACTCCACTGGGTCAGGTGACCACGAAAGACGACGCGATCGCGGCACGCAAGAGCGGGCAACTTCGCTATGAAGCCATGAACATCAGCGAAATGGTGGTACGCATTTATGGTGATACCGCTGTAGTCACAGCGCGCGCCGAAGTCCGCGGGCACCAACTTGGTGAGGACTTCAGCGGACCCTACCGCTACACGCGCATCTGGGTGCGTCACAATGGGCACTGGCAGACCGTGAGCTACCAGGCCACCGTGACGCAATAAGTGCGGCGGCCATTCCGCTACAATGGCCGCCTTATGCTCAAACAGTCCAAGAACCGCACCCATAACTTCTGCGCATGTCTCGGAGCCTCATCGCTATTGATAGGACTGCTGTCGCTTGCCGCGACCGCAGCTTCGATACAAGAAAACAAATTTCCAGATCAGAAACGCGAGCAAATTGAACAAACAGTTGCCAAGTTTATGGCCGCCAATCAAGTGCCAGGAATTTCAATCGCCGTGGTGCAGAATGGCGACTTCGCCTGGTCGGCAGGATTCGGCATGGCCGATCTGGAGCAGTTTGTGCCAGCGACTTCTCAGACGCTCTACCGCCTGGCATCCGTTTCCAAGTCGATGACCGCTGTTGCCGCAATGCAGCTATCGGAGCAGGGCAAACTCGACCTGGATGCCCCGGTTCAGAAATACTGCCCCGCCTACCCCGAGAAAGAAGCCCAGATTACGACGCGCCAGTTGCTCGGACATCTGAGCGGAATTCGGCACTACAAGTCCGATTCGAATGAAGACCCGGAGGTCGGGAATATCAAGCACTTCGACGATCCAATTCGCGGAGGGCTGCAGTTCTTCGCGAACGATCCGTTACTCTTCAAGCCCGGCACGAAATTCGGCTACACCACTCATGGCTACACGGTTGTTGGCTGCGCGATCGAGGGCGCTTCAGGCGAGAAGTACTCCGACTACATGCGCGAGAACGTGTTCGCGCCCGCAGGAATGAACCGTACGCTGGTGGATGATCGCTACGCGATCATTCCATCTCGTACGCGTTTTTATCAGAAAAACAAAGCTGGCAGGGTGGGTAACGCCGACTTCCTCGATTCCAGTTATAAACTTCCCGGCGGCGGTTGGCTCTCCTCTGCTAACGACATGGCCCGCTTTGAAGTAGCTGTGTTAAGCGATCGCTTGATTCAGCGAACCACCCGCGATGTGATGTGGACCCGGCAAAAGCCCTCCGACGGTGCGCCCAATCCCTATGCTCTCGGTTGGGGTTGGGGCAGTGGCAAGAGAATAGGAGTCAATGACGTTGGACACGGCGGCAGTCAACAGGGCACGAGCACCTTCATCATGCTGGTTCCCGATCAGCGTGCGGGAGTGGTGGTCTTGATCAATATGGATGGAGTCGATGCGGCCGCCCTGGCCACTGACGTCATGAAGATTGTCGTGGAAAACCCGGCGAACCCAGCGCGGTGAAATCAGCTCAAGGAAGCCTTACACCCCTCTCCACGATTGCCCTCTCAGACAAAATATTCTCCTCGTCCTCGTCGCCCAGCAGTGGGGCGGCGAGCCTGAGAGCCTCGATCTGGCGCTTAAGTATCGCAATTTCCTGCTCTTTCGCACGCAGCAACTCATACGGATTCTTCATGGAAAAACCAATACCTCCGGACAAAATACCTGGCCCTTTTTGCGACTGCTCTTGCGGGCTCGGATTAGTGTAAGTCGCGACTGATCCGAAAAGATACACAAAAGGACAACGCACAAATCGCTTAGTGCCCGGAATGGTACGGATGGCCGCCGAGAATGGTGAATGCGCGATAGATCTGCTCTAGTAGCACCACCCGCGCCAGTTCGTGTGCCAATGTCAGTTTGCCCAAAGACAGGGTAGACTGCGCGGCCCGCTTGGTCGTTTCGCTAAACCCATCAGCTGCGCCGATTCCGAAGACGAGAGGTTGCGGGTTTCGGTCGCGGTATTCTCCGACAAACTTCGCGAACTGCTCCGAGGTGAGCTCGCGTCCGCCAGCATCCATGATCACCAGTGTCGATCGTGGAGAGGTGCCGGACTTTTTCGTTCCCGATCTGCCGCAAAATTCCAATAGCTTAGTTTCATCCCGAAGCGCCACTCCGGCCACGTGGGCGTAGCGCGTCAGCCGCTTGAGATATTCATCGGTCAATGCTTGTATCGCCGGTTCTTTTGTTTTGCCGATCCAGGCGATTGTGATTTTCATATCACGGTGCTAGTGATGTTCGTGGTAATGCAGCGCTTCCCAGAAGCCGATCCAGACATCGAGTAACCCGAGCCCGCTGCAAATACCACGAAAAAAGCCGCTAGCCACAAACGTCCGCAAGTTGGGATAAGAAAGCAGAAGGTAGTTATCGGTCCACTCCGGCGTCCAGGGAAGAATGATCAGTAGCACGCCCGCCACCGCACTGATGAGAACGAAAAGAAAAACTGAAATCCTATGCAACCACAGTTGCAGCAGTCTGTGCTTGGGCGGATGCATCGCGTCGGAAGGAGAGTCTATCAGTGCGCTGCGATTTTCTCCCACCATGCTCGCTCGCTCGGCAGAATTTCCGGGCAGACGGGAGAGAGGATCGGGACCGGTGCTCACGTAGAACTCCGCTTGAAGACATTGGGGAAGGAGTCGAGGCGACTGGGCGCTACCCGAAGGAAGATACGGACTGAAACCATCGAGCTATTCTACGACTTCAGAGCTTTGATCCGCTCCGACACGTCACGATAATCGATGTTGCTGCCGTAAACATCCATGAAGTGCTTAAGCGCGGAAGCCTTGTCTCCCGCGGTCTCATAGGCTGCAGCCAGTTCGTAATGCAGGGCCACCCGCGTGTCACCGTCGATGCCGGGCACGTTGAGCGCCTTCTCAAACCAGCGCACCGCAGCTTCGGGCACACCTTTTTCGAGGAAGCACTGCGCCAGCCAGGTGTAGGTCTGCATGATCTGTGGAAATGGATGCCCGCGGTCGACGAACTGGCAAGCTTTCTGCAGCTCTCCAATGGCTTCGTCCAGCAGGCCCATCTCGCGGAAGGCGATGCCGAGATTGTAGTGCGTCTCGGGATCTTCGTCAGTTGAGGCCGCTCCGGATTCCAGATCCTGTTTGAGCTCGCCAAACATCTCCGCCAAATCAACGCCTGCATCGTCTCCAAATGGGGAATCCTTGCTGGCTTGCGCTGCGCGAAGCCCCGGCGCGGGGGGCACTGACGTCGGAACCGGCGTAACGGGCAAAGGAGCGGGCGCTGAAACAGGCGCTGCCGCTTGCATCATCGATGCTGATGATGCGGAGGCTGCGGCACTTGCGGCCATGGGAGCTGCAACCGGTACAGCCGACGCTACAGCCGCGACCGCAGCCGGCTTAACCTCTGGCTGAGATGTCGTTGGCAGTGGGGCCGCAGTTGGCGCACTTTTCACCAGCGACGGCGCCATGGACTCACTCGCGACTGCCGGGTCTGCAGGCACGGCTTCAACATGGGCTGCAGAAGTCGGCTTGACCTCCGCCGAGGCGCCTCCAGGAAGGAATCCGTCTCCCAGTTCGGATTCCAGGCCGGCGACGAATTCTTGCAGTACACCGCCAGGCGAGGCCTCTGCAGTCTGCGCAACTTCAGCTGTGACTGGCAGTTCCTCGGCCTTCGGCGCAACTACCGGCGGTCCTGCCTGCACCGGTGATTCGGAAGGCTCAGGCTGCACCGGAAGCTCGGCAACCGGCGCCTCCGCCACGGGAATGTCTTGACCAGCGACTTCCTCGACCGGCACCGGAGTGATCTCGACCTCCTCGGTGGCCGGTGCAGCACTAGCCTCGATCTCTGCGCGAAGCTGAGCGATCTTGTGCTGGTCGTCAGTCTGTGTCTGCAGCTTCGCCAAAGCAGCCCAGGCCTGCTCCGGCATGCCGTGCTCGACGTAGAACCGGATCTCTTCGACAGTTTCATCGACCCTGTTTCCGGCAGCAGCTTCTGTGGCTGCCGGTGCCTCGGAAACCGGTGCTGCACCTTCAACGGTAACGGTGTCTTCCCACTCGGAGGAAAGATCGATTTCTTGCGCCTCTTCGGTCACTGCTGCGGTGGGCTCTTCGACCGCGGAAGCCTCCGCCAGCGGCAGTTCCGCATCCTGTATTGGCGCTGCTCCCGGCCAGGAGGTGGCATTCGCGGGCATTTCGGCAGGTGCTTCTTCGATTGTGATTTCGTCCGCAGGAGCGTCGATCGCGAACTCCTGGGCAAAAGTCTCGTACTCCTGAGGTGGAACCTGTTGTCCGGCTGCTTGAGCAGCGATCGGGACTTGGGTTGCGACTGTGGGCACTATTTTTACCGCTGAGCGCGCCTCGTAGTTCTGTGCCAGATCGCCATAGCGCGTTGCTTCTTCCGGATGCCCCGCCTCGGAGTAAAGCGCCTGCAGCGTGCGGCAGCAGATCGCGGCTTCGGCAAAGCGTCCCGCCCGCGTGTGCAGCGCGGCCAGGCGCTGATTCAGGCGCAAATCGCGGGGCGCCATCGGCAGCGCAACTAGCAACGGCCCCATCGCCTTGTGGGGCATGTTATAGGAAATAAACAGTTCGGCATCGGTGAGGGCCGATCGCACTGCCAGCGAGACTTCATCAGAGTAGTGCTGCGGAATGGCCGGGGAAGTGGCTTCCAGTTCATCGACGATCACCGCCGCCTCTTCCGGGCTGATCAGCTTGGCTCCACCGCCGGATCCACTTAGCTGCGCGACCACCTGCTGATAATTCTGCATGTGCAGCGTGTTCTGCGGCTCGAGCGTGGCCAATTTTTGGTACATGTCGCGCGCCTGGACCAGATCGCCGGACTGCACACTGGCGTGGGCCAGCAGCTCAGTGACTTCGCCGACATGCGTGGTCTCTCCGGCCTTGTGGAACAAATCTAGCAACTTCTGCAGCGAATCAGGATTGTCGCGGACGTGGCCAATGATGGTGTGCAGGTTCTCAAGAACCTTCGCGGGATTCTCGGCTAACAGACGCTCGGCGTGTTGATCGTAGACTTGCAGCGCATTCTCGTACTGCCCCGCCTGCATGAGTGCATCGGCAAAGGTGGCAATGGAGCTGAGATCGTTGTGAACGCTAAGCAGCTTATTTGCGACCGTTCCTGCATCGGAGAGCCGACCCATTTGCAGGTAGGCCTTCAGTAGTTCGCGCAGACTGTCCGGATTGGAATCCAGATTGGCAATCTTCTGGAAGGACGCGATCGCCCCCTCGGCGTCTCCGGACTCGAGCAGATTCCGTCCTTGCATCTGCAACGCATAAGCGTTACCCGGATCGAGGGTGAGCATGCGGTGCAAAACTTCTTCGGCGCCATTGAGCGAACCGCGCGCCCGCATCGCCTCCGCGGCCGCAGTGAAGATCTCCCACGCCTCGTTTTTCTTCCCCAGCCTTACGTAAACTTCGGCCAGGCGGACGCGCATCCCCGTGTTTTCCGGATCCATCTCCAGAATTTTCTGGAAGATGCGGACCGCGTTTTCCAGTTCTCCGCCCTTCAGGAATTCCTCTGCCACCTGCAGGTACTGGGCGCGAGCATCGTTGAACAGGCCCTGCTGGGTATAGAGTTCGGCCAGTTTCAGCACGTTCTCAAGCGAGGGCTTGAGCTTGCTGATTTTTTTGTACATGGCGATCGCCTTGACCGTGAATCCCTGGCTGGCATAGGCATCACCTACATTCTTGAAGCAATCCGTAGCTTTATCGTTTTCGCCCAGGCGGGCATACAGGTCCCCAACCGTATTGGTAACGGTCAAGTCCTTGGGGTCGTTCTTGAGGATCTTCTCGTATTCCGAGATGGCGTTTGGCAGCTTGCCCTGCTGCACGTACTTCTCGGCAGACGCGAGGACTTTTTGCTTATTGAATCCGAAACCGAACGCCATAATCGTGCGAACTCCAGCCCCTGGTCTTATGCTCTGGCTATTACAGGACCCGCATGCTAAAAACGACTTCGATTTACCTATCGGGCGGACCATCCCTACGCTTGAAGATGGCCGACCGGACAAGGCCCATTGTACGTCCGGGAGTCAGCAATGGCATGGTTACTAAGGGTTACCGGAAGGGCGTGTACGAGTGGGTTACCACAATAACCTCTCAGCAGAGTAAGCGCTCGCGTTTGCGGCCATGTCGCGCCGGGAGTGTATCCTACCAGCCGTGATCCTGTCGGTCGTCATCATCACTCACAACGAAGAGGCGAACATCGGGCGCACGCTCGAAAGCGTCAAGGCGCTGGTCTCCGATGGCAAGGGAGAGATCGTCATTGTCGACTCCGGCTCGACGGATCGCACCATGGAGATCGCGAAATCGTATGGGGCCAAAGTCTTCGTTGAGGAATGGAAGGGCTACGCCGCCCAAAAGAACTCGGCGATCACCAAAGCTACGGGCGATTGGATTCTGAGCCTGGATGCGGATGAGGAATTGGATCCGGAAGCAAGCGAGCAAGTACTGAAGGCCCTCACCGCATGGTACAACGCTGTCAAGCGGAGCGATCGGCTTCATGCCGATAACTTCCTGCCAGATCCGCGGACCGAGACTTACATTCAGGATTTCGTGGCAGTCACCGGTGCACAACCATACGCTCAAGGGATAGAGATCCGTCGCAGGAACTTCTTCCTCGGTCGCTGGATCAAACACGGAGGCTTTTGGCCAGATCCGAAGCTTCGACTCTTCCGTCGAGGAGGTGCAAGGTTTGAGGACAGGGCAGTTCACGAAGACGTGCGGGTAGAAGGCCGTACGGGACAGATTCGACGCGGTACCCTCATCCACCACTCCTATCCCACGCTCTCCGAGTATATCGAGCACATGAATCGCTACTCATCGCTGGGCGCAGAAATGGCCGTTGCCAAAGGCATCCGCGGATTCAGCGTGATCAACATCGTCGTGCGTCCGCTGCTGACCTTCATCTATAATTATTTTCTCCGGCTCGGATTTCTCGATGGCCGCGAAGGATTGCTCTTGCACCTCTACCACGCCGTCTATGTTTCCTGGAAGTACGCCAAGGTCTGGGAACTCTCACGCAAATAGAAATATCAGAGCGGCCATCCTGAATCCTGTGGACGAGCAGGAGCAACTTCGTTTGACCGATTTCCGCAGCGCACGTTAGAATAACCGAGTTTGCCTGTACTCGCGACCCGTTCTGGGGACGCCTGCTTCGGTTGCCGATGCGCCAAGGCGGAAAAACACAGCAAGCAAAAGAAAGTCAGTGAATCCCGATTGCGCCCGTGTGCGCTGGGCCCGTTCCCAGAGTTATGTTTGCGGGCTGATTTTCACGACATTTTGTGGGAGGCAGAGTTATGTACGCCGTCATCCGCGCAGGCGGGAAACAGTACCGGGTTTCGCCCGGCGATGTGATTCGCGTCGAGAGACTGGGTACCGGGACCGACGGGCAGGTGGAATTTCCCGAAGTGCTGGCCGTCTCCGGTCAAGAGGGCCAGATTGGCAAGCCGCAGTCTGAGGCCCGCGTGCGCGGCCAGGTGGTTGAGGAAGGCCGCGGCCCCAAAGTTCTCGTCTTCCATTACAAGCGGAAAAAACAGTACAAGAAACTGCGCGGACATCGCCAGGCCTTCAGCGCCGTCCGCATCACCGAGATCGCTTTCGATGGCCAGACCTTCACAGCTCCCGAGCTGCCGAAGAAAGAAGCGAAGGCTAAGAAAGTGAGGGCTGCCGAACACCACGAAGCAGCTCCAGCCGAGACAAAAGCGGCAAAAGGAACGAAAAAGAAGGCACCTCCGAAAAAATCCGCGAAGAAATCATCGGCCAAGAAGAAATGATTCAAGTGCAGGAGTTCAAGCGATCTTGCTGACTACCCTGATCACTGACTACTGAGAACCGAGAACTGACTTATGGCTCACAAAAAAGGACAAGGCACATCGCGAAATGGTCGCGATTCAAATTCACAGCGGCTGGGATTTAAGGCATTCGGCGGACAAGTCGTCCCCGGCGGCACCATCATCGTGCGTCAGCGTGGAACTCGCGTAAAACCGGGGCTCAACGTCGGCCGCGGTAAAGACGACACCCTCTTCGCCAAGATTAGCGGACGCATCAAGTTCATGGACAAGGGCTCGATGGGCAAGTTCGTCATGATCGAGCCAGTCGAAGCAAAGTAGAGTTGCGGCCGATCCAATAAGGACTGCGCGCTGTTCTGCAAGCCTCGCCTCACGGTCGAGGCTTTTTGCTTTCAAACTCACCAAGTGACGTGACATAGTCTGAGGAGATTCTCGAAGCAACCAACCCCATGTTCATCGACGAAGCCAAAATTCGGGTCAAAGCCGGGGATGGCGGCAACGGCTGCATGGCCTTTCGCCGCGAAAAATTTGTCCCCCGCGGAGGCCCTTCCGGCGGCGATGGCGGTAAGGGCGGCGATGTTGTCGTGGAATCGAGCGAGCGGCATAACACACTCGTGCACTTTCGCTTCAACCCCGAATACAAGGCCCAGCGCGGCCGCCACGGCGAAGGCTCGAACAAAACCGGACGCGATGGCGACGATGTTGTGCTCAAAGTGCCCGTCGGCACGATCGTCTATGACGACGAAAGCGGCGAGAAGGTATTCGACTTCTCCGGGCCCGATCAGCGCATCGTCATCGCTCGCGGTGGCCGAGGCGGGCGCGGCAATGCCCGCTTTGCAACTTCCGTGCATCAGGCGCCGCGCGAGCATGAGCCGGGACGTCCAGGCGAAGAACATACCTATCGCCTGGAACTCAAGCTGTTGGCCGATGTGGGATTGGTTGGCTATCCGAACGTCGGCAAGTCGACGCTGATTTCGCGCATTTCGGCGGCGCGACCAAAAATCGCCGACTATCCATTCACCACACTCGAGCCAAATCTAGGCGTGGTCGCGGTGGGCGATGCGAAGGATGAAATCAGTTTCGTTGTCGCCGATATTCCCGGCTTGATCGAAGGCGCTCATGCCGGGGCAGGTCTCGGCACCCAGTTCTTGCGGCACATCGAACGAACCAGATTGTTGGTTCACCTGGTCGACGTTTCCGATTCCAGTGGCCGGGCCGGTGTTGTGAAAGACGTCGAAGTGATCAGGGGAGAACTCGCCAGCTTCGGCGCCCACCTCGAAGAAAAACCCGTGCTGATGGTCGCATCAAAGATCGACGTTGCCAACAAAGACAAACTCGCCAAACTAAAGCTCTATTGCAAGAAACAAAAGCTGAAGCTTTATGAGATTTCAGCCGTGACCGGCAAGGGAATCGAAGCGCTCAAGTTCGCCCTTGCTGAAGAAGTGCAAGGCCTCCGCGAGCGCGAGTTGCAGCACGCGTCTGAATCGCGCGAGGACTCGGACGCACTCACGGGGTGACCTCTGAACCTCTGCCTCTTGGATCGATCCACTCCTACGCCTGCGGCAAATGCGTCCCGTGCTGAAAGTGATATTGCAGGATCCTTGCGGCGAGCGCCGGAGACAACGATTCCGCCGTTGGTTCTTCTGCCCGGACCACTTCTCCGCGGCATACCACCTCGGTGGCTGACAAACCCGCGATCTCAGCAGGAAGGACGAGGTTGATTTCAAGCTGCACTGTTGGCTGCAAAGATTCCTCGGCTTTGAACAACATTCCTGAGCGGCTGATGTTCTTGGTCGTGCCGGCGTGCCAGTCCGTCTCTCCCAACCGCCGATAACGGAGCGGTAATTGCAGATAGAAGCGCTGGGCGCGGCCGGGAGCGAACGAATCCTGCACCTGGGCTGCTTTCCTTTGCTGCGCGGCTTGAGCGGACATGGCAACCTCCGGGGGAATCGGACCAGCATCGAGCACTGCACGGACTCGGTCTTTAAGATCGCGCAGGTTAAATGGTTTTTGCAGCAGCTGGATTCCGGCATCCAGCGTGCCGTTGTGCCCAATGACATTTTCGGTGTAGCCGGACATGTACAGCACCTTGACGTTAGGGCGAATTTCAACCACCCGCTGTGCCAGCTCGCGGCCATTCATGCCGGGCATGATCACATCGGTCAGCAGCAGATGGATGACTCCTTCGTGAGCAACCACAATCTGCATGGCGACAGCACCGTCAGCGGCCTCGATGACCTTGTAGCCCTGCTTCTCCAGAAATTGCCGGCAGAGAAAGCGCAAATTGGTTTCGTCTTCGACCAGTAAGATGGTTTCCCTTCCGGGCTCCACTTTCTGCGGTTGCGCAACCACAGGCGCCTGCACGACGCTTTCTCCCGTGGCTGCCACTCTTGGCAGATAGATTTTGAACGTCGTTCCTTTTGCGAGTTCGCTTTCCACCCAGATAAAACCTCCACTCTGCTTGATAATTCCGTAGACAGTTGACAGGCCAAGGCCCGTACCTTTTGTGCCTTTGGTGGTGAAGAACGGTTCGAAGATTTGCAACTGCGTATCACGGTCCATACCGATCCCGGTATCACTGATGGCAATCGTCACGTATTCGCCCGGCCGTAGTGTGGCGTGAAGGCGCGCGTTTTCCTCATTAACGCTGAGGTTCGCCGTTTCGATCGTGAGCTTGCCGCCTGATGGCATCGCATCGCGCGCATTCACGGCCAGGTTCATGATGACCTGCTCGATCTGCCCTGCATCGGCACGGATTGCGCCCAGGTCCGGAGCCGGCACCATCACCAGTTCAATGTCCTCTCCGATCATGCGTGTAAGCATCTTCAGATTCTCAGTAACGATCGCGTTTAAATCGAGAACGCGCGGGGCTAGCATCTGCTTGCGGCTGAAGGCGAGCAGCTGACGAGTCAGTGAAGAAGCGCGCTCGGCGGCGCCGGCGATCTGCTGTGCGGGCTGCCGCAGCTCGGGATCGGCGCCCAGATGTTCGAGCAGAAATTCCGAATATCCGGAGATGACCATCAACAGGTTGTTAAAGTCATGCGCAATGCCACCGGCAAGCCGTCCGACCGCTTCCATCTTTTGCGACTGTTGCAGTTGCTGCTCGAGGGCGCGCCGTTCAGTGACGTCCTCCACGAACAACTCAAACACGGTATCCTCACCGCCCTCCGAGACGGAGAGGCCAGAGACGCGCACCACCGTGGTCGTTGCGTCCTTGCGCTTCCATTCCATGTTGAGGCCGTGGAATGGCGCGCCGGTTTTCAAGTAGTCGGCAAGAGCAAACCACTGCTGGGCGTCGGCGTATAAAGTTCCGAGATGCCGGCCAATCAGCTCTTGGACGGACTGATAGCCGAGAATGCTTTGAAACGCCGGATTGGCATCCAGCAACTTACCGGAGTCGTCGCAGCGGCAGATGCCGTAGGGAGCGTGCGTCACCAGTGAACGGCAATTGAGTTCGGACAGGCGCAAGTTCTCCTGCGCCGCCCGCAGCGCCGCATTGAAATAGCAGATGAGCAGCGCGACGAACACGAAAAGCGCAAGGTGGAAAAGAGCAGCGCGGTACTCTTCCGGCGTGTGTTGTCTGGCCAGCGAGAAATATGCGCTGACCGTGACTGCGAAGGACGTGGCCACGAGCCCCGGCTTCCAGCCTCCATACCAGGCGCTTACCATGACGGCTACGGCAAACAGAGCCAGACGGCTCTCAGAGACGTTTGCCATCAACAACGTGGGAATCAGGGCAAGCGTTGTGCTGAGCAGGGCGACCCCATATCGCAAAATGGGCGCACGGGTAGCCGGAATGCGGAGTAGGGGGAGGGTTACTCGCATAGCAACATCATCCTAGTTCTTAATTAAGAAACAGGCGAGTTACAGGAGTACATTTCCAGGTTCACAGTTGAGCGCTCGGGCGTGCAGCAGTCGGACGCGAGCTGGCTGGCCAATTGGCCGGTCATCTCACAGGAAAATGCCGGCTGAATTCTGTGTCAGGCTGAATAAAATTCGCTTTCCGGACTTGCATCTGGCCCCACAAATCCGCAGACTAACGGACACGCATGAATATCGGCCTATTTGGGGGAACGTTCGATCCTATCCATCGCGGACATCTGGCACTGGCACGCGCCGCGCTCGATAGCTGCAGGCTCAATCGGATTTATTTCGTGCCGGCCCATGTGCCTCCGCACAAGCAGGCGCAGGAATTGTCTCCCTTTCTGCATCGCTTCGCCATGGTTGCGCTAGCGACGGCGCAGGACAAGGCGTTCGTGCCCTCATTGCTCGAGGCCCCGCAAGAACCTGATCCGGGCTTGAGGAAAGCACCGGCGGTCAAACCTAATTACACCATCGACACGGTACGCAAGTTGAAACAGTCGTTCAAGCCGAGTGATCGCCTGTTTTTTCTGATCGGCATTGACGCGTTTGTGGATATCGCGAAGTGGCATGAACCCGAAGCGCTGTTCCGCGAAGCCGAGTTTATTGTGGCCAGCCGTCCCGGCTATTCCTTGGCGGATGTCGCCAATTCGCTGCCGGAGAGCCTGCGTCCCAAGCCGGAGGTCACCCGCCCATTCAAGAAACAGGCCGCTGCTGGCGATTTGGTGTTGAGTGGAGCGACGCTCCACTTGCTGGATGGCGTACATCAGCCCGTTTCGGCTACTGCGATACGGACCGCCGCAACTGCGGGAAAGCCGCTCACGCGTTTTGTCGATGTCGCCGTGGCGGACTATATAAAGAAAGAAGGGCTGTACAAATAGATCCTGGACGCTGCTCACTCTTCAATTCACAGACTGTTTTCAGCTGGAAGAGCAGGCGTCGGTTAGAATCAATAAGCTATTTTCGTGGCAATGTACGACGACAAACACAGCACAGGCGTTCCCCAAACGCCAGATCAATATCAATACGGAGACCAGATGGCTCAAAATCATTACGTGACCAAGCCCAAGCGACGCAATAAAAACGGCAAACGGAAAGATCCCTCCGCAGCCACTATGGCAAAGCTGCGCCAACTTGCGCTTGCAGATGCCGGTAAATCAAGCAAGAAGTAGCTGGACCCGGCTCACGCAGGCGCAGCCAGTCACCTCCCGGTTACAATGAGGTTTCTACTAACGCCTGACGATCAGGACTGACGATATTTCCGGCATGAAGAAGAACGATTTGAGAAAGCAAGTAGCCGCGGCCATTCAAGCCTGCCTCGATAAGAAAGCTGAAGAACTGGCCATCTTGGAGATGGAAAAAGGTTCGGGTGCCTTCACCGACTATTTCGTACTCTGCAGCGGAACTAATCCAAGGCAAGTCCAGGCCATCGCTGACGAGGTCGAGTTGCGTCTGAAGAGCGCGGGTCTGCGCCCGACGCACGTTGAGGGATACAGCCAGGCCGACTGGGTCCTCATCGACTACGTTGATTTTGTGGTGCACGTTTTTTCGGAAAAAGCGCGGAAGTTTTATGATCTCGAACGCCTTTGGAAATCAGCCAAGCGTCTTGAACCCTCCCAGCTTAAATCTGTGCCCCGCCAGCGCAGAGTGGCGGCTTCGCGAGTCACGCGCAGGCGGAAGCCGGCTTAAGCAGATTTTTTCATTTTCAGCTGCCACGCGTTTCGCCGTTTTTATTCGGTAGTGCTCTCCGGTATCCTGAAAGCCTGTTCTTGCCGACCGCATCTGGAACGTGAGTCTTCATGAGCAATAAGAGCAAATCCGCACCCTTGGCGTATCAGAACGATCCCTTCCTCAACAGTCCCGACGGACGCATTTTGCGCATCCTCGCCGAATATCAGGAACCCCTGGCCCGCTTCCGCCGCGAGCAGATTCAGGACACGGTCGTGTTCTTCGGCTCCGCCAGATTTCAAGGTAGTGCCGCGGCGCAGACCCTGTTGAGTTCGGTGGAACGCAACGAAAAACACGCGGCTCCCGCTCAGCAGGCCAAAGACCTGAAGCGCGCACTGGCCGGGGTCGACATGGCCCGCTATTACGAAGACGCACGCAAGCTTGCGTTTATGCTGACCGAGTGGTCCATTCAGATTCCTGCGCGTCGGCATCGTTTCGTGGTCACTACCGGCGGTGGCCCGGGCATCATGGAGGCTGCCAATCTCGGCGCCCACGAAGCCAGAGGCAAAACCATCGGACTGAATATCAACCTGCCTTTCGAACAGCAGCCCAATCCGTACATCACTCCGTCATTGAATTTCGAATTCCACTATTTTTTCATGCGCAAATTCTGGTTCGCCTATCTGGCGAAGGCCTTGGTGATTTTCCCCGGCGGCTTCGGGACCATGGACGAACTGTTCGAAATCCTCACCCTTGCTCAAACGGACAAACTCGCCAAGAAAATTCTGGTCCTCATTTATGGTAGCGAGTACTGGAACCGCATCCTCAATTTCCAGGCATTCGTCGATGCGGGCGCGGTTTCTCAGGAAGACTTGGACTTATTGAAGTTCGTCAATTCGCCGGACGAAGGATTCGAATTTCTACGCGACGGATTGACCAAGTACCACCTCGGCGGAACTCCAAAGCGTCAGGGCGAAGTTATGCCTGAGATCGCCAAAACTCGGCCCTAGTGCTTTGCACTCCCGGCGCCGATTTGCAGAAATCGAATGGCTCGACGCTGTCTTCTGTTGTATTACATCACCGATCGGCACGCCTTTCCCGGCGATGAAGCTGGCCGCCGCCAGCATCTGCTAAAAAAGATTGCGGAAGCCGCACATGCGGGCGTGGATTACATCCAGCTCCGCGAAAAAGATCTCTCCACGCGAGAGCTCGAGTGGATGGCGCGGGAGGCGCTGCGCGTGGTCCGAGGGTCCCGCCATCCAGAACATAGGCCCGCGTTGCTGATCAATTCCCGCACCGACATCGCCATCGCGACTGGGACCCACGGAGTCCACTTGCGTGCGGACGATATTTCTCCTTCTGATGTGAGCGCGATCTGGAAATCAGCCACGGAACTCGGGCGCAAGCAGTCGACTCCCCTGGTTGGAGTCTCCTGTCACTCCGTCGAGGAGGTAGCGAAAGCAGGATCGAGCGGAGCAACTTTCGCTGTGTTCGCGCCCGTGTTCGAAAAGAAAAATGCGCCGGAAATCCAAGCCAGAGGTTTGCAAGTTCTGCAGAAGGCCTGCCAACAGAAAATTCCGGTTCTCGCTCTGGGCGGAGTCACGCTCGAAAACTGCGGGCTCTGCCTCGACGCGGGAGCCTCCGGAATCGCCGCCATCCGACTATTTCAGGAAAACGCAGTGGCAGAAATTGTGTCTAAACTGCGCAGCTAATCGCCGTGTCCCTCTGTGCCCTCTGTGGTTGAATTGTAAACTGCTAGACTGAGGAAATCGTGTCTGCCGCCCACACTCATTTTGAGAATCACCTCGCAATCGAGCCCGCACTGGTCCGAATCCCGCAGGGCTGGTTTCTCATGGGCTCCGATGCCGGACAAGATTGCGAACGCCCCATTCACCGCGTCTGGGTTGACGACTTTCTGCTCGCGTCGACGCAGGTAACCAACGCCGAATTTTCGCAGTATCTTCGAGCGACTGGTGCATTAGCTCCGCCATTCTGGAATGATCCCCATTTCCACCATCCGCAGCAACCGGTCGTGGCCGTTTCTTGGTTCGAGGCACAAAATTATTGTCAATGGCTGAGCCGGCAATCCGGACGCTCTTACCGTTTGCCCACCGAAGCGGAATGGGAACGTGCAGCGCGCGGTGATGTGGAGCAGAAGAAGTTTCCGTGGGGAGACGATCCCCCGCAGACTCTTCCTGACTATGCGACTCGTTGGCAAACAGGACCCGAACCCGTCGCGCGCTATGCGCCCAATGCGTTCGGACTTTATGACATCTGCGACAACGTCCACGAATGGTGCAGCGATTGGTATGACGCGAGCTACTATGCCGCATCGACAGAGCGCAATCCGCGCGGCCCGGAGGGCGGCCAGCGCAAGGCTTCTCGCGGAGGCTCTTGGCGCCATCACATCAAAGTCGCACGATGCTCTGCGCGCTCGAGCATTCCCCCTGAATTTCAATACGCGGACTACGGATTTCGAGTCGCATGTGATTGAGTGATTGTTTAATTTAGTGATTGAGTGATTGAGATTCGTCCGCTGTTCCAGGATCTTTTCAACCGCTCAATGACTAAATCGCTCAATCACTCAATATGTTCCACAACGATCTTCTCCGCGACAAGCGCATCCTGATTACCGGCGGTGGCACGGGCCTGGGCCGGGGAATGGCGCAGCGATTTCTCGAACTCGGCGCCGAAATCTACATTTGTGGCCGTCGCGAAGACGTCTTGCGAAGGACTGCCGCCGAGCTTGCCGCCGCCACCCACGGCCAAATTCACGAGTTGCCCTGCGACGTCCGCGATCGCGAGGCAGTCGAAAGAATGATCGAGACCATCTGTAGTTCCGGCCCCCTGGATATTCTGGTCAACAACGCCGCAGGAAATTTCCTCGCCCGTACCGAAGAACTTTCTCCTCGTGCCTTCGAATCAGTCATCGGCATCGTGCTGATGGGCACTCTCCACGCCACCATGGCCTGCGGACGGCGCTGGCTTGCGTCCAAACACCAAGGCACGGTACTCAGCATATCCGCAACTTATGCACCAGTGGGTTCGGCCTACGTAGTTCCGTCAGCCGTTTCCAAGGCTGGCGTGGAGGCCCTCATGCGTAGCCTCGCCGTCGAGTGGAGAAATCGCGGCATCCGCATGAATGCGATCGCACCGGGACCAATTCCCACTCAGGGCGCATTCTCTCGTTTGATGCCACGTCCGGAATTGGAAAAGCTCGCGCTCGATCGCCATCCGCAACATCGCTTCGGCACCGTTGAAGAGTTGGCGAACTTAGCCGCCTTTCTAGTTAGCGACGGCGCCAGCTACATCAATGGCGAAGTCATCCGCATGGATGGCGGCGAATTCCTGCAGGGCGCAGGCGAATTCAGCAGCCTGGGAAGCGCGTTGACCGATGCGGATTGGGAAGCAATCAAGCCGAAGAAGAAAACTGAGAAAAACTAGCGTGGCTCCGTCGGACGCACCAGCCAACGCAACATCATATTCACCAGGCTTAGCAGGATTGCGCCGATAAATGCAGAAAAGAAACCGCGCACCTGAAAGCCAGGGCTAAGGATTGCAGAGGCAAGTTCCAACATCAGTGCATTGATGATCAGCCAGAACACCCCCAGCGTCAGCAGCGTAAGAGGGAATGTAAGAATCTTCAGCAGCAGGCCGATGGTGGCGTTAATGAAGCCGATCACGAGGGCGGCAACCAACGCCGCAACAAATCCTTCGACGTAGAATCCGCGAACCACGTGCGCCACAATCCAAACCGCTAATCCGCTCAGCACCCAATTCAAGAGCAGCCGCATAGCTCTCCTCGCTTCCAGCAGATTCTATCGCAGGAACATTCGGGATTTCCCGCACGAATTTGCCGTCGTTCGCGCGCGCATAGTACACTCCGCAATTCCACCTCGGAGGACAACGTTCGCATGCCCGACCCAGCCCTCAGCGGATCAGAATTCAAAAAGCAACTGCGCGCCGGAAAGCCCAAGATGGGCCTGTTCCTCAATGCCCACAGCCCAACCGTAGCCGAGCAGCTCGCTCATAGCGGCTACGACTGGCTACTCGTCGACACGCAACACGGTCCGATGGGCTACGAAAAGCTATCGGCCATGCTCAGCGGCATTGCCAACGGCGGTGCAAAATCAATGGTGCGCGTTGGGGGATACGATGATCGCCCCGGCATTCAGCAAGCTTTGGACATGGGCGCTGATGGCGTTCTGATTCCCTATATCAACAGCGCGGACGAAGCGCGCCAGGCCGTCAGCTGCGCCAAGTATCCGACCGTAGGGACGCGATCAGTCTATTTCCCGCAGCGCAGCATGAACCGCAACGGCCTTCTCGGTTACGCGGGGAATTGGAACGACGAAAGCATCGTCGCACTGCAAGTTGAAACCGCGTCTTGCATCGAAAATATCGCGGAAATCGCGGCCGTTCCCGGCGTCGATATTCTCTTCCTCGGCCAGAACGATCTTTGCATGTCGATGGGACTCTACAACAAGTACGAGTTCCCGCATATGTACACATCGCCCGAACTCGAAGCTGCCACCAGGAAGCTGATCGAGCACGCACGCAAGAACAACGTGATCCTGGGACTGTTCCTGTTCGGCACGGCGCGTGTAGGCGAATTTCTGGAAAAAGGATTCACATTCATCAGCATCGGCAATGATCTTCACCACGTGCTGACCCAGGCCGGCGCCTACGTTGCCGACATGGAAAACATCGCCAAAGAAAAAGGCAAATCCTGGGCACGCCGCTCCACCGCGCTGTTCTAGGCAGGATGGGAAAACAGGAAGACTGGGTGCCCCATCCTAAAATCGCGGTTTGTGCGATTTTAGGGTGGGAGGATTTGGTGTACTGTCCTTCGCGTATGGCTGGTTTGTGAGACATAGAAAGTCCAGGTCTGCTCTGTGTTTCCCTTCGTCCTCTGTGGTTAAATCTTTTCGCCCATGGTCCTCTCTGAAACTGAAACCCGTGTCCTAGGCTCCCTGATCGAGAAAGACATCACTACGCCCGACTACTATCCGCTGTCGCTGAACGCTTTGGTCAATGCGTGCAATCAGAAGAACAACCGTGAACCAGTGATGACGCTGAGCGAAGAAGACGTGCGCCAGGCATTAAGCACATTGCAGGAGAAAAGACTGGCAGGTCCGGCCAGCACCGCTGATAGCCGCGTCACCAAGTACGAGCACCGCCTGCAGGAAGCGTTCAATTTTGATCGGCGTGAGATTGCGATTCTCTGTGTTCTGCTGCTTCGCGGCCCACAAACGCCTGGCGAACTTCGCGGACGCACCGATCGCATGTACCACTTCGAAGCTCTTGACGACGTTGTCTCAACACTCGACCGTTTGGCACATCGCGAGCCGCCCCTCGCGACCATCCTTCCGCGCCAGCCCGGAACCAAGGAATCGCGCTATATGCACCTGTTCTCAGGCGAGCAGCCGCATCAAGATATTAGGGTGCCCCACGTCTCGCCGATTTTGCGAGACGTGGGAGTTTCGACAGAGCGAGACCCGGCGGGATCTTCGCCCGCTGCCCAAGTCTTGCCCGGCGGCGCCGATCGCATCGCCAAGCTAGAGGAAGAAGTAGCCGCGCTCCGCCGCGAATTGTCCGAAGTTCACGAGCAGCTCGCCACCTTCCGCAAACAGTTCGAGTGATGGCCATAAATGGCTGCCAGGCCCACCGCTGCTGGTGTAGCCTCCATATCTACATCGCGTCCGCCCCTGGAGGTCCCGTGAAACGCCGCCAATTCCTGATCGGCTCCGCCGCTGGGCTCGGAGCGGCGTGGCTTGCTTCCAAGAATCTCCGCGACCGGTTCGCTTCGCAGAGAATTCTCGATGCCCTGGCAAACCAGAGTCTTCCTTCGAAATTTTCGGCGGCCGATACAGTTACCCTAGGTAGCACCGGCATCCAGACCTCCCGCCTCGCCATGGGAACTGGCACCGTCGGATACGATCATCATTCGCATCAAACGGCGCTGGGCGTCAAAGGCCTCTCCGACCTGCTGCTCAATGGCTACGATCACGGACTCCGCTTCTTCGACGCCGCCGATTCCTACGGGAGCCATCCGCACGTCGCCGAGGCGCTCAAACACGTGCCCCGGGACAAAGTCACCGTGCTCACCAAGACCTGGGCGCGCGATGCCGCGACCGCACGCGCCGATCTCGACCGCTTCCGCCGCGAGCTCGGCACCGATCACCTCGATCTCTGCCTCATGCATTGCCTCACCGAACCCGATTGGACCGAACGCTACAGAGGCGTGATGGACGTGCTCTCGGAAGCGAAACAGAAGGGAATCATTCGCGCCCACGGCTGCTCGTGTCACAGTATTGAAGCGCTTCGCGCTGCGGCGAAGTCGCCATGGGTGGAAGTCGACCTCGCCCGCATCAATCCCGTCGGCGCTTATATGGATTCCGACCCGGCAACAGTCGTAAGCGTCTTGAAGCAGATGAAGGCCTCGGGCAAAGCGGTCATCGGGATGAAAATTCTTGGCCAGGGAACGCTACGCAATCGCCAGAATGAAGCCATCAAGTACGCCCTGTCCCTTGGCCTGCTCGACGCCTTTACGATCGGAGCCGAAAGCAAGGCCGAGCAGGAAGACTTGATTCGCCGCATCGCCGCAGCGTAGGCCATGCGCGGACACTCTTGCCCACGCAGGTTTTCGTTCAACAGACAGCGCTTGCAAGACCGTTGTCTCTGTGTCCTCTGATCCACGGCGTGTCCCCTGCGCCACGCTGTCACTCAACTCGAAGCCCGCAAGCCCAGCAAAATCAATGCCTCCGCGTTGGCCATCACCCTGCATTCCTCATAGCGCTGCTTCGCAGCAGGAGGTGACCACACATGACCCGTTTCAACCTGATTCGCAACACCGCAGTTCCCCGCAACTTGCTCACGTGGGGAAAGACCACGAGCGCGCTGCTGTTCGCCGCGATCCTGATTTTTTGTTCGCTGACCATCGGCTGTTCGAGCGACAAGCCCAACCCGGTCAGCTCAACCGTGCAGATTCCGACACCGGCACCGGTGCAAACCGTTGCCAGCAACACGCCGGCGCCCGTTATGAAAGATGAAGCCAAGCCCACGCCGAAGAAAGTCGCCGTTCGGAAGCGGCCAGCCACCGTGACTTACAGCGACAAGACTTCTGGCGTGCAATTCGAATATCCGCGCAAGTACGCGCTTGAGACCGGAGACGGCGCCACGTCCCTGGCTGCTTCCAGTTCGCTGCCCATGGATTTCGTGCAGCCCGGCGGAGTTGCGCTCGCCGCCGTTGAACTTCCTGAGAGCTCGTACGCCAACACCGATTTTTCTTCGGGATATTTCAGCGTAAACGTGCATAAGGAAATTTCTGAGCAGAACTGTGGCAAATTCTCGGTGCCGCAGCCCAAGACCTCTGATCCAAATGCCGAAGACGCTCCGGTTTTCATGCTGGGCGACATGGAGATGAAAGCCGCCGAAGCAGTCGCCGGAGAAGGTGCACGGCAGAGCGACTCGAAGTACTTCCACTTCTTCCAGAATGGGGCCTGCTACGAGTTCGTGCTGAACGTTACCACTCTCAGCCCAGCCACCGAGGGCCAGATGAAGCATGTGGATCGCGACAAGGTCTTCAACCGCCTGGAGACGATTCTGGCGACGGTAAAGATCAATCCGGTCGCAGCCGCGGAACCGGCCACGACCGCGGTTGAGGAAAAACCAGCGTTGGTGAATTCCGACGGATCGGCGATGAAGCAAGACTCAAACGCTCCCGGTAGTCAGGAAACTGAAAAGTCAGGCACAGCCAGCAAGCAAACGTCAGATGCCAGCGTGCCGACTACTGCAACGTCCCCACAGTAGTTGCCCGGTTCTCGGCAAATAAACACCCATCCTTCGCGCGGAACGAAGGATGGGTTTCTCCAATAGGGAACCTCTGATTAAGTTCCCCTCTTTCGTTGTGTCATCCTGAGCGCAGCGAAGGACCCCATGCAGGTTGGCTCAAGCAGCGGCTTCGCTAGGAATTTCTTCCACCGCCTCCGCTCGCCCCGGTTTGCTTCTCAGATCCAATCGGAGTTTCCCTAAATCGGCAGAATTCCGGGCTCACTTCTCCATGCCGTTGCTGTCGAGCACTTTTTTCGCGTAGTAATTTTCTACTCTGGCAGAGTCCCGCAGGACTTCGTAATACGCGCTCTTCAGCAGTTGCTCGCGCCGATCGTGCAACTGCGTCCTGATCGCCTGCTGTACACGTGGGTCGGAGAGGTCGCGCTGGCCTGCCGGATCTTTCGAAACCAGTTTTACAATCCGGAATCCGACCGCCTGGTGATTTGTAGGATTAACCACGCCAATAATTCCACTGTATTGCCCCGGCTTGAGCTTCATCACCATTTCACGGGTCGCCGGGTCGGTGTTGCGAAGAGACGATTCCGGGACCGTCCCCAGATCGCCGCCGTTTCCTGAAGTCTCCGGATCTTCCGAGAACTTCATCGCCAGCGTGGCGAAATCGTCGCCGCTATCGAGCCGGTTCGAGATCATCTGGATTTTCTTGCGCGCGTCCGCCTCGTTCTGCGCTTTGTTGTTTTGATCATGCACCTGCGGGTTCGGCGTCGGCGTCACCATGATCTGCGCCAAATGGTACTGCGGCTCAATCAGATTGAACTCCGATTTGTGCGCGTTGTAATAATCGTTGATGTCCTGGTCGGTAATGTTGATCTTGGAAGAAACTTCCTTGTTCAGAACTTTGTCTACCGTGATCGATCTCCGGATGTCACGCCTGAAATCCGTCAGCGAGATCTTTTTGTCCTTCAGCCGCTGATCGAATTCCTCTTGCGTAAACGGCGCTTTGATTTCGTTGAACCGCCTGTCTACCTCTTCGTCGGTGGCGAGCAGGCCGAGTTTTTCCGCGCGCCGCATCAGGATCTCGTCGTCGATCAGCTGATGCAGGATATTCAGGCGCAGCGTGGTGGCTTGCTCTCCGACCGGCTGTTGCTGGGAAGACGCCACCTGATTCTCGTAGTACTTGTCTACATCAGACCGGAAAATCTTGCGGCCATCCACTGTCGCCATGATGTCGCCTGACACCTGCGACTTGCAGCCGATCATCAGACCGAGTACGAGTACGATGGCGCCTAGAACTACTGCCTGAACTTGAACGGAGTGTTTTTCCAAGGAACTCCCCCTAAACGCGGACGGCTTCCAAGAATTTGCAGTGCCGCGCCTCACAACGCTTGTCCATTCCGCAAGTTATTTTGCAGCCGCCCCAGTAGTAGCCACCGAGGAATGGTCCGGAGGGCTCTGCCCCACATCTTTGAGCGCCCGGTCGAGTGCGACCCGCAATTCGCTGATGGGAACCGCGCCATCAATCTTCTGCCCATTGATGTACATGGTCGGAGTCGCCGAAACGCCGAGTGCGTCCGCTTCCTTCATCGAAGCCTTGATGGCAGTATCGTCTTGCGCCTTTATACACGATTGCAGCTTCACCACATCCAGATTGTGTTTCTGCCCCTGCAGCAGGGTCAACTTATCCAATGCCGAATAACGCGCGTCCGCTGTGTGCTCGCTATTGATCTCGCGCTGGTTGGCGTGAATATAGTCGGCGAAGTCCCAATAGGCATCGTTGTTTTGTGCCACCAGGCAGTTCGCGTCGACGGCGGCATGGATCGCCCAGGGATGGATCTCGACCAGCGGGTAGTCCTTGTACACGAATGTCACCCGGTCCCCATATTCCTTCAGCAGTTCGGGAAACATCGTCTGGTGCATGCGCGAGCAGAAAGGGCACTCAAAATCATCGAAGTTGACGAGCACAACTTTTGCGGACTTTGCACCTCTTGTGGGCCGTCCTGTGGTGTCGATCTTACTCATGATATCCGCGTAAGGATCTTTGCTCAGATCGAACTTCATCATACGCAACATGGTATTTCGGTCTTTGGAGACCAAAAACTTGTAGTCCGACTTCTTCCCATCCCCGCCGTCGATCGTCACCGTGACCGCATCGTAGTTGGGCCACTCGCTGCTGGCCATGATCGGCCCTACATCGACCTTCACTTCTGGCGGAATGCTGTAATACGAGCGCACGTGGCGCTCTATTTTGCGTGCGACTTCTGGCGGCGCTGACTGAGCCACGCAACCCAGGCAGACCACAAGCAGAATCAGAAAAGACCGACGAATTGATGTCACAAAAACCCGCCTCAGCATTGAAAAACGCTAAATTCGATTATCGCACGCCGCGCACCCGGCAGATGTACCCCGCGCAGTCCACTGTAGTTAGCGTGGCCTGATTCCCCTGTGCTCCTCTGTGCCCTCTGTAGTTAAACTCATTCGGCGTGCTTGAGCGTTTCAGCGGGTAAAAAGGAATTCATCGATCCCGAGCGGAATCCCTCCAAATCGAGCGTCACAAACTTGAACCCCAGCGCTTTGAAGATACGCGTGAACTCGGCTGACATTTCGCAATTCAGCGCCCGATCCATTTCCTCTTTTGCAATCTCGATGCGCACTATTTCCCCGTGATGCCGGACCCGAAACTGGCGGAAGCCCAAAGCGCGCAGGGCGTCCTCCCCCTGCTCGATCGTGGTCAGAGCTTCGCCCGTCACCGGCTGCCCATATTCGATTCGCGAGGAAAGGCACGCGGAAGCGGGCTTGTCCCAGATTCTTAGGCCCGCCCGGCGAGCGAACTCTCGCACGTCTTGTTTCGTCAACCCGGCCTCTAATAACGGAGCCATGATTCGATGCTGTTTCGCTGCCTGCTGACCGGGACGAAAATCGCCTCGATCGTCGACATTCACGCCATAAGCAATCGCATCAAAGCCTCGCGAAGAACGAATTCCTTCCATCACGGTGAACAATTCGTCCTTGCAATGGAAGCACCGTTGCCCGTCATTGCGGACGTAGTCCGGCCGGTCCATCTCCGTGGTTGCCACCACTTCCAGCGCAATTCCTTGCTCTGCTGCAAAATCCGTCGCGTCTCGCAGCTGAAAACGTGCCAGGCTGGGGGAATCCGCAATCACGGCTAACATGTCTTTTCCGAGCACTCGATGCGCCGACCAGGCCAGGTAGGCGGAGTCGACTCCGCCGGAATAAGCGACCAGAAGACGGCCAGCCGCTCGCAGTACGGCCTCCAGTCGAGCCTGTTTCGCCTCCAGGTTTGTGGCTTCCATCAAGCCTTCATGTTATCAGCATCGTTGCCCAATGAACTCAAGCAGCCGCGATCACCGCCCGATGTTATACTCGTCCCGGTTTCCGGAGGAATAGCGATATTTTTCTCGCCGCGCTCGCGCTGGGCGTCTGTTCCGTAGGCTGTGGCACGCCGGCGTTCGGTTCTGTCACTCCCACCCAAAATCCTCTCGTCGCCAGATACATTGTGTCACTGCCCGTCGGGTCCACCGCGGTTGTTGAATTTGGGCCCGATACGCACTACGGCTCCACGACCTCACCCGTTTCTGCCACCGCGCCAACCGTCCCTATCCTCGTCGCCGGAATGAAGCAGAATTCCACTTATCACATGCGCGCCATCATCACGCATGCTAACGGCAGGCGGGAATTCGATCGCGACCGAATCTTCACCACTGGTGCCGCGCCGGCCGCACGCGTTCCCAGCATGACTCTGACTCAGCCATCGGGAGTGGCTCCCGCTCCGGGCGTTGAACTCGTGTGCCTGAATCCGCTTCCAAACAATCCCGGAAACTATCTGCGCGTGTTAGCGCTCAATCCCGCCGGCGAAATAATTTGGTATTACGATTTCGATCCTGATCTGGGCACGGCGCAGCCTATCAAACTTCTGCCCAACGGCCACTTCGTCCTGGTGCTCTTCGGAGGCACGACCGGCCCCGGCGGAATGGTTCGCGAAATTAATCTCGCCGGGGAAACTCTCCGCGAATTTACCGTTGAACGGCTTAACCAGTGGCTCGCCGTCGCCGGCTACCGCCTGCACGCCAATGCCATTCATCACGATATCGCCCCGCTGCCCAACGGCCACATTCTCGTTTTAGTCAACACCCGAAAGTCGTTCACGAACCTGCCTGGACGCCGCGGAGTGACCTCCGTTCTCGGCGATGCCATCGTCGACCTCGATCCTAACTACAACCCGGTGTGGATGTGGTCGTCGTTCGATCATCTCGATGTAAACCGGCATCCGATGATGTTCCCCGACTGGACCCACGCCAACTCCATCCTCTACTCGCCGGATGATGGCAACATTCTGCTCTCATTGCGCAATCAATCCTGGCTGGTCAAGATCGATTACGCCAACGGACGCGGCAGCGGAAACATTCTCTGGAAGCTCGGCTATCAGGGCGATTTCACTCTTCGCTCCAACTCGCCTGCAGAGTGGTTTTTCGCTCAACACTTTGTCAGTTTTATCGGACCCAGAAGCACGGGCGATTTTCAAATTGCCCTGTTCGATAACGGTAACAACCGCTTCCCGGATTTCAGTGGGACAATCTGCCCTTCGACTGCGGGAGAAACGCTGCAGGCTTGGCCAGCATTTTTCGGCATTCACGTTCCCGACTGCTACAGCCGCCCGGTCAATTTGGCAATTAATGAAAGCGCCCGAACAGCACAGCTGCTATGGTCCCAAACCATGCCATATTCGTACTGGGGGGGCGTAAACATGCCGTCATCGCATGGCAACATGTTTCTCGACGACACCAGCATCTCAAGCTTGGTCGCACCATCTGTAGCTGACTTCCGTCAACGTTTGCTCCGCAATGTGATTGAGGCTTTGACCGTGCTGATTCTGGTGCTGCTGATTTTCTTCTGCCGCATGCCAACAGCAATCATCCCATTTTTCGCAATTCCGATCGCCGTGATCTTCGCGTTCGTGCCGGCCATAGGGATCATCGCTTTGGTGATCGCAATATTTCTCGATGGGATCGTAATGGTGCTCGCTGCAGACGGCAAATCAAATCAGAATTCTTGGACCAGTGGTTTTTGGAAGGGCACGGCTTTAGCCGTGCCGTCAAATCTCGAGAAAAATGTGCGGGCTTTAGCCCCTGAAGAACAATCTCTGCCACAGAAGCCTGCATATAAGACAGGTGTTCTTGCTGAGCAAATACTTGCCGCCGCCCACCGACTCGCCCGGCCCAGTTTCTTGACTGTGGTTCTGATCGCGCTGTGGTTCTTTCCCGCGTTCGCACCGGTAGACCGGCCCAGCGCGCGAATCGAAGAAGTTAGGCCGCATGATCCTCCACAGCTCATTTGGGAACTCGACGTCAACGGCCAGGAATCCTATCGCACCATCCACATACCGAGCCTCTACCCTGGCGTGCAATGGTGATGATTAAGATGCACCACGTCTGAACTCCACCGGCAAGGTGCAATGATTTCTAGGCCGGAAAGCTATAATGAAATCATGCGACGTGGCCACATTGTGTTTTTCGTGACCCTGTTCTTCCTGCTGGGCGTCCCCGCCTACGCCTATGGCGATCCTACCGGAGGAACTTTTCTTCCCTTTCTTCTCTCCATGCTGGCGGCGTTTTGGGCGATGTTCTTGATCTTCGCCAACCGCATCCGCCGCGCCGTCGCCGGATTCATGGCCAAACTCCGTGGCTCCAAACCCAACGAACCCGCCGCATGACGCGGCAGTTAAGGCCCCCGGAATTCATTCCCCACAGCTACGAATCTTTCACCCTCACCCACTCCTCCGGCCAGCTATAGCCCTTCTCGCTGATCAGCGTTCCCCACCGCTCCTCTACGGTAGCCTTCTGTTGCGGCGTAAGCACGAAACGATTTCGCTGATGGCCGGCCACGTTGGAAACATGCTCCTCCAAGGCCCCACGCGCGTCTTCGAACCCGCCCAACTCAGCCTGAGCGTAAATCCGTTTCATTTGTCCGAGCGGATCGCGGATAAGGTCTTCGTACCGCACATGCGCTAACTTCCCCGGCGCAAGCCCCCGCATCCCTTCCGCGATGGCTTCGTCATGAATAACGTACGCTGCCAATACAAAGCTCTCTGTCTCGCTCGCCGAGAAAGATTCCAGACTGTACATCTCCAGCAGAGTCCGCCAAAGCTTCAAGTTCGAGGCAAACACCTCATACGGATTGCGCTCGATGATCACAAACCGGGCCTGCGGAAACAGTCCCGGCAGCAGAGGCAGCCTGAATCCGTGCGGCGGCGACTTCAGCACCATGGGTTTGTGCTGCTGTAACGTGAGCAAGCGCAGAAAAAGTTGCAGCGTCTGTGACCAACGCTCCTGCTCCTGAGGGCTGCGACCGCGCAAATCACACAAAGCCCTCGGATCCCCCATCAGCGACGGCGCCAATAAAGCCTCATACGGCGATGGCGCTCCCATGCAGAGCAGCGCGAACTCGTCCTCCTGCGGCGACTGCCACGTGTACTGCATGTTGTCCATGGGACGCAGTGTGGGCTTTTTGGCGACACTTTTTTGGAATGTCTTTTCGGTGAGCAGAAAATGTGCGGGATTCATGCACGCATACGTGCTGGGAAACCCGAAGCGCTTGTCGCAGCAGAACAACTCATGCAGAAAGGTTGTGCCTGATCGCCAAAATCCCAGCAAGAAAATAGGCGCCGGAATCTCAGTCTTCTCCAGAGCCTCGGCCCGACTCAGGTTTTGCAGCTTCGCCAGTAGCGAATTCTTTGCACCGGCTGCGGAATACACCATCCGCGTTCTGAGATCGAAGCTGGCCTGGTCGGCATCGATCTTTTTCACCAGACGCCGCCACGCCTCCCGTGACAACCGCAGACGCTGCTTCATTTTTCGGAGATTTCTGGGGAAGCGCTGATTAAGTCCCCTTTGCGTTCTGTCATCCTGAGCGTAGCGAAGGACCCCATGGAAGTTGGCTCCAGCAGCGGCTTCGCGAGGAATTTCTTCCACTGCCCGCTTTCTCCCCGCCCCGTTTTGCGTCGCAGACTTGAGTTTCCCTAATATAACCGTTCCTGGCGCCGCAGGTTTCCGAACGATCCAATATTGGCCAGCGTAAAGGTAAATCGATAGAGATTCTCATTGCGCACATTCGCGATAGCGAAGCGTCGATATTCCACTGTCATGCCGCAGCAATCCCAGTTGTAAGTTGTCTGCAAGCTGGCAAACTGCAGAAGCCCGGTTTCGGCATCGATGCCAAAGCTCGAAGCAGCAGTCAATCCTCGCCGATTCAGTTCGCCGTAGCCCAGCCCCACCCGGAACTGCTGGAATTTGCATGTTCCGGCGCTACTAAAGGTCCCTTGACTGCAGGTTCTTAGAGTGCCCGAAGGGATGGGTACACCCGCCTGCGAGAACTGGTTGAGCGGAACCTGTAACAGCGCGTCGCCTCCTCCGATCGTAACCGGGCCAATGTGATAGTTCGCCAGCAAAGTGCTTGCATTAACCCGGCCGAGTTGAAAATCGTAATCGAGGTCCCACTCGGCATCGGTACGTTCGCTGGTCTGCACCTTCAGGCGCGAAATCAGTGGGGAAAGGTGCCGCGGTTGCGTGGCAAAAGCAATTCCGGTCAAGTCGATGGTCGATGCGAAAACATTGCGCTGCCCGGTGACTAACGCTCCGCCGAAGGTCGGATCCAGAAAATATTTCTGTGCCAGCTCCAAACTCAGCACCTCACGCGTCACCGGACGCGGCTCACAGTCCGCCGGGCGTTGTCCGGGCCGGCGGTCCCAGGGGGTGGTCTGCTCCAGCGCCGCTCCGCCGATGATCAGCGCCGACATGCGCCCCTCGCATGATTCGGGTGGTCCCAGCCGCTTCGCATACAAGCGCGTGATCACGCCGTACTCCACTTCATGGGTGTCGCTGAGCAGATCGCGTTCATCGAAGCGCAGGACGTTTGAAAATCCATTCGCTCCCGTGACGAACCGATAATTCACGCTCGGCTCAATCACGTGCTTCCATTTTCTGCCCAAAAAAGCGTTGCCAAAGACGCGCTCCAGGCCCGGCGGGCGAATTTCCACATTCGTTTCAAGCGCCTGTCGGTTCAGGGAATTGTTCTGCGTCGTTTCAGCTGCACTGCCAGTGCCGATCAGGCGTTTGGTGTAGTAAGTCTCGTGCAGCATAAGTCCTGGACGAACCGACCAGCCTGCATAGCGCACCGGCACAGAGATCTCCGGGTTGAAATCAAACCGCTCCGTTGGATGCACCGCCGGAAAGCCTGGCCCGCTCCGCGAAAGCCCCGCGAGATTCGCGTCCACCGACCAATAAAACGGCGAGCGTCCGATCTGGTGGTCGACGCTGCCCAGATCAAATGCCGGCACGTGATTGATCGTCAACACGTCGCCCGGCGTCGTACTCTGAAAGTTCTGATATTCACCAACTAGGCCGCTCATAAAGATGCCATCCGTCGACTTCGTGACGAACGCCTGCGATTTCACCTCCGAATAGACGGCCTGCGTGAAGACATCGTTGAACACCAGGCGAAACACAAACGCGCTCAAATAGTCCACATTGGCTACGGCGCGAAAACCATTGAGACTATCGGCAGCGTTTAGCCTCACCTCTTCGCCGCCCTGCTTCTGGACGCAACTCGTGTTCGAGCTGCAAACGATTGGGCCCTGGGGAGGCTGGCCGGCAACGGGCGGCGGAACAGAAATACCGCGGTCCAGCACTCCGAAATAGTTCAGATCGATGTACGAGTGATCACTGGGACGTGCTCGAAACTCCCCGCGTTGCGACCATCCACGCCGGGAAAAGTATTCCGCTCCTGCCAGCACATCCATGCTGGGATTAATCGCCCAATAGCCGGCTTCGCCGACTACGTTTCCTTTGATGGAAGAGCGAGTAATCGAAGGGATCAGAAAGCCGCTTTGCCGTACATCATGCTGCACCGGATGCGTGGCAAACGGGAAATAAAATATCGGTACCCCGTGCAGAAGAAATTGGCTGTGATAGATCGTTGCATTGCCGCCCACGTCCACCTTCACCGTATGGGCCTTGAACAGCCATTTCGGATGCGGCAACTCGCAACTCGTAACCGTCCCGTCGTAGACCAGGTAATGATCCGGACTATCTTTGACCACTGTCTTTCCGCTGAATGCAAAAGGAGCGGTCGAGGTCAGCACCACCCGGCTTCCGTGGAACTGCAGCCCGGTCGTCCCCGTCGCATCGTAAAACGTACCGGTCTCGGTCTCTAGGTTGTAGGTGCCATGGCTGGCGCGAATGTGGTCGTCATTCGGCCCGCCGTCCAGCGCGAGATGCCCCTGTCCGGTCACTTCTCCGGAGTCGGAATTGTATGTGACCTCGTCGCCGCGCAAAATGTAACTGCGATGGTAGATCTCGGCCGCACCGTGCAGATAGTAAACCGCGCCCACCTTTTCCTGTCGGATGGCACAGATGGTCGGCAGATCCGGTTGCAATTCCGCCTGTTTGGCGCACGGCGTGTCTGGCGTCGCTGCTTGCTTGTTTTGTCCCTTCGACTGATTCTCCTCCGACGGCAACTGGCTGGTAACTAGCGGTGGCCACAGCAGCAGATGACAAACCAGCGTCGCCGTGATAAGGAATCTGTTGCGGGAGATCATGGGGGAAAGATCATCGGGATTCGACCAACAAAAAAGATCGCCGGAGAAATTCAGAAAGTCAGCAGTCCACCGGCCATCTTTACCTCAGTGCTGCGGCAACGTGAACTTAGCATGAGGCCGCCTCTCAGGAAAAGTAATGAACAAGGCTAGGATTCCGGTGGGCCTCAACGTAGTTGTACAGCAGTACTTCCGGTTTTTGCGCTCTGATTTTTTGCGCTTGGCAAGATTCGGCCATGAATTGTCCTCAGTGCGGTGAGATTTGCGTTTGTTCAGCGGCGTTCCATCCCGCCGCAGCTCCAGAGTGCTCGTCTGCCGCCGAGTCGCCCGTAAAAACGACCGGTTCCCCAGCTAACAATAGCGATACTGACTCCTGGCGCTCGGAACTTTCTGCCCGGCTCGATCGCTATCGCGCGCGGCGCCGGCCGAGACCGCCTCGGTATCCATCACTTCGCCTGAAGTTCGACCCGCCTGCTTCGGACGACTCCAGTTTTTCGCAGCGTAGCTTCAATCTTATGTCGGAGCACGCCCTGGCCCTCGATAATCTGGTACAAGAAACTCATTTTCGTGACGGTGAAACCAGTCTGAAAGCGAGGTCGACGACTTCTGCGGCACCTGAGCCGTCAACTCAACCGGCTTCGGCAAATGCACCCGCTCCCAAGCCTGCGGCCAAGATCATCGAATTCCCGCGTTTCGCGCCTCCTGTGCCCCAGCCAGATCAATTGGCGGAGCCCGTGTTTGACCGCCCCCGAATTCTCGAAGTTCCCGAGGTCGAACCCCCGGCGCCTGCTCTCGGAGGCATTCTCATCGAAGCCGTCGAGCCCAGGGACATCGAAAAACGCCGCGGTATCGATACCCCCCTACAGGGCGCGCCTCTCGTTCGGCGCTTAATTGCAGCCGCGTTCGATGGGCTCGTGGTCATTGTAGCCTCGGTCCTATTCGCTTATATCTTCTGGAAGGTGACCAGCATCCAGCCACCACGATTCCAGCTGTTCGCCCTGGCTGCAGGACTGCTGCTGACTCTTTGGGCCGCTTACGAATATCTGATGCTGGTGTATTCGGGCAGTACCTTTGGGTTGCGCGCCGCCGGACTGCAACTCACTTGTTTCGATGGCAGTCTGACCGGCCGCAGTCTTCGCCGCTGGCGCGTACTCGCGTTCTACCTTTCGGCGATCTCTCTCGGCATGGGCTACGCCTGGGTGTTCCTTGATGAGGACTCGCTCTGCTGGCATGATCGAATCACGCATACCTACCTGGCAAAAAAATCTTAACTACAAACGTACCCCGGTGGTCTCGGCACATCGTGGTTTCTTTGCGTTCTCTGCGGCTTTTCTCTCCGATCTTTGCGATCCAGGCTTTTGTTCGTCACTTGCACCCGCCCTGTCGGATGTCCGGAGTGCAGCCCTCTAAGCCATAACCGCGATGTCCGGAGGCCTGCGTCTATGCTATCTTCAAAGGGTTTGATCTGATCAGCAATCCTGCATTCCTCTTACATGGCCACAACGGTTGAGGGATCTAAACCGGCGGTAAAGGTCTTCGTCGCCACTACGGTGATGTTGACCTTCATCTCCTTCTGGCGCGCCTCGGCCATCGTCCTGTCCGACCTCGCTTCTTCCGCTTATTACGCCGGTGGCGACGCCGAAAAAGTCATCGGCAAGAGCGCTCCCTGGTTCATCCTCGCCGTCATGCTGTTTAGTTACGCTGTGCGCGCGCTTTACATCGAATCGAGCGCTATGTTCGTCCGTGGCGGCGTTTACCGCGTCGTGAAAGAGGCCATGGGCGGTGGACTTGCCAAATTTTCCGTTTCGGCCCTGCTCTTCGACTACGTACTGACCGGGCCGATCAGCGCCGTCTCCGCCGGACAATACCTGGCCGGTTTCATCAAAGATATTGGCGACTACCTGCATCGTCCTTTGCAGTTTTCCGACGATCACTTCGCCGCCGGGGTCGCCATCGTCGTCGTCATTTACTTTTGGTGGAAGAACACCCAAGGCATTCACGAATCCAGCCAGAAGGCCTTGCAGATCATGATCATTACGACCGTGATGGTGGTGATCTTGATTGCCTGGGCCGGCTACGCCGTTCTGCGTGCCCCGGTACACTTGCCGCCTAACCCCTTTCACGCTCAGATCCCCGATACCAGAGAATCAATGGGCTGGCTGCACGGAAGCTTTTTTGCCCATTTGACATTCATCCTGGTCTTTGTCGGATTCGGCCATTCCGTCCTCGCCATGAGCGGCGAAGAAACTTTGGCGCAGGTCAATCGCGAAATCGAACATCCCAAGCTGAAAAACCTGGAAAAGACCGGCCTGGTGATCTTTATCTACAGCTTGCTGTTCACCTCCCTGGTCTCGTTTTTCGCTGTGATGATCATCCCCGACTCGGTGCGACCCAACTTTTTTGCGAATCTGATTGGCGGCATTGCCATGTACTTGCCCGGGCCTTTGCCGATCAAGTTACTGTTTCACGGATTTGTAGTGCTGGTCGGAGTCCTGATCCTTGCCGGTGCGCAGAATACGTCCATCGTTGGAGCTAACGGCGTTCTCAATCGCGTGGCCGAAGACGGAGTGCTCACCGCATGGTTCCAGAAGCCGCACCCTCGCTTTGGCACCAGCTTTCGCATCATCAACCTGATTGTCGGAATGCAGCTCGCCACCATCATTCTCAGCCGAGGCGACGTCTACAAGCTGGCCGCGCTCTACGCCTTCGGAGTCATCTGGAGCTTCACCATGAAGGCCATGGCCGTGCTCGTCTTACGCTTCACCGAGCCGGGCAATCGCGAGTGGAAGGTTCCGGGCAACCTGCACATTGGTAAGACCGAAGTACCTCTCGGGCTCACCGTAATTTTTGCCGTGCTGTTTGTCACGGCAGTAGTCAATCTGTTCACAAAATATGAAGCTACGATCGCAGGCGTAATCTTCAGCGTGGCGTTTTTCACGATTTTTACCCTCTCCGAACATCACGTTGCCAAAGAGCGCCATGGCAAACCCGAGCAACTGGATCAGTTCCGCGTTTATGGCAATCAGGAACTAGGCAGCGGCGCAATGGGAGTGCGTCCGGGGAACATCCTGGTGGCCGTGCGCGATCCGCGAAATCTTTATTACCTGCGCCAGATTTTGGCCCACACCGTCACGCTAAAGCAGGACGTAGTCGTCATGAGTGCCCGCCTCTACCATCGCGAGCACACCTTTAGCGGCAGCACCGTCTTCGACGCCAGCCAGGTCTTCGACCATTACGAGCAAGAACTGTTCACCGCAGCTGTCGCCGTCGCCGAAAAAGAAGGGAAGCCGATTCATCTATTGGTCGTGCCCTCAACCGACGTTTTTGAGGCCATCATAGTGACCGCCCAGCGCCTCGCCTCCAGCCGCGTCGTTTGTGGACTATCCAACAAGCTGAGCCCCGACGAGCAAGCCAAACTCACCGGCGACGCCTGGGAGCGGCTGCCCGAGCCCCGTCCGCGACTCACGCTGGAGGTCTATGCTCCCGACGGCACTAACCGCGAGTATGCGCTAGGGCCTCACAATCCGAGGCTCCGCCCCGAGGACGTCGAACTCATGCACAGGCTCTGGCTTAACATCACGTCCGATCCCAAGTACGCCGGAGCGCATCACTACCACATCGTGGCCCTGGCTCTGGAAGAGTTGCAGCGCGAGTTGAGTACGGATCAGCGGGCCGATTTGTTGGACAAGCTTCAGCAGGAAATGAATCGCCAGAACGGCCCCGGATCCCCGAACTGACTGGATTCCAAGGCACGACTTCACACGACACCAGAAAACTAGTCCCGCGCCTTTGCTTTGAAAGGGCGCAGCTCTTAGCCGACCCCGCTAATACATCAGTTGGCTTAGGGAATCCCTGATTAAGTGCCCTCTCGTTTTGTCATCCTGAGCGAAGCGAAGGACCCCATGCAAGTCGGCTTCAGCAGCGGCTTCGCGAGGAATTTCTTCCACTACCTTCCGCTCGCCCCGTTTTGCTTCGCAGACTTAATCAGAGCAGCCTTAGGCGCTGAGGGAAGGGCGGGTTATCGGGGTCCGACTTGCTGCAGAAAGCTCGCGTCTTCGCCCCCCAGCGGGGGGGAAAACGATTTTAGCCGAGGACTTCAGTCCTGGGGTGCGTAAACAAAAGTTTGGAACAAGTCCCGTAGGGACGGCACGAGGCATCGGTGTACGACTTCAGTCGTGCCGTTTAAGTTTTCTGAGAATTGAACTGCGCTTCAGCGCCTTGGGTCCGTCGCGCCGCTCACGCCAGCATGACTGGCGCAATGATCGCCACCGCAGCACTTCATCGCTCCCTTGTCACCCTTGCCTTTGCAGCAATCATTCCCGGTCGCTTTGCAACCGTCGGCGCACTGAGCCATGCCTTCGCCACTCTTATCCGTTCGCTTGCACGCCATCTCATCCTTCCCGCAGCACCCGCGATCCTTTCCAGCACCGCAGGATTTCGCGTCTTTTCGATCTGCCGCCATGTCGTGGCAGCAAGATGTCATGCCCCCGTTTGTGCCCGCCCCATCTTTCCCGCAGCAAGGACACGCAGACTTCGCCTGCTGGGCTTGAGTTTGATCCGGGCCTCCCGCCGCGGCTGACTGGATCGCCGAGTGGGCCCACAACATCACGAATAGGACAACGAGGAAGGAAAAAATTCTGAATTTCATGGCACGACTAGTCTGAAGAACAGTCGATGCGGAATCTGTGATCTGGATCACAGCAGTCCGTATCAGCCACCTAGCACATGCCGCAGCGAGGTCCGCAACTCACGGAATCGAAACGGATATCCGTTCATTATCAGTTTGGTCGGTTCGACCCGCTCGCTCCATAGCAATACTTCTTCGCCCATCTGGCCAAAGACTGTTTTCACGGCAAACTCTGGCAGCGGAAAAATCGTCGGCCGCGAAAGCACGTTCCCGAGCGTCTTGGTAAATTCAGCGTTCGTCACCGGCTTGGGAGCGACCATATTCACCGGCCCATGCAGAAGATCATTGTTCAGAATGTGATGGATCGCGCCGACCATGTCTTCGATGTCAATCCAGCTCATCCACTGCCGGCCGCTGCCAACATTCCCGCCCACGCCTAGCTTGAACGGCAGCAGCATCTTTCCCAGCGCGCCGCCGTGCCGCGTCAGGACCACTCCAGTTCGCATCTGGACCGTTCGAATGCCGGCTTGCGCGGCAGGATCGGTGGCTGCTTCCCATTCCTGGCAGACTTGCGGCAGGAACCCCTCTCCTGGAGAACTGTCTTCCTTGAGGATCTCGTCTCCTCGATTTCCGTAGTATCCGATCGCAGAGCTGCACACAAACACCTGCGGCTTTTCAGAGGCCAGTGCCAGTGCTTCGGCGAGATGACGCGTGCCTTCGATCCGGCTATCGCGGATCCTGGCCTTCTTCGCTTCGGTCCATCGCCCAACGATCGTTTCGCCGGCCAGATGAATCACCGCCTGGAATCCCGAAACTGCTTCGGGCGTAATCGGCTTCGCCGGGTCCCAGGAAATCCGGGCCTCTTCGTGATTCGATCCATGACCAGCGGTCGAACTGCCTGCCCCGCTCCTATTCCCGTTCCCCCTCGTCAGCCGCGCCACCCGCGCCCCGTTCGCCTTCAAAGAAGGAACCAGCGCGCCCCCAATCGGGCCCGATACTCCGCTGACCAGAATCCGCCACATCCTCAGGCTCGCCATCGTGCTTGAAATCTAACAGAGTTGCTAAACGTACGGGCGCTTTTCCGCAGATAAAACGCGCTGAATCTCCCGAAAATGCAGTCTATTTCACATTTTGCGAAGAACTTGATACCAACCCGCTTTGATGATTCGCTCGTGCAATGCGCAGCTTCCACCTCCCTGGCTCGATCTGGAATTCATGGGAGCGTGCCGAGGGATGAATCTGCGGTGTGCCGCTTACCCCCGGTGCCCCCTCGACCGTATAATTTCATTCTAGAGTCTGCGTCTTATCCGGCTTCTCTCCCGAATCTACCGGCCTGCTCGCAGGCTATAATCCCGCATGGCGAGCCTGAAGGAGCAGATCAAGACTACCGCGCTGACGCTCACGAAGTTCCGCGAGCTGATGAAGCGCATGCACGAAAACCGCCCGCAGGATGATCTCTCGCTCGTCAAAAAAGCCTACGACTACTCCCTGAAAGTCCATGAGGGCCAGAGCCGCGCCTCCGGCGAGCCCTATCTGGTTCATCCCTTGGAAGTTGCCCTCGTGCTCGCCGAAATGAAGATGGACCCGGTCGCGATCGCCGCCGGCCTGCTGCACGATTCGGTCGAGGACACGTCGGTCACCATCGTCGACATCCGAAAGGAATTTGGCGAGCAAGTCGCTCACATCGTCGAAGGCGTTACCAAGATCAGCAAAATCGACTTCGCCACCCGCGAGGAGCAGCAGGCCGAAAACCTGCGCAAGATGATGTTGGCCATGGTCGACGACATTCGCGTCGTGCTCATCAAGCTCGCCGACCGCCTGCACAATATGCGCACGCTCGAGCACCTTGACCCCGAGCGCCAGCAGAAAATCGCGCAGGAGACGCTCGAGATTTACGCTCCCATCGCCCACCGTCTCGGCATGGGCAAGATTCGCGGAGAGCTCGAAGACTTGGGCTTCCGTTTTCTGGATCCCGCCGGCTACGAGCAGGTCGAAACCGCCGTCAATGCCCGGCGCAAACAAGGCGAAGTCTTCCTCGCCAAGATGCAGCAGATCATCAACGACAAGCTTAAAGAGGCCGGCATACAGGCCCGCGTCGAAAGCCGCATCAAGCGCCTCTACAGCATTCACAAGAAACTGCAGCGCCAGCGCATCGCCGTGGACCAGGTTTACGATCTGTTTGCCATGCGCGTGATCACGCGCTCGTTGCAGGACTGCTATGCCGTGCTGGGCATCATTCACAACGTATGGCGTCCGGTGCCGGGCCGAATCAAGGATTTCATCGCCATGCCGCGGCCGAATTTCTATCAGTCGCTGCACACCTCCGTCATCACTGAAGACGGCACGCCCTGCGAGATCCAGATTCGCAGCGAAGACATGCACAAGATGGCGGAAGAAGGCATCGCCGCCCACTGGAAATATAAGGACGGCCCCGTCTCCGCGCAGGATGAGCAACGCCTGGCCTGGTTGCGGCAGGTCGTCGAATGGCAGCGGGATGTCAGCGATCCCAACGAATTTCTTTCCACGCTGAAAGTCGACCTCTACCCCGAAGAGGTCTATACCTTCAGCCCGAAAGGCAAAGTCGTGGTCCTGCCCCGCGACTCCACGCCCATCGATTTCGCCTACACCATTCACACGGAGGTCGGCCACACCTGCGTCGGCGCCAAAGTCAACGGACGCATGGTACCGCTGCGCCACAAACTGCACTCCGGCGACATCGTCGAAATCCTCACCCAGCCCGGCCATAAGCCGAGCCGTGACTGGCTCGGCCTGGTCAAGTCCTCGCGCTCGCGCAACAAGATCAAACACTGGCTCAACGTCCATCAGCGCGAGCGTGCCATCGAAATCGGACGTAAGTTGATTGAAAAAGAAGCGCGCAAGTACCGCATCGCCCTGAAGGAGATTAAAGACGAGGACTTGGCCCGCGTCGCCTCAGGATACGGACTCGGCCGCGTCGACGATCTCATGTCCGGCATCGGCTACGGAAAATATTCCGCCCGCCAGATCTTGGCCCGCGTTTTGCCTGCCGGAGCCACGCCGAACATGGCCAGTGAAATCGAGTCGGAGGGCCTGCCTGCAACCCAGCCGGGAACCATCGCCAGCGTTGTCCGCCGGGTCTTCGGCGACCACCATGCGATTACCGTCAAGGGCCAGGGAGACATGCTGGTCTACCGCGCCCGCTGCTGCAATCCTATCCGCGGCGAATCGGTCGTCGGCTATGTCACGCGTGGCAAAGGCGTAGCGGTCCACTCGGTGAATTGTCCCAACGTTACGAACCTCATGTACGAACCCGAGCGCCGCATTGATGTCGAATGGGGACGGGATGAGCACACTCCTACGTCCTACCCGGTCAAGCTGACCGTTTTCTGTGATGACCGCTTTGGCATGTTGAAGAACATCACCGGCGTAATCGGCGACGCGCAGAGCAACATCCGCAATATCACCGCGCGCACAGAAAATAGCCAGGCCAGCGTCGACATCGTGCTCGACATCAGCGATCTGAAGCACCTGGAGCAGATCATCGGCGGCATCCGCAAAATTCCCGGCGTTCACGAAGTGCAGAGGCTGCAGAAGATCTAGTTCTCAGTGGGAGTGATTTTCAGAACGTCCGCCCAGTATGATTTTGTTCTTCTGCTCGGTCAGTGAGGCTAAGTGTCGTGAAACTGCTGGAATCACGGAGCTCCAATCTGGGCGGCACGATCAACGGGACGACGCGCACCATGACAAACAACACCAGAAACCACATCGGGAACGCGAAGACGAAGATGTTAAAAGCCCGGACACCAAACTCACACATGAGGCAAACGCCTATTACCATGCTAAACACCGAGAGCACCCGGGCGTACACCGGCGCAATCTGTAGCTTTGCTCCGCATCGGGTGCACTGACTATTTCTGCCGAGTATCGCCGTCGAGAGGTTAAGCGCTCCAAAGCATTGCGGGCATTGAATTCTGCGCGGCATGTGCCCCTCAGATGTGGTTCTTATTATCTCATCGCGGCGTGCACGAGTGCAGAGGCTGCAGAAAATCTAGGGGTATTCAAGTATGAAGCCACAATACAGAATATCAACGGTCAAGGCGTTACTTCTGCATTTTGAATCTTCCGACTTCCCCCCTGTGTTACCCCGTGCTCTCCGTAGTTTTGGTTTTCCTGAAAACTGACTACTGACTCCTGCCCTATAAATTTCATACCCTATTTACATCTCCCCGGTACAATTGGTAGAACTTATCGATCAAAATAGTGAGGTGCCATATGAGCGAAGCGACATCTTTCGATCACGTCGTCGCCATTCTGGGGCTCGCTCCCGAGCAGTACAAATCCTCGGCTGCGCTGAAGGAATGGGTGCGGCAGAACAAAGATGAAAAATATGTCCCGCCCGATCTGCTGAAGCACTGGGGATTCGTCGTCGAAGAAGCAGCCTGAGGGTTGGTTCACGCAAATTTCCGGAACGGCCTGGCTTTCGGTCGTAGCGTTCACTTCCCGGCGGCAGCACTCACATACCGCGTCACAATCGCGGCCAACCGCTCGACATTCGTCGTTAGCATCTCAAAGTGATTGCCAGGAATGGTTTCGACTTCAAGCTTTCCCACCAGTTGCGACCATACGGCTGCGGCGTTGTCGGGAAAATATGAGGGGATCGCGGCTCTCATGAATTTCACGTCGCCATCGTAGAACCGCGGACGGTAATTCCGCAGCGCTCGATACTGCGCCTCCTTCACCCGCTCCATGGCAGCCAAAAGTTGTGTGCAGGGAGCGAAATCCGCATCCTGATCGCCAGGAGACGTTTGCTTCCCGCGTGCGATTGCGGATCCGACGCGCCGCGCCACAAGCTGACTTTCCAGCCGTAGCCGCTGCCCGAGCGATAAATAGCGCCGATCCGGATACGAATCTAACATCGCCAGCAGCGCAATCTTCTCGCCGCTTCCGGACAAGCTTATCGCCATCTCCAACGCGATCAATCCGCCCAGCGAATATCCGATCAGGATGTACGGCCCGTGCGCTCGCACTTGTCGGATCGCCGCAACGAAGAATGCCGCCATGTCTTCGATGCGATCCATCGCTGGCGCGAGTCCATCGACGCCCGGCATCTGCATTCCGTAGACTGCCTGCGGCACGCGCATCTTCCGCGCGAGCGCATCGAGTCCCAGGACCGTGTCGCCCAAACCGTGCGTGATAAAGACCGCAGGATTCTCCGCGCCCGATTTCATCGGCAGCAATGCTGGTAAGGGCGCTGCTCCGCGTTCGAGCAACGTGCCCAGAGTCGTTATCGTCGGAGCCAAGTAAATCAGCAGAGGCGAGAGCTTGCGCCCGCACCTAGCGGAGAGTTCCGCCAAGAGTGCTTCTGCCTTGGCTCGATCGCCGCCCAACTCAAAGAAGTTTTCGTTGGGAGCCACGGCGCTTCGCCGCAGAATCCGCGCCCACATCGAGGTTAAGACTTCAATGGTCGGACTCGAGGCACCGATCATGATTCGATGAGCGCGAGAAGCGTAAAACCGTCATTGGGTGCCCCACCTCTCGCCGCTTTTGCGAGAAGTGGGAACAGACGTGGGAACAACAGAGCAAAGCTACTTCGCCGCGACAGCGTAACCGAAAACCGCTTTCAGTTCCAGAAATTCCTGCAGTCCCGCTTCTCCCCACTCACGACCGTTACCCGACTGCTTATACCCGCCAAAACATCCGCCGAAATCCACCCGCGCATTATTGATGTGTACATTGCCGGAACGAATTCGCTTCGAGACTCGCCGCCCGTGTTCCAGATCGCCGGACGTTACAAATCCCGCCAGTCCATAAGGCGTATCGTTCGCAATCCTTACCGCGTCCTCTTCATCCTCGTAAGGAATAATGCACAGCACGGGACCAAAGATTTCCTCGCGCGCAATCGCCATGTCGTTGCGGACGTCGGCGAAAACCGTCGGCTTCACGAAATAGCCTTTGCCGTTGCCATCCGGCCGTCCCACTCCACCAGTCACCAGCTTCGCGCCTTCGTCAATCCCGCGCTGAATGAAAGATTGCACTTTCTCAAACTGTGCCTTGCTCGAAAGCGGCCCAAGCATGGTCTCTTTGCTCTTCGGATCTCCCACACGAATGGCTTGCGCCTCTTCCCGCGCGGCCGACTCCGCTTCTTTCATCTTCGATCGCGGCACCAGCATCCGCGTCGGCGCATTGCACGACTGTCCCGTATTGCGGAAGCACGCCTGCACTCCGTCTTTCACTGCCTTGGCAAGGTCCGCATCGTCCAGGATGATATTCGCCGATTTGCCGCCGAGTTCCTGCGTAACACGCTTCACCGTCGGGGCCGCCGCCATAGCCACTGCTACGCCGGCCCGCGTCGATCCGGTGAACGAAACCATCGCCACATCCGGATGCTGTGCGATCGCTGCACCCACCGTCGGCCCATCTCCATTCACCAGATTGAATACTCCGGCGGGCAGCCCGGCTTCGTGGAGAATCTGCGCGAACAGCAACGCCGATAATGGAGCCAGTTCGCTCGGCTTGAGTACCATCGTGCACCCCGCCGCCAGAGCCGGAGCCACTTTGGTCGCGATCTGGTTCATCGGCCAATTCCAGGGCGTGATCAATCCGCAGACGCCGATCGGTTCCTTCCGCATGAGCGTTGAACCTTTTAGCTCCTCAAACTGAAAGTTCGACAGCACCTTGACGGTCTCCATGAGATGCCCAAGACCGGCGGGAACCTGCGCTTTCTGTGCGAATGAAAGTGGCGCTCCCATTTCGGTCGAGATCGCCTCGGCCATTTCGCCGCTCTTCGCCTTGTAGATATCGATGATCTTCCGCAAATACTCGAGCCGCTGATCAACTGCAGTCTCGGAATACGAAGCGAAAGCCCGATGCGCTGCCGCAACTGCTTTGTCGACATCGGCTTTGCTTCCCAGAGAGATCGTTGCAACCTGTTCTTCCGTTGCCGGATTGATCACGGGAAAATCGTGCGGCGCGCTAGGTTCCACCCACTTTCCATCGATATAAAATTTGCGGTAGTCGTTCATAGCTCTGGCAAACCCTGCAATTTGGACTTGCTTCGATTTTCGCACGCGCCCTCCAACCCACACAAATGGCGTGATGACGGAAGCCGAACGGGGATGGCCCCACTTACGCGAAAGGAATGGCGGTCCTCTGGGAACTCATGCGCCCATGACCGAAACCGACAGGGCGTCATCGTGAGCGAAGCCGTTTTCATCAGGCGAAGCGAAGGATCTCCAACAAAAACGGCTTCTCGTGTACCCCGTACCGGGTATGCAGTGTGGCTTGGGTAGGCTAGTTATAGATGAACGACAACTGGTCCAGGTAAACCTTATACGGCGTCTGCTGGTAGTTTCCATCCATCTGGTAGTTGATCGTGATTCCCCACCACGAGCCAGGTGCCGACCCAGCATAGAAATACCAGTTCAGGTAGCTGGTCTTTCCATTGAGCGTGATCGACTTGTACAGAAGTTTGTTGTCCCAGGTGCGCTGGACCTGAATGGTCAGGTGGTTCCACGCATTGTTATTGGGATAGCACGGAATTCCCGTCGGAGTCCATTTGCCTGCCTGGTTGTTCCACACATCCCACTCATGGCCTGCGGCGATCCGGCATTCATGACCGAAGATGAAGCCCATACCATTGAAGAATTGATTGATGTCGAATTCCAAAGCCTGCGATGCTCCCAAATTGTTGCCAAAGAAATACACGTCGTAAGTGAAATTGTGCAGCGTTGGCACGAGCGTGTGGTTCGAATCGGGCAGCCCCTGTGACGAGAAGTCCCCGATCAGGTGATTGTTGAACAGCGCGTCCGAATAAGTTGCGGTTCCGCCCAGGCCGTATTGCGTCGCTTGTCCGGTGAGGGACGGCGAGCCTATGCCCTGAAACATGGAATAAGCGATTCCGTCGCAGGGTGATGGCGAGCAGTCGACGAAATTCGGAGGCCCTTGCCCGAATGCGCCCCAGCCTCCGCTGCGCTGCAAGTTCGAGAATACTTTTCCATTTGCCGCGACCGTCACTGTTACCGGAGCGGTGCTGGCTCCGCCGCATCGGTCCCATTCTTCGACCACCATGTGGTAGGTTCCGGGGCTTAGGTTCAGGCTAGTATTGAGGCTTGCTCCGTTCACAGAATAGGCAAGCTGATAAGGCGCGGTGTAGATTCCCATCGACGCCACTCCTCCACCGCACGAGGTGCTGGCAGAGGCGGAAAAATTAACCGATCCTGCCACGGTGGAGTTATTGGCTGGGCTTTTCACATATACACCCGCAAACGCGGCACATTGCAATTCGCAAAAAAAAGCAGACAGACACACGACGGCCCACAGACACTTCATTCCTCATCTCCAAATTAGGAATTGCTCGATTTGGCTAGCGGCAGAACTGCGAGCCACCACTCTCACGCGGCGAGCGGATTGCGGCGTGACGGGAGGCGTGACTCACGTGAGGGTGCCTTGCTACCCCCAAGGTTCCACGTGAACTCACTCAGGTGAAAACTTGCCCGAGCATACCAGAAACCACCCATTGCTTGAAACAGAAATCTCAGGATTGGAAATCAAAAGTTCTAGCCCCACGCCCTAAAACCCTTGCTGGACAGGCAATTTGGAAGGATGGCCCCCCGACCGCCGCGCGATCGCTCGCCACAGCATCTTCCTACAGCGAACGCGACTGCTTCTTTTAGATTGGCAGAGCGATTAGACTCACGAGGGAATTTTTGCACGAGCTTTACGCTTTGCCATGCTTCGGTTTCTGTTTCCGTCAAGCAGTAGAAGCCGGAATCCTCAGAAGGTATCCAATTGCTGTGGAAGGGGGCACGTTTTAACCGAGCCGCCAACAACGGTCTTGTGGAAGGGCACGGCTTTTAGCCGTGCTGTCAAATGCCAAAAACCTACGGGCTTCAGCCCCTGAGGGAACCGCGATTTACTTCTTATGAGACCGCTTCTCTATGACGCGACCGTTTTGCGGTAGGGACATGACTTCATACTGAAGAATAGGAGTAGCCAATGAACAGACATCGTCATACTCGACGAGACTTCCTGGGCCTCGCTGGCTGGGGTATGGCTGGCGTTGCAGGCAGCAGCTTTCTGAACTCCAGCATGCTTGCTCATGGTGAAACCGCCGAGGCTGATCCGCGCCACGCTGATCTCGTTGTTTTCAATGCTAAGATCTACACGGTCGATCCTCAAATACCGCAGGCGCAGGCCTTTGCAGTTAAGGGAGGAAAGTTCGCTTTTGTGGGCAGCACGACGGAAGCGAAAGCGTTCATCGGCCAACGCACGCGCACCTTCGATGCTAAGCAGATGACCATTGTGCCCGGCTTCATCGATTGTCACAATCACGCGCCAGGCAACACCTTGCTGTACGAAGTTCTCGTCGGCAATCCATATGAAGTTGAATTCGTCACCATCGCCAGCGTCATCGAGAAACTTCGAGCCCAAGCTCAGAAGACACCCGCTGGTTTTTGGGTCGAAGGCCATTTCTTCGACGATACAAAGGTGAAGGACAACCGTCAGCTCAACCTGCACGATCTCGACCAGGTGTCCAAAGAGCATCCAGTTTGCGTACATCATCGTGGTGGCCACACGTCGTTCTACAACAGTAAAGCTCTTCAGCTGGCCGGAGTGAACAAGCAAACTCCGAACCGTATGGGCGGAACGTACGATCGTGACGAGCACGGCGAGCTCACCGGCCGCGTCACCGACCGAGCACGAGATGTATTCGATAATGTTGGCAAGCGAGAGACCTTCACAGCAGAACAGATGGAACAGCGCGACCGCGACGGACTGGCATATATCTCCAAACAATTCGTTCGCTATGGGTTGACCAGCGTCCACCACGAAGAAGGGGACTTATTTGCGCTGCAGCAGGTGCGGACGCGCGGCGAGTTGCTGCACCGGGTGAGCTTTGAGGCCAGCGGGGAGCTGCTGGAGTCGATGATCAAAAATGGGATCAACACTGGCTTCGGCGATGAGTGGATTCGTTTCGGCGCCACCTCCGAGCACACTGCCGATGGTTCATTTTCCGAGCGCACCATGGCTTTGAGCCAGCCCTACGCTGGCACCAATCCTCCTTACAGCGGCAACATCACGGAGAATCAGGAAGATCTCAACGCATGGGCGGAGCGTGTGCAGAGGGCGGGTATTCAGCCCAACTGCCACGCCAATGGGGATGTTGCGATTGACATGGTGCTCACGGCCTACGAACGGGCACAAAAGACCGCGCCACGGCCTGACGTACGCCCCAAGATCACTCACTGCACTCAGATCAACGATGAACTGCTGCGTCGCATGAAGGCGCTGGATGCGATGCCTGCTGTATTCACCACCTATGCCTACTACAATTCGGATAAGTTCCACTTCTATGGCGAAGAACGCATGAAACACAGCATGGCATACCGCTCGTTCATCGATGCTGGAATTCGACCGGCAGCTGGCTCCGATTTCTACCCTGGACCGTTCGCGGCATTGATGGGCATTCAGGGCATGGTGACACGCACCGGCTGGAATGGCGAGACCTGGGGAGCGAACCAGCGCATCAGCGTGGATGAGGCTTTGCAGGTAAATACGATCAACGGTGCTTACAATTCACACGAGGAAGGAATCAAGGGATCGATCACACCGGGCAAGCTAGCAGACTTCGTTGTCCTGGCAGATGACCCTCACACGGTGGACAAGGATAAAATCAAAGACATTGAGATCGTGGAGACGGTCACGGGGGGCTCGACCGTTTTCAAAAAGTAATGGCGTATGATATGGCACATTCATGCACCGCAGACAATTTCTGAAGAGTAGTGTCGCGCTGGCAGCAGCAGCGGAACTGGCGGCAAACAAAGCGCACGCTCTCGTGCGCGCTCACAATTGGGACAAGTATGATTTTGGCTCCGGCCCGCCGGTGACCGACCGACTCAATCAAGGGCCGTTCCCTCAATTTGCTCCCGATGCCGCGATTCCTAACGATGAAGTAGTCATGACCACCATCCCTTCGGAAGATGTTGTTCCGAACTATGGCAAGGGACTGGTCACCTACATTACCGCAGACATGGGAACGGAGGAGATCAAGTCCGACAACGTCCCACGGGCGATCGAGGATCTGATTAAGTTTCCGCTTGGGCAGCAGCTTTACATCCGTCCCACATGGCGGGAAATCCAGCCGCAACCGGGGCGCCTGCAGTTTCCCGAATATCTCAAGCTCGTCTTCGACCTCGCCAAGAAGAATGACAAACGAATTGGCCTCCGTATTCAAATGAGCGCTCCGGATTACTGGCACGAACCAGCCCTGCCAGATTTCGTTCTCGAGAAGGTTCCGACCGTTGACCTGGTAATGGATCCCCACGAATCGCCCGCCCAAGGCGCGAGATTCCTGAAGAACAAGTTTTCGCGGTATCAGCCTCGATTCGACCATCCTTTTTTTCGGCAGTCGTTTCCGGACAAGTCGAGCAATCGACCGACTCACCGTTTCACGAAAATGCTTTTCGGCAGCATCACGTGGACGCCGACATTGCCATCCACCAGCTCGGTGATCGATACATCCCCCGCCACGCTAGTCAGCATGTAAGCATCGTCGTGGCTGAGATGCTTTTCTGCCATGAGGAAATCGACCATCTCGCGCACCGCGGTCTGAGTGGCGGGATAGAGCTCGTGATGGAATCCCATGCTGATGTAGTGCGTCGGGGTCTCGGCCCGCGGATATTTCTGGTGCGTGCCTTTGTGCACCACGAACTGCAACGTTCCCACAAGAGAAGTTTCCAGCGCTGTGATGTCGACTTCGCCATTCCCTTGGCCGGCATGGCCGTCTCCGATCTCGAACAGCGCGCCCCGCGCGTGCACGGGAATATAGAGCGTGCTGCCCGCGACCAGTTCTTTGTTGTCCATGTTGCCGGCGTGAATGTCGGGCGGAGCGCTGTCGATTCGGCCATAGGCTTCGGGAGGAGCCACGCCCATGCTTCCAAAGAACGGACGCAGCGGAATCTCAATGCCAGGGCCGAACTCGGCCACCATGCGCTCGCGGTTTAACGGAATGATCTTGATCTTGCGATACGGAAAGTCTTCTGGCAGGAAGCCGCGCGTGGGGCCGAATCCGTTGTAGGCGTATGGAATCGCCAAGTCGATTTTCTGGATGCGGACTTCGAGTGTGTCTCCCGGTTCGGCTTCTTCGATGTACACGGGCCCATTCAGCACGTGCCCGCCCGGCCCTCGGTCGGTGACGTCGCGGAAAATGTCGCGCAGCTTCTGCTCGACCTGGTCGGCGGCGACGCCGGCTTTCTCCAGTCCATCGGGACTATTCGTGATGACGGTGTGGAACTCGACCGTGTCTCCGGAGTGAATATTCAAAACGGGCTTGGCTTTGGCGTCGTAGTAGCCGAAGGCCACGGTTTTGGGTCCCGCGTCGAGAACATATTTCTGCCCGCCGGACGAGCTCTGAGCATTGGCTTGAGCAAGGGCTAACGAGGAGATCAAGCTGAACAAAAGAATTTTGCGCATATGTTTTTGTGGGAAGAGCTGGCCATTGTATCGCGGTCGACAACTGCGGCCCTGGGATATCTCTCCGTGAACGTTGATTGCGTTCCTTGCGGAACACTGTGGAAAGTCGGGAAATTCGTGCCCCTAAGTGATTGGTTCTCTTGATAGCTATTTTGGCTTGCCCTTATTTGCAATCAGTTAAGCTGTGGAAGAAACATCCACTTTTGTGGCCTTGACAAGCCGAATTCGTACCCACAAAAGTGGACTTGACGTTGGCACCGAGTTCTGCGTTTCTCACCCTTTCACAAAGAACGCGAAAGGATCGGCATCCGCCCGCGTTATTAAGGCTTCGAATCCATTGAGCAGGCACCCCAAAGAAACCATAACTGGTCTCACGACCCTTTGGGGGAGGGCATCATGAGACCAGTCATGGACGTCGAGCGTTTCACTGCGTTAGAAGCTGTACTTCAGCGCGAACTGAATCATGCGCGGCGCCACGTTGGTGCCGATAATTTGGCCAAAGCCTGCAGTTCCAAACTGCAGACCTGGATCTGAAAATTGGGGATGATTGAACGCGTTGAAGAATTCGCTGCGGAATTCAACCATGCCGGCTTCACTCAATCCGCCCACTGGTATCCTCTTTGAGAGCGCCATGTCAAAGTTGAACTGGTGGGGTCCACGCACGGTTCCACGTCTCAGGTTGCCGTAGAGAGTATTGATAGGCGGAGCGTTAGGCCCGGTAGGTCGAGCTTCGCAAATTTGCAGAGCAATATCAGGAGCTGCGCAGACTGCATTGGTGTCGAACCAGCCTCCCAGACGCTGTTCTACAGTGCCATGAGTCGCAATCTGAGAGGTTGTAAGGCCAGGCCGCAATTCCGCTCGTGAGGTTCCTGCATCGCCAAAAATACTACCGCCCAGGGGATCAGTAAGCGTGAGTGCGTCCCCGCTCTGAGCAGTGGTTACGCCGGAGAATGCCCAGCCTCCCAGAACTTTATTACCTAAGAAGCCATTGCTCGGATGGGGAAGCTCCCAAAGGTAGCTGAGTATTAGGCGCTGCGTGCGGTCAAAGTCTGCAGGTCCCCACTGCTGGCGTAGATCGGTGGGGCTGTTGCTGTTGCTGTCGCCGCCCGTGAATGTCGCCTGGCTCCCACCGGCCGGGCCATGGCCGCCGCTCTCCACGTTGGTCATAGCTTTGCCATAGGTGTAGGCGGTCTGGAACTCCATACCATGTGCTAGTTGCCTTCTCACCGTCACTTGCAGGCTGTTGTACATGGAGGCACCCTCGGTCTCGATGCTGACCAAGCCATTCGGAGCAAACCCGAGTATAGGTACTCGCTGGGGCGCGTTGGCGCCAGTGTTGGTTGTCAGGCCGTTCACAGGATTTGATGAACTCGCCAGCAAAGATTCATTGATATTCCGCGTCATTGCAAGGCGGTTGCCCCGAGTACCCACATATCCAACCTCAAGCATCGTTTTGGGAGCAAATTCATACTGAACATTCAAACTGTATTCTTGGGCTAGTGGAGAGTCGTACTTTTCGCTCACGAAGTCAGCTGTGAGTGGCGGGCCAGTGACGCTGCGTGGAGTGAACACTCCCGGCGTTGGTGCGGGGTTGAAAGGCGCCTGAAATGTCGCCAGACTTGCTCCAGGTCCCGTAAGGGTATTTATGCTGACGAACGGCTGAGACACAACGGTTTGTAGCACGGCATTGCCATTGGTGCGCGTGAAGAATAGGCCATAGCCACCACGCACGACCAATCGAGCTGAACTAGGCAGCGGCTGCCACGCAAAGCCGAAGCGCGGACCCAGGTTGTGTAGAGGCGTATCCGTTCTGGCTAACGTTTTCCCAGAGAGCTTCGTTATACCGCTCGGAAAAGGCACCGGGAAATTAGACGGCACCACAAAGCCTGCGAACGTCGGATTGCCAGGAGTGGGCTGAGTAGCTTGCGCGAGGCTCGGGAACACACTGCTTAGCTTGCCGTGAGCGTCGCTCACGCCTCCATTGATCTCCCACCGCAAACCAACGTTCAGGGTAAGATGACGCGAGACTTTGAAATCGTCTTGTACGAAAGTGGCATAATCATTGGCACGGTAGTTCTTGTCGAGATCACCGGCTATTCCGTCGCTCAAGAAGACATTGCTCAAGGTGCTGCCATTCTGCGCCGCGCTCAGCCCGAGGAGAAAATCGGGGAAAGAGGTAAAAATCAGGATGCCCCGACGCGGTCCGGGATCGTTGAAGTGAAACTGGTTTCTCTCAAATTGAAACCCAGCACGCAACGTGTGCTTTCCATGTGTCCACGCAATCTGGTCGGAGTACTGCATCTGGTTGACAGCGGAATCGGAGTCGTCATTGAAGTTGCCTCCGATACTGAACTGCCCAAAAATTGTTGTGACCGGCATTTTGGGGAAACCAGGATCCCCAGGGATAATCCCCAATGATTGATCGGTGATCTTGCTCTGGCTGGTCAAAAGTCCTGTATTACGCGTGTAGTTGACCAGAGCCTCATTGACGAAAGTGCTGGAAAGGGTCGAGGTCAGCTTCAGCGACCCGATATAGTTTTTGAATTCGGCCTGCACTCCCGATCCCGGCGTGCAAGGCTCGAAGAAACAGCCGCTAAAAGGCTTAACTTGCGGATCGCGCGCATAAAAATAGCGTTCGCTGAGCCGATGCTTTGGCGAAACTACGTAATCGGTGTTAATCAGGATCTGGTCTTCAGTAAAATGTCCTGGAAGACTGTAGGCGGAGAAGCCGGCGATGCCTTGCTGCGTATTCACAATTTTCTGTGGCGTCGGAATCAAAAACGTGCCGTCCGGATTCTTGATATTGAGGAGCTTGAGCGCAACAGGATTGATGTTTGATCCATCGCACGCTACTTGTACGGTACCGAAGGTCGGGGTTTCAGTGCATCCAACGGCTCCGATTCCGGCGGCCGATCGGTCATCCGTCAATGGCGGAAGCAGATTGCTCGAAAATGAATCGGGGCTTAGTCCATTTACTTGCGTACTACGCTGATAGGAACCGAAGACGAAGAGACGGTCCTTGATGATTGGGGCTCCCAATGTTCCGCCAAACTGGTTTTGCTTCATGACTGGGCGGGGCTGGTTATTCCGGTTTAGGAAAAAATCATTGGCATTCAGCACGTCATTTCGGAAGAACTCGAACAGGCTGCCGTGCACCTGGTTCGTGCCAGACTTCGTTACCACGTCTACATTGGCACCCGCATCACGCCCATAGCCGGCGTCATAGAGCGTCGTCTGGATCTTGAATTCTTGAATGGCATCGGGGCTCGGAATGGCGATGCCCGCTTGCTGCACAAAGTTATCGGCGCGGCTGCTGCCGTAATTGTTTATGTCCGAGCCATCCATCTGAAAGTTGTTACTGATATTGCTTGAGCCATTGACATACATATCCTGAGTACCTTTGCCCAGGGCTGACGCATTGTTTACGTCAGAGACTACGCCGGGAGACATGCTCAGAACCTGCGTGTAGTTCCTCGTCGTCAGCGGCACTTCATTCATCGTGAGATTGTCGACTACCGTTCCCAAGGTCGCCGTCTCGGTCTGGACGAGCTGGACGTCAGCCTGAATATTGACCGTCTCCTGGATCTGTCCAACCTGCATAGCCAGGTTCACGGTGCTGATTTCGGTCACGACCACCGTAACTGGTGGTGCCATCGCCGTCTTGAATCCCGTCACTGAGAATTGCAGCTGATACACGCTGGGAGGCAGCAAGCTGAAGCGATAGGTTCCGGCCTCGCCGGTCTCAGTGGTGCGCTGCAGTCCGGTAGATTTATCAGTTGCCGTGACCTTGACGCCGGCAATAACGGCGCCCGCTGGATCCGTTACTGTTCCCGCAATAGCACCGGTGGTGACGGTCTGGCTTTGCGCCGAGGGCAGGGCCAGCATCGTCACGACCACAAATACAGCCTTCATCAGAAAAACTGCAACTTTACTCTTTTGCATATTGCCCCCCATTCGGCATGCAAATATCGGTTGTCGACAACGTTTAGAACCGCACTGCGGCGATGATTCAAGCAGTGGCAAGAACAGGAAAAGCGTGTCTAGCAAAACCTGCAAAAACGACGAGCGCTGGCAAATACACACGGCGCACCATGTGTACTTTCTTAGCAATAGTTGGAGCGAATCCCCAGTAAACGGAGGGGCGCAGGGCGACGAAATATTAAGCGGGTGGTTTTCCTAAATCTTGTAAAAAAAGTACTGATTTGGATTTTTCTTACGAGATCCGGGTTCGAGCTTGAAACTGGTTCGGTCGCATGCCTGTGATCTTTTTAAACACCCGGGAAAAATGGCTCTGGTCGCAGAAACCGGCCTCGAGCGCAATCTGGGACAATGGCAGGTCAGTCTTAGCCAACCGACGCCAGGCAAACTCGATCCGCTGCTGGCGCAGGAAGTGCGCAATCGACATTCCGCGGAATTTGCGGAACGACCGCGCGACAAGCGCGGGGTGGACGCCAACGAATGCGGAGATGTCGTTCAGCGTGAGATGTTCCGTGAAGCGCTCCCGCAACAGCTGCTCGACGGTCGCAATCCATGAAGGGACCTGCCGGTCCTCCAATGTGCGGCGATCGCGCACCGCGGCCACGATCAATTCGAGCGCCGCCGCCTCGATCGCCAGCGAAGAGACCTCGTCCCGGCTGCGAAACTCCTCGTGCACGGCTGCGACCAGGGATGCAGGATGTCCGGTGACGAATCCGCCCCTGCCCTCGAGGAGGCGCAGATAATCGCCAAAACGCGCTATGAATGGAGGTCCGAGTTCGATGGCCAGGCATCGAGCGCCACCCGGATGGAAAACCTGAGACTGCGGCTCTCCCGCGGGGTGAAAGATAATGTCCAGGGCCTGTGTCTCCCGTACCAGATGGCCAAATCGTTCCGAGTAGCTGCCCCTCAGAACCAGTGAAAAATAAGGGAGTTCGTGGGCATGGGCCGGTATCTCGGTTCCCGCCGAATAACTAAGCTCGGTCAGGGTGAGACCGGCAATGGATCGTGCTCGCGACGGACTTCCGCTAAAGCACCCAGAGGGAAGTGTGGCAATAGGGTCCATGGTTCTGACGGCCTAGATCAGAAACAACTGCCACTTTGGTAATTGGGGGAATATAGCATATTTCCTGGCCCTGAAAAATTCGAAAGATGTTCGAACAGGTGGAAATGGGCCGGAGCACAAGTTCTCGCCATATCGGAAAAGAAGCGAGAAAACGGTTGCCTCCTCGCGTGCGCGGTATTGGACAATGGCTCGGTCAGTCCGCAAGATAGCCGAGTCCCATCGCATACATCCGGATGATTCTGGGACTACAGCGAACGCGGGATTGAAAGCCATAACAGGCGATTCGATACTTGCATTTGAGGGTCGGCCATGCCGGAACGTGAGACAGTAGAACGCGCGCGCGAGGATGCCCGCGAAGGTAAATCGCCATCTACTCAGGCGGGAGAATTCGTACGGGAAGAGATCCATCACGTCCGGGAAGGTAAGCACGGTGCGCGGTCACCCCAGCAGGCGATCGCCATCGGTCTTTCCAAGGCACGTCGTGCCGGAGTAAAGCTTGCACCGCCGAAAGGCCCCGCGTCCGTGCGAAAGAAGGCTGAACAGGATTCAGCCTCCGGGCAAAAACCGCATCATAAGACATCAAGCAAGCGCTCAGATGCGGTTTCGGGGGCGTTGAAGCGAGAACCAAAATCTGCTGCCAGCCGCCAGGCGATGTCAAGGCAAGGAAAAAAGAGTGCCGCAAAGCGAGGGCCGAAGGCTCGCAGAAACGCCGCTCTGAAAGCCGCCCGCACCAGAAAAGCAGCGTAGCGCCGGCTGCATATTCGCGCGCAATCCAGCAAGTCTGAAAATCCAACAATAGCGGAGGGAAAAGTGAAACCGAACTCATTGCAACAACTCTATATCGAGCAGATCAGGGATCTCTACGACGCCGAACAGCAAATCATTAAGGCATTGCCGGAGATGATTGAAGCCGCAACATCAAGTCAGTTAAAGCAAGCATTAACCGAACACCTTGAGGTCACCAAAGTCCAGGCGACCCGCCTCGACAACATATTTACGAGACTGGGAGAAAAGGCTAAAGGCGAAAAATGCGATGGGATGAAGGGTGTCCTCGATGAAGGCAGCGATTTGGTCGACGATATCGATGATCCCGATGTCCGGGACGCCGCGATCATCGCTTCCGCGCAGCGGGTTGAGCACTATGAAATGGCGGGATACGGCACGGCGCGCACTTTTGCAACGCTTTTAGGACAAAATGAGGCCAGCCGGGAACTGCAACAGACGCTCGATGAAGAGAAGGAAGCCGATCAGAAGCTGAACGGGCTCGCGGAAAAGATCAATGTGAACGCGACGGCTGGGAAGTCCGCCACCGGCGAGGGTCGCGATAGGTCACAAAAGATAGCTTAAGTCGTCAGTCCTAATCGCCTCCGCTTTCAACTGCGTGCCGGTCTGAACGCGGAGGCAGCTTTTTATCAAAAGGGGCATTCATTGAAAATGCACCCTGCCTTCCCCTTGGGTGTCTCACGGGGACGTGCGCCATTCCCCGTGCGCATGTAGGATTTCAATGAATGCGTTACTTGCTCGCTTGCTTCTCCGCTTCGACCATCCTGGCTATCTTCGTAATGTGGATTGCAGGCACCGCCGCACAGCCGCCCACTTTCTATCGCGATGTTCTTCCAATTTTGCAGGACCATTGTCAAAGCTGCCATCGCGCGGGCGAGATCGCGCCCATGCCGTTCGTGACCTACCAGCAAACACGCTCGTGGGCCGGGAGGATCGCGAGCCAAACGCAAATGCGAATGATGCCGCCGTGGTTTGCCGATCCGCAATACGGAAAATTCAAGAATGATCCGTCGCTGAGCGAAAATCAAATTGCGACCCTGGCCGCGTGGTCTGAGGCGGGAGCGCCGGCGGGTGAACCAAAAGATGCGCCGTCCCCGCCCCACTGGGCGCAGGGTTGGAATATTCCTCAGCCCGATCTGATCGTGCAGATGCCACAGCCGTTGCGGATTCCCGCGCACGGCGAAATTGAATACACGTACGAAATCGCGCCCACGCATTTCGCCAAAGACACATGGGTGCAGATATCGGAGATGCGGCCTTCGGCGCGCGAACACGTGCACCACGCTGTCGTCTACATTCGCCCGCCGGATTCGGCGTGGTTGCATCATGCTCCCGTCGGCGAGCCGTTCACGGCATCTACGCTCAGTGATCCCGAAGAGCGCCGGCAGGCCCACGAGACTACCAGCGATTTGCTGCTTGTCTACGCTCCCGGCAGTTCGCCCGACGAATGGCCGGATGGCATGGCAAAGTTTGTTCCCGCCGGCTCGGACCTGGTTTTCCAGATGCACTACACGACAAACGGCACCTCGGCCGAGGATCGGACCGCGATTGGTCTGGTGTTCGCGAAGGCCCCGCCAGCCCAGCGCGTGATCACGCTGCAACTGAACAATCATGCGCTGATCATCCCACCCGGCGCCGACAACTTCCGCGTGGAAGTGCAGGGAACGCTTCCCAATAATGCCAGCCTGCTCAGCCTGTTTCCGCATATGCACCTGCGCGGAAAACGTTTCGAGTACGACATTGTTCACGATGACGGCAGCATCGAGACTTTGCTTCGCGTGAACTATCACTTTCACTGGCAACTGAGTTATCGCCTGGCCGAGCCGCGCCTGCTCCATGCGGGAACGAAGCTGCGTGCTGTTGCCTGGTACGACAATTCGCGGAACAATCCGCACAATCCCGATCCCGAAAAGATGGTGACCTGGGGAGACCGGACTTCCGACGAAATGATGGTGGGATTCTTCGATGTTGCAGTCCCCGCCGGAATGGATAAGTGGCAGTTCTTTGTTCGCCAGCCCTCGGCACAAGGCACATCCTCTAATCCGCCGCAGCACTAGCTCGTGCGCGGGTTCGATACAATCGGCGCAGACGCCAATGCAAAACACTTCCGAAGCGCAAGCTGCGCCCCTATCGGTGCATGACGCGCCACGACGCTTGCAGCCATCGCGCGTGGCCGTCTTCGTAATACTGCTCGCGCTGCTGATCTTCTTCGGATTAGTGCGCTACCGACTTCGCGACATGCCGCTCGAGCGCGATGAAGGCGAGTATGCCTATTCCGGGCAGCTTATGCTTGAGGGCATTCCACCGTACCAACTCGCCTACAACATGAAGTTGCCGGGAATCTATGCAGCCTACGCGGCGATCATGGCCGTGCTTGGCGAGACGCCGACGGGTATTCATCTCGGCCTGCTGCTATTAAACGCCGCGACGATCGTAGTCATGTACTTTTTGGCGGCCCGCTTATTCGGGCGGCTGGCGGGCGTGATCGCGGCCTGCAGCTACGCGGTGCTTTCGGCAAGTTCGTCAGTCATGGGGTTTCAGGCCCATGCCACCAACTTTGTCGTTCTCCCGGCGCTGATTGGGGTTCTGCTCTTGTTGCGAGGCATGGATTCGAATAACGCGTGGGCTCTGTTCGTCGGTGGCGTATCTTCGGGTATCGCCGTGCTGATGAAGCAGCATGGCATTTTTTTTGTGCTCTTCTGCATGTTGTATTTGTGGTTTGAGCCCGCCAGGAAGAGCAAAGACGCGCGGTTCACCGCACGGCGAATCGCGATCTATGTGGCGGGAGTCGCGGTTCCATACGCGATCACCTGCCTGTGGCTGCTTAAAGCTGGAGTCTTTCCCCAATTCTGGTTCTGGACTGTTTCCTACGCGGGCGAATACTCGAAGATGGGCTTGCGACGCGGTATTCACGCGTTTCTCGAAAATAGCTCGACCGTAGTTGCCCCGGCAGTCGCGATTTGGATCCTTGCCGCAATTGGCTTTTCTGCGATGTGCTGGAGTGCCGGAGCGCGCCGCTATTCCCGTCTTATGGCTTTGCTTTTGCTGTGCTCGTTCTTATCGACCTGTCCTGGAGTATTTTTCCGGCCTCACTATTTCGTCTTGGTGCTGCCGGTGATCGCAATTCTGGTTGGTGTTGCCGTCAGTGCGGCCGAAGAATGGCTGGCCGCAAAACCTAAGCTCTTGAGGTTCAGGTTCGTCCCCATCGCTATCTTCATGCTGGCCCTGGCATCGACGGTTTTTGCGCAGCGGCGAGACTATTTCGTGCGGAGTCCTCTTCAAGTTCTCGAATCTACTTATCCCAATGACCCTTTCGAAGCCACGATGGCGGTCGCCGACTATGTGAAGGCTAACTCGATGGACGCGGATCGCATTGCGGTGCTCGGCTCCGAACCTGAGATCTATTTCTACGCACGCCGCCGCTCTGCGACCGGGCACATCTACATGTACGGCTTGATTGTGCGGCACAAATACACGGCGACTATGCGGGAACAGTTCGAACGCGAACTGGAGAAGAACCGGCCCGAATTTCTTGTGTACATTGACGTGCGGAATTCCTGGGGCGAACGCGAAGGGGCAGTGCAGGCGGCGCCCTTTTTGGATTGGACGCGGCAGTTCATGAGCGCCGGCTACGAGAGAGTTGGCATGGCGGATCTCGCGTCGACTACGAACTACGTTTGGGGGAACTCCGCAGCAACCTATGTCCCGCGTTCCTCAAACGTGATTTATGTGCTGCGCAGGGTACCTTCTGCCAGCACGCAGTGATGCTATCCTGATTGAAACAGAAGAGGATCCGGACAACGAAATAGGTTTGAATGAACGCGCAGGCATCTCTTATCGAAGCTAGCGAGACCGAGGCCGCCGCCAGCAATCACTGGCTCGGCCGCGTCTCCGTCATTGTGCCGGTGTACAACGAAGCCGCGCACATCGATGAATTGCTGCTGGCCATCCAGGCTTCGCCGGTGAAGAAAGAAATAATCATCGTCGATGACGGCTCGACCGACGGCACCCGGGAGAAACTGCAGTCATTACCCGCGCTCGAAAATGTGACGGTTGTTTTTCACGAAACGAATTCCGGTAAGGGTGCTGCGGTCCGGACAGCGCTCGCCTACGCGCGCGGAGAGTATGTACTTATTCAGGACTCCGATCTCGAATACGATCCCCAGGATTATGCTGCGCTCTTGCGACCGCTCGAACAGGGCAGCGCCAACGTGGTCTATGGCGTCAGGCCAGATCGTCCGGAGCGCGGTTGGCGGTTCTTTCTCGGCGCCAAGTTGCTCACCCATCTCACCAACGTTCTTTATTTCGCCGGCATCCACGACGAGGCCACGTGCTACAAGGTTTTTCGGCGTTCACTTCTTTCCCGAATTCGCCTCGATTGCCATCGCTTCGAGTTTTGTCCGGAAGTGACGGCGAAACTCTGCCGAATCGGCGAGAAGATCGCCGAAGTTCCTATTTCATACCAACCTCGCTCTGCCGTCGAAGGCAAGAAAATCCGCCACTCCGACGGTTGGCTCGCGATTTGGACACTGCTGCGTTATCGCTTCGGCCGGCGCTCCCAATGGCTGCGCTCAGGTGAAAAGGCCGATCTTCCTTTCGAGGTAAGCTTCGTTCGCCAGCCAAAAGAGAAATAGCTTGGGTCAAGCTGGCTGCTATACTTGTATAGCAGGAGGAAACATGCTGGCGATTCGGCTGCCGCAATCCATCGAAAAGCGCCTGGACCGGCTGGCCAAGCGCACGGGACGAACAAAGACCTATTATGCGCGGGAAGCCATCCTTACTCACCTCGAGGACCTGGAAGACATTTACAAGGCAGAAAGGGCCTTGGCGCGCGTCCGAGCCGGGAAGGATAAGACCATTCCGTTGCATAAAATCCTGAGAAGTTATGGCATGGAAGGTTGAGCTGGCTCCGGCTGCCAAGCGCGAACTCGACAAGCTCGATCCTCAGCATGCCAAGCGCCTTCTGAAATTTCTACTCGAACGTTTGGCGCCGTTGGAGAACCCCTGCAGTTTAGGTCAGGCTTTGCAAGGGCCGCGCTTCGGAGAACTCTGGAAATATCGCGTCGGCAGTTACCGCATAGTTTGCAAGATTGAGGACGATCGCACCGTGATCCTCGTTCTGCGCGTTGGGCACCGTCGCGAAGTCTATCGCTGAGTTCTTTCGCCTCCTGCTAAACTTTCCGCCAGATGGACAAGCCCGCCCAGTCGCTTCCTCGCAGTCTTCTGTGGCTGGTCCTTCTATCGTTTGTTCTGCAAATCGCGGCGATCGGCATCACCCACCAGTACCGCACACGCACGGCTGACGACAATTTCGGCTTCGGCTGGGAGATGGGACGCGTCGCCCGCTCCATCGTGCTGGGCGAAGGCTTCAGCAATCCTTACGGAGGCCACACCGGCCCGACGGCCTGGGAACCGCCGCTCTATCCGTTTCTCATGGCCGGAGTGTTCAAGCTTTTTGGCATCTATACGTATGCTTCGGCTTGGGTGTTGTTGAGCATCAATAGTTTGTTCTCGGCGCTGACCTGCATTCCGATTTTTCTGATTAGTCGCAAGCTCTTCGATGAGCGAATCGCATTCTGGTCGGCGTGGATCTGGGGCCTGCTGCCTTATGAATGGTATTGGGCGATCCATTGGATCTGGGACACGACGTTCACGCCCCTCATCCTGAGCTTAATTTTTCTGGTTGCAGTTGAGTTGGAAGAACAGTTGGCCTGGCGCATGTGGGTCACTTTCGGAGTGCTCTGGGGAATTGGAGCCCTCGCCAATCCGTCGATGCTCGCGTTCCTGCCTTTTTGCGGATTGTGGATCTGGTGGCGAAGATATCGGCGCGGCCTGCCCTCGATCGCAGGCGTCGCCCTTGCGTCGGCGGTGTTCTTTCTGGTGCTCTCGCCGTGGCTGGTCCGGAATTATGAAGCCTTTGGGCGATTCGTCTTCCTGCGCGACGATTTCGGCTTGCAGTTCCGCCTAGGCAACTGGAACGGCGCCGATGGCATGCTCATGGCGTATCTTCAGCCGAATCTCAACAAGGTTGAATTCGAAAAGTTTCAGCGCATGGGAGAACTAGCGTATGCCGCGGAGTGCAAGCGACTAGCATTTGAGTGGGTCAGGGAATATCCCGGGCGATTCGCTGTGATCAGCTTGAAGCGATTTTTTTACTATTGGAACGGCGTACCGAAACCGACCGACAGTCATCTGCCCTGGGATTTCCGCAGCTCTCTGTTTCTGGCATCGTCGGTGATTTCAATCTGGGGTCTGCTGCGAGCATTGCGCCAGAAGCGGCGGGCAGCGTGGCTTTTCGCCGGCCTCGTGCTGACCTATCCGACGACATATTATTTCGTATTTCCACACGCGCGGTATCGGCATCCCATTGAACCGGAACTGCTGATTCTAGCGGTATTCCTGGTTTCGCAAGTGAATCTGCATCCCCCGCGAAGCAAGCCGACCAAGGCCGTTAACGGTTCGTGAAATTCCAATCGAGTCCATTAGAATCATTCTTTTGGTCTGAACTGCGTTCATGTTCAAAAAAATCCTTATCGCCAACCGGGGAGAGATTGCCGTTCGAGTGATTCGGGCCTGCCATGAGATGGGCATCGCCGCAGTGGCGGTGTATTCCGAGGTTGATCGCGCGTCGCTGCATGTCCGCAAAGCCGATGAAGCCTATCCCATCGGCCCGGCTGCGGCGGCCGAATCGTATCTGAACATCGAAAAAATTCTCGACGTCGCAAGACAATCAGGCGCGGATGCCATTCACCCCGGCTACGGATTTCTTTCCGAAAATTCCAAGTTTGCGCAAGCCTGCGCCGATGCTGGCGTGAAATTCATCGGCCCGACCGCTTCGGCGATGGAAGCGATGGGATCGAAGACACGCGCGCGGCAATCGATGGAGCGCGCTGGCATACCGTTCGTTCCCGGCACATCGCGCGGACTGGAATCTTATGCGCAAGCGGAACAAGTGGCGGCGCACATCGGATATCCTGTCATGCTCAAAGCCGCTGCGGGCGGCGGGGGCAAAGGCATGCGCCTGGTCGAGTCTCACGATCAACTGAAGTCGGCCCTGGAATCGGCGCGCAGCGAGGCCGAACGTGCCTTCGGCGACGGCGAAGTCTACATCGAAAAAGCGATTGTGAACCCGCGACACATCGAAGTGCAGGTCCTCGCCGACGAGCACGGGAACACGGTCTATCTCGGCGAGCGCGAGTGCTCGCTGCAGCGCCGCCATCAGAAAGTCCTGGAGGAGGCTCCGTCGCCCATCGTTGACCCCGAGATGCGCCGCCAGATGGGCGAAGTCGCCGTTCGGGTCGCGCAAGCCGCCGGATATACCAATGCCGGGACAGTAGAATTTCTGGTCGACAGCCAAAAGAATTTTTATTTTCTTGAGATGAATACGCGGCTTCAGGTCGAGCATCCGGTGACTGAATTGGTCACCGGGCTTGATCTCGTCCACCTGCAGATTCGCATCGCCGCGGGAGAAAAGCTGCCCTTCAGGCAAGCAGATCTCAGCATCCGCGGGCACGCCATCGAGTGCCGCATCTACGCCGAAGATCCGGACAACAATTACATGCCCAGCCCGGGAAAGATCACTTTGTTACTGGCGCCCTCTGGTCCTGGCATTCGCCGCGACAGCGGCATGTACGAGGGCTGGGTTGTGCCCATGGACTACGACCCTTTACTGGCGAAGCTGATCGGCTATGGCAGCGACCGCGAGCAGGCGATCGGTCGGCTTACGCGTGCGCTCAACGAATATTTCGTCGGCGGAATCAAAACAAACATTTCCCTGTTCCGGCGCATTTTGGCAAATCCCGATTTTCATGCTAGCAATTTCGACACCGGATTTCTGGATCGCCTTTTGAGCCAGCGCGACAATCCGTCTCAGTCGGACCGCGATTCGGCAGCCGTTGCCGCAGTTGCTGCTGGAATCTTTGCTGCCCTGGGCACGCAGGCCGCTGGGTTGGGAGAACGCCCAGTAGGAAATGGCTCGGGATCCGCCGCCTCGCAGGCTTCGGGGTGGAGGTCGGCTGCGCGTAAGGAGGCGTTGCACTGATTGCCACTGACCAAATTCGGCACCTGGACGACATCCTGAGCGCGCCGTTTTTCAGGCGAAGCGAAGGTCCCGTCCAACGAATCTCGCATGGGAGATCCCTCGGCCCGCCGGAGAAAAATGCAGGCCTTCGGGGTGAGGGCAGGTCGTCACATAGGCTTTGCTGACTACCGAGTACCGACAACTGACAACTGCTTCTGATGCTCTACGACGTTTTCATCGACGGCAAGCATTACCGGCTCGAACTCACGCAGTCTGATGGCCGCTGGACCTGCCGTCTGGATGGCCGCGACGTCGGACTCGACGCCGTGCTGGCGCGTCCTGATGTGCTCTCGTTGCGGCTCGGCAACCAAGCTTACGAAGTAAAATGCGAGCGCGTCGGGGGCGAGTGGCATCTGTGGGTAGGCAGCGAACGGTTTGCTGCCGAGGTCCGCGACCCGCGCTCGTTCCGAAGCCGCTCCAGCACTGCGGATGACCATGGTCCCAGAAAATTGACTGCCCCTATGCCCGGGAAAGTGGTGCGCATTCTGCTCGCGGAAGGAGAGCCGGTGGAAGCTGGAACCGGTGTGGTCGTGGTAGAAGCAATGAAGATGCAGAACGAAGTGAAATCTCCCAGAAAAGGCAAGGTTCAGAAGATCACGGTGCAGCCAGGCGTGGCTGTAAACGCGGGGGACGTGCTCGCCATTGTCGAGTAACGGGACTGCTCGATTCCACTTGCCTCGGTTATACTCACGCAGACTACCACCGCAAGTGAACAGAATGTCTGCCTCGCAGCAGGACGATCGCCGCCGCGGTTCACGCTTGAAGGTAAGCGTGCCGGTAGAAATCTGCCCGGAAGGCAGCGACGCTCCCATGCGCCACGCAACATCGGATCTCAGCCTGACCGGCTGCTATATCGAGTCGTCGTTTCCGCTTCCCGTGGGCACGCGCCTCGAGCTGAAGCTCCAAATTGATGGCGGCACGCTGCTGATCCTCGCTACTGTCGTCACCTGCGACACGCAATTCGGCAACGGAATCAGCTTCAGCAAAATGCTTCCCGAGGACATCGAGGAACTGCGGGCATTTCTCGAAAAGGCGGAGAACCTGCACGAGAAGAAATAGAACTGCCAGCAGATGTGCGGAGCATACGGCCGTGAGCGCCACGCCTTCCGGGCAGATCCTCTACCAAGAAGCAACTCCCATCCACCCGCATCACCGCAAGAGCAAGCGCACCTGCTGGAGGGTGTTGTTCAAATCATTCTCTTGTTCGAGAACTCGCTTTGCGTTCGGGATCACATTTGCGAGTTGCTGGGGAGCGCCTTCTACTGCTTCATCTAGCACAGGCATTTTGGACTGATCGTTCAGGGCCGCAACATATGCCGAAATAATCCGGGCCAGGGCCGTGAATGCTTGTGGGTTTCCTGCATAATCTGCGCGGAGGGCCTCTAGATCGCGCTTTGCCGCCATAGGCCAGTCAAGTCCTTTCCCTACTCTTGTGACGGCGGTCTGCAGTTCAGATCTCTGGCTGACGGATAGCTGTTCCAGGTGTTGCACATCGGCGATAGCTCTGAGGTGACTCGCGAGCAGGTCTTTTGCGATGAGCGTGGCAAAGAGTGATCCACCGTTTCCAACATCATGCGAGAACCTTAGACCGGCCGCCAGAACTCGAACTGCCCCATCGTTGTTGCCGCTCTTCAATAAATGGAACGTGTAGAGGACATTAAGCCGACCAAGAACAAGTGCCTTTCTGGCGTACTCCACCGGAAGGTCATGCCCAAGGCTGTAGTCCAGTCCCCAATCACAGTTTGGCAGAGAGGTTGCGCGTGCCATGATTTGAAGTGCCAAGGTGTTCTTGCCAATTAGGTCCCTGTACTTCGAATCGTCATATGGTGCTGTACCGTCGAGAATCGCATTGAGCTCTTTCGCTTGCTGATCCGTAATACCGGAATCCCGTACTTCGGAGAACGCGGACCAATAGCCTAACGCTGCATTTTCGGCCAGGGACACGTTTCGTTGCGCCAACACCGAACCGGCCGATAACAACGCAATCAAAATCGTCAAAGGAATCATGCTCAAGGTTTTCATAGTCTGATTTTCTCCTTGCTTAGCACGGCTACCGCGCTCTGTTTGCCTTGCGGGGGCGGGGTAATTTGGGGGCGAAACGCTAGGCCGTCAACCGCTGCCTTAAACGATGGCGCTTTTGCCAGCCACGCGTTTGCACTCTGCATCGTTAGTGGCTCCGACGGTGCAAGCCGAGGTGCAAATGCAGCATCGCTGGAGCTGTGTGGAATTACGACTCGGCTACTACGAAAGTGCAAAACAACGGCTCCCAAAATGAGGATGGCTGCTACTGCGGCTGGCCATCTTCCAAGTGAAGACGAACGCCGAGATGAACCCCTCACGTTGATCGTCGGCACGGGTTCAGGAGCAAGTGGTTGGAATCGCTTCAGGTAGGCTTCGAATTGTTCATCATCGGGAGTCCGCACAGGAATTCTCCTTTGCCCACATTGAGCCGCGCAGCCTGGTCAGCGCATACCGGTATCGCGACGCCGCCGTGTTCGAGCTGATACCCAGCAGGTCACCAATCTCCGAAAAAGTGAGATCTCCCCAGATGTGCAGAACTATGACTTCTCGCTGATCATCCGGAAGATCACACAGCGCACGCCTCAGATTTTGTTCTGCGGCATAGTCCCGGTCTGGCGGACTAAACCACGCTGAGTCGACGTCGAGATCCATGTTTCGATCCCGAAGCTTAGCGTCATTCAGAGCGGCGTTGCGCGTACAGGCAAAGAGATAAGCCTTCTTGTTTGTCGCTTGGCCCAGACGGCCATTCTCAATTGCCTTCAGGAACACCTGGTGAACCACATCTTGAGCGCGAGCACGATCGCCGGAAATCGCTGACGCGAACAGCAGCAGCGCCGCCTCATGTTGGCGATACAGGGCCTCAATTTCGGCGGTTTTTGGGTCTGTACTGCCCACTTTGCGGTCTCAATGTTAAGACAATCGGCTGGCATCGATTTGTCTACGCCAAGCAAACTTTCTTGCTGGGCCGCATGCGCTGGCGCAATCTAGTGGGATGCGTAGGTTAGATTTCGCGAGTCTCAAGAAAAAGCAATCGTTTGATGGGCGGCTGTCCAACCCGACCAATTTGCATCAACGATATTGCTTGAGCGGAAGTTCCGCCAGGGCATTGCGCATGCTGAGCAGCACGGTGTGGGCCAGGCTCTCGGCCACGGCAACGTCTCCCTCGTCAAACATAAATGCGTTCGCGCCGAACACTGCCACCAGGCCGATGGGGGAGCGCTCGAAGCGAATTGGCGCGGCGACGATGGAGCGGATGCGCATCTCGCTGCAGGTGTCAGGGTTCACCCGTGAATCGGTAGAGGTGTCGTCGCAACGCAATGACTTGGCGGTGCGAAAACACTCGCCGCAGAATCCCTTGTCCACTTCCAACTGCGCTCCCAGGGCGGGAGCGATTGTGCCCACGCTGGCGCGGCACACGACCGCTCCTTTTTGCAGGATTGCGATCGCCGCACCGGATCCGCGAGTCAACGAGCAAGCCTTCTCTGCGATCACTCGAAGCGTGCGGTTGAGGTCGGAACTTGGAGGATTGAATTCGTACTGGACGGTTCCCGGTGCCGGAGCTGCCCAGGCCATGCTGGCGGAATCCGAAGCACTCGCTGCCTCCAGACTGATAGCAACATGCTCGTCGGCTGCGTCCGCTGCCTTCTCCGCGCCCCATCCGGCAAGCACTCGGCCTACGCTCACCTTCGGAGCCATGTGGCCAGGCGCTTCTGCATTGACCGAAAGCCATTGGTCTAAACGCCGTCGCGCTTCTTCCGGAAGCTCCGAGAATCGAACGCCGGCACGGCCCAGCGCATCGGCCCAGGCGATGTAGCCAGTGGTTTCGATGCGGCCAGCCGGTTCGGAAAGATCCAGCTGCACGTGAACGCGGCCTCGCGCCTCTACCCTGGCCGGGGCCTGCATGGCCAGGCCCTCTTCGCTCAAATCCAGAATCATACCGCCGGTGACGCCGTCGAAGCTGGCAAATGCAGGGGCATGGACCTTCTGTCGCACGCAATGCCGCCGATCGGGAATGAAGGTTTGACCCAACATGCCGTTGAAATACGCTGTACTGATGATGAAAGCGGAGCGGTACGAATGGAAAGTGTTAGAACAGGTTCTCCCTCAAGTCGGGAACGCGCTCAGGTAGGGAACGAGAGGTAGCTTCACCCGGAGAGCCGGCGAATCAGTCTTTCAGCGGCACGGTGGCGCTGCCGTCACGACAGAAAGTGGCCACGCGCTGCAGATCTCCTTTGGCACTGGGGATGGTCATGACCGGGCCATAGCAATAGACGGCATGGCCGGAAGCGGCGAAATACCAACGTCCGCCGGAAGAGTGCTTGGTGACACGCGTCGCGGGTTGCCGAAACGGGTGAGGGGGCGACACTCGCGGCACCGGTAAGCTCAACAACAAGGCTAGGGTCAAGGCCTTCATAAATCTGGTCCAGCTCTCGGATTTCAAACTCTCTCTTGCATCTAGCTCTTGCTTTTAGGCATCGAGCTTGTTTCCATTTCGCCGACGGATCATGGTTCCACAGAACGATCCGCTGGCACGATTAAATCGTTTTCACCGCGCGGTACTCGTTCGTCAGATCATCAGGCGGCCGGGACGGCATCCGAAATTCTGGATGCTGGTTCCTTCCTGCACGGGACTGCGCGCGATGTTGTGGTACTGCCTGGGACGACGGGGCTTCCGCTACTTGCTCGCTTCCGGATTGACTCTGGGTAGACGGAGCTTGAATCTTGGGATCGGGAACATTTTGGGCCTTGGTGCCGGGAACCTGCGCGTGAAACTGCACTTCAGGATTCGCCTTTTTGCGGGCAGCCTTCACTTTCATCGCCGACAGTTCAGCGCTGTCACCGAACAGCTGCTGCACGAGGGTGCGCTGATTTGCGATTGTGGCACCTTGTTCGACGATCAGCAGGGTCATTAGGCCATAGGAGATCGCGAACAATATCGTGAGCAGCGGCAAAAGCGTGTGTTTCTTCGCGGCCGGTGCTGCAGGAGGAACTACGGTGCTGCCCATCAGGATCGTCAACTGGCCCTCGTTTGCCTGCCTCAAAAAGCAGCGCAATCTGAGGAATGCAGCTTTGGAACCATTGTCGGTAAACTATGAAAACAGATGATAATTAAGGGGTTAGGTAAGGATTGACCTGCAAAGGAAGCGGAGGCAAGTGCAAGTCGATGCACATAAACAGCAAGCACGAATTGGTGCTGGCGTGAGCGAAATGGCCCGAATTTACTTACCGCCGAGCACGAGTTTAGCGATAGTCGCCAACTGCATGTTCGACGTGCCTTCATAGATCTTGCCGATCTTGGCGTCGCGCCAGTATTTTTCGACGGGATAATCCTTGGTGAATCCGTAGCCGCCGTAGACCTCAATGGCCAGTGACGTCACACGCTCCGCCACCTGCGAGGCAAACAGCTTCGTCATGGCAGCTTCCTTGACGAAGTTCACGCCAGCGTCTTTCATGCGTGCCGCGTTATAGACCATCAACCGGGCGGCTTCAATTTCGGTGGCCATCTGCGCGATCTGGAATTGGATTCCCTGGAAGTCGGCGATCGGCTTGCCGAATTGCTTGCGCTCCTGGGCGTAGTGGCTGGCAAATTCCCAGGCGCCGCGGGCAATCCCGATCATTTGCGCGCCAATACCGATGCGACCTTCGTTCAGCGTCTCGATGGCAATCTTGTATCCTTTACCGACTTCGCCGAGGACGTTTTCTTTGGGCACGCGGCAGTCTTCGAGAATCAGTTCGCAGGTCGATGAGGCGCGAATGCCGAGCTTGTCTTCTTTCTTGCCGACGGTGAAACCGGGGAAATCCTTTTCGACGAGAAAGGCCGTGATGCCCTTATATCCCGCGCTCGGATCGATCGTGGCAAACAAAACGAACAGACCGGCCTCTTTGCCGTTGGTGATCCACAGCTTGCGTCCGTTGAGAACGTAGTCGCCTCCTTTTTGCGCAGCCCGGGTTTGCATGGCAAAAGCGTCAGAGCCGGATCCGGCCTCGCTGAGCGCGTATGCTCCGACCAGTTCGGTGGCCATGCGTGGCAGATAACGCTTCTTCTGCTCCTCGTTGCCCCAGCGCAGAAGCGCGTTGTTGACCAGCGTATTCTGCACGTCGACAATCACACCCGCCGACGCGTCGACCCGTGACAATTCTTCGACCGCAAGAATGGCCTCGAAAAACTTCGCGCCGCTGCCGCCGTATTGTTCGGGAACCTCGATCCCCATTAGTCCGAGCTGAAAAAATTCGTGGATGAGGCTCTTCTCGAAGACGCCCTTCTCGTCCATCTCTTTGACCAGCGGACGGACTTTCTCATCGGCGAATTGACGGATGTTGTCGCGGAAAAGAATTTCATCTTCCGTCAGGGAAGTCAGCGGAGTTGGAACGGCGGATTGCAGCAGAGTTTCCGGCATGAGGACACCTTCCATTACGAACCTGAAATTCTAGCACTCGCAATCTGGGCTTGCAGGCCTGATACTGGTTTGCCGGAAAAACCTCTTATTGCAGGTTGTGCGCGGCCCGAGAGACGGAAGACCTATTTGGTGAGAGCCATGCAGCGGAAGTTAAACACGCTGTAATCACAGTTGAGAAAGCAATGGGCAGGACAAAGAGGTATTTGCAGCTCACCAGCGTGATCGCGGCAAAGCAAAGGGCGAACGCCCACCTGACGCCGCGCATATGCGCCAGAGTATCTGCCGGAAATCCGCCCAGTTGCCACGCTAGTATCGCCGCGAATGAGTAAAACACACCAACCGAGAAACCAGCAGCAACAAACAGGTCCCAATACGTCCGGTTGAATCCCTGCACCTCAAAGTGGATAGATCGCATAGAGCCAAGAAGCGCGTCAACGCCCCATTGCGGATCGGACTGGCGAAACCCGAGTGTGTGTCCTACGGCAAAAAGCAGCAGGAGGACAGCAGCGAGTCGATAGAATTGGGACGCTTTCATCGTTTTCCTCCCGAGATCAGGGCGGCGGTCACGACCGCAGCCGCCGGAACTAGAAACTTTACCACCGCGCCGAAGACGATGTTGATTTGACTTGCAGCGCCTCTCCTGAGTACATTCCATGCACAGGTTTTTGTTCTTTGAAATCCATTGCGGAATGCGCGTCGTTCGCCGCTCGGCGAACGACAGGGAAGCGGGTGTGAAGCCCGCGCTGCCGCGCAACTGTAAGCGAGGAAACTGCCGCTGGCCACTGGGAAGTCCCGGGAAGGCCGGCCGCTGAAATTCGGATCGAATTCATCTTCATCCTTACTCGCAAGCCAGGAGACCGGCGCAATCCGTCCCCATCAACCCCTTTCGCGTGTAAAGGAGGAAGGTATGCGGGTTGCTTCTTCGGTGGCTGTGATTCTGGCTTTTCTGTCATGCGCTTTTGCTTCTGACATCAAGATCAAAGTTTTGGATCCTCAAGGCATCGCCGTAGCAGGCGCCCAAGTCACATTGCTGCCGTCTGGCTCCAGCGTTCCCGTGCAAGTGTCCACTTCCGGCGCAGACGGAACCGTTTCGTTTCGCGAGCCACCTGCAGGCGAATATCAGGCACAGGTGCTCGGCCCGGGGTTCGCTCCTGCCCAGGAGGATTTCGCCGTTCCTCATTCCGAAATCATCACGATTCAACTCCGCCTTGCTACGGCGACCCAGACCGTCGTTGTGACCGCGACCGGAACGCCGGTCGCCGGAGAAGACGCGGGCGCAGTGGTGGAAACGCTGAATGGCCCACAACTGCAGACCATGAATCCAGTAGCCACCGACGACGCGGTCCGGTTTCTGCCGGGAGCGGTCGTGAACACTGCAGGCCAGCGCGGAGGTCAATCATCTCTGTTCGTGCGAGGCGGCGATTCCAATTTCAATAAAGTGATTGTCGATGGAGTGAGCGTCACCGAACCCGGAGGCACAGTCGACTTCGGACTTATTCCTCTCGCCGGGGCGGACCGCCTGGAACTCATGCGTGGGACCCAAAGCACTCTTTACGGCTCCGATGCTATGACCAGCGTAGTTCAGGTCTGGACGGGCACGGGTACGACTCCAGTTCCGGAACTTCATTTCGGCGCAGATGCCGGCAACTACGGTACCGAAAGCGGATACGCTTCGCTGGCTGGCTCACGGGGACGTTTCGATTACAACGTCTTCGGCAATCAATTCAATACCAGCGGCTTATCGCCGAACGACGACTACTCCAATTCCCTCGAAGGTGCCAACCTTGGTCTGGCCCTGAATCGGGGCGTCGGGTTACGCCTGCGCTTCCGACACGACAACAGCGTGCTTGGCCTGCCTGGAGCCTGGGATTTCAATGGAAGCAATGTGTTCAACGAAGGGGGGACGATTTTCGTCCTCAGGCCTGATCTGGGCGCGCGCGAACGGCAGAACACCACGCTGGCAAGCTTCGACCTAGCTGTGCAAACCGGAGCGCACTGGACGCAGCACTTCACCGGATTCGAATTCAATTTCAGGAACACCCAGTACGACAGTGGCATCACTCCTCAAAACACGCCCTTTGGGTCGCTCAATACTGCGTTTCTCAGCTTCATCGACATCAACCGTGCGGGCTTTGACTATCAGGGCGATTTCGTGGAGCGCAGCTGGGCGCATACGACCATAGGCTATGAGTTCGAGGATGAGACCGGGTCTGTGGGTACTCCTATCCCGGCGGGTTCCGGCAGCGGTCATGGTTTGCGGTTGAATGAAGCCGCCTACGCGCAGCAGGCACTCGCGGTCGGTCGGCTGAACGTCGTCGGGGGAGTTCGCTTTGCTCACAACACAACCTTCGGCAATACCGGCGTTCCCCGGGTAGCAGCGGGATATCAGATTCTACGCGGCGGTCACATCTTCTCCGGGACGCGCCTTACGGGTTCTTATGCGACCGGCATTGTCGAACCACGCTTTGAACAGACTTTCGTCAGCAGCCAATTTCAGCTCCCAAATCCCAACCTGAAGGCAGAACGCAACCGCGCTTGGGACGCCGGTTTCCAGCAGAATATGCTTAGTCGGTTTGTGCTCGTTGCCAACTACTACGACAATCTGTTTCATGACGAAATTGAGTTCATTACTCTTCCAAACAGCTTTACGGGGAAATACGAGAATCTTGGGAAGTCTATTGCTCACGGCGCAGAAGTAGAGTTCCAAACCCGGCTCACACAAAGGCTCTCCTGGAATTCCGCCTATACCTACACTTCCACTCAGATTCTCGTTGCCTCTCCCGGAGCATTCCATCCCAACGCGCCAGGAGATCCGCTCCTGCGGCGGCCCCATCACTCCGCGAACACGCTGCTGACATATCTTTCCCCGCGCTGGGGTGGGACGCTCGGGGGCAGTTTCGTCGGCCGGCGTCCCGATTCTGATTTTGAGGGCTTCAACATCGATCACACGCCAGGGTACTTTCTGCTCGACCTCGGCGGGTGGTACAAGATCAATTCACGGGTGACCGCCTATATGAACGTGGAGAATGCGCTAAACCACTCTTACGAGGAAGTAACCGGATTCCCCTCGCTGCGGGCGAATTTCCGCGCGGGAATGCGGTTTCGCATTGGTGGCGAATAGAAGAGTCATGAGGAGCGGCGGCTCGAATACTTTTGCCGAAGGAGAAAATCGATGGCTTATTTAGTAATTGTTCTTGCGGTGCTGGCGCGGTTCATTCCGCATATGTACGACTTCTCGCCAGTGTACGGCGCGGTGCTGTTCGGTAGCGCCAATATGAAGAAGCGCGACTCTGTGTGGTTCCCGGTGCTGCTGCTCGGAATCAGCGATTTCCTGCTGACGAAGATTTTCTTTCACCGGCGTTTTGGCTGGTATGAGCTCTTCCAATTGGCTGCCTTCGCCTCGATTGCCCTCATCGGTTGGACGCTGCGAAAGCGCGTTACGCTCGGCCGGCTGGGCTTTGCCTGTCTGGCTGCTCCGACGGCGTTCTACCTGATCAGCGATTTCGGCGTATGGATCGGATTTGGCACGTATCCCTTGACCTGGAACGGACTGGTGGCTTGCTACGTCGCGGCGATTCCCTTTCAGGGGCGAATATTCACCAGCACTGCTTTGTTTTCCGGAATTCTCTTTGGCGCGCAGCAGCTTTACGCCGCCCGTGTGGCAAAACGCAAGCAGGTGCAGGCAATGGCGCGATCGCTCTGAGGTACGCGAATGAAAATCTGCTCTTTTCTTCCGTCGTCTACCGAGATCCTGTTTGCGCTCGGCCTGGGTGATTCGGTCTGTGGCGTCACGTTCGAATGCGACCACCCGAACGAAGCGCGCTCCAAGCCGGTTGTGGTTTACAGCAAACTTCCACCCGGCCTGCCGGAACGAGAGATCGACCGGCAAGTGAACGACTACTCCGCCCAAGGAAGAAGCCTTTACCGGCTCGATGCCGACAAGCTGCGCGAGATCCAGCCCGACGTCGTCATTACGCAGGATCTCTGTCATGTTTGCGCAGCTACGCCCGACGATCTAGGCGGTGTGCTGTCGTCTTTCGCTCGCCCGCCGCAAGTGTTGTCGCTGAGCCCGCATACGCTCGAAGACATCTGGAACGATATTCAAGCTGTGGGGGATGCGTGCGGGCGCTCGAATGAAGCCCGGAAACTCGTCGCGAAGATCAAGCAAACGATTTCCGAACTGCCTTCTGACGCAACCAACCCTCCGCGCGTGCTCTGTCTCGAGTGGCTCGATCCACCGTTTGTCGGCGGACATTGGGTCCCTGAGATGGTCAAGCTGGCCGGCGGAATCGACGTGCTGGGTAAACTTGGCTATCCCGGAATTCCCGTTACCTGGGACGCGATCGTGGCTTCCGATCCTGATCTCATTCTGGCCATGCCGTGCGGCTATCACCGGCACGAAGTAAAAAAGGAACTTCAGATTGTGCCGCTTCCTCCTGAGTGGCACTCCTTGCGCGCTGTGCGAGAGAAAAGGGTGTTCGCGATGGATGCGAGCAGCCATTTCTCGCGTCCCGGTCCCAGAGTTCTCGATGGCATTCTCGAGCTGGCGGAGTTGTTCGCGTCGTTTAAGCGGGGATCAAAGAAGAGCGTGGCCAGAGTCTCTTCTACGGACCGCGAACGGCGAGTGAGGAAACAGCGACGAACCTAGCTGACTTTGACGGGTGTCCGTCCGAGCGGCAGAGGCATGGTGGCGGCGACTTTTGCTCCGAAGTATTTCGCCCTGGCCACGAGCAGCTTCTCGACTTCAGTATCTTTGAGCGGCTGCTGACGCCCGAGCAGATGGGTCACTAAAGCAATTTGGGCAAAGTGCTCGACGGTTTCCATCTTCATATAGGCATGTTCCAGCGTATCGGCATAGGCAACCACACCGTGGTTCGACATGAGAATCGCGTCGTAGTCTGGCACATAGGGCTCTAACGTTTTGGCCAACTCTGAAGTGCCCGGCGTGCCATAGCGCGCCAGCGGAATGCATCCCAGCCCAATCACGACCTCGCAAACCAGCGGCTCGGTCAGAGGAATGCCCGCAGCGGCAAATCCGGTCGCTGTGGGCGGATGCGCGTGCACGATGGCCTGCACATCCTTGCGCAAACGATAGATCAGCAGATGCATGCCAATCTCGCTGGTCACGTTGCGCCGTCCCGCGACGTGCCGTCCCTCTTGATCGACCACGACCATATCGGCGGGCTTCATCGCTCCTTTGCTGACGCAGGTAGGCGTTACCAGAATGTGGTCGGCATCCAGCCGGATCGAGAGATTGCCATCCATGGCCGCCACGAATCCTCGCTGGTGCAGCATGCGTCCGTATTGGACAATCTGTTCCCGGAGTTTGCGTTCTTTGGACATGGATGCCTTCGGGCAGGATGGTCAAAAAGCAGGCGCGCTCAAGCCAACCGCATACTACCAGCACTGCGCGCGGCCAGACAACGCTATTTGAGAAAAAACCGCCGAACTCCCAGCCAGGGTTTCGTTTCGGCAGTCCCTATAATCGGATAACGTGCTCGTGTCCGAATTTCATTACGACTTGCCGCCAGAGCTAATCGCTCAGGAACCTCTTCCGGACCGAGCCGGTTCACGGCTGTTACACGTCGAGCGTGCGACCGGACGCTGGTCGGATCGCCAATTCCGCGATTTCCCAGACTTGCTGCGGCCTGGCGATCTGGTGGTATTCAATAATACCCGCGTGTTTCCGGCGCGGTTGTACGGTCATCGCGCGGGTGTTCGCTCGCAGCCGGTGAGTCCTCGCAACCCGGCATCGCGGGATTTCCTTCGCGGGCGCGTCGAAGTTCTGCTCACACGGCAGACCTCGCAGCACCCGAACGAATGGGAGTGCCTGGTCCGTCCGGGCAGAAAAATCGGGGTCGGCGAGCAGCTTTACTTTGGTGAGCAGGACGAACTGCAAGCTGAGGTCGTCACACGCGGCACTTTTGGCGAACGCCGGATCCGCTTTGCGCCTGGTCCTGACTTTTTCAGCGTTATGGAGAAGATCGGCCACGTGCCGCTGCCGCCTTACATTTCGCGGGCTGACTCTCCGCTAGATCGCGACCGCTATCAGACTGTCTACGCGCAAGAGCGCGGGTCGGTTGCAGCTCCCACAGCGGGCCTGCATTTCACCGACGAAATCTTGGGGCGGCTCGGTCAACGCGGTATTGAAACTGCCGAAATTTCGTTGCATGTGGGTCTGGGGACATTTCAGCCGGTGCGCGTGGAGCGCGTCGAAGACCACAAGCTTCATTCTGAGTCGTATACCATCTCTGGCGAGGCTGCGAGGAAGATTGCCGCGGCGTGCCGCGAATCGCGCCGCGTGGTGGCCATCGGCACGACCACACTGCGCACGCTGGAGTATGCCTTTCAGCGATCGAACGGAGAAATCGAGCCTGGTTCCGGCGAGGCCAATCTCTTCATCTATCCTGGATTCCAGTTCCGTGTGGTGCAGGCCATGCTCACGAATTTTCACCTGCCTCAGTCCACACTGCTGATGCTGGTTTGCGCCTTTGCCGGTCAGGACCATGTTCTGCGCGCTTACCGGCATGCAGTCGAGCAGCGCTATCGCTTCTATTCTTACGGCGACTGCATGTTCCTTGAGTAACATGCGCGGTAGCGCAGGTCGCGCTATATTTCCGGCAGTATCCGCAATGTTTGCGCAACGGCAACAAGTAATTGAACCTCAGTCCAGACTTAAACCCCTGCAATTCATTTGGAGTCAAGCATTCCATGATCAAGCGAATCTTGTCCTTTTCGATTCTTATCTGCGCTCTGTACGCCGGATATTCCTATTCGCGCCAACACATGGCATCCCCTCGATCGGCGGCCGACGAGCCACCCGTTGCTACGCAATCTGACCTTCAGGATGCGCCGCCAGCCGCGTCGACCGGTGCCGAGACTTTAACTAGGCTCGAGGGGCCTCTCGAACAATGGATGGAGAAGGTGGAAAAAGCCGAGGCCAGGGCCACCACCCGCCGCGAAGTGAAGTTTTATCCCAGCGACCGCATTGGCGATTCGCCTGTGGGCACAACCACCCCCGTATTGCGCAAAACCTTTGCCATGGCAGCCGCCGCGAAGTTTCCGCTGGAAATTCCTCCCCACTCCGCTAGCGCTCACTTGCGCGGGAACTATAAGTCTTATGCGCAGCATGCAGGCGTCGTCGTCAACGATGAACTAGCGGACGTCGAGTTCCTGGTTATGAGCGACTCGCAATATCAGGAGTCGGCGCGGGGCGGACCGAGCAGCGCGATCTTTTCAGCAGATGCCGCCCACGACCAGGACATTATTTTTCAATTTCCCATGACGCTCGATCAGCCCGCAAAGTACTATCTGGTTTTCCGCAGCGCCCCAGGCAGCGCGAGCAAGAAAGTCGTCAAGGCGGACTTCCGAGTCGATTTCTAGGCTCGTGCTGGCTGATAAACTAAGGGGATTGTCCCCACGAAAAAAATCTCCCGGCGCTGGTTCGGCGGCTGCCGTTGAATCGCCGACCGAGCAGCTTCCCGCGAAGCGTGAGAAAGCCTTATCCGCGACGCCCGCTGCAGACGCGATTTTCCTGATTGACACCATGTCGTTCATCTTCCGCGCCTACCACGCCATGGCGCGCCAGCGGCCGATGAGCACTAAGAGCGGCTTGCCCACGGCGGCGATCTACGTCTTCGTCAACATGCTGCGCAAGCTGCGCGACGATTTCTCGCCCCGGTATCTGGCGGCGGTTTTCGATGTGGCCGCCCCGACGTTCCGCGATCAGCAGGCCGAGGCGATCACGAAAGTCCGCAAGTTCGACATCAAGACCCAGACTTTCACTGAGGTCGAGTACAAGGGATACAAAGCAAACCGCGCGGCCATGCCGGAAGATCTGGCCCAGCAGATTCCTTATATCCGTCGTGCGCTCGAGGCCTATCGCATTCCGATCCTCGAACTTTCCGGCTTCGAGGCCGACGATGTGATCGGCACTCTGGCGCGCAAGGCCGTTGCCGATGAGCATTTCGTCTATGTCGTCTCGAGCGACAAAGACATGATGCAGCTGGTGAACGACAAAGTCCGCATCCTGAATCCGCCGAAGGACAATCTGATCTGCGACGCGGCCAAGGTCGAAGAGATTCTGGGCGTGCCTCCCGAACGCGTCATCGATGTCATGGCCCTGCGCGGGGACACGATCGACAACATTCCCGGCGCGCCGGGCATCGGCGACAAAGGATCGGTGGAGATCATCAAGCGCTTCGGCTCGGTCGAGCAGGCGCTCGATCATGCCGCGGAAGTCGAGAAAAAAACGTATCGCGAATCTTTGCTCAACAATCGCGACACCATTCTTTTTAGCAAGAGCATGGCCACGATCGACACGAATGTTCCCGTGGAGCTGAATGTCGAAGCAATGCAGGCGGGCGAGCCTGACGTCGATGCACTGCGCCAGCTTTTCACCGAACTCGAATTCACTTCCTTGCTGAAAGAGTTGCTTCCCGTGGTCGAGATCACGGAGGCGAATTACCGCGAGGCGAAATCCGCGGACGAAATTGATGGCTTACTCAAGTCTTTGTCCGCCATTGCTCCGCTGGCGATCGCTATCGAGTATCGCGGAAATCAGCCTGCAGCCGAGGAGCAGGAAGATGCGGAAGATCAGCCGCAGGAATCGATGCTTCCTCTTGGCGCTCCAGCCTCGACGCCAGAAGCGGTTCCGTGCCGCGTCGCGCTTTCGGCCTCGGCAGGCTCGGCCCTAGTCGCGCACCTCGACTCCTCAGCGATCGGAGACAGACTGCGTTCAATCTTTTCTGATCCCGACATTCCGAAAGCTATTCACGACCTGAAGTATGCCACGCACACGCTCGCTCCTCTTGCAATCCAACTCGCCGGGGTACGCCATGATTCCATGCTGTATTCCTATCTGCTCGACCCGACCTATTCCTCGCACAGCCTGCCAGAAGTCGCGCTGCGTCGCTTCAATCTCAAGCTAAGTGGCGATCTCGCGGAGAGCGCCGATCTTACGGGACGCCTGACCAGCGCGCTTCACGCAGAAGTTGAACAGGCAGGGCTGAAGAAGCTCTATGACGAAATCGATCTGCCTCTGGTCCCGGTGCTCGCCCGCATGGAAAGTGCTGGCGTAAGAATCGACACCGAGGCTCTTGGTCGGATGTCGACCGAACTCGAACGCGAGATTGCCGCGAAGGCCAAGGAAATCTACGAAGCGGCAGGGATGGAGTTCAACGTCGGTTCGCCGAAGCAACTTGGCGATGTGCTTTTCAACCGCCTGAATCTTCCCAAGCCCGTGAAATACGGCAAAGGACGCACGATTTCAACCGCCGTCGATGTACTCGAGGAACTGGCCGAGAACCATCCGATTGCCCGCATGGTGCTCGACTATCGCCAGCTTACAAAACTGAAATCGACTTACGTGGACGCGCTTCCTGCGCTGATCAATCCGTCCACTGGACGCCTGCACACGACCTTCGGCCAGACCGGCACAGCGACCGGGCGGCTGTCGTCGGCCAATCCGAATCTGCAGAACATCCCTATTCGCACCGAGCTTGGCCGTGGGATTCGCGCTGCCTTCACCGCCGATCCCGGCTGTGTCCTGCTGGCGGCGGATTATTCGCAGATCGAACTCCGCCTGCTGGCACACTTCTCCCGCGACCCGCTGCTGGTCGAGGCGTACCGCCGCGGCGATGATATTCACACCCTCACGGCGTCGCAGGTCTTCGGCGTCCCGCCGCTGATGGTCACGCCCGACCATCGCCGCCAGGCCAAAGTCGTGAATTTCGGCATCGTCTACGGTTTGTCGGCCTTCGGGCTCTCACAGAATCTCGGCATCGAGCCGGGCGAGGCCAAGCAGTTCATCCAGGCCTATTTTGAAAGGTACAAGGGTGTGCGCAGTTTTATCGACAAGACGCTCGACCAGGCGCGGCGCGATCTGAAAGTGAAAACCCTCTTCGGACGCGTGCGCCCGATTCCCGACATCAACAGCAAGAACGCGAACCAACGCGGATTCGCCGAGCGCACTGCAGTCAACACACCGCTACAAGGCACCGCAGCGGACCTGATCAAGCTGGCGATGATCCGCATCGATGCGGCCATGCAGGATCGCGGATTGAAGTCTCGGATGACGCTGCAGGTTCACGATGAACTGGTCTTCGAGGTTCCAGAGAAAGAAGTTGAGACGATGCAGAGTTTAGTTCGCGAGCACATGGAGCGTGTCCACGAACTGGCCGTGCCGCTGCTGGTAGAGATGGGCGTGGGCCCGAACTGGAGAGACTTGGACTGAGACCGTGCGGGAAACCGCCCTCGGCTGTGCGTGGCGCGGGCGCCCTCGCCCGCGAAAGCTTGGGCTAGGCTCCCAATATTCGCTGCACCGCCCCCGCAATCTCGCCGGTAATTCTCTGCATCTTTTCTTCCGACTCTGCCTCGACCATCACGCGCGCCAGGGTCTCGGTCCCTGAGTAGCGCACGACGATGCGGCCATTTCCATCCAGCTCGCGCTCGGCGGATTGAATGGCGGCCTGCACCTCGGGCACCTGCGCGAACGGAACTTTCTCACGCACGCGCACATTTTGAATTTTTTGCGGAAAGACTTTCAGATCGGCTACCAAATCGGCCAGTGATCGGCCACTGCGCTCCATGATGTCCATTACGCGCAGCGCGGTCAGCAATCCGTCTCCGGTCGTCGCATCCCCATCGCGGAAGATCACGTGTCCCGACTGCTCGCCACCCAGCGTTGCGCCGGTTTTCAACATCTCCTCGAGCACATACTTATCGCCGACATTGGCGCGCAGCATGCGAATTCCAGAATTCCTCAGCGCGATCTCGAGGCCCATGTTCGACATGGTGGTGGCCACAACCGTATCGGCTTTCAGCTTGCCCTGAGCGTGCAGGTCGCGTGCAGCCGCCAACAGAACCCCGTCGCCGTTGACGACACGACCGTTCGCGTCACAAAACAAGGCGCGGTCAGCATCGCCGTCGAAGGTCACGCCAAGATCGAACTTTCCCGGTGACTCGGCAACCGTCTTCCCCAAGGTATCGGGGTGCAGCGCCCCACACCCTTCGTTGATGTTCTTGCCGTCCGGTGCGATATGTGTAAACGTCATCTGGGCGCCGACGCGCTTGAACAACTCCGGCGCCTCGGCCGCTGCCGCGCCGTTGGCGCAGTCGACGAGCACGCGCATCTTTCGCAAGTCCGCCGGAACGCTCTCGGCCAGTGATTCGATGTACGCCTGTCGCAGTGCTGCCTCGCCCGGCAAACAAGCCGGCGCGGTTTTCAGGGCCGCTTCATCCCCGGCTGAGGGATCTTCGAGCAAACCAAAGATTTCTTTCTCAATGCCAAGTTCCCGCTCGTCGGTGAGTTTGAATCCGTCGCCGGAAAAAACCTTAATTCCGTTATCGGTCCACGGATTGTGCGACGCTGAAATGACGACACCCGCGGCAAATCCGCGCGACCGCGCCAGGAAAGCGACGCCGGGCGTCGTAATCACACCCGCGCTGTGCACGTCGACGCCGACCGATGCCAAGCCCGCGGCAACCCGATCGGCAATCCATCGACTGGATTCGCGCGTATCCTGGCCGATCACCGCCTTGGCCGAATGATTGCGCCGAATCAAATCATGGCCCAAGGCGCGCCCAATCAAATAAGTGCTCTGGCGGGTCAGGGGGAACTCGCCCGCAATGCCGCGAATGCCGTCGGTTCCGAACAACTGTCTGGTCTGGTGGGTCATGGCTGGAATAAACAGAGATTAGCGAACCAAGGATGATAAACGAGAAATGATTCGGCGCATACGCGAAGGGGCCAAACAATCAATGCGCGGTGGTCTCGCCGATCTTCTGCACCACGACAGTCACATGAATCGCAGCCGGTTGAACGACCTGCACTAGGGGATCGGAAACGTAAACGTTGGTCGTGAAGGTGATTCGACCTGTGGTCCCTGTCGCATCCACGGGATCGGTCGTCGCAGAATCGACTTTCTCCACATGGCGACGTGGACCAGTAATCGTGATTCTTGACGGATCTACATCTACACGCGTGATCTCCTCTCCGGCCAGAAAATTTCCTGTCACACGCGGATGAATTTCCACCTCGCGGGTCAATCTCGTGTCAAAGGCCAGGTGCACCTGACTGGGTACGACTTGCATGATGGCCAGTTCGCGCGGATGACGGACCTGTTGCGCACTTAAGTCAAAAGTTCGATCGCCGGGCTTCACGTCAGCCAATTCGAGTTCCGCGTGCACATCGTTGGCGCGTAGTTGCCGGATCACACGATCCGGACCGCGCACTCGAATCTGGGCCTCCGGAATGATCTCAGAGCTGATCTCCAACTGCGGTGGAACATCACGAAAAACAATAGGGGCGCGGACAGCGACTTCCGAGGGCTGCTCGTCGGGAGAGATCATCAGCCACAGTCCCGTCGCCAGCAATACTGACAGCAGCTTCAATCCGAAATTGTGCAATACGTATCGGTGGAAGAAAGAGCTCATGGCCGCTCCGTTTCCGAAGACGCATCACCCTCGGAAGCTCTGGGCGCCATCTCGCGCAGGGGCGGAGTCTGGGCAGGTTCCTCCTCGGGCGTAATCACTGTCGGCAGCGCGACCGGAGCCATGTAACGGCGCAATTCGCTGCTCAATCTGCCGCGTAATTGCTCTACGGTAAGCTCTCTCTCAATCTTTCCTCCGATCGCCAGGCTGATCGCTCCGGTTTCTTCCGAAACGATTACGGCGATGGCATCGGTTTCTTCCGTGATGCCGATTCCGGCCCGGTGCCGCGTTCCGAGCTGTGTGGAAAGCATGGGGTTCATCGACAGCGGAAGAAAGCACGCAGCCGCCGCAATGCGGTCCCTCTGCACAATGACGGCGCCGTCATGCAACGGCGCGCTGGGACGAAAGATGGTCGCCAGCAAATCGTACGAAAGGCGCGCGTCCAGAGGCACTCCGCTCTCAATGTGCGTGCGCAACCCGATCTCGCGTTCAATCACGATCAGCGCGCCAGTTTGATGTTGGGAGAAGAGATTGGCAGCGAGCACAATATCGTCGTAGGAATCGCCATCGCCGTTCGAGCTTCGTATGAAACTCAGCCGCCGGCCCACGTCCGCCAGCAGATGCCGAATCTCGGCCTGAAACACGACGATTAGCGCGAACACAACGTAGGGCAACAGCCGGCTCATCAACCAGTTCAGAGTAGTCAGTTCGCCGATGCGGGCCAGATAAAACGCAATGGCGATCACGGCCAACCCAGCGAGCATGGGGGCAGCGCGCGTGCCGCGAATCAGATGGAGAACCTGATAGATGATCGCGGCGACCAGTAAAATATCGAGCGCCAACAGCAGACCAGCGGGCCAGGACGTGGGGAAGTCGCGCACGGGAAGCGCAAACGCGAATTGGCACTGTCCAGAAATGCTCATCGAAATACAGCTACTTTAACCCGAATTCTGCTTTTTCGTGACTGTGGCCCGAATCTCGCCGCGCGCCAGCCGCGCCCTGATCTCGTCCCCAAGTTCAAGTCTTGCCTGGTCTTTCACAAGTTGGCCGGAAGCGTCGAAGACCAGCGCGTAGCCTCGCTCCAGTATGGCCAAGGGAGAAAGGGAATCCAAGGCCACGGTCATGCGCTCCAACTTGACCTTCTTCTGCAGCAGAACATTACGCGTGACCGCAACCAGCGCCGCCGTCCCCGCCTCCAGCTCTCGCTTCATTCCAGAGAGCACCAGCCGCAGATCGTAATGCCGAACCGCTGCCGAAACATCCTCCCATCGACGGCGTGCGTGCTCCAGCACCTGCCGTTGCGCAACTTCCAGCCGATGCTGCATATCGTCCAGCTTTTGCTGCCGCTGGTTGATGGCGTCCATGATTCGCGCGAAGGCGCCATGCTGCGCCATTTCGGTGAGCAGCTGCCTTCCGATCAGCAGGCGGTAACGCATGGCGCGCTCCAAACGTTCCAGCAGGGCTCCGGACTGGTTCTCCACTTCTTGGCGCGAACGGATCACCAGTTCCGCTGCCGCGGAGGGCGTCGGCGCCCGCAGATCGGCGACAAAGTCAACGATCGTGAAGTCGGTCTCGTGACCGATCGCAGAGATCACGGGCACTTTCGACGTAGCTACGATCCGGGCCAATCCTTCGTCATTGAAGGCGGCAAGGTCCTCGGCCGATCCGCCCCCGCGCGCGATTATGACGACTTCGACCTCACGCTGCTGGTTAAAAAAACGAATGCCTGAGGCAACCTCAAATGGCGCTGCGTCGCCCTGCACCTGGGCGGGATAAATCAGAACATTGACGGTGTGATGCCGGCGCTCGAGTATGTTCAGGATGTCGCGAACTGCGGCTCCCTGCGGAGAAGTGACCAGCCCGATGCGCCGAGGCAAGGCCGGAATGGGCTTCTTCCGCTCGGCGGCAAACAGCCCTTCGCCTTCGAGCTTTGCCTTGAGTTGCTCAAAGGCGACCTGCAGCGATCCTGCGCCCTTAGGCTCGAGATATTCCGCCGAGATTTGCAGTTCGCCGCGGTCCTCGTAGATCGTTACCCGCCCCCGCGCGATGACCTGCAAGCCGTCCGCCGGTCGAAACCGCAGCAGCCGTGCCGAAGATCGAAACATGACCACGCGAATCTGCGCGTTCCCGTCTTTCAGGGTGAAGTAAAGATGTCCAGAATCGGGGGCCCGGAAATTAGAAATTTCCCCTTCCACCCACGTGTCGGAATACTCGCGCTCGACGTGCGACCGCACTGCGGCGACCAAATCGCGCACAGTCCAAATCCGCCGTTGGGGTGGAAGGAAATTCAGGCCGAGTTGGTCGGTCAGGGACGACACACACGGCAGTTTATCCCAGATTTGGAGGCTAAATCGCATCCTCGCCGGCTGTTAATCCTGGCGCCGCAACCAGCAGTGCGAGAATGTGAATAAGCGCAAATCAAGCAGTTGGCAACTAACCCAAAAGCGGTGTCCGGTAGGCCGTCTGCCGCAATCTGCCCTTTCGGACACCGGATCTTACGTTCTTCGGTAACCGCCACTGACCTTTGGCAGCGTTGACAGGGGGAACCTACTTTGTTACCGTTAACCAGTCATTTACAGACCTTTGGCCGAGCTAAGTTCTGCATCCAGTTGGCGTTGCAGACTCTAGCAAGATTGGTTCCGGTAAGAGACGGGCGCGTAAGAAATTTCCATTCCCAAGATGGGAGCGCAGTCCGAGTCAGGCTGGGCCACCGGGCTCCTTGAAAGACGAATAAGAGCCACCCTGGATTCTGGCTCCGAATCTCAACCGCAACGAGGACCGAATTTTGCAGAAACGGTTTTACATCCTTTTCGTGGCCCGCGGCGACGACGGTCAGCTGCGTAAGATCTCTATCCCCGTGCATTACTTATACGTCTTTGTGGTGGGGGCCGCGATCGGATTCCTCAGCTTGACCGGCATCGCCAGCTCGTACACGCGAATGCTGCTGAAGGTTTCCCGTTACAACCAGCTCCGCACTGAAAAAGAGCAGCTCAAAGACAGCTATTCACGTCTCGAGGAAGTTGCGAAAGAACGTGACGTGCAAGTCGCGTCGCTTGGTTCAATTGCCAGCGAGGTATCGGCGCTGTACGGCCTGAAGTCTCAACCCACCTTGGTGACGGCCAGCGCCGAACAGATTCAGGATATTGAAGTTACTTCCAGTCTGGACCAGCTTCAGTCATTGCGCACTTCCGCTTTGACGGGCGCGGCCATGGTGGGTATCACCATGGGCCTGACTCGCAATGCCACAACTGCCGATTGGGTTCGCGCCAATTCCGCTCCGAATCTTTGGCCGGTCGAGGGCCAAGTGACCGGTAGCTTCGGAGAGCGGATTGATCCATTCAACGGTGAAGGCGCCTTTCACAGCGGCGTAGATATTGGCAGCAACTACGGCCATTCGGTGATCGCTCCGGCTGACGGCGTGGTCACCTTCGCTGATTTCATGGGCGGATACGGAAAAGCGTTGATGATTGATCACGGCCATGGCATCAGCACGAGATACGGACACCTGTCGGGCTATGCCGTGACGATCGGTCAACATATTCATCGCGGCGATGTGATCGGCTACGTTGGCCTCAGCGGACGTTCCACCGGCCCACACCTGCACTATGAAGTCCGCATCAACGACACGCCAGTCAATCCCTACAAGTACCTGCGGATCACCGTCGCGCACAGCGGCGGATTCAGCACCGGAAGTTAGCCTCATACCTCTTTTTGGACGCCTAAAGTCAGGGAAAATTCGGCGTGCCTGCGCGTTAGCGAATTAGCCCACAAAAGGTTACCGCTCGATTACCGCCGTAATGAGGATCCATTAAGACATTCTCGGCTCACAGCGCCAGCGGCGATACCATAGTATTGACGCGTTGCGCCTCATCGCCGCGTAAATCCCCGCTTTTCGCAAGCACCACGATTTGCCCATGTCAGATCAGGAAATCAAGCGGCTTGGCCGCTACGAGGTCATCGGTGAGCTAGGTCGCGGCGCTATGGGTGTTGTATACAAAGCGCGCGATCCTCAGATTGACCGCCTGGTCGCAGTTAAGAGCATTCGTTTGTATGGCCTGGAAGCTGAGCAGGAAACCGAATTCCGGCAGCGTTTCACACTTGAAGCACAAGCCGCCGGACGCTTGCAGCATCCTGGAATCGTCACGGTATTCGATGTGGGCGAGGACGCGTACAGTCGCGAGCCCTTCATCGTGCTCGAATACGTCGCGGGTGAGTCGCTAAGCCGCCTTCTTTCCCGCGAAAAGAAGCTGCCTCTGGCCCGGGCTTTACAGCTGACAGAAGAACTGGCCGACGCCCTCGATTACGCCCACTCCCAGGCGGTCGTGCATCGCGATATTAAGCCCTCGAACATCCTGGTGACTGAGGACGGCCACGCCAAGATTGCCGATTTCGGCATTGCCAAACTGAATCTGGCGCACGTGACGATTCCAGGACGTGTGCTGGGAACCCCCGCCTACATGTCGCCGGAGCAACTGGTGGGCGACGCAGCCGATCATCGTTCTGACTTGTTCTCGCTTGGAGTTGTCTTGTATGCCATGGTGGCCGGTCATCCGCCATTTCACGGAGACAGTGCCACCACGGTTTGCTTCAAAGTCGTGAATCGCGAACCGGTACCCGCCAGCGCCTTCGATCTAGAGTTGCCCCAAGCGTTGGACCCGGTGATCTCTCGCGCACTGGCCAAAGATCCAGCCGAGCGCTATCAGAGCGGATCGGAGCTGGCGAGCGATCTTCATCAGCTTCGACTTCAGTTCACGTCCTCGAGTACGGCTTCGATTGTTCCACGAATGACGACGACAACGAGCCGAAGGACTGTGCCCGGGAACGCCAGCTCGGGCACATCTCGACAGGAAGGTCTGGAGCAGGCTTATCGATTGTTTGCGACCGCATTGCGCAAGTCGACAATCCGAGAGCTAGTCTTCGCCAGCGCCCTGTTGACGATCTTCCTCATGCTGGCGATTCCCGTCAGGCGAAGCCAATCGGATAAGTCGACGTCGGGGAGCAGTCCCGCTGCGGCGTCCCAGAATTCTCATGCTTCGGACAACTCGCAGCCGGTCGCACAGAACGGAGTGGCGACGCACGATCAAAACCCCTCCTCGCAGTCTTCGATGATCCCGCATCCTCCGTTGAAGCAGTTACCGAATAGCGGGGCAAGAATCCGCAAGGCAGCTCCGACTCCGTTTTCCACTCTGCAATTGATCGTGCAGCACCAGTTCAAGGATGCGATTCTGATGGTCTGGATTGACGATAAGCTGGTCCTGACCCGTACGCTGCACGGAGGGAGCCAGCGTCACCTGGTCGTATTCAATACCTTGCATGGCGCTGGATCGGACACGCTCCAAGTTCCCGCCGGTCTTCATCAAGTGCGTCTGCAGGCGCAGTCGAGCGATCTGTCGATCGATTTGTCGAAAACGATTGCAGCGGAATTTCTAGGGGGCGACGACCGGACCTTGCAGGTCACCTTCGATCGCCGCAATACGGTCATGCACCTGGCCTGGCAATAGTGAGTGGGTGCCCGAAACCCTTACTGCCGCAAGCCCATCCAGCTTTCGGAAATCACCAGCGAGTTGCCCGGATTCTGCGGATCGTACTTGACCGACGTGGGCAGCCCGAGCCGGCAGGAGTGCAGGTTGATCCAGTGGCGTAGGTGGGTCACATCCTGCGAGCATTCATACGACACGCCCGCAACGTCGTACTTGTAAATCAATAGAGTCGCCGGACTATGTTCCTTTTGCGCTTCCATCTCCTGTACGTCAATGACTGTACCGTCGGTGATGCGGCCGATTTCATCCAGAAAAGTCCGCCGCTCGCGTTCGAGCTGCTCCTGCGTCTTCGGCTTGCGCCGCAGCAGCGCGTAGGTGCCCAGAAGGACGCCACTTCCGGCTACGATCAACGAGTAAGTTCGCAATGAATCCATACGACAGGCAGGCGACGATTCGACCTTAGATTCTGTCTCAGGATAGTCGCAAAACTGCCGCGGAAAAAGTACTGGCGGGGTTACCGAGGTGCCATGCTTGTGGAAAATGAGTCGGTGGAGTCCAGCACCTTAGTGTGGCAGCCGTTGCGAAAGCAAACTGCGTGGAGCGGGAGACCCGAGGCTTACTTCTGCTCACAGACGTATTTGCGGACCATCTCCTCGAAGCCGCCCTCGGCCGCGCTGCCAAACCGGTCATCGCGGGATGCCTTCTTGCTGACCACCGTCTTACCACTACGGTCGCGGGAGTAGAACCAGACAGCGGTCGGCTGAGAGCTTCCGGAAGCACAGACAAAACGCACTCGCGCCCGCATCTCCACAAATGGTCCGCCCTGAGGGAGTTTGGTGGGTTCCTTGTATTCGACCCGGACCCATGTCGTCCGCAGGCCGCGCTTCACCCGCACGGAGCTAACCGAGACCTTGGCTCCTTCGGCAGTGCTGCCGATTTGTCGCCAATCGCCGGCGGCGTGAGCCACTACAGTGGCCAGCGCTGTCGCGAGAATGATTGCGCCTAAAAGCGCTAGAAACTTTTTCAAGTGGCGGATCCCCGAGCCGAACGCGCCGATACAATCTCATCGAAAATGGAGTTTCTGTCAACTTGGCGACGTTTCTCCCGGTTGACGCATCCTAATTTGCGGCTTTATCATCTTCGTTTGGCCTTGATGGTTAGGGACGCCTCTAGCAGGCGTCCCAAGGATTTTTATAGGGCGGCGTATGGACAAAAAGAAGTTGGAAGCTTTTAAAAAGAGGCTGGAAACACGGCAGCAAGAACTGCGGCGAACGGTGAACCGCAATCAGCAGGATGGCCGCTCGGCCGACGAGGACACGGCGCAGGACATCGCCGACCGCGCCGCCAGTTCCTACAACAAGGAATTCCTGTTCAGTCAAAGCAATAATGACCGCCAGCTTTTGCAAATGGTGGATGGCGCTTTGGCCCGCATCCGGGAAGGCAGTTTCGGGGAATGCATTTCGTGCGGCAAGGAGATCAATCCCAAGCGATTGGAAGCGGTACCCTGGACCCGCCACTGCATTGAGTGTCAAGAGAAGCTGGAAAAAGGGATGCTGGAGGAAGCGCAGCGCTAGAACCTACGTTCTTCTTGAAAGCCGCCGACACAATCGGCGGCTATTGTTTTTTGGAAGAACTCGATTCCGGCCTGTCATGGATTCTGCGCGATGTATTTCCTGCTATCGAACTTCTTACCCGTGCTTGCCGCTGACATGTAACGGATTTGCCCGAAAATCGGACGCTCGAACCAGGGCCGATCAAACTTCCCCACGATCGCCCAGGCGATCCCGGCATAGCCGTTGGGATCGCGGCCATCGAGTTCGTACTTGTCGTTCAAGGCGACGGCTATTTGGAAAGCCTCGGCTGGCGACTTGCTCCACTCCAGAATTTTCTTGGCCCAGTACATGCGCATGTAGTTGTGCATCCAGCCAGTGTCAACCATCTGTCGTTGCGCCGCATTCCAGAGTGGATCGTGGCTTTCGGCATTCTCCATCTGCTTCTCGGTATAGAGCACAGGCCGGCGATCGCTGGCGTGCTTGGCCAGTGTGCGGTGGGCCCAGGGCTCGCCGCATTCGAAGTTGTCGTAGTTGGGATTAAACCGTACCAGGTTGATCGACAGTTCCCGCCAGGTGATCAACTGATCGAGGAATGCCTGTTTGTCGGCCTTCGGCGCTTCCGCCTTCTTGACCGCGAGGGCGACGGTTACGGGGCTGATATGGCCGAAATGTAAGAACGGAGAGAGTCGGCTGGTGCCTGTAATTTCTGGGCGGTTGCGGTTGGTCGAGTATCCCCGCAGATGGTGTTTCACAAAATCGGTAAGTCGGCGGTGCGCTTCCCGCGATCCTCCACGCCAGGACGAAACTGGCGAGACCGAGCGGTCGATCTTCCAACCATGCGTCACGTCGATTGAGGGGCCGAGCGACACAAGACCTTTTGGCTTCTTCCACGCGACCCTGGCTTGAGGATTTTTCGACTCGACCAGAAATCTCTTCAAATGCCGTTCGAGACGGGGACGGATGGTTCGAGCGGCGTATTGCGCCTTCTCCAACAGTTTCGATGGAACTACAACGTCGGAGTCGACCGTCCACAACGGAACTTTCAGTTTTGCTGCAGCTTTAGCCCGCCATGACTCCGGCTCGCGCAACGGATTCTCGTCGCCAATCACCAGTGCAGGTTTTACTTCGGTGCAGAAGCGGAGGAGGTTGTGCTTGGGAAATGTTCGAAGCACGAATCCCACCTGGCGCTTCGCCAGATCGGATGCCATATCGGGCACGCCGTCAAGCAAGAAACGATAATGGCGGAGATTGGCGCGTGGGTAGAAGGGCACCGGAGCAAAGAACGCGACCACCGGCTTGCCCATAGCATTGGCAACATCGATTGCGACATCCAGAGCCGGGTTGTCGATGCCGCGTTGTGAGCGCTGCATCCAGTACACGACACAAGCCCCTTCGTTGTCGGGATCGCCACCTCTCCGCACCGCGACCCGGGGATTATCTGTCAGGCGCAATAGCTCTGGAATCATGGTTTGAGAGTAGCAGCAGCCCTGTGAGCGGCTGGAACTTTGGCCGTGAAACTATCTTGCGTTCAGGATCGCGTCGGTGATACGCGCGGTCTCGACGGCCGGCTTGACGTCATGCGTGCGCAAAATGTGGGCCCCTTTGAGAATCAGAGCCGAGTGTGTCGCCAACGTTCCGTAAAGCCGATCCTGCGGAGGGGTGTCCTCCCCCTCACGTGCGAGAGTACGGCCGATGAAAGATTTGCGGGACGTTCCAACCATGAGAGGAAAGCCGGCCGACTGCAGTTCGCTGAAGCGCGCAATCAGCGGATAATTTTCCTCGAAGCGCTTGCCAAAGCCGAAGCCGGGATCGAGCACAATGCGCTCCCGCCGCACTCCGGCCAGCACGGCAGTCTCAGCCCATTGCTTCAGCTCGCGTTTGACCAGCAGCACCACGTCGCCGGGCGGCGGCAGCTTGCTCCAGTCCTTCGGACGGCCACGCATGTGCATGATCACCGCGCCGCATTTCAACTCCGCGACGGTCTTTGCCATCTGAGGGTCCCAGCGAAAACCGCTGACGTCGTTCACGATCTCGGCCCCGGCACTCACAGCCGCCCGAGCCACGCTGGCTTTGTAAGTGTCAATCGAGAGCACCGTAGTGGGATGCTTCTTTTTCAGCGCCGAGATTACGGGGAGCACCCGCTTCAGTTCTTCTTGTACAGATACAGGAACCACGTCAGAGTTCTTGGCTTCTGCTTGCGGATTAGAAATATTCGGCTTGCTCGTAGAACTATCAAGCGGTGGAGACACTCGAGATCCCGGACGCGTCGACTCGCCGCCAATATCGAGAATATCCGCGCCTTCGTTCAACAGATTTTCTGCCTGCGCGATCGCTTGCTCAGGATCAAGAAACTGGCCACCGTCGGAAAAAGAATCGGGGGTGACATTCACGACGCCCATGATGAGCGAGCGCTTGCCCAGTTCGAGCACTCGCGTCCCGAGATTCCAGTGGAAGACCGGCCTCATCGCGGCATGATTCTAAATGAAGCCCGAGCTACATATAGAACAGGCTCAGTCGCGGCAGTCGATATCTTTCCAAAAGCCGTTTGTGCAAATACTGCTTGTGCAACTGATCGATCTGCGCCGCGGCCATGTTGCGCCGGTAGGGCTGCAGATCGCGATCGGCCTCGGCCCGCACGCGCACCAGTTGATCGTCGGGCGTCGCCGCCAGTAGCGCCGCAAGCAGTTTTTCTTCCAGAACCGTCAAGTGGCGTTCGAGATCTTCCAAACGCGGGAATTTGTTTTCTTGCGGGGCCAGATCCTGCAGCCGTTTGGCGATTTCCTTGGCCACGGCTTTCACCGATACTGCGCCCTGAGTGGGCAAGTCCGCGTTCTCAATCGCCGCCGCATTTCGAAGTAGATATAAAGAGATGGCCTGCGGCTCGAATCCCTGGCCTTGACCTTTCTGCGGAACGGCCTCGCCTTCGGCCGCCTCTTTCATGTCTTCAGCGGCGGCGAGAACTTCCTGCGAGCAGAATGCCAGACTGTTGATTTTTTTCGTTTTTGAAGGACGCTGCTCGTAGCGATCGAAGGTGGCGTCGATCCCGCGCAGTGCGGCTTCGAGCGGAACGCCGGCATTTTTCCAGGTTTCAATCAGGGCCCAGTCGAGCGTGGAAAGCAATAGTCCGCCACCGCGGCGCTGGAGATAGCGCTCCTCAATTTCGGTGAAGTAGTTGAAATGATTCTCCACGAGATTAACGGGCGGAACGCGGGGCGGAGGAAACGCGGCCTCCATTGGCGCTCCGCTGTTTTGAGGCGGCTTTAGGCGTCGTGGCGGAGGCCTCGTGACGCGCGGGATGGTTGCGCTCCCAGATCAGCCGCAGGCCCTCGAGCGTAAGAAATTCGTCCACTTTCTTGATGTACTTCGAGCCTGAGCCGATCATGGTGCCCAGTCCGCCAGTAGCGATGCATTTTGTTTCGGACCCGAGCTCGTTCATCAGCAACTCGAGGATCCCATCCACCAGGCCGAGATAGCCGTAGTAAAGGCCTGACTGCAGGCTGCCCACGGTGTTTGATCCAATCACGCGGGATGGCTTGCGGATCTCTACTCGTGGCAGTCGGGCCGTCCGCGAAAACAGCGCGTCGGCCGAGATGCCGATCCCCGGGCAGATCACACCGCCCAAGTACTCTCCTTTGCGTGAAACGCAATCGAACGTGGTTGCGGTTCCAAAATCGACGATGACGCAAGGGCCGCCGTACGTCTCAAATGCAGCCACAGCATTCACGATGCGGTCCGCTCCGACTTCGGTGGGATTGTCGTATTGCACCGGCATTCCCGTCTTTACGCCGGGCTCGATGAACAGTGGCTTGCTATTGAAGTATTTTTCGCAGACCTGCCGGAGCACCGGATCGAGGGGCGGGACGACCGAAGAAATCACGATACCCTGAATGCCGGAGGCCTCCAGCTTGGCCATGGAAAACAGGTTGCGAAACAGCACACCATACTCGTCAACTGTGCTGGCCTGCCGGGTCGTGACGCGCCAGTTCGCCAGCAGACGCTCGTAGCCAGCGGAGTTCCCCACATCGGTAGGGGCAAAGACACCCAGTACCGTGTTGGTATTGCCGACGTCGATGACCAAGAGCATAAGAAAACCAGTTCCCGATCGTCAGTTCTCGATTCTCGGTTCTCGCTTCTCAGGTAGTCACGACGAGCGGACAGCTTGCATCGTGAGTCACGGCACTGAATGCCGAGTGCTGATGGCTGAAAGCTGTCTTACTTCGCCCTCACCGTTCCGCTCAAAACTGTTTTCAACAGTCCTTGAGGCGTGCGCAAACGGAGGAAGCCGCGCTCGTCCAACCCCTCAGTCGTGCCTTCCAAACCCTTGCCATTCTCATCGATCCAGACCTGCTTGCCACGAAGCCAGGACGAGTTCTCAGTAAATCGCCTGAGGATCGAGGCGCGTGCATCCGGTAGTTCGAGTAGTCCGCGATATTCCTGATCGAGCGATTTTAGCAAAGCGCCAAGCAGCTCGACGCGCGACCATTGCGTGCCAGTCGCGAGCCGCAGCGATATTGCTTCGCGCGAGATTTCCTCCGGAAATGCATCCTGGTTCACGTTCAGACCCACGCCCACCACAATGTAGCGAACCCGGGTCGCTTCGGCATTCATCTCGGTCAGGATGCCGCACACTTTCTTGCCTTCGAGCAGCAAATCATTAGGCCATTTCAAGTCGACATTAAGTCGGGAGTCGATGTGACGGATCGCATTCCGCACCGCCAGCCCGGCCGCCAGCGAAAGCACGAGAACCTCGGAGGGTGGCATCTCGGGGCGCAGCACCAGCGAGCAGTAGATCCCGGTCGATCGAGCCGAATGCCAGATGTGCGCTCCACGGCCACGCCCGGCCGTCTGCTCTTCTGCGACAAAAACGCTGCCTTGCGGCTCGCCTTCAGCTGCGGCAGCCATGGCAGCGGTGTTCGTCGAGCCAATCTTGTAATAGTGGTGAATGGTGTCATCAAAAATTGTCCCTCGAATCAGCGGACGCACAATCTCGGGCAGCAGCAGATCGGGCACGGCGCGCAGCTGATATCCGCTAGCCGAGTGCCCGGCAACGTCGACCCCCATGTCGCGCAATTGCTGAATCAGTCGCCAGACTTCCGAGCGGCTGGAAGAAACTTCCTGGGCGATTTTTGTCCCGCTTACCACCACGGTGGCATGGTCCATTAATAGGCGGACAATGCGGCCCAGGCGAAGGTCGGTCGGCTGCAACTCGTGGAGCGTGGATGCTGCCGTCCGCGGGGGCTTGAGACGGCGACTTGTGGAAGCTTTCGCGATGCCGCAATTATGCGCGAGAGTGGTAGAAACCACAAATTGCCTGGATGCGGTTACTTCTCATTGGCGGAGGAGATAGGCAATCTGCATTCAGCAATCAGGATCGAGACTTGGCGGAACTTTACCCCGGCAGCACCCGCATACTCATGTCCACGGCCTGCGGCGAATGCGTGAGCACGCCGATGGAGATGAATTCCACGCCGGCCTCTGCATAGGCGCGAACATTCTCCAGGTTAATTCCACCCGAGGCCTCAAGCGGAATCCGGCGCTCCAGCTTGGAGCAGATCTCGACCGCGCGGTGGACATCCTCGGCAGACATGTTATCGAGCAGGATCGTCTCGGCCCCGTGTGCGATGGCCTGGTCGAGTTCAGCCAACGAGCGCACCTCGATCTCGATCGGCTGCGAGCCGCGCCGGTTGCGCAAGGCACGCTCCAGGGCAGGAATGGCTCCGCCCGCGAGTGAGACATGGTTGTTCTTGATGAGCACGCCGTCAGAGAGATCGAGGCGGTGGTTTTGACCGCCACCGCAGCGCACTGCATATTTGTCGATGGCCCGTAGTCCGGGAGCGGTCTTGCGCGTATCCAGGATGCGCGCCTTGGTGCCATGCACCGCCTCCACAAATTTCCGGGTCAAGGTAGCGATGCCGCTCATGCGCTGCAAAAAATTCAAGATCACGCGCTCGCAGGAAAGAAGAACTCGCGCATTGTGCCGGATCACGGCCACCGACTGCCCCTTGCGCAGCCGCACGCCATCGAAGATTTCCGGGTGCGTCGTGACTTCGTAGTGCGAAGTCACCGCGCCATCGAGTTCGGCGTAGACATCCAGGATGCGCCCGATAGACGCAATACCGGAGAGGATGCAGTCCTGCTTGGCGATAATGGTGGCCGTAGCGCGCTGGTTCGGATCAACACAGGCGTAGCTGGTCGCGTCGCTCGAGGCGCGGTCTTCCACCAGCGCGTTCTCGATGATGGCCGTGATGCGTCGGCTGTTCCAGTCCATGGAAACCAGTTCTCAGTTCAGTAGTCGATTCTCAGCAGTCAGTTCTCAGTAGTCAGAGTCAGCGGCATTGACTCGCAGCTATCCAAAAGGCGCTGCCCGCCGGGACGGGCGCATCCGTCCCGCTGGCCGCGGGCTCACGCGCTCCGACTCCCTCCGCATTGTCATTCTGAGCGAAGCGAAGAACCCCATGCTTGCCAGCACAACCACCGGCCTCAACAGGAGTTCCCACTCGCACTTATGCGCACCCCAATTCTCTCAGCTTACTTTGGGTCTTTTCTCGCAACACCAACAGTTCTTGCCCGCGCTTGCCCAGGCCTTCAACCACGTGAGCCGGAGCCTTTGCCCGAAACTGCTCATTCCCCAACTGCTTCTGATTGTTGGCCAACTCCTTCTCGATCTTCTCCAACTCTTTTTTCAGCCGCTCGCACTCGGCCGCAACATCAATCTTGCGCTCGTGGACTACGTGGACATCGAAGCGCGAAGTGCTCCTCGATCCCGCCAGCTTCGCCAGCGAACCCTCGACAAATGTAACTTTCTCGACGTTCGCCAACCGTTCCACCGCACCACGGTTGTGCTCGATCATCGTGCGGATTTCTGGCTCGTGTACGAAGACTTCGATCGGCACCTTTAGTTTGGATTCAACCTTCAATTCCGCGCGCAGATTGCGCACGTTGACGATCAAGTCTTGCAGGATCGACATCTCGGTCTCGGCGGCGAGATCGAACTGCTTCTCGTCGGCTTGCGGATAGGCCGCCAGAGCAATCGACTTCAGCGGAGCCTGGCCTTCGTACATCGCCTGCCAGATTTCCTCCGTGATGAAAGGCATCACCGGATGGAGCAGGCGCAACGAGGCGTCGAACAGGGACACTAGATTCTTACATGCAGTCGCGCTCATTTCCCTATCTGCTGCAACAACGTCTCTGATGTTGGCCATGGCGTTGCCAAATTCGTTCTCCCGCCAGCCCGCTCTGCGCGTCGCCCTTCTTTCCTCGTAAAGCCTTATAGCTTGCTCTGTCTTTCTCTCGGCATCTGCCATTCTCTCGGGGCCGACCTCCTCGCGTAACTCAGCCAATTCAGCCTCAAGTTCGGTGCTTATCTTGTCCATATCTTCACCTGCAGCCAAACGCGCCAGCTTGTTGTGGGGTTCAGCTCTTTGCAGCCGCGGCTTGATCAGCTCCAGATACCAATCGCAGAACTCGCCCCAGAAGAAGTCATAGATGCGATTAGCTGCTTCGTGGAAGCGATAAGTCTCTAGCGCTGCATTCACGTCTGCCGCGACGCGGTTGAAGCGGGAGAGTATCCAATGGTCTTCAAGGGTGACTGCTGTGAATCCTAATACTCCGGCGCGGAGTGAGCCGGGACTTTGTTCCGGCCGCGCACCCAATTCTAGGCTGAAGACTGGCTTGGGCGGCTGTCCCCACATGGCCTGTACAGATGCTAGGCTCCTTTGGGAATCTTCGAGCCGGTCCACGTTCATGAACATGAACCTTGCTGCGTTCCAGATCTTATTGGCAAACGCCCGATACCCGTCCGTGCGGCCCTCGTTGAACGCGATGTCGGTGCCTGGCGCAGCCATCGCGGCTAAAGTAAAGCGCGTCGCATCCGTCCCGAAGCGCTCGATGACCTCCAGCGGATCGAGCACATTGCCTTTTGTCTTCGACATCTTCTGCCGTTCGGCATCGCGAACCAGCGCGTGGATGTAGACGTGGCGGAAGGGCACGCTATCGTCTCCCTTCTCACCTTCGCCGCTAGCGTTCTTAATCGCTGCATCCTGACGATGGCCTTGCATGAAGTGGCAGCCAAACATGATCATGCGAGCGAGCCAAAAGAATAGAATGTCGAAGCCGGTGATCATCAGCGTGTTCGGATAGAAGACTTCTAAATCGCGTGTCTTTTCCGGCCAGCCCAGAGTCGTGAACGGCAACAACCCGGACGAAAACCAAGTGTCCAGTACATCCGGAACCTGCTCCAACTCGGTGCTCCCGCATCTATCACATGTCAGCGGGGTCTCGCGCACCACGGTCACGTGTTGGCATTTGGCGCAGGTCCAGGCTGGAATTCGGTGTCCCCACCACAACTGGCGCGAGATGCACCAGTCGTAGATATTCGCCATCCAGTTCAGATAGATCTGGCGGAAATTGTCGGGAACGATCGTGATCTCGCCGTTCTCAACGGCCCGCTTCGCGCGCTCGGCCAGCGGTTTGATCTTCACGAACCACTGTTCCGACAGACGCGGCTCGATCACGGTACCGCAGCGATCGCACTTGCCCAAAGCCAGCTTGTAATCTTTTTCGGCAACCAGAAATCCCTGCTTGCGCAAATCTTCGAGCACTCGTTTGCGAGCTTCGAAGCGGTCCAGACCGGCATACACGCCGGCGTTCTGGTTCATGTGCGCGTGTTCGTCCATGACGTCAATCTGCGGCAGGTCGTGGCGCTTGCCTGCGGCGAAGTCATTGGGATCATGCGCCGGAGTGACCTTCACCGCTCCGGTGCCGAACTCGGGCTGAGCCAGTTCGTCGGTGATGATCGGGATCTCGCGCTTCATCAGCGGCAGCAGAACTTTCTTGCCGTGCAGATGAAGGTAGCGCTCGTCTTTCGGATTCACTGCGACGGCGGTATCGCCGAGCATCGTCTCCGGGCGTGTGGTCGCGACGGTGATGAATTCCGAACTGCCGATCACGGGATAACGAATATCCCACAGCTTTCCTGCAACTTCCTCGTGCTTGACTTCGAGATCGGAAATGGCCGTGCCGTGCCACGGACACCAATTCACGATGTACTTGCCGCGATAAATCAGCCCCTCTTCGTACAGGCGGACGAAGACCTCGCGCACTGCGCGCGATAGATTCTCGTCCATGGTGAAGTAGAGGCGGTCCCAGTCGACCGACGCGCCCAGCCGCTTCATCTGATCGAGAATGGCGCCGCCGTAGTGCTTTTTCCACTCCCAGACGCGCTCGATAAATTTTTCGCGTCCCAATTCGCGCCGTTTGATGCCCTCGCTCTCAAGCTGCTTTTCGACCATCATCTGGGTCGCGATGCCGGCGTGGTCGGTGCCGGGCAGCCAGAGCGTGACGAAGCCGCGCATGCGATGCCAGCGCACAATGATGTCCATTTGCGTCTGGTTCAGCATGTGGCCCATGTGCAGGCGTCCGGTGACGTTCGGTGGCGGCAGCAGCAGCGTGAATACTGGACGTTTTTCGCCGGGACCGGGCGTGGGCACAGAAAACAGCTTTTCTTTCACCCAGTATTCAGCCCAGTGCGTCTCGATCGCGCCCGGTTCGTAGGATTTGGGAAGTTCGTGCGGCATTAGAAAACGGCGAGCACTCAGCCGTCAGCAATCAGCCAGTCAAAAGCTAGAGTGCTTCAGTTGACTGCTGAGTGCTGACCGCTGAGTGCTGGTTTGATCTTACAAGAAAAACAGGCTTAAACGTAGCGAGGAAGACTGCGCCACAAAAGCTATTTCTTCTTGCCGAGCTTGCGGGAAATTTCGGCGACGATCTTAGGACGCAGGTCGTTGAGGACGCTATCGACAATGCTGGCAATCTCGGGGGATTCGGCGAATTCTGCTGAAGCCTCCTCCGGGCTGCGCTCGGCACCGGCTGCAGCAGCCATGGCTGCCAGTTCTTCCGCATCTTTTTTGCCTTCACTCGATTCGCGAATCTGCCGCCATTCGGCCCCGCCCGCGGCGGGCTCGGCAGCTGCAAGATTCTCGGCGACTGGCGCGTCTTGCTGGAGAGCGGTCGCTGACAAAGACGTGCTGGCCTGGGCAATCAAGGATTGTGGGACCTCGGCTTCGAGCGGCTCCGCTTCGTTTGAGGCAGCCGGAACACTCTGATCTCCATCACCAACCTGCGTGGCGATAGCAGCAGGCTCTGACGTTACCGATAGGTCAGAAGTTGCTGCAACAATTTCTTCGCTGGCATCCACCCCAGGCTGCGTCAATGACGCGTGCTCGAACGAAGCAACAGGTTCGGTGGCACCCTGGCTCAACACCGGCTCAAGAGCCGTAGGTCTCGCCGCCACAATCGTGGGCCCGGAATAAGCCTCAACGCTCGGCTCGGGCGTGGAAGCCTGCGACTCAGATACTCCTTCGATCGTTTGTTCGTTGCCGGCGACGGCGACGGCGTCTGTCGCTGCCATCTGCATCTCTTGCTCCAGCAACAGCGCGCTTTCGCTCGCATCGAGCGCGACCGCAACGGCGGTCCAGCGCGACGGTATCGAAGGCGCCCCGGCCACCGCCATGGTTACAGGAGCTTCCGTCGGTTCTGAACTGTGTCCGGCTCCATTTCCAGAACCGGCCACGGCCCAGGAGTCATCGCCATTAACACTCTCTCCCGAAGACGAGGCTCTGGTCGCCACCGGAGAGACTGACTCCGCCCCGGATCCTTCGCGCCCAGCTTCGCTTGCCGGCGAGGCGAGCTCGGTCAGAGCGGTTTCCGCCGGAGCGGCGTTCTCAAGAACTTCTTTGTGATCGGCGAACGTTGCCGCAGGCGCCTCCGTTTCCACTCCGGAAGGAATGTCAGGCGCTGATTCTCTCACCGCGAACTCAGGAGCTGGCACACTTGCCGATGCAGCCGCTGCCACCTGAGCTGCTGCCGCGGCGATGGCTGCCAATTCTTCTGCGGTAACGTCGTTAGGCAGCCCTGGAGTCTCGAGTGCCTTAACATCAACACGCCCGTCTGCGGGATCCGTTATTCCGGGCTTTTCGGCCGCTTGCGCCGCCGAAGGTTGAAATACGCTAGGCAATGCAACTTTAACCGGACCAGTGGCTGCCGGGTCCGCGTCCTCTTCCTCGTCTGGCCTCTTTTTCTTTTTCGACGGAAACGCAATGCGGTTCTTCCAGCTATCGTCTTCCTCGACCCCGGCATTCTTGTCGACCGGAACGCTGCTCTCAATCGACGCAATCGAGCGCGCAAACCGTCCCGTTTTGCCTTCGCTGCGGGGAACGATTTTGTCCTCAAGCTTGGAAAGGATGCTGAGCAGTTCACTCGCCTCAAAGGGCTTGACGATAAAACCTTCGGCACGCACGCGCTTGGCCTCTTCCGGCTTAAAAGGCTCGAGTTTCCCGACAGTTAGCAAGACCGGAATGCGGGATGTGTCGCCCGACTCTTTGAGGCGTTGACAGACTTCCAGGCCGCTATAGCCCGGCATGTATACGTCCAGCACGATGAGGTCGGGCTTTTGCTCACTGATCTTCTTGAGCGCTGCCGAGCCGTTATTGACGGTAAGCACCTCATAACCCGCGTCAGCAAGGATTTTCCGCCCCATGTTTTGAGCGGTGACGCTGTCATCGGCGAGCAAAATCTTCCGGGCCAAAGTTTTTCCTCTGATCAGGGCAGATATCGCGAAGGTAACCCGCCCCGCAACGTAAGTCAATGAGTCTGAAGGGAAGTAACAGGTTACTACGGGTCAGCATCCATCGGAGACGGAATGGCGATTTTCATCGAAAAATGGGGGCTAATCGCGAGACTTACTCGGTAATCACGGTCGATTGGCCGGTGAGTTCAAACCGGCGCCGGCAGCGCATGTTCTTACAGGCCATCATGTCGTCTTTGCGGACCATGTAGGAACGAGCTTTCGCAAACCGGGCGCGATCGCGCTCGTCGGCGCGTCCGGAAAGCTGGCGTTTCTTGGTCCGGACCAGCCAGGTCACCTCGTATTCTGCCGACTGCTTGCAGTGCGGACAGTTCAGCGTGGCTGGCTTCTTCTCCTGGCGCTCGTCGAAAAATTCTCGTTCTTCCATTGTTCTGGTTCGGCACGACTGCAAAGGCAAGCCGCTTCTGCGATTATTGCACATCGCTTGCTGTTCTCTACCTAAATCCCGGCGTCCACTATGGCCCCGGGGGCCGTCCCACAGCCTCGAGTGCGAGTTCCAAGTTGTTCCACGACCTGCCGGCGCCGAGCTGGACCCATTGACCCAGAACTTTTTCGACCTCCATCCTAGAGCGCGCAGCGAGACCAAAGTTCCTGAAGCCGTCGGCTGGGACGTTAACGCACTCGTGCGGCTCCGGATGGCCCTGGCTACACTTCCTGCAAAGTAGGCGAATAGTGGACCAGTCCTCGACGCCGAACTCGTGTTGCGCGCACAATTTTGCGAGGCCGATCTCGGCCTCCTCGTCGGGGAACTTCATTTGTACGTGGAAGGTCGAGAAGGGAGATCTCTCCCAAACCTCCAACTCATCAAATACCGGAAAGTCTTCGCCATTCCACGTTCGCGTCCCATTGGCCGCGCCGTCATTCAAAATGATGTCACGGTACCTACGCTTTGACTCAGGCAAAGGAACATTCAATACCCGAATTCTCGCGGGGTCGAGCCTTTCGCCCCAAACTACTTCGCCCGCCTGTTCGGGATTTAATCTGACGCATGCCGTAACCGGGGGCATAGAAACCTCTCCGGCCCCGTCGGGGAGATTGCATCCCGCTGCTTTCCAGGCATGCCGTGCCTCTGGCCAATTGCGAAGCGCGGTAGCAGCAATTCCCAAGTTCCACCACCCGGCCTGATCTCGCGGACTCAGGGCTGCGGCTCGCTTGTTGAACCGCAGGCTTTGGCCCCAACGGCCCTCATACTTCGCTTGAAATCCTAGGTTGTACCAGGGAGTACTCCAGTGTGGATCAGCCAACGAGGCAAGTCGAAAGAGAGCGCCCGCGAGAGACGAATTACTCGTTTCACGTCCCCGTTCGTTCAGCCAATTCGAAATCGCATGTAACATTGGCGAAGGTTCGCTCAATCAGCAGGAAGATTTGAATGTCTAGACTAAGTATGATACCTGCGAAGCTGGTCGTTTCGACTCTGGTAGCAGCACTTTCGGGGGGATTGCCATCGATCTCCGTAAACGACGCGCAACTACCGTCTCCGATGACCTACCTCGGTTTCGACCGCAACGATTATCCCGGAGACTCGAATCTCAAACCTCTGCGCCAGACGTTCTCCTACACCGGCTATTGGCTGAACAATCCTCCCGGAGCTTCGGCCGACACCTGGGCTGGGCATCGAGCGGCCGTCGAAGCTGCCGGATTCGGTTTCCTCGTACTTTTCAACGGGCGCCTCTACGCCCAGCTGAAATCGGTGGAGAATGCGAAGCAACTCGGAGAATCGGACGGGCGAACAGCAGTCACGGCTGCACGCCGCGAGGGCTTTCTTACGGGCACCATCATTTTTCTCGATCAGGAGCAGGGCGGACGCATGTTGCCCGAGCAGAAGGCCTACATCTACGCATGGGTCGATGCCGTGGTTGCGGCAGGATTCCGCGCGGGGATCTATTGCTCAGGAATTTCAGCGAAAGACGATGCCAACGTGGTCACCGCGGAGGACATTCGCGCCGACGCTGGTTCGCGGCAAATCACATACTGGGCGATCAATGACGCCTGCCCGCCGTCGCCCGGATGCAGCTCTGCGCTGCGTCCTCCGCCGCCGAGCGAGAGCGGCGTTCGCTTCGCCGAGGTATGGCAATTCGCGCAGTCCCCACGGCGCGCAGATGTGGCCGCACATTGCACGAACTATAGCCGCGACCGAAATTGCTATCCGCCCGGGATGCCCGCATCCGCGGGCCTGCATGTCGATCTGAATTCAGCCACTAGCGCCGATCCTTCTCACGGCAGGACGCGATAACGGGGAATCAGACCGGAGTACAATCGCAGTTGCGGCACACGCAGAAATCGGTGTTTGCGCTCATCTCTAAGCAACTGGAGGGACCATGGCAGAACTGCCCAAGTCGGGAACCGAGGCACAAGCGCGGCCCAATCCGAACGAAAAACTGGTGAGGGTGTTCGACTCGGAGCAGGAATCCGAAGCAATGGTGGTCAAAGGACTGCTTGAGTCGGCGGGGATCGATTCGGAGTTGACGGCCATTGACTTTCCCCAGGACACCTTCCCCATAGGCGGCTCCGTCATCGTGGTGCGGGAAGAAGACGCGGAGGCGGCCCGCCGCGTGATTGCCGATTTTCGGCAGCAGGATGAAGCTGGCTCGTCTGATGCCGACTCTGAAGAGGTGCAAGACGAGTCGGAACCTTCCGACACTACCGAGGAGCCACCGACGAAGGCATGACCGAGTGGCCGTCGAGATAAAAGCTGACCGCGCCATTGCGGTCAGTCCGATAGACACGCACTCCGGCGCGTGTCAGACGATCGAGAGTTTCCTGCCGCGGCAATCCAAAAGAATTCCTGTAGCCTGCCGAAATCACGGCGAACTTGGGCCGGGCCGCATTTAACAGTTCGGGCGTAGTGGCGTTAGCGCTGCCGTGATGGCCCACTTTGAGCAGGTCAGCTTTGATTTCGTGAGATGCAGCCAGTCGGCGCTCGACCTGTTTTTGTGCGTCGCCCTCAAGCAGCACGGAGCACCTGCCATAGATGACGTGCAGCACCATGGAGTCGTTGTTCTCCGGCCTGGCGTCTACGCGAGCGTCGCGGGCTGGCGCCAGCACGGCAATGCTCGTGCCACCTAGAGGAATCTCATCACCATCCCAATGGCGGACGACATGAATCCCTAAGCTTTCGGCTTCTCGAATCACCTGGCCGAGCGCGACGCTGGGTGGCAAGAGCCCTACCCACAGTTCCCGCGGACGAAAATTCTTCAGCACGGCCGGCATGCCTCCGATGTGATCGGAGTGGCCGTGCGTAATGGCGATGATATCCAGGTGGGAAATGCCGCGCGACCACAGGTAAGGCGAAACCACGTCCTCCCCAAAATCAAGTTGAGAACTTCCGCCCCCGATGGGTCCACCGGCGTCAACCAGTAGTGTGCGGCCCTGCGGAGTGACCAGCAAGATTGAATCTCCTTCCCCGACATCAATCGCGGTGACTTCGAGGACGCCTGGGCGCACTTGCGGTGTCGGCGGCAGGAGCGCCAGCATTACCGATGCCAGCAGGATTGCCATCAGCCCGCAGACAGCCGCAAAAGCTTTTCGCCGGGCGAGGATCATCGCCACAATGAGTGCGGCGGCGGATATCGCCATCATCGCCAGCGACGGCGTTGCCGCGCGCAGATCAGCCAGACGGAATCCGCCTAGACCGCGAACGGTTCCGGTAATGCCGTGCAGGGTGATGGCGGCCAAAATAGCTGGCACTTTAGCCAGCCAGAGCGAAATGTATCCCAGTGCTATGGCTGAAACCGCGGCAGGCATCATCCATTGAACCAGCGGAACCACCAGCATGTTCGCTGGTAGGCCGACAGTCGTAGCCCGATGAAAGTAGTACGCCATCGGCAAGGCCAAACCCATCTGCATCACGGCGGACACAAAAAGTAATTCGTAAACTGCAAAACTCAAGCGTGTCCCGCCCCGTATTATCCTCGCTCCAACTTTTTCGCCCAGGAATCGCTCGACGCGCCCAACGATCAGTTTAAGATCCGAGCGAAACTGCGCCACCGGCGGTGGCAACATGATGGCGTACTCGGTGGAGTCCCAGTGCGCGATCGCCTGGCGATACTGCTGCGATGTGCGTTCGAGCAGTGGCACTCCGATCGCCGCCACAATCAGCACGCACACGAACGTCATTTGAAAGCTGGCCGTGAAGAGCTGCTGCGGGTCCCACACGAGCAAAGCCAAAGCCGCGGCGCCTAGGGCGTTCACCATGGCGCGATCGCGGTAGAGGAGGCGCGTTCCCAGATAGATCGTGCACATCAGCGTCGCCCGCCAGACCGGAGAGCCGACCTCAGTCACGAAGGCATATCCAAAACACGTCGCAATCGTGAGCAGCGTGGCGAGCACGTCGTTAATGCGTAAGCGGCGTAGCGTCCAGAAAACGACGAAGGCGAGAATGCTGACGTTCATGCCCGAAACGACCAGCACGTGATAGGTTCCGGAGCGCTGAAAATCGATGCGTGTATCGCGATCGATGAAGGCTTCGTCGCCGATGACCATAGCATCGATCAACGCAGCCTGTTGCGGTGGCCACAGTTGATGAATTCTGGCAACGATGCTCCGGTGCATTCGCTGCCGCAGCGATTCGAGCCGGCTGCCGGAAAATCCTGGTAGCACGGTGGCATCGTCGATCTTGCCGGAGCCCAGCGCCGCAATCCCGTTCGCCGCCAGGTAGCCTTCGTAGTCGAATGCGCCCGGATTCCGGAAATTGCGGGGCGGTTTCAATTTCGCCCTCATACAAACGCGCTCGCCGTAGTTGAACAACCGCATGCCACTCGCTATGACACCGGCTTCATTTCCCTCTTCGTCTTCACGTTTGTCGCTGATGTACAGATTTAGGCGGATCCCTGCGCGCACTGGAAAAACTTGTCCGTCGTCCGAGTCGATTTGCTCAGTTTCAACATCAAGCACTTGACGCCACTCTCCGAAGCTGGCTTGGCGAAGATTTCCGCCTCGAATGACGTGGGCGGTGATTTGAAGTTCGCGGCCATCGGTAAACGGCTCGATGCTGATATTTCGCGTCGGGGCCGGCCGCAGCTGGACGTGTAGAGTTCCAGCCATGAAGACAGCGGCCAGGGCGAGCGCAATGGCGGCGGCCTCACGGCTACGCCAGAAAAAGCTTCCGGCTATGATGAAGACGATGCTGGCAACAACGCATAGCGCCGGCGGACACCAAAGCCGCGCGCTCAAGATGATTCCCAGACAGTAGGCGGCCGCCGCCCAAAGCATCGGCTGACGCGGGGCCTTGAGTCGGAATGCCGGAGGGCCGGACGGAATGGAACTGGCAGGCATTAATAAGTGCGCTCGGCAGTCAGCAGTCGGCACTCAGCATTCAGCAATCAGCTCTAAGTTCTCAGCGTCCGCAGTCGGCCGCGAAGAGGGTTGCTAAGTTACCGACGATAGTGGCAGTCAATCGCTCCGCGTTGCGCCTTGCGTGGAGCTGAATATTGATCGCTGAGCGCTGATATTGATAGCTGAATGCTGATTGCTGATTGCTGATTGCTCACCGCTCCATATGCAGCACCGTCTCGAGGTGATACGTCTGCGGGAATAGATCCACAAGATGCGCTTCTCGTACTCGATATCCCTCGGCCAGCAGCACGACCAGATCGCGGGCCAGCGTCGCTACATCGCATGACACATAAACCAGCCGTGGTGCGCCCAGCTTTGCCAACAAATGCGCCACTCGCTCTCCCAGGCCGCCACGGGGCGGGTCAACCACCGCGAGATCCGGCGTGCCCGCTTGAGGGAGGACTTTGCCGTTCCTGACCCGCCCCGACTTCTCCGATCCGCTCAAGAACTGATCGGCCGCAGCCTGGATCACCTCCGCATTCGAGGGCAAATTGTATTGCAGACCGCCTGTGCTAATCGGTGACGACTCAACAGAAAGAACGTGACGAAAATCACGTGCTAAGGCTGTGGAAAACAGGCCGACGCCCGAGTACAGATCGACCGCCAGATTGCCCGACTGGCCATTCGTAACGATCTTTACGAGTTCATCCGTGAGATAGCGATTGACCTGGAAGAACGCGCCCGCGCTGACGCGATAGTCCGCCACTTGAGTTTTGTAGATGAGATGCTCGTCTCCGTGCACAAGCAGTTTCTCGGGCTGCGGCACCCGCCCGCCGGACTTGCCTGCGTGTTGGGTCTGCGCGCGAAATGCGACTACCCCAGAAATCTCTGGCATTTCGGTGCGAAGCAGCTCGGCCCATTCGCGCACCGCTGCGCGCCGAGCATCGGGCGTGCACGACACCTCGACCAGAAGCTGCGAGTCGTCGGCGTTGGCGAAGAATTCAAGCTCGTGAATACCGGCGGGCATGCGATGCGCTCTGCCCGTGCGCCAGAGCGCATCGATACCACGGTTAATCAGTGGCGAACTGATTGGGCACTCTTCGACCGACATGACCTCATGCGTGCTAAGGCGGAAATATCCGGTGACAAATTGTGGTGCGGTGCGGATTTGCAACCGCGTGCGATTGCGATAGTTCCAAGGGTCAGCAGCGTGAATCTGAACGTCGCACTGCAATTCCAGCTTGGCAATGCGGCGCAAGTTTTCCCGAAGAATTTCTTCCTTGATCGTCAGCTGATGGGCATAGTCAGCGTGCTGGTAGTGACATCCGCCGCATTCGCCAAAATAAGGACAGCTGGGAGCGACGCGGTGGGGCGACGGTTCAACAATGTTCTGCACGCGGGCGCGGGCAAACCCGGGCTTCTGCTCCGTTAGTTGCGCTTCAACTTTTTCTCCCGAGAGTACGAAGGGAACAAAAACAGCCTTGCCGCGACCACGTTCGTCGGCAGGCAGACGGGCTAATCCGTCGCCGCCATAGATAAGTTTCTCGACTGTGAGGAGCAAGAGGTGATTCTAAGGCATGTTCAGAGGGAGACACGGGACAAGAATTGCTTGAGGGCAGGAGGAGACCGAATCCGCCAGCACATTGATCACGCTGGTTTCCAAGAGGCTCTAGGCCTTTTCCCCAACCGACTTTGCCTGCGTGAACAGATATAGATAATCCGGCCCGCCGGACTTTGAGTCGGTCCCCGACATATTGAAGCCGCCGAACGGATGCGCTCCCACCATGGCGCCCGTACACTTGCGGTTGATGTAGAGATTGCCGACGTGGAAGTCGCGAATGGCGCGCTCAATCTTGTCGCGCGACTTGGTGTAGACCGCGCCGGTCAAGCCAAATTCGGTGTCATTGGCAATCTGCATCGCGTGATCGAAGCCGTGCGCTTTGATCACGGCCAGCACCGGGCCGAAGATTTCTTCCTGTTCCAGCTTCGACTTCGGCGGGATGTCGGCAATGACCGTCGGACGAATGAAATAGCCTTCCCCGGCCTCAGTGGCGCGCTCGCCGCCTGTGATGAGGCGTCCGTCTTTTTTGCCCTGCTCGATGTAGCTGAGAATCGTCTTCATCGAGCCTTCGTTGATGACTGCGGCCATATTCGGGTTCTCGGCGGGATCACCGACCGTGATCTTTTCCACGCGCGCTTTGAGCTGCTCAAGGAACTTGTCATAGACGCGCTCGTCAACGATGGCCCGCGAGCAGGCCGAACACTTCTGCCCCTGGAAGCCAAATGCAGCTTGCGCCACGCCTTCCACGGCGGAGTCGATATCGGCATCGGCGTCGACGATGATCGCGTCTTTGCCGCCCATTTCGAGGATCGTGCGCTTGATCCATACCTGGCCGGAAGCCTGCTGTGCCGCGACCTGGTTGATGTGCAGTCCAACTTCGCGCGATCCCGTGAACGCCACGTACCGCGTCTTGGGATGCGCGACGACAGCGTCGCCAAAGCTCGCGCC
>DASTCY010000055.1:0-125013 GCA_035710725.1 Candidatus Sulfotelmatobacter sp. | reverse complement strand
GCCTGCACGTGCGTAAGGCGTGCAAATCCACGCGGCCGCGAGACCAGCGAGCGGAACGCAAGTTTGGCCAGGTAGCTCAGGTGGTAGAGCGCAGCCCTGAAAAGGCTGGCGTCGGCGGTTCAACTCCGTCCCTGGCCACCACAATCTAAAGCAGTTAGGCAGATCTGGCGTTTTCGCGTAGCCCGTCGCTAGCCCGTTTTTCAAGTTGCCAACTCCGGCCGAACACCCATCGCATCGAGCATTGCACCCTGAGCCGCGAGCCGATCTGCGCTCACGCTCTGGCTGTAAAGTTGAAGGGTCGTGTGCACGTCGCTGTGTCGCAACAGACCTTGAACAACCTTCGGGTTTGTTCCAACACTGACGAGGAACGATGCCAGCGAGTGCCTCAGGTTGTGGAAGCCGAACCTGCGTCGGTCGTCTGCCGTGAGAATCCCGACTTTGATCGCTGCTGGCCTGACATAGTCCTCAACAAGAATGCTGGCACTCCTCGGTTGCTTGCCCTTCATACGGGCACTGGCAAACACCCAGTCTCCCGGCTGCGAGTATGGCGTCGTCTGATGCCAGTCCTGCATGAAACCCGCCAGAAGCGGATGCATGGGAACTGGAGCCTTCGATGCCTTACTCTTCGGCAGTCCAACCCTTCCTGATAACCACGTGCGACGAACGACAATTTGCTGCTTGAGAACATCCACGTCCCCCCACTGCAAGCCGAGGCACTCGGAAACTCTCAGCCCAGTTGCTGCGGCCAAGAGCGTCAGTGTGCGCTCGGGTTCCGGCAGAGTGATGAACAGATCGAATGCTTGCTTCGGAGTCAGGATCAAAGCCTCGTATTCGCTCTGCGTTTTACAGCGAACGAAGCGAAGTGGGTTCGACTCCTCGTCGCGAGGAATCAGTCCATAGCGCATGCCGCTCTTGTAAACGAGCGACATCACACGCCGCATCTTGTCCACTGTAGGATTCTCCAGCTCTTCACGGCCTTCAGCCACTGCTCGATCTCCAACGGCTCGATACCCAACGCAACCCGCGTACCCCATCGTGGGATGAGACGGTTTTGCAGGTTGCGTTTGTACGCACCGATGGTGGAGTGGCACTTCGGATCGACCGCATCGCTCTGGTCGCCGAGTTCGTGCGCGATGTAGTGCTCGGCGAGGTCGCTGAACTTCACGGCTCCTCGAAAGTCCGGAGTGTTGACGTTTAAGTGCTGGCGTTCGACTTCCTTCCAGGCAGACGACGCGCTCGGGAACTCGCGCACTGTCCCAACCGGGACTTTGTGCTCGACTCGCTTGCCGTCGGTCCTTCTGGTCGTCTTGAAGCGAAGCACCCACATTTTTCCGCTCTTACGTTTTTCAACCCTTAACCATCCACGAGCCATGTTTATCTCCTTTTGGCCGTGGAAGGCTGCTGGCTATGATTATGTTCGCTAGGCAGGGCAAAGACGCGCGAAAGTTCAGAGAGCCGAAAACGCCAGACTTTGCGAGGGCCGGAGCCGAGTGCGTGGGCTGGAACGTGGCCCTGTCGTGCCAACCCGAGCAGGAATCGCCGCGTCACGCTGAGGAACTCAGCGGCTCGCTCCGCATCTACGAACGGTTCTGGCGAAATAGAGTTCACGATTTATGAATAAAGTCAACCAGGGGTGGACGACAGGTTGGCATCTATGCCGACCTGTCCGGCTCAGTGGTAAGCGAGGCATAGGTCTCCGTCGAGAGGGACGAGGCAATATTGATCAGCCCACGTTTCTTCAGAGGATCGAGATTGATCAGCTGACCAGTATTCAGGAACACATCACAGAGCTCGTGGCGAATGTCAAACCATGGCGGTGTCTGACGCTCCCCTAGGAACTCCGGTAGAAATACTTCCGAGCGAATTCGCCAAAGCGTCTCCCAGTCGACACCGGTCGAGATCGCGGCCATCTTGGTCTCGCCCCGCCTGATTTCCATCGCCATTCGGTCGAGGTAGTACCCCAGATAACGACGGCGCCGATAGAGTCCCTTATACGAGCACGTGGCGGTTCACGTGCATGTAATCCACCGGAATGCCAGGGAAGCACTCATGAATGTCTGTCATAAGCCTGTCCAGCTCACCTTCTAAATAGGCAATTTCAGCCTTCGATATGCGCGCCCCATCCGAGAGCTTCTTGTCATGCTTGGTGACGAGGTCATCACGATCGATCAAGGGCGTAGCAGAGACCGTTGCGAGAGGATTCGGCGATGTCCATGTAGAACGAAGGGCACCGAATCGGCAGGCCCAAGCAGCGCATAAGCGTTTCCGTCCATGCGTACACAGAGTGGCGACCCATCTTGTAAACCTTGTGAAGTTCAGCCCAGCAATTGTTGAAACTAGTCGTTGGGTCATAGGGCACCATGAGCGCGCTGAAAAACTGGTGTTGGGTCTGATTGCCGATGAGCGCCTTATAGGACTTCACCATTTCCACAAAGTGGCCCTTGTTCCAGCGACGATCGGTCTGGTATTGGAGTAGCTTCCAGTTCTTGTCATGCCAGCGCAGAAGGCGTCCAACGTCGACTTTCTCCAGTTCAGGGAACTCCTGCATCGCAAGAAACACCGAGGCGTTCTCGTAAAAGACTGCATAGAGAAAAGCGACCCAATACTGCTGCTCCAGGGAAAGCTCGTAGCGGACGAATATCTCGTCGAGCGTGGGGAAAGCAGGATCGATGTCGGTCAGCACCTGCGCCGCGTACCACAGGATGAAGCCATCGCGTCGCACCTTGCGAAAATCGATAGCCACGTCTGGTGAAAGGCCAAGATATGCAGCGGGCGCCACGACGCCGTTTGGCAATAGCTTCTTGTCTACACCGGCATTCAGGCCGCTGGGGCGCAGGTACTTGTGGTCGTCCGGGTAGCGAAACGACATGGGAAACTTCTCGTCCAAGCTGAGGTTGTAGATGACATACGGTTCGCAGCGCAACAGGGTGCAGCCACTCGGGCTTAGTTTTGTTGCGGCGAGACTCCGCTCAAAAATGTCCTTGGTTGAGCAGAAACCCCTCAGATTCAGTGCGGGGACCTTGAACATATAGAGTGGACGTACGTGGTCTCGGAAGCAGTACATCTCTCCGGTTTTCCGGAAGAGCAGGCCACAGGCAAAGATGGGTGGCTCCACTGTGTGGATGTCATGGAGTACAGCGTAGATCGACGCCGGGATGTCGGAGTCCTGCGCGAGATGGCGGTCAATCTTGCGGAGGATGATCTCGCTGTCATTTTCGGTGCTGAGCCGGACGTCGTACGCCTGCTCCATCTCTTTCTTGGTACCCATTGAGACGATGCCGTTATGAACTAGAGCCAGGTTTCCCGTTGCCAACGGCTGATTGTTCTGATCGTCATGCCAATCACCGGACGTGCAGTAGCGCGTGTGGAGAATCATGCTGGCCGGCAGCGAATCGCAGAAGGCCGCCCACTCAGGCGCTCTGAGGAATTTGGGCGCCGGCACAGCCGATTTCAACACTCGAATTTCGCCACCAACGAGAGCAGCGGCGCCGGTAGCGTGCAAACCGCGGATCTTGCTCTGCAGCAGCAAGTGTTCAATGAACTCTCGTGCTTTCTCGGGCCAGCTCTCACTGACGAATTGAATTCCTATAATGCCGCACATTACGCGCACTCCGGTTCTTGCAATTGCATCTCTCCAGCCGCCATCAGTTGCTGCACATGCTCATTCAATTCTCGATGTATCTGGTCGGGGGTTCGACCTTCGGGAATGACTACAAACTTTGCGGGCGCACGAACATACGAAGCTTTCGCGTACTCCCAAAGCACCCGGGCACGCGTACGGAAATTCAGAACGCCGCGGATGGTGTCGTGGGAAGGTTCCGACTTGCCGCTCTCCAGCCGCCGCTCCGAAAGGCGGCTGACGACGGTCGCCGCAGTGACGTCTAGGAAGACCCAAAGCGCAGCGACGTTTGCTGGGTGGTGATGCAAATATTCAACAAGCTTCTTCGAGACCATGACTCCATCGAAAATCAGTAGATTGGAGACCTTTAGGCACTGGTCCAGAGCGAAGTTGATGCCGTCCAGATTGGCAATTGCGTCGGCACCATTTTTTGGAACTCCACAGATCGCAGTGCCGTTGGCAAACCGCGTCCAACTAACGTTCAAGGGGGCATAAATGCCACACTTCGGACTATGCGCCCCTTGCAAACGCAGGTGGCGACGGAGTTCCTTCTTCTTTAAAAACTGCTGACCACAGCACTCAGAGCGGTTCGCGAACCAGCAGTTGTGGATTGTGGTCTGCGTGGTTGCGCCAGAGTCCTGCGCTGTGAACTGCCGGCGCAGCGTTGTTTTACCAACTGGCTGCCACCGAGTAGCGCGATGACAACTTTGTACGGATGCGTAGGAAAGATTTCCTCCGCTCCCGCCGAAACATCAAGATGCGGTGCGATGACGCCTGGAGTGGGAATCTCATCCAGGACGGAACGCTCCTCTGCCGCTGCGGCGTGCTCTCGACCAACTTCGAAAGTCGGCACAGCGGATGGGACCGACGCACTCGCCGAATCTGATGACTTGAAAAGGGGATCCCCCAGTTTCCGATGTTTCAGCTGCCGCAGTTCCTCCCTGGGGCTACAGCACCTTTGCATCTCGGTGCGATAGTAGAACACACAGCTAAATCGCTCACCCTCGCCCTCCAGAGGAAGATTGCAGTGATACTCGTGAGTATCGTAAATAATGACATCGCCGCTTCGCAGTGGAACTACGAGTCCATACTTCAACAAGATCAGGTCGCCTCCAGTCATCTCACCGTCATAAAAGGCCGTCATCGTAGCCGTCCTATTGGTTCTTAGACTTCTGAGGCTTCGTTTTTGGTGGAGTAGACGGTTGAGTCCCACTGCCCCCGCTTTGAGGGCTTGCTGGTGCTTTTGCCTTTGAAGGCGTCAAGGAGCCGAGATCAAAGGTTTTGACAGTAATGCCCACCGCGAATCTCGCCGTCCAACGCTTTACTGGAGTCAGTTGTCCGAAATTCGGAGGTATCACTTGGTTCGGACCAAAACCAGCGGGAAAATCTGCAAATTGTCCGACATGTATCCCAGGGGTTACAAAGAATCTATGCCAAATATGCGCCGATCCCCCAACAAACCATCCAAAGCTAGAGGCTGTGCTTTGGCCACCCACCCGAAGAACGGGTCCTGTCGAAACCGCAAAACCTGCTTTCTCCCAATCCAGCCAGGGAAGTTTGTAGTTAAGTAATCCGACGAGCATAGGGACAGGGTTGCTGCCTCCTTGAACGGTGAGCACATTTTGTGTACCAGTAGAGGTCGGGACGGTACTTGCAACGGAGGAGCGATCCTGCAGCGTGCTGAGTAGAACCCCTCCTGACAGCGTTAGGACGCTGGAGAACCGGATTGTCCTTGTGAAGGTGGTCAAAGGTGTGGCGCCAGACTTTTCAGTAATCGTCACTGTCAAAGATGCAACGTCTCCAGAGCTTGCCGTAGCTTGCCCAGTCGCCCCGTGTTGTCCATCAACCTTCTTCCTCATACCGTCAAATTGATGATAAGGGCCGGACAGAAATGTGGACACGTCGGGATCGCTGGAACACTTTGAAGAAAGCTCATCAACGCTCTTTCGCAAATCGGGTACGCTTGGTAAGGAATTTAATGAAGCTGTCTGCGTGGCCGGATGTGCCTCTACCCATTTGCGAATGCGTTCCTGCACATCTGCAAGCTGAGCTGCTGTGAGCAGCGCTTCGGCTTTGTCGCGATGGTCCTTCACAAATCCCTGTTCGAGGGATGTCGCAGCAAGCGCTATCCAGAAATAGGCTTGTACGTTGTCCTTTTGTACGCCTATACCATCGTGATAAGCCAGGCCGAGATTATATTGAGCCTTCGCAAGGCCTTGTTCGGCGGCCCTTTGCCACCAACGAGCGGCTTCGGCGGTATCCTTTTCGACACCGTTTCCTAAGTTGTAAGCCTGTCCGAGGTTGTATTGAGCCGCTGCGTTGCCTTTGTCGCCTGCCTTGCGATACGATCGCCGGTTTTGTCTATCAGGTTGATGTCACGCTCCTGCGCTGGCTCAATCTTCAGAATGACGAAGTACTCGAGCTTGAAAGAGGAGAAGACATTGACATCATTCAGAAATGGCTGGACGGCGGAGATCTCAGAACTCTCGAACAGGTGAAGCGTCGGTCTTCGTCGGTGACTCTAAGATCCTCCGATGCGCTTGCTGCCATTGCAAACTTTTGTGAGCACAAGGCGAACAATCCTAGTGCTCGACTCAGATTTCGGTTTCTTACCACTGGCAGGACAGGAAAGGAAAAAAAGTGGCCACTGTCGGGAACCGGGATAGAAGCATGGGAGGCATTGCGCCGGGGGCGGCTCAAAGAGATGGATCGTGCTGCGGTGGCACACGAGATTCGAATATTTCTGAAAGATTCTCCGAAGCCGGAAAAACTGAACACTTCTGCCTGGGATGCCCTACAGTTTCTACTCGCCAAAGAAGACGAAACCGACCTCATTGAGTTGATTGAGAGTTTCGAGTGGAGTACTGGCGCTCGTGATGATTCAGACCGTCAGGAGGAGATCAGACGTGCTTTGATCGAATCGCATTATGCCGCCGATCAGGCCGCAGCGCAGGCGATTCTCGAGCGCTTGTTTGTCCATGTGTTTAGAACGCTGAGCCAACCGGGACAAAAATCCCTAACATCGGCTGAATTATCGAAGCAGCTATTGCAGCCACCTCTCACGGGCGCGGATCGGCATTTGTTTACGATTCTCGCTGTTGTGCGTGAGCAAGGTGAGAGGCTCGATCAGCTAGAGGAGAGGTTTTCCCGTGAGCAAGGACTCGTTGCTGCTCTCGGAGCCCAAATCACTCAGCTCAAAGATGAACAGGGCCAGTCATTGAAGATCGAATATCGGGATGTGATTCCGAATCTCGACCCACCCGAAATAGCCAAGCCGTCAATTCTCAGAAAAGACTTCGTTAACAAAGCTGTCACCGCTCTTGCCGGGATCGGCTGGGTACATTTGGTTGGCGAACCTGGTATAGGAAAGACACAGCTTGGCTTGCTCGTGTCACAACAACTAGGTCCAGAACCTTTCTGGATCAACCTCAGGGACTGCACTGAAGATCAAGCGTGCACAATCCTCGATTTGAGTATTGCTGCCGCCTCCGGCGTGGACCGGAAAGTCTTGATCCGCGAATAATACGAACAAGCCGCGTCGCGAATGGCCGGCGCAGTCATCGTAGTCGATGATCTTCCCAAGATATTTGCTAGTGGTCGCCTTGCACAGAGGCTTGAGCTTTTGCGAGCGGCTTGCAACGCAAACGGCGTCCGCCTGCTCAGTACTAGCTACTACGAGTTGCCAAAAAGCATTCGTGGATCGGGAAATGCATCTGAGCTGAATGCACCACGGCTGGAAAATAGGGAGATTCCGCCGATCACGAGCATTGCTATTGCCGTATTGGTGTTGCCGAACCATCTCTCATACACAACGATCATGTGCTGCAACTGGTGCAGGTCCTCCATCCCGAAGATCAATTGCTCGACGACGTGAAGCCCTGTCAGGAGTTTGAGCCATCCATATAAACGCGTACTGGTTTTCATAATTGCCTCGTGAGTTTTTCCAGCACTGCGCACGCCTGGTCGGGTCGTGCGCGACGCGGGAGTGCTACCTGGAGTATTGCGGCCTATTTGGTCGACTCCTCTTGTTCCTGCATGATCTCGATCCAGTCCTTGATCACGCGGAATTGCAGACCGAGATTGCCGATCTGGCAATGTTGTTGTCCTTGCTCCTGCCTGGTGAACAGACGTGCGGTGACCGAGCGGGCGCGGGTCAGCATTCCGATCTGGTCATGGAACTGGTGCAGTGGAATGCAGAAGTCTTCGGTTCCTCCCAGCAACAGCACATCCTGCTCGATGAGTGGTGACACGTCATCGGTGCGATACAGATGCATCTGCTTGAGGTACTCACTCGGGGTCTTGCTGCCCGTTACCATCATTCCTTGCTGGACGCCGAAGTCGGTCGACGGGCTCTCCTTCGATGCGCGCTCGAACAACTTGTCGATGAGGTGGTCCGCTCCCATCTTGAGTAGGGACATCAGCGCAGCTCGTACGGACGGCTTGACCAAACCCAACATGACCTCGAGGTAATCGGTGTCTGTATCGTCGGCGACGACCCGGTGCACACGAGGCTCGTACGCGGCCGCCCGGAGCGCGAGGCATCCTCCCAGCGAAATGCCGATCAGGGTGACGTTGTCCAACTTGAAATAGTCGAGCACGGCTCCCACCGGCTTGTGCCATTCGTGGGTCAGGTGAAGATGACGCTCCTCAAGACTGGCTCCCTGGCCGGGTCCATCAAAGCCGATGACGTCGTAACCGGCTCTCGAAAGGTGACGTTGCATCGGGAACCACTCCTCGATGTAGCTGTCGAAGCCGCCGAAAACGACGACCGTTCCCTTCGGCTCACCGGCGGGGACCAAGCGATGTGCCGAGAGTGCGGCGGCTTCATACGGAATGTCGAAATGGTTCTTGTCGTCGTATCCGAAATGTTCGCGCATCAACTCTATGAACTTGCGACGGGCAGGTCGCTTTCTTGGATCATCGCCGAACATGCAGAACTCGGCCCCACGGAGGTAGTACGCGCCCTTGAGCTTTTCGCCGCGCGCAAGCGCGGCTTCGCCAAGGGAGAACAGTTCGTTCGCTTGGTCCCTGATGTTGTGGATCTTCGAACTGACGGATCGCATTTCCTCGATCATGTCCGCCTCGCCCGTGGAGAAGCGGTTCATTTCGTAGTTAATCCGGAAGTCGGGGTGCAGGTCGTCGTAGTAGCCAACCGGGAACCCCTCGAAGTAGCGCTGGGCAGCAGCGCGACCATTTGCAAGCGTCATGGATGTTGCCATTTGAATTTCTCCTTTTCTGCGACTGTGTCGCCTAGTCTTGTGAAGCTCCCGGGAATTTTTCCAGCAGCCAGTCGAAGACGGCCGCATGGACCAGCGAAGTGTTGCCGCCCTGGCAGTGCTCGGCGCCGCCCAAGGGTCGATCAAAGATGTGCGTGGTCACGCTGCGCGCGTTGAGCAGCGATTTCTCGAATTCTGCCGCCTGGTGGAACGGAATGAAGTGATCTTCGGTACCGGCCAGGATCAACACGTCCTGCCGGATGCGGTCCGCGACGGGAGCGAGCTTGTATGGCGCGAAGGCCTCCAACGTATCGTCGAAACTGCTCGTTCCCAGCATCCAGAGTGCGGTGTTATAGCTCCAGGACACGTCAGGATTTTTCAGGGCGAGGGGATTGCTCTTCGCTGCGGCCACAATCCGACCTACAGTTTCCTGAAGATCAAATGCCTCGTCATAAGCTACGACGCCATCGATTCGCTCTTCAAAAGCGGCGGCGCGGGGGGCGAAATAACCGCCCATGCTCATCCCGATAAGAACGATCTTTGCGGGCTTGGCATGCGTGCGCAGGAATTTCATCGAGCACCGCGGAGGTCGGCTTCTCCCACTCCGGTGTGAACTTCATGCCGAATTTGCGCAGCGGCTCGCCCTGGCCGAGACCTTCGTAGATCAGCACGGAGTAGCCTCGATCGAGCGCCGCCTTGCCGAATACTGGATACATTTCTTCAAGGATCGAATCGAAGCCTCCAACCAGCACGATCAGTGGCTTCTTCTCCGATCCCGTAGGGCAGGGGAGATACAGGCTGCGCAAGCGTCCGTTCTCATATGGAGCGCCGGAGTATTCGTAGCGAACTCCGAGCGCATCCAGACCTTGAAAGAACAGGCGGCCCGTTTTTTCAAACGATGCTGGGCGCTTGGGATCGTCGGGAGGAAGCAGGAACTCGCCCAAGCGCTGGTAGGTAGAGGCGCGCATATAGGCGCCGCCTTTGCTGCGCGGATCGTGCGTGCGCTCGGCCAGTGCCTCCGCGCGATCGGCCGTAGCCGCCCACGCGTTGTACCAGCTTTGCATGTCGCCTTCGGTAATCTGCTTCGTGGTCTCCAGCATTTCGCCAATGTCGGCGCATTCGGAGGGCGTGTAGCCGATATTCCTCAGGGTTTCGTAGTGGAATGTCTGGTTATTGAAGAAACGGCCTCTTGGGCTGACCGCTTGTGCGGGGCGGCCCACTTCTAAAACTGCTGTTGCGTTCGTCATGGGAATCCTCCTTGGTGATTTGAGTTGTGATAGGTACAGACCTTCTTCAAAATTGCTTGCTATTTGCGCGCCTTTCCTTTGACCGTGTAGCTCATGCCGATGACCAACCCGCTTTGCGCCACACGCGAGTGCAGCTGGCTGTCGCGGTAGTCGGTGTAGATGTAGCGCCAGCCGGCATCGAGCGCCCACCGCGATTTGATCCTGTAGCTCAGCGCTCCGAGCATCTGATAGTCGAGCTGCGAGCCGACTCCCCAGCCGCCTGCATCGCCTTGAATCGCCGCGGTCAGTTTGCGTGAGATCGGAAACTTAATCCGCGCTCCTACGAGCGGGTCGATCCATTGGATCGGCTTGCTCATGCTCCCTCCACCCGCTGCTGGCGAAAGCGTGAAGTCGGCCCCCACATGCCAGTAGCGGAAGCCGATGAGGCCGTCGATCTGGATTCGGTTGCGGTCGATGAGCCGGTAGCCGATTTCAGGCGTGGCCGTTACAGGGCTGTAATCCGCCTTGGACAGAATCGCCGGCGCGGGGTTGAGCAGGCTGTTGCTGCTCTCGACTTCCATCGGCGTCCGCAGAATGTCGCCACTAATCGAGAGTCGATTGTGCTGCGCGGTGAAAAGCTGTTGAATTCCTGGCTTGGCGCGCTTCATCAGATCGGCCGGACTTGCTTTGAAGCCGATCTCATGACCGAGGGCACTGACCGTTCCGTGGACGCCTTGCGACCACAGATAGGTGGTGGTGCCGATCCGCCATCCGGACGCGCTTGTGGCGGCGGGCATGATTGCGGCGTTTGTCAGATGAATGGCTTCGGCGTTGTCGAGAGATGGACCGCCACGCGAATGCCTAGCGTCTCCCAAAGGATGATCGTCGGTGGACGACACAGAGCCTGAAGATTCGAGCCGGACGTCGTCGATTTCGAAGGTGAAGCTGCCGGGGACTGCAAGATCGGCAAACATGATGCCTTCGAGATCGCTGCCATCGGTTCCCATATCGGCCAGAGAAATCGTGACCTGTTTCCACTCCGAGCCAGCGGTGAAAGGCTTGGCCAGCGGCATTGGCCCCTTACTCTTCGCCAGGAGCAACAGTTGATAGGTTCTGCCGTCGCCTTTGGCCGAGAAGGTGATGGCCGACTTGCCAGACAAGTTCACAGGCGCCATGGGCCGCGAACCGGGAAAGAACATCGCGCCCGCCCATCCGAAAACTCCAGGAGCAATCTCACCGGCGATCTTTAGCGCTTTGCTGCTGTCATTCGCGCCACCATCGACCACGCTGATTTGGGCTTCCGGCTTGTGTTCGCCCAAAAGGCTGCCCGAGGACGCCATCCAGCCGAGACCGAAGGAAGTGGTGGGATTTCCGTTCTCGAAGTCGCTGATCAGGCCGGATTCTGAGCCTGCCGGAGGAGTCGCGTGCCGCTGCGCTTCCTCGGCTTGCTTTTGTGCATCAAGCGACGCGCGATAAGCTTGGCGATCCATCTTGACGCCCAGCTTCCAGACCGACGCGATGTTCCGGACATCGGAAATGCGTGAGGTCGGGTCGCCATCCACGAGAACAAGGTCGGCGCGCGCTTGCCAGCAGCAATCTGACCGCGGTCGTTCAGCTGAAAAGCGGATGCATTGATCGAGGTGGCGGAGGCCTGCGTCGGCGTCAGGCCGGCGTTCACTAGGAGTTCCAACTCTCCGAGCAGGCTAGCGCCATGCGCCGTGCCCAGGTTGTGGGCGTCCGTGCCAGCAAGGATGAGAACGCCTTTTTCATTCAGCTTCCGTACCGCCTCCTGCGTGTTACCAAGCGATCCAGAATTCCGCGGATACTTGCCCAGCAGGTCGGCGATCGCTCCGGACGTCAGATACGGCGTCAGACGAGAATCCTGGGCACGAGATGAGCCATTGGAAGCACCCGCCGCTGAAGCCATCAGCGAAAGAGTTGGAATCACGAAAACATGGTGCTGAGCAGCAAGAGAGATGAACTCATCGTCCGGCGCATGGTCGGCGAACAGGTGCGCCAGGCCGTCGGCCCCAGCCGCGATCGCATCCTTGTCGGCCTGAAGCGAGAGCACATGCACAACCGCCAGCTTGCCGCGACGGTGAGACGCCTCAATCACGGCCTGCAGAGTCTCTTTGCTCAGAGTGGGGATGCGCAGGCCATACTCGCGGCCATCGTCGTAGATGATCTCGCCGATGAAGTCGTCGCCTTCCGCAATGCCTGCATCTACGAGATCCTGCGCCTCCCTGGGCAACGAGATGGTTCGGATCGGGCGGCCATATTCGGTACCGTGGCCGTCAGGAGCGGTCGGATGAATCTCTGAGGCTCGCAGATCGGCGAGATCCAAGTCTCTACCTTGCACCTGCTCGCTCTTGATCTTGAAGGCATACCCTTCCGCTGCGCCCATGTCGACCTCGGTCGTGACGCCGAGAGCCAGCGCCGACTTGAGATTGGTGTCCTGGCCCATGGTGTGAACATGGCTGTCGATCCGCGGTTGATCACTAAGCGAATGATTTGCTGGGAGTTATCGGAGCAACGAATGAAAGATCGGTAGTCGGTCGTCTACGTAGCTTGCGGAGAAATCGACAACTTGTAGATTCTGATCGACAAGTTGCCGATAGCTATTCCAGGCCGTGACGTCTCAGGCGGGTATACAACTGGGCGCGTGTCAGGCCGAGCGCCTTCGCAGCGATCGATTTGTTGAATCGAGCTTTCTGGAGCACTTTTTCGATCATGGCTCGCTCCATCGATTCGAGATCGTCGGACTTGGTGACCGTGTCGGCTGACGCCGGGGCAACCGGCGTCTGAGGTGGCCTAAAGGTGCTGTGAGCAGCTGTCAGAGCCAGGTGTTCGGAGACAATCAGCCCACCGTCGGCGAGAATGGCGGCGCGCTCCAAAATGTTGCGCAATTCGCGAACATTGCCCGGCCAGTGATATTCCGACAAAACCTGTTCGGCTTCTCGGGAGATACCGGCAGGCGGGCGGCCGATGGATCGCCCGATCTCCTGCATGAAGGCTTCGCTGAGAGGAAGGATGTCGTCGAGCCGTTCTCGCAACGGAGGCAGTCGCAGTTCGAAAACGTTCAGCCGGAAATACAGGTCTTCGCGAAACAGCTTCTGCTCGATCGCTTTGTGAAGGTCGCGATTCGTTGCCGCGACGACGCGCACATCCGCTTTTAAAGCGCGGGTACCGCCGAGTCGCTGAAATTCCCGCTCCTGGAGGACACGCAGGAACTTGGCTTGCGCGGACATGGCCATTTCGCCCACTTCATCGAGGAAGAGGACACCACCGGCCGCCTGTTCGATGAGACCAGTTTGGACTGAACTGCACCCGTAAAAGCGCCTCGCTCATATCCGAATAGTTCAGACTCCAGCAGGTTGTCGGGCAGGGCGGCACAGTTGAGTGCAACGAACGGACCGTCTCGCCGCGCCGATCCGCGGTGAATGAAGCGTGCGACGACTTCTTTCCCCGTGCCGGATTCGCCCAATAACAGGATGGTAGTTTCGACAGCGGCGACCTGCGCCGCCTTTTTGAGAACTTCCCGCCATGGCACCGATTCGCCGATCACGCGGCGGTATCCGGTACGGGAGTCGAGTTCGTCAGTAAGTTGGCGTACCCGTGATTCCAGCTGTGCCGCTCGTGCATCGGCCTCATCGGCACGCTTGGCAGCTTCCGCCACGTGTTCCCGTTCCAGACTTAATGCGAACCGGTCGGCAATGCGACGACCTGCCTGAACATCGCGCAGGCTGTACGTCGACTTGCTTTTCGACAAGAACGCCACTACGGCCGAGAACTTGCCATTTAGGAAGATTGGTATTCTAAGCACGGAGAGAAATCCCATTTTAGCCAGCGCGACGTTGAGCGTTTCGGAACGAATGGTGGTGTCGTCGACCAGGTCATATTTGAATTCCGCAGCTGCCTCGTGAAAGTCCTGCGGAATCTCCATCAGCTCAGGAATCGGGAGGATATTCTCGCCACTGAAGACATAGCGCCGGGCATAGTGTCCATCGGGGAGGAAAACCGCCACCGAAATGCCATCATGCGGCAAGACTTGCCGAATGACTTTTGAAATGGGATGAATAAGATCTTTTAATTGCCCCGTGTCTGTGAGCGAGGCTAGTGATTGATCGAGCAAATCCAGTTTTGATGCGTGAGCTTCGAGTTCGTGCCGATGGCGTGCTTCTTCTGCCAACCTGTAATGCGACATGATCAAAGCGATGTAGTTTGCGATCCGCCGCGCACTCGGGACATCGTCTTGCGAGAAGTGCCCGTAACTTTTCGAGAAGAAGTTGACTCCACCCCGCAGGCGCCCACCAAAACGAATGGCGACGCTGACAACTGACTTCATGCCGGCATCAATCGCTGGTCCCTTTCTGAACAGGATGTGGGTCTGCACGTCGTCGAGAACGACGGCGTCCCACCGTTTCAGCAAATCCGGATCGGCGATGGTCCCCTCGAACGGTGGTGAGCCAGTGGGCGACCCGGCGCCCGCAAGAAGTTTGAAGCGGTCACCTGTTTCGTTGACCTCGACAACACCCATGATGTCGTGCGGCAAAACGGGCTGCACGACTTTGGAGACACGCTCGAACACCTCGCGGATGTCGAGAACATCTGTCAGGGTGCTTAGAAGACCGTCGAGCACTGCCAGATCGGATGCGACATCACGCGGCTTTGACGGCTTGGAATGAGGTTCCCCGGGCCCCATGGCCGAGCATTATATCCTTCCGGGGTTCACGGATCAGCAATGACAAGTCAAAGCCGTGGAACGTAATTCGGGACGATTGGTGGTCGCTCAGTTCACCGCGCTTGACGGCGTCATCATCGCTGCCAGCATGTCATCCTACGCCGCCAGGCGATCCTCACTCATGCTGTGGGCGTAAATCCCGAGCGTCGTAGACACGTCGCTGTGGCGGAGCATTCTCTGGACGGTCTTGACGTCCGTCCCTTTCCGAACGGAGAAGCTCGCCCAACTATGACGCAGTTTGTAGAACCCAAAGCGGATTTTCTCGCCTTCCTTGAGCACGCCCGCCTTCACCGGCCGAATCCGCTCAATAGAGATGCCTAAGCGCAACCACCACACCGAGAACTTGGAAAGCTGAAATAGTCCATGAGGTGAGGCGAAGGGAACTCCGTTGTCGGAACGGATCGCCTGAGGCAGACCGCGTTCATGAAACAAGCGCTCAAAGGCGCGAAAAGCACGTTCTTCCCGATGGGATTCCAGCGCATCACACAAGCAGTAAGTAGTGCGAGCAATAGTCCGTAACGGTCAGTGGATAACAATACCGTTTAGACGATTCCGGCTTACCGGGTTGTTGGTTTGTACGACCCGCTATCAGTTCGCGCTGATCGCTCGCAGGATTAGTTGCAGCAGAGACGGGTCCGGAGCCAACTGCCCGCGCGTGATCGCATGGACCGTCTCCACGATCGCGGCGTTTACGGGAGTGTGAACGCTGAATTGCCGAGCGATGTTTACGACGTATCCGTTGATGAAGTCGATCTCGGTAATGCGCCCGCGCTCGATATCCTGCAACATTGAGGGTCTGACATCACCGTAGCCTTGGAGTATCTGATCAAGCCAGGCATCGTACTCTTCGCTCGGGACGCTGTGCCCAGACCGTGCTGGCGGAATCGGCTCGACGATCATCCTTTCTGGTCGTGCGCCGCTTGCCAGGGCCACCGATAGGGCCTCGTCATAGGCTTGCTGGAAGACCTCGCGACCCTCTGACGTGGTGATGTACTCGCGCATCGTGCCTCCCGCGACTGCCCCGAGGGTGGTAACCGAGCAGTTCAGCAAGAGCTTCGACCAGACAGCCCCGCGAAGATTTGGCGTGACCCTTAGCTCCACCGCGCGGCCAAGCCATTGACGAACTCGCTCCACCCGCTCGCTTTCGCCACCAGCAAGTTCACCGATCAGTAGATGACCCGCGTTGCGCTGCTCGTAAATACCCAGCTCAGTCATGGTCGCGCCAAGATTGGACAAACCGCCCAGCACGCATTCCCCGAGCCGGTCCCCGAGCATCTGGGGCACACCGCCGTTCTGGATCGGCAGTAGGGTGCCACCTGGTTCGAGCAGCCCAGACAACTTTGGCGCCACCTCGATGGCGTCGTGAGCCTTGGTAGCCAGAACGATCAGATCAAACCTGCCGCCGGTAAGATACTCGTCTACGGGCGCGACCTCCACGGTCTCGACCGAGACTGCGCCTCTCACACCGGTCACCCGTAGCCCGGATGCCTTCAGCCTCGCTGCCGATTCGGCGTTCCGGGTCGCCAGCCAAACGGGCGATCCGGCCGCCCGCAGTCGGGCAGCAATCAGTCCACCCAGTGCTCCAATACCCACGATTAGGGTTCTCATGCGCCCCCCTGCAACCTGCCCTCATTCGCGAGGTACGATCCCGGACTACACCTCCACGACTCACACTCTGTCGTGCTTGATCACGTTCCTCTGCCCAGCTTTTAGAAAAGCCGTGACAATAGGATGAGGCGTTTCGGGCAGCGATCTGGATTAGCGGCGGCTTTTCCTTCACTGCGTCGGTTTGTGACGCCGGCCAGCGTTGCGGTCATCCCGAGCACCGCCAAGCCGGCACATTCGCGAAATCGATCCACCTGGGCTACAAAGGCAAGTTAAGAGCCCTGAAACGGCAGCGGTCGACTCATCGCAACAACGAAAGTGCCTTTCAAAAGCGAGAGGCACTGCCGGAGATATGACCACTGGAACAGGTGCAGACCAGAGTGGTCGAACGGTTCGGACGACGCGAATGGAGCGCCTGGCCGACTCGGCCTGCACGATGATGCCCGTAACTCGCCATCCGCCTGCTTCTTTGATCGCTTGAATGCTGTTGATGCCGCGCGCGACTTGCTTGCCGTCGCTGTGCCGCGCGTAGCTGCTCCATAAGTGCGCGATGTTGCGTAGCGCTCAATGTGAAATTTCAGCTGCTTTTCTTCCAGCATTACGTGGCCACGGGCTTTGACGCGGGCGATCCAATCGTCCAAGGTCTCGAGCCGATAGCTTGGCCTTCCGTCCGCGCCGAGTGAAACGAACATCATGCGCGCTTCTGGTATTAACAGGGCCTTCATGCAGGCTCGATCCTTGTCCGCGGGCCCGCTGATTGCCGCATCAAGCGCGGCTGGAATGTCCTCGGGTTCCGAAGGCAACGCACAGCTGGCATCCGGCGTCTGAGCTATCACGCTTCCGGAGAGCGCGCCGGCCAGAATCGTCGCTGAAAATAATGTCCAGCATTTTCTCTTCCTCGTAATTTGCGGGCAATTCTGCCCATGCCCTTCGGTCTCCTACGATCAGGACAACAGGCACCTCACCGCGGCCTTTACGTGAATCTGAGCCGTATCTAGAAATGGGATGCTGCAACTCGCGTCCCGCAAAATCAACGGCAGCTCTGTGCCGGCTAGAATCAAGCCTTGCACCTGCTCCTGCTTGGCAAGACGCTCGGCGATCACCAGCAACCGCTCCCGCGTTTCGGGCAAGAACATGCCCTTCAGCAGTTCATTGATGTACTTGTCGTGGATGTAGGCTTGCTCGCTTTCGTTGGGGACGACGAGGGCGATCCCGGCCTTAGAAAAGACGTCCGGGTAAAAGCGTCCCTGCATCGTGAAGCCCACACCGAACAGGCCGAGCCGACGCAGTCCGAGTTCTTCCGCGGCCTCGCGCGTCGCTTCCACGATGCTAATCAGGGGGATAGACGATCGGCGCTGAAGCTCGCCAAAAACAATATGTGGGGTATTCGACGCAAACAATCCGACATCGGCTCCCGCCCGTGCTAACTTCTGCATTTCTTCGCTCGCATAGGCGGTCGCGGCGGTGAGTTCGTTCGCAGCGAGCATATGGAGCCACTTTTTCAAGTCGATGCTGTTCAGGAGAATGGAGGGAGCACTTCCATCCTTCGTTTGATCACGCCACAGTTGGATGAGCGAGCGATAGTAGTCAACGGTTGACTCGGGTCCAATTCCTCCCACGATCCCTAAGGTCTTCATTGATGGCATCTCCTTCTCGTCGTCTTGTTCCGTTCCAAGGCAAGCATTGAATGCGGTTTGGTACTTATCGCCAGACCGGAACCGTCAACGAGTGCGTAACACTAAGACTTCACTTGGCCCATTAATCAGCAACCTCAACAGCCATAATGGCGGCCTGAAGTGTGGCAAGTAATTCGATGGCGACGCTGCATGCTGCTCGTTTCCCCTCAGCTGTGGTAATCTGCTCACCTAGCTTGCCGCACCAAAGTCGCCTATCCGCGGACTGTTCCTTCGCCGACAACTACCGCCTCGCCGCCGACCCGCACTTCCTCGAGAACTCCTGCACGACTGGAGAGCGCAATTTGAATGCGGCTTGGGCGGCCCATCCGGACACCCTGCAGGCTCACGAGCCGCGTGGCCGTCCCGGCTGGCACGGCATTGTGCTGGAAGAGATAGGCGCCCAGCGGTCCGCTTGCGCTGCCGGTGCCGGGATCCTCCGGAATGCCGAGGCCGGGCGCGAACATGCGACTGTACACCGTGGCGCCATCATTGGCCGTCTCGGGCGAGAACAAGAAAACCGGGTGCTCTTCGAGGTGCACCGCACGGAGTAACGCACACAGTTTCGCACGATCGAGAGCCGCCGCATCGACCGCCGCGCGCGACTTTAGCGCAACGTACACAAACGGGAGGCCAGAGGAAGCGATCTCCACCGGCAAATCCCTCCCGGAAAGGTCGCCGGGCTGAAGACCGAGTGCGGCGGCGACTGCGCCGGTGTCGGCGATAACTGGGCCCAAGGTGGGAAGGGGTTGCGTCATCCAGGCAAAGCGCAGCGCGCGCGGACCCCACTCGAGCCCCACGGTGATTGGTCCGATATTCAGGCCCAGCACGGCTTTATCGGCGGCAGCGCGCAGCCGTCCCGCTCTTGCTATCGCAAAGGTCGTTCCGATCGTCGGGCTCCCAGCCATAGGGAGCTCCTGGGAGGGTGTGAAAATGCGGACGCGCGCGTCGGTGCCGGGAGCCTCCGGAGGCAATACAAACGTGGTTTCGGGGAGACACATTTCATTCGCGATCCGCTGCATCCGCCTTTCGTCAATTCCCTCCGCATCGAGGAACACGGCTAACTGGTTGCCCGTGAATGGTTGATTCGTAAAAACATCGAGATGGACGTACTGAAGAACAGGCATTGGCTGTCGCACTCCTTTATCCACTTTCGTCGCGCGCCGGCCGCGTCAGACAGAACCGCGAGTTGATTACCGCCGAACGGTATCGAACTGAAAACATCGACAATGTGAAATGTGTACTTCATGAGATCAACCTCCGGGCGTCGCCTCAAGCCTTGACGACGAGGTCGATCTCAACGCGGGCCCCAAGCGGCAGCGCGGCCACCCCGATCGCCGTGCGGGCCGGAAAGGGCGGACTAAAATACTTTGCGTAGACGCCATTCATCGCGACGTAGTCACTCATGTTCGTGAGAAACACGCGGGCGCACGCAACGTCATCGAAACTCTTGCCGGCCGCCTTGAGAACCGCCGAGAGATTCTGGAAGACGCGCTCGGTCTCGGCCACAATACCCCCCTCGACGACCTTGCCAGTGGCCGGATCTTGGCCGACCTGACCGCTGAAATAGAGGAAACCACCGACTTCGACCGCCTGGCTGAACGGGCCAACCGGCGGCGCGAGTTCCGGCGATGTAATTGCTGTCTTGAGGGTTGGGCAAGGACGGGATGCGGACATTGTTTTCTCCTCGCAATTGTATTACGTTAGTTAGCTAACTGACGAATGAAACGATGGCATAAAACCGATCAGGCTGTCAAGGAATGAACGAAGTTCGCCTTGTTCCCTGAAGCGCTGTTTGGCTGTCAGCTGTGAATATAGACCGTCCAGGTAACGGACAAGATCTTCCACTGCCCATCAATTTTGCACATCTGCCAGTGTTCGACGCCTGAATGGTGAACTTTGTCGTTGATGACAAAATCGTAATTAAATGTCACCAGCCCTAGATCACCGTCCTGGCGAATCTCGATGTTGCGAAATGTCTCTTCAAGTTTGTCCTTCGACGTAGCGAGTAATTTCACAAATCCATCGAGCTGGCTCGGGCCAACCCCATCGAACTGAGCGTTAGATTTGCGGGCGCTATCAACTTCCTCCTGGTTGTTGATGTGATGAAAGAGCACATCGGAGTTCAGGATGAGCTTCGTCATGGCGTACCCGTCCTTGTGAATAATGTCCTGACGGAACTCCTCCACCACGCTGCGAATTTTCGTGAGGTCATCGGCATTCGATTTGAATTCGATCCCCTGGCCCTGCGCCAATGCTTGACCAGCCAAGGCACACGTAAGGAGCGCAATGAATGCTATGCCCGCTTTCTTTTTGTTCATCTGATATTTTCCTTTCACATCTTGATATCGGTTTAGACCACTAATCTCGTCAGTTCTTTTTCAGAAAGCGCGAGCGCGCCGACCAGAATCGCCGCTGAAAATTGTCCGCAGCATTTATCTCTCTCCCGAATAGCGGGCAATGCCCGCGCTGCCGCCGCTTGCCATGCGGGCTACTTGTAGGTTGCGTTGACTTGTACAAAATCTGCTTGCGGCGAGAAGTTGACCATCATCGAGCCAAACGCCGGTCCGATCAACGAGTTCTCATCGAGAGCTGCGCCAAGGGCCGCTTGGAACTTGTCCAGACCCTCGGCGTTCGGCATCACGAAGCTAAAATGTAACTGGGCCCGCGAATCGGTGGTATGGATCATCTCCCGGTCGATCTCGTACTCGACGATTGTGCCGTCGGCGAGCATCTTCTCGAACACCGGCACGTAAAAGCGGCTGAGCGTCCGCACGGCATCGTCGGCGTCGGGCGCATCGGGCTTGAGCTTGTAGGTACCCGAGTACCCGTACGCGCCTTTCCAGGACCCGGCTTTCCAATTGTAGAAGCGACTGATGTATATCTGATCCCAGTGTTTGGTTGAGCTGACGAGTAGGGGCGAGCTCGAGCCGCTGCCTTTGTGGAAAGCTTCAAGCACTTTCATCAAGCTCATGATCGAGTTGACCTGCCACCAGTTGTCATGGGTGAAGCCTTCAGCGGAGTGCACCTGATTCTCATCGTCGCCGTAGCCAACGAGGGTCCCGTCGGCGAGCGCTGGTGCGAGGATCTTCTGGCTACATGTGACGTTGTCCTTGTCTACGTCAGCCCAGTGGGCCCGCGGAAACGTCCAGTACGATACGTACCTGAACAGCGGCGGCTTCTCCTTCACTTCGACGGTTTGCGCGCCGGCCACCGTTGCGGTCATCCCCAGCAGCGCCAAGCCCGCGACGCCCATCATCACTCTGCGCACTGATCTGTTCATGCTGCCTCGCTTTGCTTTGCCGAAAGGCTTGTTCTTGCTTTCGGCCTCGGCCATTCCCGTGAAGACCAGAATGCGCCCCCCGGATTCATGTACGTTGCCAATATAGATTTCATTCGCTTCTCAGCCGGCTCTTATCCTCGCGATGAGACTGCATTCAACCAGTTGCGACTTGCTCCGATAAGCCATGACCAAGGCGTCAAAATCGTGTGTATGCCGGCACGTTTACGCATCTCAATCAGTTCAACCGCCTTTCATTGAATGACACTATAGTGTCATACTTCTATTATAGGATACAAGGATAAAAAAGTGGAGATGCAGTCTGGCATCGCAAAAGGACAGTGCCGGTGGAGCCCTGATACCTACGGATCATCTTCGGGCCGGAATACACGTTGCCCGAACACTTCGAGAGGCTTAAGAGCCGAGGTTTTGGCACCAAACGATTCCTGCACTTCCCTTCAACGATCGAGGCTCATCTGTCGCGGCAAGGGAAAAGCCTTTACCGGGACGGCCAGTCGAAGCAATGACTGTTCCTGCTACGACCATGGCGACCGCTAGTCCGGCCCCAAATTCTGTGGTGATGTACTTTGCCCAACCGACAGGAGCCGTCAGCGGATCAAATATGCCCTGAACAAAAGTGTTGTGGGTGGCGTGCAGAAGAACACAAGGCCATATGCTGCCCGAGCGCACTCTAAGGTAGCCCATGATATAGGCCAGCGCGACCACCATTACCGTGAAGCAAGCGAGGGCAAAGACAGGGTTCGTCCCCGCGTTATAGTCGGTCCAGAGGAGCTCCGGATAGTGCCACACTGCCCAAATCGATCCTGAGATCAGACAGGCGCCGTGGAAGCCGAACCGCTGCTCAAGCCTGGGAAACAGGAACCCGCGCCATCCAAGTTCCTCGCCAAGCGCCCATACAGCTTCGCCGATAACCGAGATGCTAAACAACAGTGGCAGAGCCACGCCAAACGTTCCTAAGGCGGGCCAGCGTCCCAACCCATAAGTATCTGCCATCGCGGCTTCAAAGCTGTTGAGGGAGAATGCGCCGCGAATCACCAGCCAGGTGAGCAGGTAAACCGGTGCGGCATAGATCAGCGGTAGGAAATACGCGAGCCTGAGAAAGCGGCGCGCCGGCCAACCCCATCCCAATGTTCCAAGTGGGATGCGGAGCAGCAGGCAGGTACACAGCGCAGCCAGACCAGGACACCACGTGGTGAACTGGGCAAGTGCTGCGGATAAGTGATGGCTGTGAACCTCAAGGGCATAGGTGCACCCGCTAAAGACACAAAGAAAAAACAGGAAGATCGATAACGGTCGCTGTTGCGGGACTCTGGTAAGCGCTCTCGTCATAGCCCGGGCGTTTTCAGGTATTTCTCGGGCAGCGTCACCCCTGGTCGCTCATGATCAAAGAGAAGGCTGGCGATCCAGAAGCGTCCGTGAGCATGCACAATCTGGAACGAATCGATGCCTCGCGAGGATGGCTGGGCGTCGTCCTTCGCATCCCGGATTTCGGACGTGCTCCACACCTCGACAAGATTGCCAAACTCCTCAACTCGGCTTGCGATGCTGCGCTCGAAGAAACCGTTCGTTTTGAAGTAGGTATCGTTCTGCTGCGCGAACATGTCGGGAGTCAGGAAAACGGCATCGCCCTTGCGTGCCGGTGCATTCTTCGTGGCCGCAGACTCCGGAACAATTGAGGCGATCCGCCCGTCGGGCACAAACAGCGATCGGAAGCGTTCCCAATCGCGCTGGCCAGCTGGGCCCGAAACCACGTCATAGAGTGAAGCGATGAGGTGGTCCACAGTGTCCACATCGCCGGGGTTCTTTGCCGCAGGCCAGTCAGTATGCCCTGCGAGTGTCCCCACTGGCGGAGGCGGCGCAGATGCGGCAGGAGTAGACTGCTGTGCGCTCGCATTGAGCGTCAGTCCCAGAAGAAGACAACACAATATAAGATTGCAGCTACGAGTCATGGGATCATCTCCTTGTTTTATTAAGTCAACGTTTTACTGAGTCAACCGGTGCCCTATGCGATGAGAACCGGGCCAGACCCCGCGCCGCTCTCCTACTTAGACCAGGGCGGAACCACGGCGTTGCTGCGCGCGTACGCGATCGACTGCCCCAGATGCTCGTGTTGATCTTCGAGAATCAGCATCACCGCGTCCTGCTTGGTCATGTCTTCTCCGAACAGTTTCACGTGTGTCTGCAGGTCGTTGTCGGAAAGTCCCGTAATCGCTTTTTGTAGATTGGCGTAAGAAGTCTTCAGAGCGTCTTGCATTTTCTCCGGATCGGTAATGGGCGCGGGCTCTGCCCCGGTATTCGTTTTACCCGTGAGCGCGTCGGCGAGCAGGCCGTTCTCCTCAACGATCAGGTTCAACACGTCGCCGACGGAGCGAACGCCCTGGCCGGGCTTCCAGTCGTACTTGCCCGACATAACGCGCGCGAGTCCGGTGAATTTTTTGGAAAGCGTTCCGGCATCTTCTCCGAAGGCGGCCTGGAATTTCGTCGGCTGCGCCTGCGCCAATGGCACCATCAGAGCGATCGCCAGCACATACGCTCCATGCTGAGTCAAAATCTTCTTCATGTGAAACTCCTTTGCGTCAATCGGACCAACTCGTACTGCTCGTAACGCCGAATGCAGACATCTTTCACTCAACCACCTTTCGTTGATGCGATACTATAGTGCCATATTTCCATTATAGAATACAACGACAGAAAAGTGGAGGCGACGCAGTTAAGTGTCGCAAAAGGCTTGTGCTCGCGGAGGCCCCTGAGGCTGGGCGAGCTAGGACAGTCGCGTGCTTGAAGAGGAAATGCGGATTGTTGCTGGAATTACTGAGTCAACGATCATGATGCTAGAACCCCAGGTTGAGATTGTCTCGCTTCCTCCGCCACGGAATCACTCATCCAGGACCGCCTCCTGCACTTGGCGACGGCGTGGCATTTTGGTGCTCGCAGAACACACTTCGCGCCGACTCGGATGCATCTCAGTCGCGGACTCAACCTCTGGCGGAGCCGGACGATGGCTGGTTCCGGCCGCGTCACCCGATACGTCCATTGCCAGGTAGTACACGCAGGGAACGCGACTGGGGTTTCGAAATCCGTGCATGCAGTCACCATCAAAGTAAATGCTGTCACCAGCCTTTAGAGTATGTGGTTCGCCATCGAGCGTGAACAGCAGCGTGCCTTTCTCCACGGCTACGTACTCGCGCGAGCCGTGGACGTGAGGGAGGAACATGGGGCTATTTGCCAGCGGGCCAACTGTGATGCGCATGAGTTCGAATTCAACTCCTGGTAAGACGGGGGACAGGATTCGCCGTTCCCAACCTGCCGCCGCCCTCACTACCTTTTGCCGGCTGTGGCGCAGAACAATTACTCGCGCGCCGGACTCTTCTTCGACAAGGCGGGAGAGGCTGGTGTCAAGACCGGTCGCGATGCGGTGGAGGACGACGACAGTGGGCGCCTTGGCTCCTCGTTCGATCGCGGAAATCATGCTGCGGCTCACCCCTGATCTCTGACTCAATTGTTCCAGCGAAAATCCTCGCCGAATTCGTTCGTCCTTCACGCGGCGGCCAATCTCGCTCAAACTCAAAATCCCGCGAGTTTTCTTTTTGTTCAACACGTAGCCTCTCCTCCCATCCGATTCTATAGTAGAATAATAACACTATAGTGCCTAATGCTGGGAATACCTGCTCGATAGATTGGATACCAGATTCTGAATAGTCACAAGGGAAGACCCATGACTGACTTCGGTTTGGGAAAGTTGCGGCTCTGGAGCGCGGCAGCAGCCTGCGCAGGCCTATTCATGACGTCGCTCGCGGGAGCCCATCCAGCGACTTATACACTCAACGATGTGACGCAGGCGCCGTTTGCGTCGGACATGCTGGCCGCGCCCACGGGCGCAGCCGTGGCGTGGGTATTCAACGCGAAGGGCTGCAGTAACATCTGGGTAGCAGACCCATCCCATGGCGCGAAAGCGCGCCAGATCACACCGTACACAGAGGACGACGGTTTCGATGTCGGCGAACTCGCCTGGTCGCCAGATGCGAAGTCGATCGCCTTCACACGGGGCCCGAGTCTTGAGGACGAGACTCCGGCCAACGTTAATAACTCCCCGGAAGGCGCAATGCCCAGGGAAGTATGGGTGGTTGCCACGGCCGGCGGCGCGCCGCGTAAGGTCGGCGCGGGAGACTCCCCTACCTTCTCACCCGATGGCAGCCGGTTGCTGTTTGTCGACAAGAAAAAAATTCTGACCGTGGCCGCGAGCGGCGATGGCGACGCTCAGCCATTGCTCATCGATCAGGGAACAGTGGACTCGCTGACCTGGGCGCCGGACGGCAAGCGCCTGGCGTTCGTGAGCCATCGAGGCAGCCACTCGCTGATCGGTGTCTACGATTTCGTTGACCAAACCATCGTGTGGTTGAGTCCGAGTCTCGACTACGACAGCTCCCCCGCGTTCTCACCGGACGGCGCACGGATCGCCTTCGTTCGTGTGCTGGCCGAAAAGACGCTCCCTGACAATTACCCCCATCGCGGCGGACGGCCCTGGTCGATCCGGACGGCGGACGTGAAAAGCGGCCAGGGGCAACGTGTCTGGACTGCCGACCCGGGACCCGGAAGTGTATTCCGTCCGACACGCTCGGCGACCAATGACGTTCCCGACTTTCCCTCGAGGACGAACCTGTTCTGGACCAACCATGATGATCTCGTGTTCCCCTGGGAGAAAAGCGGCTGGATGCATCTATATGCCGTCCCCGTGCGGGGCGGGACGGCCCGCGCGCTCACGGTGGGAAAGTTCGAAGTCACACACGTCGTCTTCAGCCAGGACCGCAAGCGCCTGGTCTATTCGTCCAATCAGGATGACATCGACAGGATGCATATCTGGACCGTCGACGCCGAGCACGGTTCGGCAGTGCGCACGGCCCAGAGCGACGCCATCGAAGACTATCCGCAGATCGGCGCCGACGGCACTCTTTTCGCGTTGCAGAGCGACGGCAACCACCCGCTGCATCCGGTCGCCTTGAGTGCAGGGGGCCAATGGCGGCGGCTCGCTCCGGAAGCCATCCCATCCTCGTACCCGAGCTCCAAGCTCGTCATGCCCCAGGCCGTGACCTTTACGGCGAAGGATGGGCGGGAAACGCACGCGCAACTGTTCCTACCAAACGAAACCACCTCGAAGCCGCACCCGGCGATTCTGTTCTTCCACGGCGGCCCGCAAAGACAGATGTTTCTGGGGTTCAATACCCACCGTTCGTATAGCTGGATATACGCATTCAATCAGTACCTCGTCGCCGAGGGCTACATCGTGTTGTCAGTCAACTATCGCGGCGGTACCGGCTATGGCCTTGACTACAGAGAGGCCGACAACCTCGGCCCGGGCGGCAGCAGCGAGCTCAATGATCTGCTCGGCGCGATCACCTATCTGCAAGGCCGACAGGATGTCGACTCCCATAGGTTAGGCATCTGGGGACCAAGCTATGGGGGACTCATGACGGCTCTTGGTCTCGCGCGCGCCTCAGATGCGCTCGCGGCCGGTGTCGATTACGCGGGTATACATAACTGGTCGACGTTCCTGTCCTCGGTGGGCGACCCAATCGACGGAGGCGATGCGAACCGCCGGGCGGTGGAATCCTCCCCCATCGCGACCATCGAGCAGTGGCACTCACCCGTGCTGCTGGTGCAGGCGGACAACGACAGCGTTGTGCCCTTCCAGCAGGCCGCCGAACTCATCGAAGGCTTGCGGTCGCACAACATCGACCATGACGTAATCATGATCCCGAATGAGATTCATGACCTCGCACGCTACTCATCGTGGATGATCTTGTTCAATGCGGCGGATGTGTACTTCGATCGGCATCTAGACAAGCGGAGCGCGCCCGCTCCGTAAGCAGGTCCATCACTACGGTTTTGATCGAAGGTGTGTGAGCCCTTCGCTTAGACTTCGAAAAACCGGGTATGGCGTGTTTGGAAGGGCATGGGCAGAATTGTCCGCCTAAACATCGAACCAGAAGGCGGGGGGGCGAATCTCTCCGGCTGCGCCACGGAATCAATTTCTGCCCGTGTCCTTCCCTTTCGTATGGCAGCCCTCTGTTCTCCGATCATCGCTTCACGTCAGCGCAGATTGCACTCCTCTGACCTGCCCCCATCTTTCGCGCACGCGATCATAATGACCGGCTTCCTCCTCGGTGGATTCTCTCATTCCACCTGGTACAAACAGAGCCGGTCACGTCACTACCAGCTGGGGGGGCTCTCCACTTGTCTGACAATAATCAGATAATATAAAATACGTTGTCTGACTACAGTCAGAGAATATATAAATATGCGGGTGCCGAATAAGCGCACCGGCAGTCGCAGATTGCCTTGGGGAATCTCCGACGATAGTTCTGAAATGGACGCGGAAGCCGTGCTACAGGTCAGAAGTTTTAATCGAACGGTCGCCGAACGAATCGGTGCGGTGAACGACCGTTTTCTTCACCAGCACCGACCAATGAACGAAGCGAGATTGATTTGGGAGATTGGTCTCGAAGGTGAAGAACTGCGAACGCTCCGCGTGCGTCTGGGCCTTGATTCCGGCTATCTCACGCGCGTGATGGGTTCTTTGGCGAAGCAGGGGCTCGTGAGGGTGCGCTCGGCCAGGCAGGACGGTCGAGTGCGGATTGCGCACCTCACCAAGAGTGGGCTACGTGTGAGGGCTGAGCTAGATAGACGTTCCGACGAACTTGCGCTTCACATTCTCGATGTCCTTACGGAGAAACAGCGCGAGCAGCTTACCTCAGCGATGGGACAAGTTGAGCGTCTGCTCGAGGCCTCTATGATTTACCTTGCAACCGAGGACCCCACCAGTACCGACGCCATTTGGTGTTTCGAACAGTACTTTGCCGAACTGAAGTCTCGGTTCGAAGACGGTTTCGACCCTTCTCGAAGCATATCCGCAGAGGCACAGGAACTCGTGCCGCCTCGCGGGGCCTTAGTGATTGCGCGTTTGCGTGGCCAACCAGTGGGCTGCGGAGCGGTCAAATTCGGGAAGAAACACGTTGCCGAACTAAAGCGAATGTGGGTCTGCCCGACGCTCCGAGGGCTCGGAGTAGGCCGACGAGTCATGAATGAACTAGAGCGGCTGGCCTCTGAAGCCAACGTTCATCTGGTTCGTCTAGAAACAAACCGAACATTGAAAGAGGCAATCCGGCTCTACAGAGGCGCGGGATACGTTGAAGTCAAGGCTTTTAACGCCGAGCCATATGCTCATTATTGGTTCGAAAAGAAATTGGAGCGCTCTTCACGGTTTTTAAAAAAGAACGGAAGAGATTCGTGATCCAAACCAACATCAAGATGTGAAAGGAAAAGTGTCAGATGAACAGAAAGAAAGCAAGCGTAGCATTCATTCTGCTCCTTGCGTCGGCGGCTGCACAAACAACGCCGGCACAAACGAAGAATCCGGTCAGCACTGCACTAAGAGACATTCTGCCCGGCCGGCAGAAAAACACCGTCGCTGCCGTCGAGGCCATGCCAGCCGATAAATTTAACTACAAACCGACCGCCGATCAGATGACAGTCGGCTATCTCGTCGCCCACATGGCCGAAACAAATGATCTGCTACGCAGCAAGGCCGCTGCTGTCCTCGCTCCCAAGGTCGACGAGGTGAAAGCGACGGACTCGAAAGACAAGCTCGTGGCCGCGCTCAAAGCCTCCTTCGATTTCTGTTCCGACGCGCTGGCGAAAATGGACGACTCAAGACTAGCCGAGGCCACGGAAATCTTCCCCGGGCGCGCCAGGGTTCTCGTGCCTGGGCCAGCATGATCCTCGCAGGTGCTTGGGCCGACCACTATGCCGAAGCTGCAATGTACCTGCGCTTGAACGGTGTGTTGCCGCCGACCGCAAAGAAATAAGAGGGGACGAAGATTGGCAACTTCAATACGCTGCAGCTTCTACGCATGAATCTGGGGGGTGCATTTGTGACTCGTGAACTTATTTTCAAATGAAATTGTCATACGTGTTCAAAAAGCGCGCATCGAGCGGCTGCGGCGCCCGCTGTATCGGAGCGAAGGAATTAGCAGGAATGGATCAGAACCGAGGGCAGCCCAACGCTACCCTCAGATGCACGGTATCGCAGGCTCCGTCGGTTCGTGTTTTGTGAGGCTCGTACAATCTCTTACGTCGCTGTGGCTTGTCATGCAATTCAGCGGCTGTTTCTTCGCTAACTTGGCGGTACAGTGCGTTACTGCTATTCGGAGCGCACTGCACACCTCTTCGCCCCGGCGTGATCTCCACCCAGGACTTCGAGCAGACCGGACGGAAGCTGGTCGTGCCAAAGGCTCTGGGAGCGCCCAACAGCTCTTAAATTACAACGAAGACACAAGGACAGTCTGTGCGCAATGTGGTTTGTACCAGTGATGCTCCCGGTGTCGGGCACTACTCCCAAGCGGTCAAGGGCGGTGGATTTATTTTCGTCAGCGGACAGCTAGCCCTCGATCCCGTAACCCAGCAGATCATCGAGGACGACGCAAGCCAACAGACCGAGCGCGCCCTTCAAAATGTCGCCACAATTCTCAGGGCAGCCGGATCCAGCCTGGACCAGGTTGTGCGTTGCGGAGTGTTCCTAAAGAATATGGATGACTTCGCAGCGATGAATGCTGTGTACGAGAAGATCTTCGGTCCTAATCCGCCTGCGCGAACGACGGTCGAGGCGGCACGTCTACCCAAAGACAGCCTGGTGGAGATCGACGCCATCGCGCTGGAATGAGAGAAATCAGGCAGGCCGGAAAGGGAGGTGCCACGGATGAAGACTCAGGGGATTGTCGGGGAAGTTGGAAGGCGCCGAGGAGAAACCTTTTTTGGATATGTCATCAAAGTGGGGTACTAAATTTTGCAGGCTCTCGAGAGGGGACTCATGGCAACAACACAAACTGCAACTGACTGGCGGAAAGAGTGGTTCGAGATTGAAGATGCAACATACTTAAACACCTCCGCCCATGCAGCCATGCCTCGCGTGACCCTGCGCGCGGTGCAAAACTCGATTGAAGCCAATACGTTTCCGCATCACCGGGACGACGCGATTTTCTTCGAGGCGCCAATTCGGATTCGGGCATCCCTCTCGAAAATGATTGGGGCCAGACCGGAAGAAATCGCGCTCACGTCGGGAGCAGGCGCCGGCGTTACGGCTGTGGCCCATTTCCTGAGGTGGAAGCCGGGCGATGAGGTCATCACGGCCAAAGGAGAATTCCCGATGCAATATGCAACTTGGAGGCCGATGGAAGAGCGCGAGGGCCTTAAATTGAAAATCGTAGCGCCCCGAGATCGCTTCATAACGGCGGACGATCTGATTGCGGCGATGACGCCTAGAACGCGCGTTGTCTCGGTGAGTCATGTGCGCTTTGACGACGGCACGCTGCTCGACGCCGCTCGTGTGGCTGCGGCCTGCCGTGCACAGGGTGCGCTGCTGGTGCTTGATGTGAGCCAGTCTTGCGGGGCGGTGCCGATGAATGTCAAAGAGCTTGACGCCGACTTTTTGGTGTGCGCCGGATATAAATGGCTCCTCAGCCCTTACGGCACGGGATTTTTTTGGGTCAAGAGCGAACATCAGGATACTGGGCGTCCAGGACCGTTTTCTTGGACCAGCCAGGCTACAGACAGTTTTTTCGAGTTGAGTTATGTCGATCCTAAGCCATCCCGCAGTGCGAAGCGCTGGGACAGCGTGGAAGCCGCCACTTATTTCAATTTCAACTTGGCGGCGATGGATGCCTCGGTGGATTTCGTATTGCGCGTCGGACCTGCGTTGGTGCGCGAACATAATCGGCAATTGCTCGATTTCTTATTCGAACACCTCCCTAAAGAGTGCGTTCCCGCCAGTCCGCTAGACTCCACGCGGCGCGGGCCATGTGGCTCCTTCACCGCGCGGACTCCGGAAAAAACCGTTGAGCTCTATCAGAAGTTGCAGAAAGAAAACATTATCGTGAGCTTGCGCGAAGGGAGGATTCGTGTCTCGCCTCATCTGTTCAACTCCGAACGAGACATTAACCGCCTCATCAGCGTGGTAAGCGCATGATTCGGGATCTTATAGCCGCCAGTCCTAATTTCTCTGGAGAATATAAGGAATGACTATGTCAACAGTTTATGAACGCATGAAAGGCTTGCAGATCACGTTGCCTGATGTCCAACCCCCCGTCGTGGACGGTTACGTTGCCGCTTTCGTTCCGTTTGTGCGCACCGGCAACGTCATTTACGTATCGGGACGGGTCGCGAAAAAAGAAGGCAAGGCATGGGTCGGCAAGCTGGGGGAGAACATTACCATAGAGGAGGGCAAACAAGCTGCACGTGACATCGCGATAGAGCTGGTTGCCACACTGCAAACCGCCGTCGGAGATCTGAATAAAATTTCACGTATTGTGAAGCTCGTGGTGCTGGTAAACAGTGCACCGCATTTTACGGAGCCACACGTCGTGGCCAACGGCGCGTCCGAACTGTTTCTTGAAGTCTTTGGCGAGCGCGGAACGCATGCGCGCACCTCGCATGCCGGGGCGGAGATTCCATTTGGGGCGTGTGTAGAGGTCGAACTCATTGCCGAGGTCATCGACCTCGCAGACGAACGCTCTGATTGTCGAACCGGAATATGAGCCAGCGTGGGAGCAGGCAGAGCGGGCGTTTTAAGACGTTCTGAAGCCAGCCTTGGCAGACATCGGCACAACCACTCGGCAAATCGATGGCAACACGTAGCAGCTTCGCCAGGACTCCGAAGCCATTCGCAAAACGCGGGCGTCGATGCCGACGATGGCGCCACGGTCTACAGTCGAATGTTCGCACCCGTCTTAGGCATCTCGGAGGATCCGGGCACCGGCAGCGCGAGTCGACCGCTGGGCGCATGCTCCAGTCAAGGCTGTATCGGCTAAGATTGCGTGGTGGCTCGTGAGACTCCAAGGCGTCCGGATGGGTTGCCCGAGTCGTATTCACGTTGGGCTCTCGATCCGTGCTGGAGTTCTCGAGTTGTGCCGACCATCCGGTCAAACTGCATGTGGGTATGGCCGCAGACGAGCACCGAGACGCCGAGTCCATCGAAGATGGGCAAGAGCCGGTCATGGGGCGTGAGGTGGGTAAAGGTTTCGGTGTCGTTGCGCGGTGTGGCGTGGCAGAAAAGCGCGTCGCCGCGGCCAGGAATCTCAACATGGCATGTGCGCGGCCAGCCTTCTAACAACCGCTGATGTTGGATGTTTAGTTGCTGCGCGGTCTTGAATTCATTTTCGCCACTGGCATTCCACGCCGACGCGCCAATTTACATCCCAGTTGCCAAGACTAGGATTCCAGCAGAGCCCGTAACTTGTGAGCATATCTGCGGCTCGAGGTGACCACCGTTCCTTCTGCCAGTATGATGTCGTATACCCCATCAAACATCGGACGAATCTCGCTGATGCGGGCACTGTTCACAATGGCCGATTTCCGCACGCGGATGAAGTGGTGCGGCGCCAGCTTCTCTTCCAGGTGTGCCAGGGTTTCTCGCAACAGGTGACTGTCGTTGGCGGTGTGTATGCAGGCATAGTTTCCCGTGGCTTCGATCCACAAAACGTGGGAAACCGGAACAAAGAAAATCCGCTTCTTGTCCTTTACCACAAAGCGCTCCAAAGGACGGAGACTACGGAGGGATTGGAGCAGTGGTTCGAGATCTCGATCTGCTTTCCTGGACTGTGCGAGGACCTGTCGTGCGTGAACCAGGGCCTTGGCAAATCGCTCCTTATCATACGGTTTCAAGAGATAGTCAACAGCGTGCACTTCGAATGCGCGAATGGCATGCGCATCGTGAGCCGTGACGAAGACATAAACGGGAGCAGGACCGGCCGATGGCTCCACATTCTCGATGACTCCAAAACCATCCAGATCAGGCATCTGCACATCGAGAAAAACGATGTCGGGATGAAGTTCATTGATCTTCTCCACCGCACTGATTCCGTTCGCCGCCTCGCCTACAACTTCAATGTCGGTGTGTTTGGCTAGATAGCGACGGATACCGCGCCGGGCGATCGGTTCGTCATCGACGATGAGGACTCGCGTCTTCATGCGAACTCCTCAGTGGAATGGTGATGATGGCCTCACAGCCTCGACCGTTGCCCCCGGTAAGTTCCAGCGACGACTCGTCCCCGTAGAGCTGTTTCAAGCGTGACTGGACATTGTTGAGTCCGACGCCGAATCGCAGACGCGATCCCGGTGCCAGACCCGGGCCATCATCGCGGACGCGGAGCGAAACTCTGCCATTGTTGCGTTGCGCAGCGATCTCTAGCCGGCCTGCGGCGGAATCGACGCTGATGCCGTGCTTGATGGCATTCTCAACCAGAGGCTGCAGCGCCAGGCTCGGTACATAGATTCCGAGAAGGTCAGTCGGTACGTCCATCTTGACGTTCAACCGATCATGAAAGCGTGTTTGTTCGATCTCCAGATACTTGCCCACGAACTCGAGCTCGCTCTGCAATGTGATCTCGTTCTCCCGCCGTTCGAGGGCCATGCGCAGCAAGTCGCCGAGGCAGACCAGCAGACGACTCGCAGCATCCACGTCTTCCTGCATCAGGACTCCAATGGTATGAAGACTGTTGAACAAAAAGTGCGGATGTAACTGGCTCTTAAGGTTCTCAAGTTCGGCATGGGAGAGCTGCGTCTCCAGCTGTGCCGCTCTAGTCTCGCGCTCCATCGCGGCCTGGTAAAAGTGGATCGATTGATACAGTCCCACAACTAACCAGTACGTAAGCACGCCGGTGAAGCTCATCGACAGAACACTGGCTGTGAACGCGGGGGGGAGGGGTGGCGCACCAGGATCGGTTATGCGAAGAAGTAATCGCAGAAGTCCATGGCTCAGAAAGTATGCGGTGACCGATCCCAGGGGAGCCATCATAAACGACGTGACCGTGTGGATCGCGATATGAGGTGCAAACCTCGGCCCCGTCAACGGGAACCGTTTTGCCAGAGCAATCACGAGCGGCGTGCACGCCGCCCATACGTTCCAGTAGACGAGTTCGATCGCACCCACGATCACCCAGCTGATGTGCCCGCCGTGAGCCTTCGCCACCACGATCTCCCGCACCGTGAACAACAGTCCTACAATCGTCCACGCACACAGGATCAAAATCCATCTCGTCCGTCCCATATCTGGTGTGGCCTGCAGCAATGGGTGTATCGACCCCTTCGGCACGGATTATAGCGGAACCGTCAAAGGAGACATCACTGAGGACAGGTGCGTCCAAAGCGCGTAGCGCTCTTTGACGGCCAACTCTGACCGCTTGTCTCATTACGGGCACCGCACGTCACTTTTCCTGCAAACACTGATTTTTCACGGCATATGTTCCGTGAGCAGGGGCATCGCCAAGAACAAGGGAGAGAAAATGCTGCGGACACTATTTTGTTCTACGATACTGGCCCGCGCGTTCACTGGAAGTGAACTTGTCGGAGGAACCTCCATGACCAGGCGGATAGACGTTCTTCTCGCGGTTTCGTGCATTCTGTACGGTTGGATGACCACTTTGCCGGCAGCGCGGGCGCGAACGCCTGCCCCCGGAACGTCGTTCCGTGACTGTTCGAATGGTTGCCCCGAAATGGTGGTGGTGCATCCGGGCAGGTTCACTATGGGCGCGCCGACGGGGGAAGAAGAGCGCGAGAATCTACCCGATCAAGTTCGCGGAAGGTCGGTGCCGCAGCATTTGGTCACGATCCGACACAAGTTCGCGATTGCCAAGTTTGACGTGACGCGAGATGAGTACGCTCAGTTTGTGGCGGAGACAAATCGGCCGGACCCGGATAGCTGTCGTGTGGTTAGTCCGGCCGCCGACTTCATTGATACAAAGGGCAATAATTGGCATTCTCCAGGGTTTCCGCAGACCGGAAGAGACCCCGTCGTCTGTGTGAGTTGGGACGATGCGCAGGCCTATGTGGCTTGGCTGAGCGCCAAGACAAAGCATGTCTACCGCTTACCCACGGAGGCTGAGTGGGAATACGCGGCGCGCGCGGGAACGACGACGGCGCGTTACGGTAGCGATAATTCGGCGGAGGTCTGCCGCTACACCAATGTTGGTGATCTGGATTATGGTAAGCAGCATCCTGGCGATAGTGGGGGGAATCTACCGTGCCGCGACGGGTATGCATTCACGTCGCCGGTTGAAAGTTTTCCGCCGAACCAGTTCGGCCTCTACGACATGCTTGGCAATGTCATGGATTGGACTGAAGATTGTTGGAACGCCAACTATAGCGGCGCGCCTACGGATGGCACGGCGTGGCAGTCTGGAGACTGTGGTCGGCGCGTTGTGCGTGGCGGTTCCTGGGACGCTAGTCTCAGCGTCTCCCGCTCGGCTATGCGCCGCGGGCCACCCACGTCCATTCGGATCACCAGCTTCGGGTTCCGCGTGGCCAGAACACTCTAGAACCTATCTCAAAATTGTTTAAGCAGCCCCTATGCGTGTGAACCGCAGGGACCGGTCATTTTGATCGCTCACCAAAATGCTTGCATCATCAAGAGAGGGGAACCATACCATGAGAATTATTGGTGGCGGCATGTAGACATTGCTGACGATGGTCTTTGACTGCCTGCCTATTTGGACACGCGCCAAGCCGGGCGCAGGAAACCTATACCGCGCTGCCACGTTTGAATTCCGGTTTGCCCTGTGAACGGATCCGTGGCAACGGTATTTTGACGGCAAGCTCTGACCGCTTGTCTCATTTCGGACACCGCATGTCACTTTTTCTGCGAACACTGGTTTTTCGCGCCATATTGTTCCGTGAGCAGGGGCATCGCCAAGGACGTTGGCATTGCGATGACGCAGTGGCCGACAGGGCCTACAAGAGGAGAAGAAGCGAATGAGGTTAGCAACTTCAATATGCTCTCGCTTTATACGCATGAATTCGGGGGATCGCGTTCTGCTCTCCACGTTAGCGGCGGTAATCGTATCCTCACTTTCGCTTACTGCACAAGCCCAGGATGAGCGCGCCTATATTGAGGGCCCGTCTACCCAGATACTGGCTGCGGGATCTGCGCGCACTGCCACGCGCACAGTCCGATCTGGTGGAGTTCGAGAAGATGACCTGGGTAGAAGTGAAGTCCGCGCTCGCGGCGGGCAAGACGACGGCGCTCATCTACACCGGCGGTGTCGAGGAACGAGGCCCCCAGAACGCAAACGGTGGCCATAACCTCATAGCGCATGCGACGGTCGAAGCGATCGCGAGAGAACTCGGCAATGCTATCTTCCTGCCCGTGTTGCCCTACACTCCGAACGATGCAGAACCGATTCCCGGTACCATCGGGATCACGAACGAGCTGCTCGCTGCCATGCTCGAGCGAATCACGGAGCAAGCGCTCCTGAACGGTTTCCGCAACGTGATTCTGATGGGCGATCACGGTGGCGGCCAGCCGGCGGTCTACGAGGAGGTCGCCAACAAGCTCAACGCACGCTACGGAGCTCTCCGTGTGTTCTACTGTGACCAGGTCTATAGGCCCGCCAATGATGCATTCGATCAGTACCTGGCGCAGCACGGTTATCCACCCGGCCTCCACGGTTACCTTTTTGATACCTCGGAAATGTTGTATCTCGACAAGGACAACACTTGGGTGCGCAGAGAGCTGGTCCCCTCTGCAGTGGGAGATCCCGTCGTCGATGGCAAGGTGCAGATCGGGCCGCAGAGTCCGTATAACGGAATCCAGGGTGACGCGCGCCGCTCAACGGCGGAGATGGGGAAGCGCGCATTCGACATGAAGGTCGATTATGCTGTGAGGCAGATTCGCAGCCTCCTACCGACCAAATGATTCGACCCACATCAGCACGCCATCCCAGCCCCCTAAGCGCAATGCGCGCCCTCGGCTGGGGACTCGATTCCCTCCCACGAATCGCCCGGTAGTGCCTGTGCGGCGCGGCGTTGACGAGTTCCCACATCCGTGCGAGATGCGTTCCGATGACGATCCGCTTCCGTTCCTCTCCAAGTCAAGCCAACAGTATTTGACGGCCAACTCTGACCGCTTGTCTCATTTCGGACACCGCATGTCACTTTTCCTGCAAACACTGGTTCTTCGCGGCATATTGTTCCGCGAGCAGGAGCATCGCCAGGAACACATGAATCTGGGGAGGCCGGCCTAGGCGCGCCGCCAGGCAATGCCGAAAACGGCTAGCCGGTTCGCTGGCGCAAGGAAGTGAAAAAACGCCGCGTTGAGACCTGCTCTTGGCGTTACGAAGCAGCACGAGTCGTTCAAATTGACGTAAGAGGAGTTCCACATGAAAAAGATTCTGATTCAGTACGGAGTGTGCGCGCTTGCGGTCGCTCTGATGGTGCCGTTGGCGCAGGCGCAGTCGGCAGGAATTCAGACCGCATTCGGAAAAGATGCTGGAACGCTTTCCGACAAATTTACCGGACTCGCGCGCGTAATGTCGGGCAAGTACGACTGGAAGCCTGGCCAGGGCGTTCGCTCCGTCGGCGACGTGTTCAACCTGATCGTTAAAGAGAACGGCCTGCTCGCCGGCGTGCTCTCGGGCACACCGAATACGGGGGCAAAGCCCGCGCCCATCACCGATCCGGAAAAAATGCAGGAAGCTCTGAAGGCTTCTTACGTCGATCTGCAAAAAGCGATTACGGGACTTTCCGACAACGACCTGCAGGCGTCGGTCAAACTGTTCGGAAGAGACATGACGAAGCAGGGCGCTCTGATGCTGATTCTCGAAGATCAACACGAGCATCTGGGGCAGTCGATCGCGTACGCGCGCAGCAACGGCGTAGTTCCGCCCTGGTCTAAGTAGGAGCGCCGCAGGGTGATGGCTGCCGCTGCCGCCTAATCTGGCGCTCCCTTTTCCGAATGCGCTGCGTCTGACAGGCCCACGATTGCAGACGAAAAGACGCGCAGCGATTTTTTTGCCGAGTAGAGATATATCACGATAGGAGAAGAGAGAATGATTAAGCCTATTATCTTATCCGTCTGTCTCGCAGCTTCCTCACTTTCGCTGAATGCACGTGCCCAGCAACAAGATAAAGATGAGCGCCAGTATACCGAGGGCCCGGTCACTTTCGTGCAAGAAATAGGAGTTGAGTACGGGCATTTTGAAGAGTACATCGATTGGCTAAATTCGACATGGAAACCGACCATGGAAGCCACGAAGAAAGCCGGGATAATCATCGATTACAAGGTCTTCAGTTCCACTCCACCATCACCGGATCACCCCGATATAATTCTGTGGATCACTTATAAAAACATGGCGGCTCTAGATAGAGGCGTAGAGGAAGAAGAAGTGGCCAAGAGAGTAATCTGCAGCACCGACTGTCAGAACAAGGCCAGAGTGGGCCGGAATGAATACAGAAAAATTCTGCGCAGAGAATATATTCGTGAACTTATTTTGAAATGAAGTTGTGATACGTGTTCAAAGAAATGGTTGTAAAGCGTGAAGGCTGATGTCCCGGAAAATTGCGGCTGCGGTAGTCCGCCCGATTCACCAAAACAAAAATGAAGACAAAATGAAGACAACTCTTGTGATCCCTGCCTTGCTGTTTCTCGCAGCGTCGGCGGCCGCACAAACAAAGCCCGCGCCAACGAAGGACCCGGTCAGCTCCGCCCTAAGAGATATTCTGCCCGGCCGGCAGAAGAACACCGTAGCAGCGGTCGAAGCCTTGCCCACCGACAAATTCAACTACAAACCCAGCGCCGACCAGATGACATTTGGCCATCTCGTCACCCACATGGTCGAAACGAATCATCTGCTGTGCAGTAAGGCCGCCGTCGTCCCCGCTCCCAAAGTCGAGATGAACGACACGGACTCGAAAGACAAGCTCGTCGCTGCGCTCAAGGGTTCCTTCGATTTCTGCTCCGACGCGCTGACGAAATTGGACGATTCGAAGCTAGCGGAGACTACGGAAGGATTCGGCGGAAAGCAAGTTACGCGCGCCTGGTTGAGCATGGTACTGGCCGCCAGTTGGGCCGACCACTACGCCGAAGCCGCAATATATCTTCGCTTGAATGGCCTGTTGCCGCCGACTGCCAAGAAGTAAGCCTGCTGGAGGTGATTTTGATGACTACATTATTTCAGGACGTGCGATATGGTTTGCGCATGCTGGTCAAGAAGCCCACATTCACGATCGTGGCTGTCCTGACGCTGGCCCTGGGAGTCGGAGCCAACACGGCCATTTTCAGCATCGTGAATGCGGTGTTGTTGCGTTCTCTGCCCTACCGCGATCCCGATCGCTTGGTACGAATCTACTTTAACGAGCCCGGCGTAGGATTGCGCGACGTCAGGTTTTCCAAGCCTGAACTGGATGACCTCGAGACGCGAGCGGGTGTATTCGAAGACGTGAGCCCGATCTACGAGGGTAGCGAGAATTTGACCGGCGGCAAACAGCCCGAGCGTGTCGATGGGGTCAATGGCAGTTTCACCTACTTTTCGATGCTGGGTGTGGTCCCGCAAATTGGACGGTTGTTTGGTCCGCAGGATTTTACGCCTGGTGTTGCTCCAGTTGCGGTGATCAGTGATGGCCTGTGGCACCGGGCTTATGGCGCCGATCCGAATGTTGTCGGGCGTACCATCGGGATCGACGGTGATCCCATTACAGTTATTGGAGTTCTGCCACGTGGATTTCGCCATCCTGGACCGACGACTTCCGGGGACGCGGAAGTATTTTGCCCCATGGGATTCAGCGCAGATCCCTTTCCCCCGCCTATGCGTGGTACCCGGATTTTAGTATCTGGAATCGGACGTCTCAAGCCCAGCGTGACACTGAAGCAAGCTCAGGCGCGGCTCACTGCCATGGCTGCCCAATTACGCCACGACTTTCCCACCGATTACCCGCCGCAGGCGCAATGGACAATTGAGATTCAACCCTTGCAAGACACTTTGGTGGGCAAGGTCCGGCCCATGCTGCTGGTGTTACTGGGTGCGGTAATCCTGATCGTTTTCATCGTATCGCTGAACATTGCCAATCTCCTCTTGGCGCGCGCTTCGGGGCGGCAACAAGAGATGGCGGTGCGGTCGGCGCTGGGGGCGAGCCGCGGCCGCATGGTGCGCCAGATGCTGACCGAGTCTATGCTGCTGTCGCTCATTGGCGGTATCGTGGGAATCGGAACCGCAGTTGCTACTTTGGGTTTCATCCTGCGCTTTGTGCCATCGAACGTTCCCCGGCTCAACGAAGTCCGAATCGACTGGGTGGTGCTGGCGTTCGCACTGCTGATTTCCATTCTTACCGGGCTGGTGTTTGGACTTGCTCCAGCGCTTCATTCGGCAAAGGCCGCTCTTTCCTCGGCCATTCGTGAAGGCGGTCGCGGGTCCGGCTACAGCACCAAGACCGGCCGATTGCGGGATGTTCTCATCGTCTCGGAACTGGCATTTGCCGTCATACTGATGGTGGGAGCCGGCTTGCTGCTGCGCACCCTGCGGGATCTGTTGCAGGAAAATCCAGGCTTTAATCCAACTCAAGTGGTCACGGCAAACACGTGGCTAGGGGTTCCCAACGATCGCAAGATGGATCGGTATCTCGGTATTGCGGGCACAGCCTCCTTCGATCGTGAATTGCTGCGGCGCATGAAGGCAGTTCCGGGAGTCGAACTCGCCGCAATCACCTCAGCTCTACCGACCACCAATAGCAACCCCAACGCGGTCGGTGGCTTAGCGATTGAACGCTTTGCAATTGAAGATAGACCGGTCGAGTCCTCGCAGGATCTGCGCGCCGAGAGAATTCGGATAAGCCCCGATTATTTTAAAGTGTTGCAGGCGACGCTGCTACACGGTCGCTCATTCACCGAGGGCGATGAAGACGGCAAACAGCCGGTGGCCATCATTGATGAAAGCACTGCTCGCAAATATTGGCCGGATCGCGATCCGCTGGGCCGCCAGGTGCGCTTCGGAAAAGACCCTACCAAGCCATGGACGACCGTCGTGGGGATTATTAAGGATATCAAGAATGACGGTCTCGACATCGATGGCGTTCCCCACATCTACGTTTCGACCTATCAAGACCCCAGCAAGCAAGTGAGCGTGGTGTTGCGGACCTCTCTGCCCGCGGCCCTGCTCGAACCACAGATTCGGCATGAAATCTGGAGCATTGATCCCGGCTTGCCGGTATTTAATGTTTCTTCGATGAACGACATCCTTGATCGGTCACTGGCTGCACGCCGTTTTTCTGCCGATCTGGTGGGCGGATTTGCTGGACTGGCGGTGCTTTTGGCCTCCATCGGAATTTACGGCTTGTTGGCTTATATGGTCGGGCAAAGATCGCGCGAGATCGGTATCCGCATGGCCCTGGGCGCGCGGCGGGACGACATTCTGAGATTGTTCTTACGCAAGGGGGTCGCGCTTGCTGGCGTGGGCATCGTTGCCGGAGTGGTCTTTTCTGCATCCACTGCGTCCATGATGGCAAGTTTGCTCTATGGTGTTCGCCCTCATGATCCGGCTGTGTTTCTGATCGTGCCTCTGCTTTTACTTGCAGTGGCCGCGCTGGCTAGCTATCTCCCGGCACGCCGCGCGACGAAAGTGAATCCAATCGTCGCCTTGCGCGAAAGTTGAAACAGCGGGATTAGGACGTTGCAAGCAAACAGGTCTGTGGGTGAGAGCGATCGGCACTCATCGCATAATAGTTTTCAACAAAGCCAATCTTCCCAGGCTCTTGATTTAAACCTCACCAAGGACGGTGTTTCCTTTGGATCAGCGCTGAAGAACGCACGAAACTAGGGAGTCGCGGAACCCTCGATGCCTTTGGAATCCGCAAAAAGATCGCCAAAGCGCTGATCGGCGAGCGGCTACAACTGGAGCGCGTCGGCCAACGCGTACTGGTGTGTTGCTGCCGCACTCTGATTCGCGAACTGGATCTGCAGAGTCAGTCTTCGATTGCAGTGCAACGCTGGCGTCCTCTGTCCGGATCGGACACAGACGCCGCGTCATAACCTCTCCGTGCTGGTCGAACCAGCGCGGGAGTGTAAAGGATGTCCCGGGACGTTTTGTAAAGCATGTTATGAGACTGGACACGTTCTTTGCGAAGGATGGGAACCAACCGACTCCTGCGGCGCCGTCTCTGAAGTAACTCGATTCCCTGTCCACCCCACGTGGATCCGCACGGCTCCGGCTTCTCCCAATAGGTAGAACCGATAACTGCTCTATGCCATTGCTCGGGAGACTGATGTGCTTTCCGCTTTCCTAACATGGTCCGAGTATGATTTCGCACGAAGGAAAGGGGAAGAAGCATGTCTAAGATCAGACCCAACGGAAGGATGATCTAGGTGTTGAAACAGTTACAGGCCGGGCGCAAGACGGAAGACTTCACGCGGAAAGTGGCTGTCGAGGGAGTCGCGCGATTCACTGCGCGATGATGATCAACTCGGCAGGACTGACGTGCGGGCTATAGTTCGGTGGAGTTCGCGTAGAGAAGATGTCGCACCGTCGGATCGCCGGCAACGTAACTGTAGACCTGTTGCTCCAACTTACGATCCGCTCTTGTCTGCCGCTCGTGTTGACGCAGATGTTCTGCCCACGAATGGACCAGGAATATTTCTACGAGCCTAACGTCACTTCCGTTCGCCACCAACGCACTCGCTGGCGTGCGTCTCAACGTGGGGAAGCCGATTTGTCCTAACCGGGATTGCCTCCGAGCTTTTATGGACGGCACGCTGAAGAAAGTCGCCCAAGCGGTGAGAGATCACATTCGTACGACTGTCGACAGAGCAAATCGGCACGCGAAGATCGAGCTTGCTGAGCATGAATTTGGATCGGACGATTCCGATCAGTCAGGAATACTTTTAGCGGAAAGGACCGGCGACCTGTCTGTATCGCATGTTGGATATGCGAAGGTTCTTTTTGAGCAGTTCATTTCGGTGCTAGAGCCCCGCGACCGAAATGTTGTGGAGCTGTGCGTCGTGGAACGCCGTACTCAGGACGAGGTAGGTGCAATCTTAGGAGTCGGGCAAAGCCTCGTAAGCAAACGGCAACCATGAAGCTCTGGACGAAGGTACCCGATCCCGATTTTGGCCCACCGCTTCTGATTCCAAAGGTCTTGTGCGTCTTCTTGATCATTTTCTTGACAATCCCTCTAAGACTCGCCAAGAATGATGCGCCATGGCGTGGTTTAAGGCTCGAAAAGCAGGAGCTGACTGTCGTTGAGTTAGGTGAAGCGAATTTTTACTGGCTTCCCTCATTCGTACTGATTTTGACTTCTTATTGCTTGGCGCAATTCTGATCCCTGATAAGGAGTTGCACATGCCTCTTTTCCCCTGCAAGCGGCTGTCATTTCTTCTCGTCTGCCTGGTCACTTCGAGCCTGGCGGCTTTCGGCCAGACCGGCACGACATCCCTTCATGGCACGGTCTACGACAAATCCCATGCGACGGTCGCTGGGGCCAGAGTCATCCTTGAAAACAAGGATCAGGGGCTCGAGCGCGAAACCGTTACTCCCACCAGCGGCGAATTTGAGTTCCTCGCTCTCCCCCCGGGCGACTACTCCCTCACCGTGGACAAACGGGAGTTCAGCAAGTACCAGCAGACCGGGTTGCAATTATTGGTCAACAATCCGATGTCCTTGAACATCACGTTGGACGTGAGCGGGACCACTACGAAGATCGAAGTTTCGGGTGAGGCACCCGTCATCAACACTACCGACGCCAGTCTGGGCATAGCCTTCGGAGAGAACCAGGTTCGCGAACTGCCTCTTGAAGGCCGCAATGTGCCTGATCTGCTCACGCTGCAGCCGGGAGTTGCCTATACCGGCAATCGCGCCGATACGGGGGCGGGCGATACGCGGAGCGGTGCAGTGAATGGTGGCCGGAGCGACCAGGGCAATGTCACACTCGATGGAGTGCGTGTCAACGATGAGGGCGGCCACGCCTTTACTTCTGTTTTGCCCGTCACGCTGGATTCCGTGCAGGAGTTTCGTGTCACGACCACCAACTCCAACGCCGACGAGGGGGGCACCAGCGGCGCCCAGATCGCGCTCGTGACCAAAAGCGGCACCAATGCCCTCCACGGCTCAGCATACGAATATCATCGAAATACCTACACCAGCGCGAACGACTACTTCAATAAACTGACGCAGATAACCAATTGCACTCTCCCCAATCCAAACGATTGCAACCAGGCACCGAAGCTCATCCGCAACATCTTCGGAGCATCCATCGGCGGGCCGATCAAGAAAGATCGCCTGTTCTTTTTTGTGAACTACGAAGGGACGCGCCGCGCCGAGGAAACCGTCAGCTCTGGCGAGGAGGTTCCCAGCCTCTCGATGCGCGACGGTGTGCTGTTTTACCAATGCGACCATACGAGTCTCACTGTGAAGACAGACTGCCCAGGTGGGTTCGTTACTGGCTTGAGCCAGAAGCAGTATCCCATTCCCGCTCCCGTCACTGTGCAGACTTCTACCGGACCTGAAACTATCGCTTATACTGCGCTTTCTCCGCTGCAATTGCAGCAGCTGGATCCCGCACACGCTGGGCCCGATGCGGCCTCAATGGCGTACTTCAATAGCCTGCCTGTGCCGAATAGTAAGGTGACCGGGGACGGCTTCAATTACCAGGGATTCGTTTTCGCATCGCCCACCCACGAAACGCAGAACGTGTACATTGCTCGCGCCGACTACAACATCACACAGGACGGTAAGCAGCGTCTTTCGCTGATGGGCGCCTTAAGGAATGATGCCAGCGACGCTTGCGGCGGATGCCAACCCTACTTCCCGGGGCAACTTCCCCAAGGTCAGGACGTCTATTACAACAAGGGCTTGATCGCAAACTACTCAGCGCTTATCCGTCCCTCTCTGATCAGCAATTTCCGTTACGGTTTTGTGCGAGAGAGTTTCGGAACCCTGGGCAACTCCCAGCAACCATGGATCATTTTCAACTTCACGCAAAGCATCACGCGGACCCACAACTTCCAGCGCCCCACGCATAATTTTTCCGAAGATTTGTCCTGGGTTCACGGCAATCACACGCTGCAGTTCGGTGGATATCTGCTTTTCATGCGGAATCCGCGCTTCGACTTCAGCTCATCGTTCGATAGCGGGGGCACCAATTCCTCATTCACCCAGTTTTCCGGATTTGCGGATAAGCCGAGTAGCGGTTTGGACCCGACGAGCAAAGGTTTTCCCAACGTCGACCCAGCGTTCGCACAGTTCTATGACTATCCGATCACAGATCTATTCGGGGTGGTCACCAATGCCACCTCCGTTTTTAATTACGATCGAAAACTGAACCTGCTTCCACCCGACTCACCTATCCTGCGCCGGTATGCGCAGAACAGCTTCGAGCCCTACATTCAGGATGTATGGAAGATTAGGCCGAACCTGACGCTGACTCTCGGACTGCGGTACTCCCTGTTCTCACCCATTTGGGAAACGAATGGCTTGCAAGTGTGCCCCAGCCCCTCACTCGGAAAATGGTTTAATGGTCGCGCAAGCGCGGGCGCAAATGGGGTGCCGTCGAATCAAGATCCTCTGTTGCAAGTTGATTGGTGCGGTCCGGCAAATGGCAAGGGAGGATATTGGAGCTGGGACTACGGCAACCTCGGTCCGCACGTCGCGTTCGCCTGGGCCCCCAATAAGAAAGAAGGCTTCCTGAGCAAAATCTTAGGTAGCGGCAAGAGTTCTATTCGCGGTGGCTTCGGAATGGTGTACGACCGCTTTGGGCAAGGCATTGTAGATGATTTCAATGGAAATTCCTTCGGTCTGTCGACGTCGCTCACGACTGGCGGACTGCCGCTCAGCCGCTTGCCGCGATTGACCGACGTTAATACAATTCCGCCGATCCTACTCCAGTCTGCCCCTCCGGCTCCGAGCTTCCCCGAGGTTGTACCGACCATGCAGTCGCTCAATGCGTTCAATTTCGGCACCAGCCTCGATACCTCGCTGAAGACTCCCTACTCGTACACGCTCGATTTCGCTGTAGAGCGCGATTTAGGTGGCGGCTTCTCGCTGGACGTTGCCTACGTGGGCCGGCTGTCGCATCGCCTGCTGAGTTCGCAAGACGTCGCTCAGCCCCTGGATCTGCGCGACAAGAAATCTGGCCTGGATTACTACTCCGCCATCCAACCGCTCACCCGATTGTATGAATTCCAAGGAGTGACAGACGCCACCTTCGACAATTCCATGGTCAGTCCGAAAGTCGTGCAGTACTGGAACGATATGCTGCAGGCACCCATCAACGCTTACGCCTTAGGCGCGCAGACCGGAGGCTGCGGTCCGGGTGGCCCTGCCTCTACTACCAACCCCGTCCTGGCGATCTTCGATCTTTTCTGCGGAGAGAAAGGCGTGGAGACTACGGCCCTCCAAGCTCTCGATGGACCTTTTGCCGATTCCGGGTTCGGGAACGGTGGCATACCGGACGCGAACAACGATCCCAACTGCGACAAGCCTGGATTTCCCGCTTGCCGCCAATATTATTTGAAAGGAGGGCCGTACGCCGCCTACAACCCGCAGTATGTTTCTCTATTCACTTTACGTTCCATCGGGTTCTCGAATTACAACGCGCTGCAAGCATCGCTCCGGCATCGAATGAGCCACGGTGTTCAATTCGATTTCAACTACACCTACTCGAAGTCGATCGACCTTTGCTCTGATGCCGAGCGCGTCGGAAACAATTTCAACACCGCCCTGAACTTTAGCGGTGGCTGTCAGATCTTCAATGCGTGGTCGCCGAACCTCTTCCGCGCGGTTTCCGATTTTGACACCACGCACCAACTCAACGCGAATTGGCTCGCCGACTTACCATTCGGCCGCGGCCATGCCCTCGCCTCTAACATCGGCCGCGGTCTCGACGCCCTTATCGGCGGATGGCGGCTATCGGGGTTGTTCCGCTGGACGAGTGGATTCCCCTACACAATCTTCAATAACGCTGCCGACTACCCCACTGACTGGTTCTGGGAAGGTGCCGCTATGCCCACCGCCTCGCACCTGAGGAGCGGCGCGTACCGCCTGGCGAGCGGCGTTAACCTGTTTCCGGATCCGAGCTCGGCCCAAAATTTCTTTCGGCCAGCCTTGCCAGGTGAGGTCGGAGTGCGAAATTTCGTACGCGGCGACGGCTTTTTCGGCGTCGACCTCGGACTCTCGAAGCGCTGGAACATGCCCTGGAGCGATAAGCACGTCGTGGCCTTCCGGTGGGAAGTCTTCAACGTAACCAACTCGGCTCGCTTCGACTTCAACGACGCGAGTGCCGGAAGCCCCAGCGAAAGTAACAATGCCATCGGAAATACAAACTTCGGCAACTACACGCATCTGATGACAAACCCACGCGTCATGCAGTTCGCGTTGCGTTACGAATTCTAGCTTCGTCTGAAAGACTCCGGCAGCACTCAAGAACTGGGCGCCCATTGATTGCACTCTTTGAGTCTGACCGGGGTTCTAGGTCTCTTTAGCCCGGCGTCCGAGGGATATCCACGCGGGATTGTTGGGCGGCGGGACAGTGGCGCACGAGGGAAAGTAGAAGATACCGCGATACCGTGCTAGCATCATTCCGGCGTTGGGTTTTCGCCTACTGCTCAACCTGCTTCTCTATTTCCAAGAGCTTTTCGACCCGCACGCGGGATAGCGCAGAAAAAGGAGTTCCGCACAGCTATGGACGACAGTAGAAAGCCAGTCGCTGTCGGAATGGAAAAACACTATTCCGCGCAGAGGAACAACCTTCTTCGAGCCGAGGAGGACGCCACGCAGGGGATGGACGAATTGCTTGCCGACATTCGAACCTGTGGTCTCAAAGTCTTGGAGGCGGAGCCCGAGCTGACTTCTTCGACTCTGGAACAAAGACTGGTCGGCGAGCCAGAGGAAATTGATGTCAATCTCGTACAGGGCGCCGCTGATACGGCCAACGATCCAGTGCGCATTTACCTGCGCGAGATGGGTGCTACACCACTGCTCACCCGCGAAGGGGAGGTGGACCTTGCTAAACGCATTGAGCGTGGACAACTCTGGACCTGGAAAGCGCTCTCACGCTCACCTCTTGTGATGCGCGAGGTTATGGCAATGGGCGCGAATTTGAAACGCGGCCAGCGGTCCATAAAAGAAACAGTCCTATTCGCTGAGGAAGAAATTAGCGAGGAGATTCTCGAACAGCGCGTGAAAGAGGTTACTCGCTGCATCGATCATCTGGAGAAGCACTACAAATCAGCCGAAAGGCTGGCCGGCCAAATGGCGACGCTCTCAGCCGGCAAAAAAACACGCAAATATCGTCGCAACCGAGGCCAACTGAGCCGCGCGATTGTTCGGATTTCAATCATCATCCGAAACTTAGGACTTACCAGTTCGGAGCGCAAACGCCTGGCCGACCACGTAGGTAAGATCGCCGAAAGCATGCGCTCGCTAGACCGCCAGATCAACACTCTGGAGAAGAAGATTGCGAGCACACGCAGTGAGGAACTTAAACAGAGCTACGGCTGCGCGCGGCGACGGCATCGCGCCGACTTGAGAAGCCTGGAAGATGATGCAGGCATGACGTTTGCGGAACTACAGCGCACGCAGCGTGCAATTATCAAAGGCGAGATGGAGGCCGAACACGCAAAGCGCGAGCTTATCGAGGCCAACCTGCGACTCGTCGTGTCCATCGCTAAGAAGTATGGCAACCGCGGGCTTCAGTTCCTCGACTTGATCCAGGAGGGAAATGTCGGCCTCATGAAGGCAGTGGATAAGTTCGACTACCGCCGCGGCTATAAATTCTCCACCTATGCGACCTGGTGGATTCGGCAGGCAGTCAGCCGAGCGATTGCGGATCAGGCTCGCACCATCCGCCTGCCGGTACACATGATCGAGATCGTGAACAAGCTGATTCGCACTCAGCGGCAAATGGTCCAAACACTGGGCCGCGAACCTACCTCGACAGAGATCGCGCGGCAGATGGATATTCCGGAGTCCAAGGTGCGAAGGGTGCGCAAGATCATGCGTGTTCCAATCTCCCTGGAGACGCCCATTGGCCAGGAGGGAGACTCGCATCTCAGTGATCTCATCGAAGACCACGCTGGAATTTCTCCCGCTGAGGCGGTCATGAACGTGAAGGTGCAGGAGCAGACTGCCCAGGTGCTGCGTACCCTCAGCCCGAGGGAAGAAAAAATCATACGCATGCGGTTTGGTATGGAGGATGGCGCCGAGCACACACTGGAGGAGGTCGGTCGAGCGTTTTCCGTAACGCGCGAGCGCATTCGCCAGATCGAAGCCAAGGCGCTCCGCAAGCTGCGACGTCCCTCGCGCTCGGAAAAACTCAAGTCATTCTTCGATGATGTCGGCGAATAATCCGAACTGGGGAAGCACAAACATATCTCATCCCAGAGCGACTCTTTGGAAATTCCTTGGAAGTGAGCAAATCAGCACTGTCTCAGATCTAGCGGCTAACCGCGCTGTACCATACACTCCAGGCAGCTTACACGGCCAGCGCTAGCGCTCGATGGCAGTCGATTTCGCGCGTTGGCTTTCTCGGATCTGGTCCACGGTGAATACGCGTCCGCAAACGCCGCAGCGCCAGGCGGGAGATGGAAGCGGTGCGGTCCCTGACACAAGGTCAGTGGTGGAACGTCTGGCTCGCACCAATTCGCTGCTACATTCAGGGCACTCTCGTCGAATCATAGTCTCAGGTCCTTGGGAACTTAGTTGTGCCAGCCGGCGACTAACGGGCTTCAGGGTGGATGGTGCGAGCCTCCTCAACCGAGAGTCGGGAAGGATCGCAGTAGCCGTAGCCCTCCAGACAAGCCGCGTAATTTCGCTTATGCTCGGCGTCGGTCAGTGTCTTGGCTTCGGCAGCAGTCAGGTTGGTATAGTCACAAGTGTCCTCACCGTTCCGGCAAGCCGACAGGTTACGCTGGTGTTCGGAGTAGGCCGTCTGGTTCGCTTGTAGCGCAGTGAGTTTGGAGTGGTCGCATTGCTCCCAGCCGTTGGCGCAGTTTTGAGCGTTGCGCTTAAGTTCCGCAGCGGTCGTTTCCTTCGTTTGCGAAGGAGTCAACTGGGCATGATCACAGGGCCCAAAGCCGTCTGCACAGTCGGATGCATTGAGTTGACGCCTGGCGATGCTGACTTCCTCAGTTTCCGCCGGAGTCAGTTTGGACCGATCGCAGGCGCCCCATCCATCCTTGCAGGTGGCGAGATTGCGCCGTCGCTGCGCTGCGGCCATATGGCGGTCTTCGAGCGGGGTTAGTTTGGATCGATCGCACGATAACATGCCTTCATTGCAGTCGGACACATTTCGCTGGTGATCGGCCACGGCCAACGCGATTGTTTCCGGTTGCGAGAGCTTTGAGCGGTCGCAGGAGTCGTAGCCATTCCGGCAGTCCAGCACGTTCCGCAGGTGGGCCGCGAGAGCCACGTCCATTGCTTCCGACTGGCTCAGCCTGGAGCGATCACAGGTCTCAGGGCCAGCTTTGCACTCCCCCAAGTTTCGTGAAAGATCAGCGGACTGGGACAATGCCAGCATCGGCCAAAGACCGAGACAGGCTACTTGTGCGCGAAGACATTTCTTGAAACTGGCTTTCATGGTTTGTGCCCCCTCGGGCGATAGAAGAATCAGGCTGACATTGCTATGACCACACCGGGAGCGAGAGTCTCGTCATCCAGGATCTCTGGCGGCCAAAGTTGGATTTCTATTTCTGTTAACAATGATGATTGCAACCATCAGTAATAGCTGGTCCGAATTGCTCACTTTGTGTCGTGCGCTTCACAATGCCTGTGAGTCCTATGGATGACCGCCACTCATTCATCTGTCCCCAAAACGAGCACTTTTGCACAGAATTAGCTCCAAGTTCTGTGTCATCGTAACCTTGTCATAAGAAGAAACTCGGAGTTGACTATGTATACTGTGATGCACCCGCTCCTTGTGCGTGTTCGCAGCCTGCGTGCTTTCATCGCTGCTTCTCTGAGAAAAATACTTCGAATGGAACCACGCGACGGCGATTTCGCGTCGCAGCGGGTATGTCCGTTTTGTGGACTCATCACGCCACGCTACGAAACCTGTTGCTTAGAGTGTGGCGAGGCACTTAAAGCAGCGTAAACTGAGATACTCGTAGAAGTATTCTGTCGGGAATGTGCCGTCCACATCTCCAACAAGGCGAGCTTCTGATGGTATTAACTATAAAGATGTAGACCTCACGCAGACGCTTCAAGCGCACCGTGATGGGATGGTTGAATGATGTAACGGTTCATGCTGTGACAGGAGCGACACGGTATTTCAAGGACTTCCCCAGTGTTCCCTTCTGCTAGGTTCATGGCAAAAGCACGCAGGCACTCCGGGCACGTCAGCACGACATATGGCATTGCCTTAGAGTTGTTGCCGTTACGAGGGATCCAGGCAGGCGCGCATTCTCGGTTGTGGTCACTGATTCGGGTTCGAGCAGTAAGAAGCAATCGTTGAATGGTCCTTACCAGATTCTTAGATTGGCTACCTTTGGCGAAGAAGCCATCGGCGATCACGCCAAAGGGAACCTCGTCGCCGACATACGCGCCGCTCATTGCGACGGTCGATATTTGGGGAAAACGACGCCGAACCACGGAAAGTAACTCAAAACCCGACATACCCGGCATGTCGAGATCTGAAAGTATTACGTCGGGCAGCTTCTTTCTTAGCTGCGAGAGTGCGCGGAATCCATCTTCTGCAGCGACGACATCGTAACCGGCCGCCACCAGCGTCATTATGACACTGTCCCGGACACCGGGGTCGTCGTCGACCACGAGCATCTGGCATTTTTTCGGACTCGGCATGGCTTCTTCTCCTCGCGGCTCCGCCGGCTCGTGATGACGGTTTGCTTGCAGCACAGTGTGGACGGCTTCCAACAAGAAGCGCGGACCGTCGGAACTGGTAACGAGGGCATCCACCGATTTCAGAGCCCCCTCGGGCAACTCCAAGCTTTCGGTGAGCATGACAATCGGGAGCCGAGGTCTAACCTTCTTGATCTCATCTGCAACGACAGCGCCATCCAAGAGTCCCAGGTGGTACTCGAGAATAACTGCATCCACTGGCTTTGACACCAGCAGCCGCAGACCCTGGCTTCCATGAGTTGCAGTGATCAGGGAGAATCCATTGTCCTGCAGGACCATCAGTTGCGCAGGATCTCGGTGTACACACAACAATGATCTAACGGCAGTCATCCTTCCACCAGTATGGACGAGGGGAATTAGGCAGGTCTGCTCACAATTGCTCACAGTTCAAGCGAAACGACGAAGTGAAGTCTACCAACTTCAGCCTCGAAGATGATGGCTCATCTCAGCTCGACCGTTTAGATTGCTTTACTTCGTGCGCTGGTTAAGGCTTAGCTCACCCGGCGGTTTAGAAAAAGCTCGCAGCACCACACCCACCACCAGGCACAGCACCACGGCCGCCAACATGATTGGTACCGTTAGAGAACTGCCGGTTTTCCGAACATGAGACGCCACGGCCAGGGCTGATGGTTCTGGCTCGCCTAGACAGACTGCAGCCACGCAGAGTACACCGGCACACGTCATAAGCGATTTCATAATCTCTCCTCCAAGTTCTTCGAAGCCTTATCAGATCGCAAGCGATCCGGCCCCAAAGACCGCGATTTTTCGGTCTTCGAGAGGTAGTCAATACCAGTATCGAGCCTTGGCCTTTTCGATTACTGATCAATCTTGACCAGAGTGACTTGCAGGATTGTTCTGATCGATGCTTCAAGGGCGCCATTGAGCTCGGATCGGATCTCAATTCATGCCGTGTTGCGGTCGCTAAGAGGCCGCAAGTTTGACAATTGGCGTAAAGAAGCCTAACGTCGTAATTGAGAAAGTTACTTCCTCTTCCTCTCTTCAGATCCTCTGAACTAAGTCAGCCATCTGAATACCTATCTCTTAGGCTACGGCGCTCAGGGAGCGACCATGATCGAGCCCAATGCTCACTATGCCTTATATGAAAGCGGCAATCGCGAACCTGACCAGGACGAGCAGGACTGGCTTCGATCGGAGCAGGACAAGCAGGAGTGGCTCCGAGCCCAGCAACAGACCTTTACGCAACGCCAGACCGGAACAGATGAGACCACCCGGTCCGGCAAAGTGCGCGTATGAGTGATAAGTCTGGCCACGTGACGGCTCTTATCAAAGAGTTGCTGTTGTTGAACCGGATCAAGAGTGCTCCCACCATCGAGTTCCCGGTTGGAGAAGAGGTTGGACAACGGCAGGCCAAACGGACGAGGATCAGGCAGGAGCTCGTGCAAGCTCTCGATCTTCACCACAGGAAAAAGCCTTAAACGACAGCCACTCGACATGCGGTTTGTACCCGTGCCGCGCCTTTCGAGCCATTGTGGTCAGATGCATCGCGCTGAAAACCTTATCGAGACCTTTAGATCTCTTCCTTTCGAGAGGTACCCATGGGATAGCGGAGCGATGATCCGCAACGCACTTTTTGATTGCGGGTGTGCGCGGTGGCGTGGGCCCATTCCGTGCAATCTACGCCCGCGGCCGAAAGGTCGCCGCAGTGAGCACTTTTGAACAGCTTTTCTTTAGGCTCCGGTATCAGATTGGCACCACAGGAAAACGCGCTCACACCGCTTCTGCTCAAAGAAAGCTATGGCATCAACTATTCAAGTCGGTACGATCGTGATGAAAAAGTGGCCGGGAATGCCTGAATTGCTGGGGATTGAAACTGAGCCTTGCTTCGGGGAGTGGAGCATGGTCAAGGTGCTGGACGGAGTCGCTCTCGATCGCAAGATCCACGTCGCGGGATGGAATTTCTTCTTCATGGCTGCAGAAGTCAACGTCATGTTCTGGGGATCCCTCGGGGCGGCGAAGATCCAGCGTGCACTGAAGCAGATCTTGGCGAAAGTAAAACAGCAGCACTTCAATGGTCTTGAGGTAACCGCAATCGTCGCCCAGCATTTCCTCGGCATACCCTATGTGACCGTTTCCGCGCATTCGCGTCATATGCAAGAAAGCTGCTTCCTGGATAGCGCCGTGTCAAGGCAATCATTCCAACGTGATTCGGAATGGGCTAAAGGATGAGCACACCGCGGAGGCTGAACGGTCAACTGCATTTTTGAGTCTTTTATCGATGGATCATGCCAACCGCTCGAAGACAGCGCAGGATGGTACGGAGGTTGATTTGCATAAAGTGAGGCGCAAGATCAGTAGGCAGGGGGGCGCTTAGTGTGACTGACCAAATGGAGCTGTACCTCGGGATGGTTGTGACCTTGATGTTCTTGGCCGGCTGTTTTCTGATTGTCTTAAGTGTTCGTGAACGCTTCGACAAGCACAGACGTGAGCGAAGTTGAGTCTCGTGCTAAGCCCCGCCGAACCCGCAAAAGTAAGCACAATGAACCCAACAATAAATCTGGACCACATTCTGGTATCAGCACTCGTCGCTTCGTGGCCTGAAATGATGCGCGGTACTCATGCAGGCGTGATTCATATTGAATACGCCTTTGTGCCAACTGGCGCTCTGGATTACATCAAGGTTTGGACGTCCGTCACTCGCGGACATTGGCTTCTGGCTTGCGAATACTGGATGTCAGCCAACACGTTTCACGGTATCGGTATCCGCTTCAATAATGGTTACGAATCCGAGGGATTGGCGCACATCTTGGACTTAGTGATGCAACATCAGAACTTCTTCGTGGCTCCCCTGAACCTTGGCCGTCAGGGATTGTTGCAAATTCCAGCGCCCACAGACGAAGAGAGCGAAGCGGCTGCGATCTCAGTAAACGAAGCCATTCATGGTCTCGAGTCGTGAATTACTCTGCGCGACTATCCATTTGTGCATTCCGAGAGTGCTAACATGTAACGACTAACTTGACAATCCTCAGGCAGGAGCCTAGTATCGGTACTAGATCGAGTTATAGCCTCCTTACTCTTTCAGGTTCCCTGAACTAAGTTAGATTATCTGAAGCTGTCCTTCTTAGCGCTCCGCTCGAAATGAAGGAGATCATGACCAATATAAAGTTCGTCGTCAGAGTGGACCGTGGCGGTACTCGCGCCCCAGCCTACGTTCGGCAGATTGATCGCACTCCCGTGCAGATGACAACTGATCGCAGGCAAGCACAGATCATGGGAAAACTCACAGCTGAAGATGCTGTTAAATCCATAGAACGTTCCGGTTGCAGGCCGGAGCTAGTGCCCATCCACGTTGCTGTCTAGAACAAACTCCTTGCACCGTGGCCACCAGACTGGTCAATTGTGAACAGTCCCCATGTCCACTCGCGTTGAATACTGATAAAAGGCAAATCTTACCTGTGGATGTAGCGGGTTATTGACAACAGCAATGTTGCCTTCAACGCGCCAGCATCGCACGAGATAATCGGAACTCACCGCTAGGCGACGGTTCGAGGCGAGGTTAGGAACAAATGTCTCTACCAAATACGGGCCTCTCCAAAAGGACTTTGGAAGTGGTCGCCCCTCGGCTTGCATTTCAAGAGGGGCACGCACTCGTAAGCGCACGATTGCGGTCGAAGGCTTCACTTCCCAGTCGCATCGCAGTGATCGGCAATTATCTTCCTCGACAGTGTGGGATTGCTACCTTCACCACGGATCTCTGTGCGGCTTTATCGACGGAGTGCGGCTCAGCACGATTGTTGGCACTCCCCGTCAATGACACTGACGAAGGATACGACTATCCCGATCGTGTGAGATGGTCGCTTGCCCATGATGACGTGACCTCGTACCAGAAAGCAGCTGAGTTCCTGAATTTTAACAATATCGATATGGTGTGCTTGCAACACGAGTATGGAATCTTCGGCGGTCGAGCTGGAAGCCATATCTTGCACCTGCTGCGCGGCTTGAAAATGCCGGTAGTCACTACGCTGCACACAGTTTTGCGCGAGCCAAATCCCGATCAAATGTCGGTGATGAAAGAGATCGCGGAGCTGTCAGATCGGCTCATCGTCATGAGCGAGCTGTCGTCGCAGTTCCTGCAGGAAATCTTTAAGGTGCCCGGTCGTAAGATCGACATGGTGCCGCATGGAGTTCCGGATCTGCCTTTCCTGGATCCGAATTTCTACAAAGACCGCTTTGGCGTGGAAGGGAAAGCGGTTTTGCTCACGTTTGGCTTGCTCTCACCGAACAAGGGAATCGAAAATGTAATTCAGGCTCTGCCGCAGATTCTGTCCAAGCACAAGAACGTCGTCTACATCGTCGCAGGCGCGACTCATCCTCACATCCTGCGTCGCGAGGGAGACAAGTACCGGATAGGCTTGCAGGCTTTGGCGAAGGAGATAGGAGTGGAAGAGCAAGTGATCTTCCACAACCGCTTCGTCAGTCCCGAAGAAATGGTTGAGTCTATCGGTTCCGCCGACATCTACATCACTCCTTATCGCCATGAGGCGCAAGTGGTCTCCGGAACGCTTGCCTACGCGCTAGGTGCGGGTAAGGCGATCATCTCTACACCCTACTGGCACGCGGTCGAGCTGTTGGACGATCGGAGAGGAGCACTGGTCCCATTTCAGAATCCCGACGCGATTGCGCGTAGAGCAATCGAACTCCTTGACACCCCTGCCATTCGTCACGCCATGCGGAGGCGCGCTTACCTGTTTGCCAGAGAGATGGTCTGGAAAAGAGTTGCGCAGGGTTACATGGAAAGCTTTTCGCGCGTCCGTAGCGACCGTATGGAAAATCCTAAAGTGCAGTTCTCCGCGCGACTGATTAAAAGATCGCTGGGCCATTGTCCCGCATTGAATCTCAACCACCTGAATCGGATGACCGACGACACGGGAACGCTGCAGCATGCCATCTTTACGATTCCGAATCGCAGCGAGGGATACACATCAGACGATAATGCTCGCGCTCTAATACTCGCCGTGCTGCTGGAGCAAATGGATAACGATCCCTTCGGGGAGGCCGAACTGCCGGCTGCAAAGTCCGCTGGCTTGCACATATCATTCCTCGAGAATGCGTTTAATCCTGCGACGCAGAGATTCAGAAACTTCCTCAGCTACGAGCGTCACTGGAATGAAACTGAAGGATCCGAAGACTGTCATGGCCGCGCCTTGTGGGCGCTGGGGACAGTTCTGGGCAAATGCCATGATTATGGAGTGAGAGGCGCTGCCGGCCATTTGTTCGAACTCTCATTGCCCCCGGTGCTGGGATTCAGCAGTCCGCGTGCCTGGGCCTATATCCTTCTAGGGATTGAGCAATACCTCACTTCCTATCCCGGAGATCGAGAGGTACAGAAACTACGATCTGCACTCGGCCAGCGGCTGCTCGAAATGTATGAGTCAATTCGAAGGCCTGACTGGAAGTGGTTTGAGAATGTTCTGGCCTATGGAAATGCGAGATTGCCCCAATCTCTTCTCGTAACGGGTGCAGCATCTTCGAATGATCGAATGATTTCTGCCGGTCTGGAATCACTCGATTGGCTCTGCAGCGTGCAGCACTGTGAGATCAAAGGACATTTTGTACCGATCGGTTCGCAAGGCTTCTATCGTCAGGATGGTGAGAGGGCCCGTTTCGATCAGCAGCCGATTGAGGCGGCGGGCGCGGTTTCTGCTTGTCTGCAGGCGTATGAGGTAACTGGTGACAGCCGCTGGCGCAATGAAGCCTGGTCGGCGTTTAATTGGTTCCTCGGCGACAACGACCTGCAACTGCCTCTTTATGATTCCGCAACCGGCGGATGCCGGGACGGCCTCCATCCCGACCGCGCGAATGAGAACCAAGGAGCAGAATCAACGCTATCTTTCCTGACTGCACTCCTCGAAATGCGCTCACTGCAAGAGCCTGAACTAAAGGAAAACATTCATGACTGTTCCCGTAGAAAAGGAAGTGAGTCTTCTGAGCACTCGCTTCGAGCCGTTGCTTCTCCGCCATTCCGCGAATCCGATCCTGACTAGTAGGGATTGGCCATATCCGATCAACAGCGTGTTCAATGCAGGCGCAACTCTGCTTGCGGATGGCACGACCCTATTGCTTTGCCGAGTAGAGGATCGACGCGGGCTGTCACATCTTTGCGCCGCGCGCTCTCGAAACGGAGTCGATGGCTGGCAGATCGATGGTGAGCCCACATTGATGTCCGACCCGAAGAACTATCCGGAAGAAATCTGGGGCATTGAAGATCCCCGCATCACGTTCGTCCCCGAACTACACCAGTACGTGGTCACTTACACGTCCTATTCGAGGGGCGGTCCCGGAGTGTCGCTGGCGCTGACCAAAGACTTCCGGACCTTCGATCGATATGGCGTAATCATGCCACCAGACGACAAAGATTCTGCACTTCTGCCTCGCAGAATTGACGGATGCTGGGCACTGATCCATCGTCCGATGACTACCCTTGGGTCACACATGTGGATTTCCTACTCTCCTGATCTGCGTTATTGGGGCAAGCACAGGCTGATGCTGGAAGCTCGCCGCGGCGCCTGGTGGGATGCCAATAAAATCGGATTGTCGCCTCCACCCATCGAGACTTCACGAGGATGGCTTGTCTTTTACCACGGCGTGCGACATACGCCTTCCGGCTGTCTGTATCGACTGGGCTTGGCGCTCTTCGATCTCGAGAAGCCGGAAAAATGCCTGTTGCGAGGAGATTCATGGATCTTTGGACCTGAGGCGCAGTACGAGCGTCACGGCGATGTGCATGATGTTGTGTTCCCCTGCGGGTACACCATGGACGCCGATGGTGACACGATCAACGTCTACTATGGAGCCGCGGATTGCTCGATCGCCCTGGCTCGCGCCAGCGTTCGCTCTCTACTCGATTGGTTAGATGTGAACGGAAGTTGCGAACGACGCCAGCGATCGCAGGATGTATGAGACTGCTGCAGGCCGCGGCCCCTAGCTATCGCATTGGTGCGGCGTGACGATGGCAAGCATGATTCTGATTCCCTGAATGTTAGGATTTCGGTAAGCAAAACCTAAACCTCAGCCCTATGAAGTCTGCGTGGATTTGTCGGCCGCATATATAACAACGACACATCTCTACACTGTTATTCCACAAGAAACACCGGCTTGATGTGGCGAAAATAGAGGTTGTCGGTAACATTCTTGGCGATCATATCTTTATTGGCATCGAGTAGATCAAGGTATCTATGTCCCATGCCGGCCGCGACCTTGAAGCCCACATGGAGCAATTGCCGGAGGCTACGATTGTAAGAACTCGAGCCGGGATCGTGACGCAGTGCGGACGTGAAGTCTCCCGACGACCAATCCCGAACTTTTTGCGGCACCGGTAGCTGGTCTAGACTTATGTCAACGACTGCGGCGTATGGCCGGCACAATTCTTCGCGCCGCGTGTAGGCCTCAACGTATATTTCCTTCGCCAGGGCAAGGCCTTCGCCCCCCGCTTCCGCCAAGCCTAGTATCTCTTCAAGCCACGTTGTCCCTGCCGTCTTAAGATGAATGCCCGCGTCGAACTTTTTCAGCACCGAATGGATTGTCGGATAGAGAGAAAACTTGTCGCTGCCGGAGTGTATGCTGAGTTTCAGGTTGCTGGGCAATCCGTATAGTCTGACCGCATGAGCAATTGCTGCCAGATCGAGCTCCAGTTCGCGGGCAAACTGCGAGGCATCGCCTAGGTAGTCCACGCCTTTATTGAAACGCCCACTAAACTTAGGCGCTATCGTTTGCAGCGGAATGCCTTCATCTGCAATGGCGGCTAAAATGATGAGGAGTTCTATTGGTGTCTGCGCGAAATCGGTTTCATCCATCGAAACTTCGGCAATGAATCTATCTTTACCTTTGGCCGCCTCAATCTTGCGGTATACAGCGCCGGCGTGTTCCACGGCTGAAAGAAACTTGCCTGCAATCTGTGACAGGAGTGCCGGCGACATCTCGAAGGTTACTTCGATTCCCTCAAGCTTGATCCTGCCGGCAAGTTCGCTGTGGCGGCGCACGAATGCGCTCACCGAGGACTGAGCTGCTTTCTCAGCGATGAAATCGGCCACATCGATGGTGTAAAAATCGCAGGAGGCGAAAAAGCGTTCAACAGTTTGAAGATTTATATGATCGGCATCGCAGTAGTACGGCTTAGTCCAGGCGAGGGCTTTTACTGCAGCATCGGCAGCGGTTCGCGTGGAGGCGGGTTCCGAGCCGATGAGATTATGCTCGCGGTTCGATTTGTTCCAGACCGGGATAACATCGACCCCTGACTTCGAAGCAAGAACGCATGCTTGCAGTTGGGCCTTCGCCTGATGCGCGAACCGGTCACCGACCCCGATTGAGAATTTATCGAGTACAAGCTGAGCCGTCATGAGTTCACAATCTACTTTCTTCAAGCGAGGATCCAAAACGCAAAAGCGTGCTACGAATATCGGATAAGAGCTGGCGGAAATGCCAACAGTGTCACATAACTGTCTCGGTGAATTGTAAGATCCTTCCCGTGCTCACCAAAAAAACACACCGCCAACCGCACCCGCAAACTCGTCGGAATCATAGGTAGTTTAGGAAGCTAAGCCTGCGACTTTGCCGCGCAACACAGTGATGGAAGCCTTGGGGAGTGTAAACGTAGTTTGTGCAGTGACGTCGATAGATGAAATCACTGGCGGCAGGTTTGGATCGGCGTGAGCGTTGGCATCAGCGCCATGCCAAACGTATTGTTCGCTGCCAAATGTGACCATGCGAATAGCGCCGGAAAAATGGCCAGTCCCCCCACGGCCTTCAAAGGCGATTCGAACGGGATGCGCATTATCTCTATCTTTGTTGATCAGGAGCAAGGCCCACTCGCCGTCTGGACGCCGAACCGCATAGCTCGTAACCAGAGCGTTGCCAGCGGGGTCTTCCATCCCGCCATAGACGGAGTGGAGGTGATGCGTGCCGCTGCCGTGCCTTACCCACTCGTTATTGATCAACTGGCTGGCGTAGTGGAAGGCTGTGTAGCCAATAATCTTTCCTTCGCGATCCCAAAGGGCGTTGCTCCAGATTGCCCAGCCTTGGCAGCCCTGCTCGATGACGCTGGGTTCGATGGGGGAATGAACGTAAAGAGCGCCGCCCTCTTCAAAGAAGCTCCCTACATTGTCGGCAAGCCACAGTGCCGAAAAAATATCGGACATGTAGACCGAAAGCGAACCGCATAGATTGCTTTCGGTGTTCATGAGTGGAATTGCGGCCGGTAATCCGTCGTCGCGAAAAGCCTGCAGAGTCTTGCGCGTGAGTTCGCGGTTGCGGTACAGATCGTCCCATTGCATCGTACAAGCTTCGTAGGGATAAATTTCAAACGAAGCGAACGACAAGTCGCCGTGACGATTGTGCGATTTCAGATAATCGTAAAAGCGCCCGAACCAGGACTTGTTTCCTTTGGCATCGGGCCACACCGAAACGTCCTGATTGATCCCCTGGAACACAGGCCCGCCTAACTTGAGCGTGGGATCGGCCTGGTGAATTGCGTCGGCGAATTGAATGTAGAGCGCGGCATAGTCCTCAGGCATGTAATACTGGCCATCGGCTTCTTCATCCATTTCGACCCAGCTAATGGGATACCCACGTTTCTTCAGGTAAGCGACCATCGCAGCGGCGTCTTCGGGGACGCTGTAAATCAGTGGTACGGTGATCAGCGCAGGTAAACCGTTCGTAATACCGCTGCTGAAGAACAGATCCCATCCTGTCTGGTCCCCATGTGGATTCAGGTCTTCGGCAGTGTGCCATGGGTCGGTGGAAGAACAATACGTCGCGGTTTGTTTCTTGCCGTCGGGCGCGTGTCTTGCATAATCCGCAAATTTGCCATCAGCCTCCAGCCTACCTACGTAAACTTCATAGATTGCGTATCCCACACGGTGCCGCACGTCATCAGTTCCGTGCGGCCCCGGCTGATTGGACGATTGCGTCATCACAATGCGCACCCAACGTGCTGAAATCAGATTGTCCGCGAGTTTTAGCGTTACGCTGCCGCCTTTGCCCTCGTGAACAATGCCTTTGGGAAAACGAATCCAGTTGCCCATAGCCTGGTTGGCGACAGGAAGGTACTCGCCGCCCTGATTTGTTGAATCCATGGCCGGCTCTTCCCAGTTCATGGGATCGGCCCCCACCCAATATTGCACCTCGTACTCGCGGGCGCTGGGCTCGCACCAGTCGATGCGGATCGCGTTCACGTCATAGTATTGGCCAAGATCAACAATGATCCATTGCGGATGTAACGAGTCGTCTTCGTGGGTAAACGCTTGAGTTAGGTAGGGATTGCTCTTCCAAAAAGTTTTCGGATCACCATCCGTGAGCCGGGAGTAGCCGCGGTCTGTCCCTCCATTGTGCGTACAGCCGCGATGGGGAAGACTATAGCCAAATGAATCACGAATAGGCTCACGTAATTCTGAGCTGCCCACGAAATATCCGCTTTGCTGCACTTCCTCGGACCAGCGGCCGTTGGGATTCCAGTGCCAATAATCAATCGTCTCCGGCGTATGCAAGCGATAGGTGATCGGTCCCCAGCCGGCAGACAAGCAAACCTTTACGTTTTCGGGGGTGTAGATCCTATTTATCGATTCGCGGGACTGAATGTCCATCGAGGTCGCGAAAGCTTGATCGGGATCGAAAGAGTTGACGACTTGGGCAGGCGCTGCCTGTACCCGGAGGAGGGCGGGCGAGGCTGAAGATGAAGCCGGATCTTGATCAGCCCGAACGAATACATCCGATAGATGTCGAACCAAACTCAATGCGGCCGTGCCGACGCTCACTCCCAAGAAAGTCCGTCGAGAACCATTCATAGTGCCTATTCCATCCAATCGCTCACGCCCAAGTTCTTAGTCCGATGATGCCGAACTCAGCGAGATAAGCGGCGGCAATGACTAGCGCGATCGTCACCACGATCGAGAAGCGACGGACGCCACGCCTAGCCTCGGTTCCCGCGCGCCATACCGAGATCAGGCTCGCCAGTACTGCGCTCGCAAACACCAGGGTCATCGCGAAGAGCGCGAAGGACCACAGAGTCAGATTACCCATACGCTCGATCAGGTCGTCGCTGCTCAGCATGAAAATCACCACGAAGGCGATCAGGCTTAGTACGGCAATCAGCGGCCAAAGTCGCATGGCCCGCTCTGCCGGACGCCGGCGCCTGCGGCTGAGTCCGCCCAGAATCCAGAACGGGGCATAAATCACGATCGCAATCACCGAGAGCAGGACGAAAGCCGCCAGAACAATTTCGCTGATCGCGAACCAGCCCGGAATCTGTTTCATGGTTGTTCCCAGGCTATCCTGCACAAAGCGCCCTTCTGGATTCACGCTCAGCAGTGCGAACGTCGCCACGGGCGATGGTGGATCTTTCTTCGGAACGTGCCGGAACTGTCCGCCCGTGACCGGAAGGTATTCGTCGTCTCGCGCACCCAGTCTGGTCATGAACAATTTTCCGTCGCGGAACTGAATCCAGCTCAATCCCAGCAGACGCCCCAGGAAATGCGTCAGCTCGACACGCGGAGAATTGGGCTCGTACCAGCCTGCGTAATCCGTCGCATCCGCGGGAAGCGACGCGACGGGCAGAGCCGGCTTTTCCAGTCCTTTCGTGAGGTATGCCCGGATCGCCTTGCCAATATTTTCGTACGCAGTTCCGTTTCCACTGTTGATGCTGAAGAAATATCCGACGCCGTAATCCGGCATGTAGCTCATATCGGTGAGGCCGCCTTCGACGCCGCCGTCGTGCCCGTGATAGACGAATCCTTCCTCGACGCTCCAGTAATTGCTGAGCCCGTAGCCCGCTTTCATGCCATCTTTGGCGGCCCAGGTGCTCGTGGGACTTTCCATGCGGTCAATGTCGGCGGAAGTTACAACCTGTTTCCCGTTCACAGCGCCGCGGTTCAAATAAAACTGTACATAGGCCGCCATGTCATTGGCGGAAGCGTTAATCGCTCCCGCAGGCCGCAGCAAAATGTGCCAGTAGGGATACGGCGTCTTCCCGTCATCGTGATAAAGCGTCGTTGCTGATCCGGCAGGTGGCTGGAAGTACGTCGTCGTTTTCATTCCAATCGGAGCAAACAGGTTTTGCTCGACGAAGTCTTCGAAGCGCTGCCCGGTAATCTTCTCGACGATGTAGGCCGCTACCGGTGGCCCGGAGTTGCAATACGCCATGCGTGTGCCCGGCCTCCAGCGCGACGTTCGCGAGTGATGGTCGTAATCCAGACCCTCCTTCAATGTCATCGAGTCTGGAGCCTCCTTGGCATATTCGCGGAGATGGATGTCATCCCAACCGGTCGTGTGCTCAAGCAGATTCACTACGCGAACCGGATCCGTCGCTTCCCACGGGTTGTTAAACCACACGTCGGACGCCAATTGGTGTACCGAATCCTGGAGCGAAAGCTTGCCCTGATCCGTCAGCAATAAGATTGACAACGACGCGAAGGCCTTCGAAGTCGAACCGATGCGGAACAGTGTGTCGACAGTGACCGGGCGTTTGCTCGCCACGTCCGCAACGCCAAGCCCTGTCACCCACTCGGGACCGTTCTTGTGCACAATCGCAACCGAGGCGCCCGGTGTATGGGTATCTTTTAGGATCTTCTCGATCTGCTGCTGCAGTTCGTGGATGGAATCGGCAGGTTTTGTTTGCTGTTCTTCTTTCTTGTCCGCTGCCAGGCAGAGGGAAGCAATAAGGAAGAAAACGACGACAGCGTGCGCGGGTCGCATGAGGTCCCTCCGTGAGGTCCCGCCGTGAGCGCCAGGCGATCTCAGCGATACATCTTACGTCAGAGGGAACTATGCAGGTCGGCTAAATCTGAAATCCTCCAGTCCTGTTGAGGCGGTTGGGCTATTTTGAATTCTGCTTCTGATGAATTTCGTTCAAGCGTTTCTCTAAGTACTCCTGATACTCTTTCTGCAACTTAGGATCTTTGGGCGAACTGTAGATCTCCGACGATTTGTACTTGCCCTCATCGAACTTCATTTTTGTCCATTCGTCATGAATATGGATTTCATCGGCGTGGTCGAGGATCTCCTTCACAAATTGTGGTGGGATGAAATAAACGCCTTCGCGGTCTCCCACCACCAGATCTCCGGGCATAACGGTGACCCCACCAATTCGAACCGGAACATTGATGCCCGTGAGCATGACATTGCCAATCGGCGTCGGATCTACGGAGCGGAAATACGCGGGCATATCGATCTTTGAAATGCCATCCAGGTCGCGGACGCTGCCGTCGACAACGAGTCCGCCTCCCCTGGTCGCCTTCATCACGTAATAGAAGAGGTTGTCGCCCACGATTGTCCCATCCACCTTTTTTCCGAAAAGATCCACAACCAGCACATCACCCGGCTGGAGCATGTCGATCGCAGTCTGATTCGTGAGTCCGGATAGGCCACGTTCCCTGGCCTTGCTCTTCGAGATCTCATCGACGTCGGCGCGCAAAGGCATAAACTGCACGGTGAAGGCGCGACCGACCATTGTCTTTCCCGGGTACAGCACGTGGAATCCGTCCGCGTACTGGTTCTTGAAGCCGTCCTCGTGAAGTCCGGCCCATACTTCTTCCGAGGACAGATCGCGGGCGCGCTCGATCAAAGAATCTGGAATCTTCGGACGACCATCGGGAAATCTTTCGAAAGGAGATTTGGCCGTGTAGTCTTCGAGTTCCTGTTTGGAGAACGAGTACAACTGCGCGTACGCACAAGTCGACGCGAGCAGACTCACGAGGCAGACGGTTTTAACGATTGTGCTGCGCAGGATTCGTGTCATCGCGAAGTCTCCCGGACTGGTGAATTCGAAGAGTCGTCGTTGACGGGATAGCAAGGAGAGCTGCGAGCAAAGCAAATCGTTGTTGTCAATACTAATCGTCAATCAGCCCTCAGTACCAGTCGCCGTCAAAGTCGGTGTTGCCGAATCCCCCGCAGCCTTGCGCATTCGAATTTCTGCGCCGTTGCGTTCGAACGAAACTTCGTCCATCAGTTGATTAATCAGATAAATTCCACGGCCGTGAGTGGATTGGAGATTTTCGGCTGCCAGTGGATTGGGGACAGCGCTGAGCACGAAACCCTCGCCCGGGTCGCGGACCACGATCATTATGTCTGAAGATTCGCTGCAGGCGACACAGCATTCCACTTTTTTGCTCGGGTCGTTGTTGCAGCCGTGGACGATAGCATTGGCCAGGGCCTCGCGTAGAGACAACTCAACTTGATATTCACTACCTTCCGCACATTTCATCTCGCGGGCAATCTGCATCACTCCATCCACAACACCGTTAATCGCGTTGCGGTCGGCGGAGATCGTCACGTCTAACTTACAGGTCGAGCATGCGGGCAGTAGCCCACTGAGACGGTGCACGTGATCAAGGGCATGACGCAGTTCGACGATGGTGCGGTCACGCTCGGCCTCGGCTCGGTCGCGCTCATCGAGGGCAATCCGCAATTCGGTCAAGTTTCGTCTCAACTCGAACTGCGACTGCACTTGGTGGCTCAGCGCGAGCAGCGCATTTTCCTGATTGGGAGTGAGCTGGCGCGGGACCATATCCACCACGCATAACGTGCCCAGCGGGTGGCCGTCGGAACTGGTGAAAGGCGCCCCAGCGTAGAAGCGGATTTTGGGATCAGACACGACAAAAGGATTCGAACTGAACCTCGGGTCCTTACTCGCGTCGGGCACGACAAAAAGTTCTGACTGCTGGATCGCCCTGGAGCAGAACGACACCGCGCGCGGTGTTTCGCTCACTTGCAGTCCGACTTTCGACTTAAACCATTGCCGGTCCGAGTCAACCAAGGAGATCAACGCAACCGGGGTTTCGCAGATGTGCGAGGCCAGAATGGTGAGGTCGTCGAAGGCTTTTTCAGGATCAGTGTCGAGAATCTTGTACCTGCGCAGTGCTCGAAGTCGGGCTTCTTCGTTGAGTTCCATATGGCGACTCCCAGATTTCGCTTTAAATGCTGTAAGTTTAACCCTTTTGCAAGGCCGGGGCCGAAAGAGAGGCGCTTCCGTTACGACTGAATCACGCTGGCATTTGCATAACGTCGCGACTATCTTCAAAGCCCCTTTTGTTGCTTGCGCACTTCGGCCAGGCCCTTCCAATCTTCTTTGTCCTGATCGGGCTTCTCGCGCCGGTACTTGGCGTAGAGTTCAAGCCCCTTTGGATCTTCGAGAATAACCACACGGACCCCTTTGTCTCGCAGCATTTGTTCATTGCCCGAGGCATTGGTGATGTCGCCCACGACTACCCTGTCGAACTGACGCATGTAAATCAGCGTTGCGCAGACGTCGCATGGGCTGAGAGTCGTAAAAATCGTAGTCCGACTGAAGTCCTGTCGGCCGGCATCGCGGATGGCGGACGTTTCGCCGTGATTGTAAGGGTGGTTTTCCTGGACCAAGGTGTTGTGGCCTTTCCCCAGAATCTGACGGGTCTCGTTGTCGATGATGACGCCTCCGATCGGGCACCCACCTTCGTCGTATCCTTTTTGAGCGAGCAGCACAGCGAGGCGCATGAAATCCGCATCACTCAGCTGATTGAAAAATTCCTTCGCAGCAACCGAGGCCAAGCTCTTTGTCGGAAGATGAGCGATAACGTTGAGCACCTCATCGGTGGCGGGTGTTTCATGAGTGAACAAGGGTTTTGTCATAGTTTGTCCGTACAGCGAACTTGATGATCGGATCCCTGTTACGACATTTGAACAGCACATCTTCAGCGTGCACTTTCGTTACCTCCGTGCGTAGCTCATCAACTCACGCTGGTGTCTAATTCTGGCATGCTTCTCTTTCGACGGCACAGACCTAATGCGAAGATGGTACGGTCGCATTCGCGGCGCTTTTCAAAACTGATTGTGTTCGCGTTTCTGGCAGCTTGTACACGAAAACCCATCGACCTCACAAAGGTGAATGCCGAATTGCTAGAGGCAGCCCAGAAGGGCGACACAGTGTCGGTCCAGCGTCTATTGCAAAACGGCGCAGCAATTGAGGCCAAAGATCGCGGTGGATCCACACCGCTAGGTGTTGCCGCCAACTATCACCACGCGGACACTGCGAAGCTACTACTTGCAAAGGGCGCTGATCCCGTTGCCGGAGGTTTGGCCGGAGAAAGCGCGCTTGCCGATGCAGCTATCGGCAGCGATTCTACAAGGGTGGCACTCATACTGGAACGGGGGTCAGATAGCAAAACTAGCACGAATGCACTCTTTGCGATGAGCGAGTCTCGATCTCTGGTGGTAAACGAAGAGAACCAGGACATTCCGGTCGAGCTCGCGTTTCCCAACGACTCCGAAATTGTGAAGCTACTCGTTGAGCACGGGGCTGACATCGACGCGAGAGATGAAGAAGAAGCGACACCTCTGATGCGTGCGGCCGCATTTGGGCAGACTGGCGTAGTTCGCGCACTTTTGGACCACGGCGCGAACGCTGAGGCGAAGGATAAGTCCGGAAATACTGCGCTAATAGCCGCAGGGTGCGCATGTGCCATCATCGACATGCCAGAAACGCTCCCCTCGATGAAACTGTTGCTGGAAAAAGGAGCGGACGTGAATGCAAAGAACAAGGTTGGAACTACAGCTCTCATGGCAGCAGCGTCTTGGGGAAGAGCGGCCAACATTCAACTCCTGATCGGCAAGGGCGCAAAGATCGACGCTAAGGACAAGGATGGGAACACAGCGCTGCTCATCGCTGCGGCTCCGGGTGCATTACCGACGGCAGACGCGACGGAGTTGCTTCTCAACAGCGGGGCCAACATTGAAGCAAGAAACAGTCAAGGCGATACCGCATTGATTCTCGCGTCAAAAGGCGGATACGAAGACGCCCGAACCGTCAGGCTGTTGCTTTCTAGAGGGGCAGATGTAAGTGCCAAAGACACTCACGGTTACACCGCCCTGGCATTGGCTCTAAAGAATCATCGCGCCGCTGTCGCTGTCTTGCTGAAAAACGCCATTGCGGCCCGACAACAATAACCAGGTTGACGTAACGCGCACTTGATTCGCTAAGCCCGGTAAGCATGTCCTAAGTCGCAGATCCCTATTCCGCGTCTAGGGCGCTTGGCTGGCGACCACGCCGATATTAGCCACCCCATCGCCTTTCTTCATCGAAGGCACCGCACAGATGTGCAGAACCACGCCGCTCGCAGGCGCTCGCGCTTCCCACACAGTCCTGCCGAACAGATCGGTGACGTAGCCGATTTTCATGCCTTGCTGCACGTACCAGCCGCGCTTCACCAGGGGATAAAAAACGCCGGCGCTTTCACTGCTGACCTCGGCGATGCGTTCAATCCATACTGGGTTCTGTACCTGGGGCGCATTGCCCGGCAGCATCTTCAAGTAGCGCATGACGTTCAGGCAGCCATTGCGCAGTGCTGTTACGTCTTCCGGTTCCACCGTGCCCGCGTGGCCCGCCTCGGCCGTCAGAGACGGCTTTCCCCGCAGGCTGGCGTTGGTCTCCAGATAGCGGGCAGCGTTGGGATCGCGGGGGCGGTCATTCGACAGGATGATAGTATCGAGCCCGAAGGCGAGCACCATGGCGCGCGAGACGGCATCCTGCTGCGCATTGCCGATCGGCGCCCAGTAGGAATACGGCCGCAGGCTTTCGTCGAGATCGCCACCATGCAGGTCAATCAGGTAGTCGGATTTCTCCACCACCTGCTTTGTCACAGCCCATGAAGCACGCTCCGTCTGCGTTCCGTTCGGATTGCCGGGATAGAAGCGATTCATGCTCTTGCCGTCGATTGGATTGACGTGTGGCACCTTCTGTTCAAACGAAGCGATATTTACCAGCGGGACGATGATGAGCGTGCCGGAGATTTCGGCGGGATTAAGTTCCTGTATCAGTTTTTCGAGCGCGATGATGGACGCGTACTCCGTGCCATGTGCGCCAGACACCAAGGCGAGCGTTGGTCCAGGCTTAGAACCGCGAATAATCACAACTGGGATATTCGTGCCCGGGTCGCTCCCGGCGGGCACGTCAATGAATCCTGTAACGGTCTGCCCTGCGACGGCAGTCGCGGTTCCGACTGTGAGCGCTTGTTGTTGTCCCCAGACCGCCACGCCTAGAGAACAACTGAGAAAAATGAATGCCAGCTGTCTGCGCATACTTGCCTCCTTCAGACCGGCAGAGTATAAACGCTGTCCGTTGAAAGGGACACCGGTCCTCGCGTTGACAGGCGACTTTCTTCGCGGCCGATTACGGGAGCAGGATCGAGCTTCGACGACGCGAACAGCGAAGCGGAATTTGCGACTTGCTGGAGACATTTGCAATCGAATAAGAAGCGACCATACTCAGGAGGTGGTTCGTGGCCACAGTCGAGATCAGTTTCCTGCACAACCAACTCGAAGATAGGAAGCGACGCCTGGAGGAAGCCATTGCGCTCGCACCGCAGAAAGCTGGCTTGGCTGGTCTGCTGCGAGAAGTCGATTCGGCGCTCGAACGCATGGCCGAGGGTAGCTACGGTCTGTGCCAGGAGTGCCACGAGACGATAGAGCAGGACAGGTTGTTGGCCGACCCCATGACGTGCTACTGCCTCGACCATCTGAGCGAGTCGCAGCGGGCTGCGTTACAGCGTGATCTCGATCTGGCCTCCGAGGTCCAGCGCAATCTATTGCCACAAGCGGACCTGCGGGCAGGGGGCTGGGAGACCGCTTATCATTACGCCCCGGTCGGTCCGGTCAGCGGTGACTACTGCGACTTGATCCCCTCAGACGGACAGCTCTTCTTTGTGCTGGGCGATGTCTCCGGTAAAGGTGTGGCCGCTTCCATGCTGATGGCCCAACTCCATGCTCTGTTTCGCAGTCTGGCAGGTATGGGCCTGCCGCTCGGCCAGATGGTCACGCAGGCCAATCGCGTCTTTTGCGAGAGCGCGCTGGCTGGGCAGTTTGCCACCCTGGTGTGCGGACAGGCCAAGCCGAACGGAGAGGTGGAAATCCATAACGCCGGTCACTGGCCCGCAATCGTTGCAGGGCAGGGCGGCGTGTTGCGGATTGAATCCACCGGTTTGCCGCTGGGAATGTTCCACGAATTCGATTTTGCTGCCACCCGCCTGCACTTGGAAGTGGGCGACATGCTGTTCCTCTATACCGACGGCCTGTCGGAAACCCATCGCGCGAACGACGAATACGGCGTGGATCGCGTGACGCACTTGGTGCGCCAGCAAGCCACGCGGCGTCCTGCCGAGCTCATTGCTGCCTGCCTCGATGATCTGCGAGCCTTCGCCGAGGGCCCGCCACTGGATGATCTGACTCTGCTGGCGATTCGGCGCGTTGGGTCAGCGTGATCAGAAATCGGTTTGCGCGAGCAGGATCTCGACGCGTCTTTCGCAATCTTCCTGCGCAATCCTGGTTGTCAAGCTCATAGTTTCGAAGGACACGTACTTTCGGTCCTTGACTTCGCGCAACTGCAGCGCCCACGATGGCGGAAATAGGTTTCTTCAAAACGAGGAATCCTCGCCGCCACTAGTCTGATCTGTAAGACCGAAGCACACTCAAGTGATCACATTCCGTTTGGGAGGTTCCGATGTTCGGACGTCGTATGCTTTTCGTGTTTGCCGCAATGTTCTTGATGGCGGCTCCCCACCTGTCTGCTGCGCAAAACAAGCTGCTCGCGGAGGTACAATTCGTCGTCCATAACGGCGCTGAAAAGACCGCCGGAGTCTGGGTGGATGGGCAGTATATGGGCTTTGTGAAGGAGCTCAACGGCGACAGGAAGATACTGCTTGTTCCCGGCAAGCATGAAATTCTCGTGCGCCAGCCTTGGTACAAGGACTACACCGAGAAAGTCGTGCTCGAGCCCGGTGAGGTCCACAGCGTGGATATAACTCTAGTGAAGGATCCACGGACTCCACCCAAGGACGCGACTGGCGAGCTGAAAATCGCCGCCACGCCCGACAGGGCAGCCGTTTTCGTGGATGGACAGTTCGCGGGGCACGCAAACGAGTTCAACGGCCACGGCAAAGCGATGCTCGTCACGCCCGGAGAGCACAGCGTCCGCGTTGCGCTGCCCGGATACCTGCCATTTGAGACGACCGTGGAGCTGCGTCCTCACCAGAAGCTTAAGATCGAAACGGAGCTGGTGAAGGGCAGTGTCGTCGAAGCCGGCGCCCTGGTAAGCAAGAATTAGTACCGAGTATACGGCTTGGAGCGCATTTTACTGCTGTCACCAAGCTACCGGTGGGCTGGCAACGTCAAGGCACCGAGTTCATCCGGTTGCCAGCAAGCGCTCGAGGAGCTTCCAGTAAGAGACGGGAGCGACGCGCTCAATGACGCTTAGAAGCTTTGCATCGTTGCCAACCAACACTCGCGAGGCGCGTCGTTCGATGCCTCTAACGATGATTTCGCCGGCGGTCTCAGGCGGAAGCCTGAGAAGCCCTTTTGGCGCGTGCCCGGCGTTGAGCAATCTCCTCTGGAGTTAAGGCTTTTGGCACTCGAGCATTGTCGGCAATGGAGGTGGCGACGCCTCCCGGATGTACTACAGTTACCCCGACATTCGATCCGGCCAGCTCATGTCGTAGCGCATTGGAAAAACCCCGAACCGCGAACTTGCTTGCGGAATAGGCCGTCTGCCCCGGCGGGGATATCAGCCCATAAAGACTTGAGATATTCACGACGCGGGCATCATCACTGTCTCGTAACAATGGCAGGAAGGCGCGGGTCATGTTCACCACGCCCCAGAAATTGATCCCGAAAAGCCATTCGAAATCTTCCGCGCTCGACTGATCGAAGGTTCCCCCAAGGGCAACTCCAGCATTGTTGACGAGAATGTCGACCGAGCTGTGCCGTGCGGTTACTTCTTGGGGAAAGGCCGCAACTGCATTGCGATCAGCCACGTCGAGCCTGTGTTGGCTGATTCGCAGACCGACATTAGCGGCCATTTGGGCAGTCTCATGCAGTCTCTGCTCCTGCACATCGGCGAGTGCCAGATGGCATCCACGTCGCGCCAACGAGATCGCGATCGCCCGGCCGATCCCGCTGGCCGCTCCCGTGACTACTGCTGTTCGTCCCTGAAGCCGCATTAAAGGTGGCATGCTCAATCCTGCGGCGTGGCGTGAGTCGCAACTGCAGTGCGCTGCGTGAACTCCAGGGTTCCGTCATCGACCCGACCAAAGCGCAAAGCGAGAAGATCGAGGGCGTAATTCTGGTTCAGTCGCCACGGTTTTTTGGATCCCTGCTTGGGGAGAAACGGTAATGCTCGCTGCACATATCCTGAAGTAAAACTCAGGGCCGGTTCTTCCTTGAGATCGGAATCGCGCTTACGTGGCGTGCAATAGGCGTAGTTGTGGCCGTGCATGAAATTTAGCAGACGGCATACGTACTCGGACGTGAGATCGCACTTCAAAGTCCAGGATGCATTGGTATACCCAAGCGCGGAAGCTAAGTTCGGGACGTCGCTACTCATCATGCCTTTGTAGGTCATAGTTTTCGCGAAATCGACCGGCACGCCGTCCACGACGACTTCCATTCCTGCCATCAGCCTCATTTTCAGACCGGTCGCGGTCACGATGATGTCAGCTTCAAGTTCCGCGCCGGAGCGCAATCGAATGCCCTTCTCCGTGAAGCATTCGATCTCGTCGGTCGCAACCGACGCTTTGCCGGCGCGGATCGCAGCAAACAGATCTCCGTCCGGGACCAGGCACAGACGCTGGTCCCATGGCTTGTAGCGAGGATTGAAATGCTTCTTAACGTCGTAGTTCGGTCCAAGTTGCCGTTGCGCAAACTTGAGAATCGAATTTTTCGTGGCATCCGGTTTGCGGCGCGCCAAATTGTAAAAATACATCTGCAGCAAAATGTTCTTCCAGCGGACAAGTCCGTGAGCAAGCCGAGCCGGAATCCACCGGTGCAGCCAATGGGCAATGGCATCCTCAGAAGGCCGCGTCACAATGTACGTGGGCGAGCGCTGCAACATGACAACGTGGGCAGCTTTCTTCGCCATCGCCGGAACCAGCGTAACCGCCGTAGCGCCGCTGCCAATTACAACCACGCGTTTGTTTTGGTAATCGAGGTCTTCAGGCCACTGCTGCGGATGCACAATGCGGCCGGTGAAGCGGTCCATGCCAGCCCAGCCGGGCATGTAGCCGGCATCATATTCGTAGTAGCCGCCGCACATGTAGAGAAAGTTGCACTTGAAGTGGGCGGCTTGTCCATCGTGAGCCGCCACATCGACTGTCCACTGCGCCTCGCGCGAACACCAGGATGCGCGCACCACGCGATGATTGAAGCGGATCTTGCGATCAATTCCATATTCTTTTGCCGTCTCGCGAATATAGCGGAGAATCGCCGAGCCGTCGGCGAGCGCCTTAGCCTCCAGCCATGGGCGGAAACGATAACCCATCGTATGCATGTCGGAATCGGATCGGACTCCCGGATAGCGAAACAGGTCCCAGGTGCCCCCGATCGCGCTTCTGCCTTCAAGGATTACGTAGCTTTTCTCTGGACACTTATCTTGCAAGTGATAAGCGGCGCCGATCCCAGAGAGGCCGGCGCCAACAATCACCACATCGAAGTATTCGACTGAGGATTTATCCGCTAAGGAGCGAGGCGCTTCCTCAAGCGAAGCAATCGGAGTGCTCACGAGTTCCCCTGATCAGAACGAAAGCCGTACTCCAAGCTGGACTTCGCGTTTTGGAAGCGCGGAGGTAAACGTCAGCGGAGTGCTCGACGTCGCCACCCCGCCTCCCGCGAGCGCCGTGCCCGGGCGGAGCCCATGCACACCGAAGGTCGTGAATCCGGGCTGGAACCCGAAGAGCGGACTGACCTCGTTGTTCACGCTGGCAAAGTTGGTGCGATTGGCGATATTGAATCCTTCAGCCGTAAAGGCCAGGTTTGCCCGCTCACCCAATTTATGCTGCCAAGTCAAACGGGCATCGAGATCGTAATAGTTGGGGCCTAGACCAGTGTCCCGCGGCGCGCCGATCGGACGCTCGTTGGTGGTGTGATTGTCGCCATTGACTTCGCCGCCCGCGAGCAGATTAAACGGATGCCCGGCGTGATAACTGAAAATCGGAGCGAACTGGAGGCCGGACAAGATCGCTTGCTTCCACGGGCTGTCGATTACACCCGCGATCACCACCTTGTGACGTTCATCGAATTCAGAAAGAGCGCGATCAATGTTGATATTCGTGGGATCCTGCGGGCCGTAGTCGCTGTTGAAGTCGGTCGAGGTATCAAACGCTTTGCTATAGGTGTAGTTGCCAAACAAAGTGAAGTGGTCGCTGAAGCGCTTTTTGACCTCCACGATGCCGCCTTCATAAAGGGCGTATGCCACAGAACTGTACTGGTTATTCTGCACCACCAGCGGATTCACGAAACACTGTGCCGTAGCGCAGGGCAAGCCTTCAGTACCAAACAGCGGATCCGCGGCCGGGCTGGTGTTCCAGTTGCGGTAGGAGACCGTCTTCCCGTTGGCGAGCGTTACGGTGCTAAAGGGTGCAGGCAGGAGATTCGTATCGATCGCGACCGGCAAGTGCTGGGTGTGCGAGTAAATACCGCTCACGGAGATCGAAAAACCGTTGGAGATCTCACGCTCGATTCCAAACGAAGCTTGCTGCGCCAATGGGGGCCTATATCCGGGCTGGTTTGCAAACACTACTTGCAATGGACCCACCGGACCGCTGTTGGTGACACCGATGCCAAACTGCGCGACGTCCCCGGGCGTGATGCATGCAGCATTCCCCGGAGTCGGGGTGGTGCACTGGATCAATCCCTGGCCGAAGAGCGTCTGAAAAACAGTGGGCGCTCCCGCCAGACCCAGAGCCGGGACGCCACTAATCGGATCAACGTAAATGGAGATTTCCCGATTGCAGGGACTGGAGCCCGAGCCCTTAATGATAGGAAAGCCGAACTGGGAGAATCCGCAAGTCGCGGTGAGGTTCGCGACCTGCCCGCCGGGAAGCCCGCCATTCTCAACTGCAGATTTGTTCGCGTTTACCACACCCAAACTCAAATCGACATCGGGAATCTGCGCGTCGACAGGTCCGTAAAAGATGCCGTAGCCACCGCGAATCACGGTCTTGCGATCTTTGAAAGGATCCCAGGCAAAAGAAACGCGGGGCGCAAAATCCTTCTTGTACGTGGTCAAAGGCAGGAACTGCGTATCGAGTTCGTAGCGCAATCCATAGTTAAGCGTAAAGCCTGGCGTTAGCTGCCACGAGTCCTGTCCATAAAACGCGGTTAGTGGACGAGCGTAGTACGGATACGTCGGATTGCCGTAGCCCTGCTGGAACACTTGCGGTACGCCCAAGGATGTCGACTGCAACGAGTTGAGCGCAGCCCCGGGCGTAGTTACTCCGCACGGATTGGGGCCTGCGGTCGAAGCCGGCGCCAGACAGGGGCTGAGTACCGCGCCGCCCGGAAGCGAGCCAAAAACAAAGCGGCCGGGAAAGAACGTGTGAGACTCGGTGTGATTGCCCCGCAGTATCTCATCCCCTCCGAACCGGATGGTGTGATGCCCGCGAGTAATTGTCACATTGTCGGCGAATTCATTGCGGCGGGTGATGGTGAGATTCGGCAGAAAAATATTGGTTCCCAAATTGTTGATGAAACCGGGGATCTGAAGTCCAACTTGTCCGGGCTCATTAGGAATCACGCGAAAGCTCTCGTAGTCCCACATGGTGCGGAACTCGTTCTCTACCGCCGGACTGAATTGGTGAAACCAGCTGGCTTGCAAGTTGTGGTCGTAAGTCTTGGTGGAACTGCCGGCCGAGAAAGCGGTCAGAGATTGCACGTCCGGGGATTGCTCCAGGTCGTGGCCGTACCGATACGTAAAGGCGAACTGATCGGCGTTGCTGAACCGGTGGTCCAGGCGCACCGAAGCTAGATAGTCTCGCGTGTTGTAAGGGAAGACTCCTCCCTGGGTTTCAAATTGATCGACTAGGAACCCGTTGGCTGCCTGTTGAAACGGACTGACCCCCTGACCCGGGACAACAGAAAGAGCAGACTGTAGCAATGCAGCACAAACTGGACCTGGCACATTAACTGCGACCGGCGTTGTGAAGCAAGGCACGCTCGGATTTGCCGACTGCGCCAGGGCGCTGACAATCGCCTGTTGCGCAAATCGCGGATCACTCTGGCCAAAGGGATTGCTGGCCGCGGCGGCGCTAGGGCCGGCAAAAATCGAACTGTTTGTCAGCAAGGGAACTGAATTCTGCGCGTCCTGGCGGAGACCGTCAAACGAAGCGAATAAGAAGGTCTTATCCTTTCGGATGGGGAGGCCGATGGTGCCACCGTACTGCTGACGGCTCAGCGAATTCTTGATGGGCTGGCCGCTCGAAGTGGTGTTGAAATTCGCAAAAGTTGGATCGTGAGCCAAAGCGGAGCTGAACGCGAAGGGATCCCTTGCATCCATGGCATCGTTGCGGAAAAAACCATAGAGAGAGCCGTGCACGCTGTTGGTGCCGCTCTTCGTGACGATGTTGATGGACGCTCCTGTGGCGGCTCCCAGATCGGCGGCGTAGTTGCTGCGATTGATTTGGAATTCCTGCACTGCGTCCTGGCTTACGGTGAGGCGTACGCCGCCCGCATCATTGCTGGTTTCCCCGCCATCTATCGTGACGCTGTTGCCCCTGCCATTGCTGCCATAGAAAGACAGCCCGCTCTGTGGCGTTTGCTTGACTCGAAAATCCTGGTCGCCCGCAAGACGGGTCGAATCTGAAACCCCCGGAGCCAGCAACGTGAATGTCAGGTAATCGCGGCGATCGATGGGCAAGTCAGCAATATATTGTTGGCTGATAGTGTTGGCCTGGCTGCCGCGGTCGGTTTCGACCACCGCAACCTCGCTTTGCACCTCGAGTACTACCTCTGCCGCGGAAGGTTTCAATTGGAAATCGGAAGCGGCCGTTTGCCCGACACTAACCGTTACGCGTTTTCGGACCTCTTTCGCGAAGCCAGGCTTTTCGACGCTGACGTCGTAGACCGCCGGAGCCAATCCCGTCATCCGGAATTCGCCCGTGTTGTCGGTGGTGGCTGTGCGTTTCAAGCCCGTGCCTTGATCCACGACAGTGACGGCGACATTCGCCACGACCGCGCCCGAAACATCGGTGACCGTTCCCCGGATCACGCCGGATGAGCCGACTCCTTGCGCATAAGCCAAACCGACCGCCAACAGCAAGCAAACACATACCGAAAAGATCGATTTCATTGGGCTCTCCTTGACGGATGCTTAGGACGTACGGTTGCAGGGGAAGTGCGGATGCATAAAGACGCCGGGCAGTGGGACCAAATCCAAGTCCAACGAAGCCGGGTTAGCCCCGTAGCGCTCATCTATTTTGTCCCAGTAGAAGCTAGCGTTCCTCGCGGCAGGAGTTCGCTTTTTCCCCAGCTTCTTAAATAGTGATAGCGAATATCACATAAGAGCGACTAACGTCAAGGTATAACGTTGTCAAAGATTTGTTGCTCCCCACAGCTTACGCGCCGCGCCTTGTGCCGAGCCCTCAGAATTCCGCGTTGAATGCGTCAAAGGGCCGCTCGTATTGCGCCGGCGCAAACTTGATGAACGCTGGCGGAGCGATGTTGAGTGGCCCCAGCGCGCCGGCTTCTGCGTTCATTGCATCGGGACCAAGCTGGGGCCAGGTTCCTGTATCAAGGCGCTGAATCAGGTTCTGCAGCGCGGTAACCGTCTCCGCAGGGGTAAAGGTGCAATGTCCGGCCCGATGCACGAAGGTGCGCCGCAAGAAACGGTTATTGCCGTCTTCGCGCACGACGTCGGCGTAAGCGCTCTCGTTCTGATTGGTGACCAGGCCGTCCCCTGTCGTATGCAGGGTTAGGACCGGGAAGTTGATATTTCCGTCAAAGACGATGTTTTGCTCCAAATATTGCACGGAAGAAGGGTTCGCAGTAATACGCGCGGTGTGGTTCAAGGTCTCAAGATCGGCATTCAGGTCGAGGCCAGCCTGCGCATACAGCGCTATTACCTCATTGCGGTTGACGGAGTGCGCAAGCTGCACCTTGTAATCAACGCCCGTATTCCATGACGGATTTCCGCCCGCACGGAATTCGAGTTCCGCGCGCAAGGCAAAAGCGAATGGGAAGTCTATCTGCGAACTCCAGAGGAATTGGTTCTGTTCCTGACTGGAAAAATCTGTTGCGGCGGGTTCCGGCGACGCGGGATCGAACCATGCCGGTGTGTCGTCCAAAGCTGCCGATAACGCCATTCGCGCCCGGCCTTGAGGGGTAGCCTGAGCTGCCGCGAGAATACCTTCCGCCAACGCCAAGTTGCCGTTCGGATCGGAAATATTGACGATCTGCAGCAAATTGCCGGCGACCAGGATGTTAAACGCGAATGCCGAATCGAGCGCCTGATTCCAGGTGGCCACTCCGCCGGAAAGCACTCCGCACATAGGCAGCGCCGCATTAAAACGTTCGGGGAACTTTTGAATCAGCCCGGCGGTGATGATTCCGCCCAGCGAATGTCCCCACGCGATCGTGCGAACCGGCGGAGCGACCGTTCCGGAAAAGATGTCCAGCACTGCAATTTGATCCACGAACGCTTCCTGGATGGCCCAGCCAGTATGAGCGTAAGAAGAACCCGCGAGTGCGAATCCGTTGGCCAGCAGGAACGCCCGTGTGAATGGATCGCCTACATCTTGCGCCGGGTTGGGTGATCCCGGAACCACGTAGCCGTGGCTGTATAGCAGCAGAGTTCCATTCCAAGGAGAAGGAACTTCGATGAGATAGGTGGCTCCATCGGGCAAGGTGCCGGTCGTGGTCGTGACCGCTGCAGAGGCAAGGGTGGATACACACAGCAGCAGGATGGCAACGAACGAGATGACGATTCGATTTCGCATTGGGTATACCTCCCGATAGACAGGGGGCGTGCGAACTTTAGGCCAAACAATAGTGATTAGTCAACCCATTTATGCCGTCATCAATAATGTTTGTGTGGGTCACTCTTTTGTTATAGTGACTATCACGTTGTTCGGGAATGTTTGCTGAATGTCACTTTTGGCTTGCGGTCAAAAGTTCAGGGGGTAAGGATGTCTCGAGTGTCGGAGCGCGCAGCAGGCGTGGCTGAGTTGCCGGAAAACCTTCCGGTCTTGGGACTTCGCGAGCGGAAGAAAAGTCGCTTGCGGCAGCAGATCATTGAAACTTCGATCCGGCTGTTTCGCAAACGCGGCTTCGAAAACACCCGCATCGACGACATTGTGCAGGCTCTCGAGATCAGTCAGCCCACGTTCTTCCGATATTTTTCCAGCAAGGATGCCGTCCTGCGGGAAGTTGGCGAGCGCGGGTATTACTGCGTGCGGGAGCGGCTCCGTTCGGAGCTGTCGAGCAATGCTAGCACCGCCCAGCGCTTGCGGCGCTTGTACGTCAGCATGGCCCGGGAAGTCGAAGCCGACCGTAAGCTATGGCAAGCCGTTGTGTTTTCTGGGGCGATGGACCCTGTGCGCTCCGCGGAAATTCGTGGAGATGAGGAAGCGACCGTTAGTTTGTTGCGGGAAATTTTGGCGCAGGGCCAGAAGAAAAATGAAGTGACCCGCGATTTTCCCGTGGTCCATCTGGCCGAATTCATGGAAGGCCTTTACAACACGGTTGTTCGGCAATGGGCGGCAGATCTGACCGGGCCTCACAAACTCACCGATCGAGTGCGCAGCGCGGTGGAATTTTTCATACGCGGAATCGAACCGGCTTCGTAGTCTGTCCCGATGCTTTCCAGCCATCTCTCGCTCTTAGGAAACAGAACATGAAAGCGGCGGTGCTCCTCGACTTCAAGACTCCACTTGCCATCCAAGAGATCCCTCGGCCGACGATCGCAGAGGGAGAGGTTCTGATCAAAGTGGAAGTTTGCGGCGTGTGTCATTCCGATTTGCACGTCGCGGATGGCGATTGGGCGCAACTGGCTGGCATTGTCAAAAAGCCCGTGGTCCTCGGACATGAAGTTGTCGGCCGAATTGTTGAGATCGGGCCGGGAGTCGATGGTCTGCGCGTCGGCGACCGCGTCGGTGTCCCTTGGATTTATTGGACGTGCGGAAAATGCGAGTTTTGCCGTGAGGGCAACGAAAATCTGTGCGTCAAACAGCAGATCACCGGTGTGACAGTAGACGGCGGATATGCGGAATTCATGAAAGCCCCTGCCACTCACGTTGCCAGGATTCCGGATCGCCTTGTGCCGGAAGACGCTGCGCCTTTGCTCTGCGCGGGAGTCACCGTGCATCGCGCGCTCAAACGCTCACAACTTGCCTTCGGCCAGCGCCTGGCGGTGTTTGGAGTTGGCGGCTTGGGACATCTTGCTGTTCAAATGGGCCGGGAGTTAGGAGCGCGGGTGATCGCAATTGACATCAGCGATGAAAAGCTCGCTCTGGCGGAGTCCCTCGGAGCCGCGGTGACCTTGAACTCCATGACCGGCAATGTCGTTAAGCAAATCCGCGCCGAGGGCGGTGTTCATGTTGCGCTGGTGACCTCTGCCTCCAAAGTCGCCTATGACATGGCGTTTTATTGCGTGCGGCCAACGGGAATGTTGTTGGCCGTCGGTCTGCCCGCGGAAAACGTCTCGTTTCCGCCTATCTTAATGGCAGCCGGCGAGATTCGAATTCAGGCGTCGGCGGTCGGAACGCGCGCTGACCTGGAGGAGGTCTTTGCTTTGGCCGCAGCCGACAAACTCCATTGCAAGGTTGCAACTCGACCATTATCCCAAGCCAACCAAGTTCTCGACGAACTCCGGAGAGGACAGGTTGCTGGCCGCATTGTGTTGCGCATGAGCTAGGGACGCAGATGCTTATCTCAGCGACCGTGCGGGCATCCACGGTTCGGAATGCCAGATCGTCGCGGGCTCGTAAGCTCCATAGAGGCGCATTGACGTTAGTCGCTATATTGTGATATTCACTATCACTTTGTTCGGCAGTCGTACGAGGACTTCTCGCCGTGAACGCAAAACAACTTTTCGATCTTACGGGCCGGGTAGCAATCGTAACCGGAGGGGGCGTCGGTCTGGGTCAGCAAATGGCCGAAGGCCTCGCGGAGATGGGCGCCAATCTTGTGCTTTGCGCCCGCAAGAAGGATCGCTGCCAGGAAACGGCCGAAAAGTTGGCTGCGCTTGGAATCAAGGCTCTGGCCCTCGCCTGTGACGTGAAAGACCCGACTTCCATTCAGGAAGCAGTCGCAACAACCTGGGAGAATTTCGGGCGCATCGATATTCTCATCAACAATGCGGGAGCATCGTGGGGGGCTCCAGTCGAGGACATGACGCTAGAGCAGTGGAATAAAGTGCTCAGCACCAATCTCACGGGTACCTTTCTGTTCTCACAAGCCGCGGGGAAATTCATGTGTGAGAAAGGGTCGGGCAAAATAATCAATATTGCTTCGGTTGCCGGTCTGAACGGCGCGTCGGCCGAGCTGCAAGCGATTGGCTATCACGCCAGCAAAGGCGGAGTTATCGCCTTTACCAAGGATCTGGCCTGCAAATGGGCCGAGCATAACATTCAGGTCAACGCAATCGCTCCCGGCTGGTTTCCCACGCACATGTCGAACTGGATCCTTGAGCACAAAAGGGAATCTGTGCTGGCCAAGATTCCGCAACATCGCTTCGGCGGCAAAGATGACCTCAAAGGCGCTGCGATCTTCCTGGCGTCCGACGCCTCGGCTTATGTGACCGGCCATGTTTTGGTGGTAGACGGAGGCCAAACCGCCTGGTGATTGCACGACCGTTATGAATATTCCGCTCACTCCCATCCGCTTTTTGCGTTATGCCGAGCAGCAGTTCGCGAATCGAATTGCGGTGGTCTGTCAGAACCATCGATATACCTACACACAGTTTAGCGATCGGGTCGGTCGTCTGGCAGGAGCTCTGCGCGTAGCAGGCGTGCAAGCGGGCGACCGTGTCGCATTTCTCAGCTTTAACTGTCACCGCCTGCTCGAAGCCTACTATGGTGTGCTCGAAGCCGGAGCCGTGCTCCTGCCGCTAAATTACCGACTGGCGCCGCACGAATTGGCTTACGTGCTGAACGATTCCGGTGCAACCGTAGTGTTCGCAACTCGAGAGCTGCTGGGCGTTGTTGATTCTTTCCGGAACGAACTGAAAAGTGTGCGATCTTTCCACCTGCTCGATGCCGCCCCAGAAGAGAAGTGGCTGGCGCCCGCAAATTACGAAGACCTACTGAGCGCCGCCACACCTTATCGCTGCGATGTCGCTTCCATTGACGAAAACAGTCTGGCCGAACTGTTCTACACCAGCGGTACCAGCACCCAGCCCAAGGGAGTGATGCTCACTCATCGGAATATTTATCTGCACGCGCTGCAAGTTACGTTGCACCACCACACCAAAACGGAAGATACGTACCTGCACACGATTCCCCTATTTCATGCCAACGGGTGGGGGGCGGCGCACACGGTCACCTCCGTGGGTGCGAAGCATGTCATGATTCAGCGCTTCATTCCCCAGGATGTGTTTCGGCTCATCGAGCAGGAGCGGGTGTACGCGATGGGCTTGGTCCCGATCATGGCAGCGGCTTTGGTCAATTGCCCCGAGCGAACGAACTATGACCTGCGCAGCCTGCAGTGGATCGCCATCGGCGGAGCGGCGTCCTCGCCTGCCATTATTCGCGAGAGCGAAGAAAAGCTCGGCTGCAAATGTTTTTCCGGATACGGTTTGACGGAAACTTCGCCCTCGCTCGCCATCGCGGAACTCAAGCCCGATGTGCGATGCGGACCTGAACAGCGAGCTCTGCTGCAATCTATGACTGGGTATGCTTTTCCGGGTACCGAGCTACGAGTAGTGGATGCCGACGATCGCGACGTGCCGCATGACGGCAAAACCATGGGCGAGATCATCGCCCGCAGCGACGGCGTGATGGCCGGATATTGGAATCAGCCGGAGGCCACCGCAGAAGCCCTGCGCGGGGGCTGGTTTCGCACCGGCGATATAGCGGTAGTGGTCGAAAACGGCTACATCCTGATCACGGACCGGAAGAAAGACATCATCGTTAGCGGCGGAGAAAATATTTCCTCGCTGGAAGTGGAGAAGACACTTTCGGACCATCCTGCTATCTACGAAGTCGCAGTGATCGCGATGAAAGATGAGAAGTGGGGAGAGGTTCCGATGGCCGTGGTGGTTCTGCGGCCGGGCTGCAACGCTACTGAATCTGAATTAATCGAGTTTTGTCGCGCGCGTTTGGCCCACTACAAGTGTCCGCGCGCGATTGAATTTTGCGACACGCTGCCGAAGACCGCGACCGGCAAAGTACTACGCAAGGAACTGCGCCAGAAGTATTGGGGACAAGCCACATTGCGTACTGTGTAATCAATAAGTTTTCCGCGGGGAAAGCAACGGAGTGCATCATGAGCAGCTTGGTACGCTTCACGATTGATAACGACATCGCCGTAATAACCATCGACAATCCACCGGTGAACGCTCTCAGTCCCGGTGTGCCGGAGGGGATCGCCGAGGCCATCGAACGGATTCAAAACGAAAGTGCGGTCAAAGCTGCCGTGGTCATCGGCGCCGGACGGACCTTTGTGGCCGGAGCCGATATCAAAGAATTCGGCAAGATGACAACCGGGGCAAAGACGCGCGGCGCCGGCTTGCTTCCCCTGCTGCTACGCATCGAAGATAGCCGCAAGCCGGTGGTGATGGCGATTCACGGCACGGCCTTTGGCGGCGGCCTCGAACTGGCGATGGCCGGGCACTACCGCGTGGCCAAGCCCGATGCTCAGGTCGGCCAGCCTGAAGTGAAACTCGGTATTATTCCCGGCGCTGCGGGCACGCAACGCCTCCCTCGGCTTGCGGGAGTCGCCAGAGCACTGGAAATGTGCGTCGAAGGCAAGCCGGTTGCCGCCGCCGAAGCGCATCGCAGCGGCATCATCGACGCCCTGATCGAAGGTGACCTGTTAGCGGGTGCTACCGCCTTTGCGCGCGAGATTGCGGCGAAACCTGCACCGAAGACGCGCGAGCGCAATGACAAACTTGGGACGGCCGCCGGCAACGTCGCCATTTTCTCGGCCGCCCGCGAGCAAGCAAGAAGGAAACAGCGCGGACTGAAAGCGCCACTGGCGGCAATCGACGCTGTGGAGGCAGCGACCAAGCTCTCTTTCGAAGAAGGCTGCCAGGTCGAACAAAAACTCTTCATGGAATGCCTTGTGTCGGATCAATCCAAGGCGCTGATTCACGTTTTCTTCGGAGAACGCGAAGTAGCGAAGATTCCCGACATCCCGAAAGAGACACCGATTCTTCCTGTTCGCAGCGTGGCCGTGGTTGGCGCCGGCACGATGGGCGGTGGCATCGCCATGACGTTCGCCAATGCCGGAATTCCCGTCGTGCTCAAAGAGACTGACCAGCAGGCGCTCGATCAAGGTCTCGAAAAGATTCGAAAGAACTATGCCACATCCGTGCAGCGAGGAAGGTTTACACAGCAGTTCGTCGATGAGCGCCTCGCCCTGATTGCGCCAACTCTCAGGTACGACGGCTTTGGCGATGCCGACATGGTGGTGGAGGCAGTTTTCGAAGGCATGGCGCTCAAGAAGCAGGTCTTTCAGGAGCTGGATCGCGCGTGCAAGCCGGGAGCGATTTTGGCCACAAACACCTCAACCTTGAGCATCGACGAAATTGCCAGCGGGACTTCGCGGCCCGAATCGGTTATCGGAACGCACTTTTTCAGCCCGGCAAATGTCATGCGGCTCTTGGAAATTGTGCGCGGAGCGAAAACACGAAAAGAAGTGATTGCCACCTGCATGCAATTGGCGAAGAAGGTAGGCAAGATTGGCGTGTTGGTGGGTAACTGCCGCGGGTTTGTCGGCAATCGCATGTTCGCGCCGTATCGCAGGGAAGCGCAATTCTTGATCGAGGAGGGTGCCGACATAGAAGCGCTCGATCAAGCGCTAATCGACTTCGGCATGGCCATGGGGCCTCTTGCCACCGGCGATCTTGCCGGTCTCGATGTGGGCTGGCGCATTCGCAAGGAGTATCGCCATCTGGAGAAGCCGGGCGTTCGCACGCCATTCGCTGAGGATAGCCTTTGCGAGATGGGACGTTACGGCCAGAAAACGCTGGCCGGATGGTACCGCTATGACGAGAATCGCCGCCCCGTGCCGGATCCTGAGGTCATGAAGCTGATGCGACAGTCGGCGGCAGAAAAAGGAATCAAGCAGCGATCAATTTCTCGCGAGGAGATGGTAGATCGCTGCATCTACGCGTTGGTAAACGAGGGCGCACGCATCCTCGAAGAGGGCTATGCCCTGCGCGCTGTTGATATCGATATTATCTATCTAAATGGTTATGGCTTCCCTGCGTATCGCGGAGGGCCTATGTGGTTCGCCGATACCGTGGGCCTGAACAAAGTTTATGACCGCGTGCGTGAGTTCCGCGATCGGCACGGAGAGCTTTGGGAGCCTGCTCCTTTGCTGAAACACCTGGCGGAGAGCAACCAGACTTTCGCGAACTTTCATAAGGAGCAGGTGGTGAGCGCGTAAGCCAGCGAATCCGATTGATGAGCCGGATCATCCTAGTTCGCCATGGGCAAGCATCGTTCCTGGAGCAGAATTATGACCGGCTTTGTGCCACGGGCGAGGAGCAGGCGAGGCGCTTAGGGGAATTTTGGGCGCGGCGAGGCGTGGTCTTTCATCGTGCCTGGACGGGGCCTCGCCAACGGCAGATCGAGACCGGCCGCATTGTCGCCGAGGCATATCGCAGAGCAGGCCGAGAGTTTTCCGAGTTGGAGATCATGAGCGAATTCGATGAATATTGCGGCGAAGCGGTTCTGAAAGTCGGGGTCCCTGAACTGTCGGAGAAATGTGAGCGCATCCGCTGCTTGCAACAGGAGTTCGCGGATGCCGAGGAACCTGCCGTGCGGCGGCACAGATTTCAGAAACTTTTCGAGACTGTAATCAGCAAGTGGGTCGCTGGAGAACTCAACATTTCCGACATTGAATCGTGGCCGAATTTCTGCGCACGCGTTAACGATGGATTGGCTAAGGCGGTCAATGGCGGCACACGCGGAGGTACGCATGTGATTTTCACCTCCGGTGGCCCGATTGGGGTTGCGATGCAGCGAGCGTTGCATCTCTCTCATGCCGACACGCTGCAACTGACATGGATGTCACGCAACACTTCCTTCAGTGAATTCCTGGGCTCGGGTGAGCGTTTCACGGTCAGCTGTTTTAATTCGCATCCACATCTCGATGACGATTCCTTGCTATATCGGTGAGAGTACAGACGCTCGCGGACTGCAGGCGCTGGGTGACTTCGAAGCACTACGCAATCGGGCAACACCCGTTCGCGCCGGTGAGGAGCTTGATCAGCCCCGACTCTGCTCATACCTGAGAGAAAAAATGGGCGGCGACGGTCCGCTCACGGTGGAGCAGTTCGCCGCCGGGCATTCGAATCTCACCTATCGAGTGCTGTGGGGTGGGCGTGAAATGGTGCTGCGTCGTCCACCATTTGGCAGCCAGGTGAAAACCGCGCATGACATGGGACGCGAATACCGGGTGCTTTCCAAATTACACGATGCCTATCCTGTTGCTCCCCAAGTCATTCTTTATTGCGACGACAGATCAGTTCTCGGCGCTCCCTTCTTTCTCATGGAGCCGATTCAAGGCATTGTCCTGCGTCGGCAATTACCGCCGGACTTTGCCCTCCAACCGGCCTCCGCGCGACGCCTGAGCGAAGTTTTCCTGGACAACCTGGTTCAGTTGCACAGTCTCGACTATGCCGCCATCGGGCTCGGCGATCTGGGCAAACCGCAAGGATATCTAGAACGCCAAGTGAAGGGATGGCTTGACCGCTATCACAATTCCGCAACGCATGATCTACCCGAGCTCGCTTCTCTTTCTCCTTGGCTCAACAAGCATATGCCAAGGCAGAGCGATGCCGCTCTCGTCCACAACGACTACAAATACGACAACGTTGTTCTCGATCCTGCAGATCTGACGCGCATCGTGGGTGTATTGGATTGGGAGATGTGTACCCTGGGCGATCCTTTATCCGATCTTGGTACGGCGCTCGCCTATTGGACCGACCCCGATGATCCGCAGGAACTGCACGAGATCGGTTTTGCCCCCACGACGATTCCCGGGACACTCACCCGCGCCGAATTAGCACAACGCTATGCCTCGGCCACCGGGCGACACTTGGGCGATCTTGTGTTCTATCTGGCGTTCGCCCGCTTCAAAGTTGGCGTCATTATTCAGCAGATTTACTATCGCTACGCCCAAGGCCTCACCCACGACGAGCGCTTTGCGACGATGCCCAACCGCGTGGCCGTCTTGATGCGCGCGGCCTGGCATTGTGCAGAGAAGGGGGCCGCGTGACCGAAACTGGGCCGCGATTGCGCTGTTCTTCTCTCATAAAACCCTTGCGCGCAGGCTCACGCGCGATAGTACCGCAACAGCCATTCCGCAACACAAGCGGGCTTTTCCGCGCCCTGAATTTCGATGATCACAGAATAAGCAACATCGACGAATTCCGCCCCATCATTCACCAACACTGGCGTGATCCGAGCGCGGATCGCCGAGCCCGCAGGCACGGCGTTGGTGAAGCGCACACGGTTCAGCCCTCGGTTGATCGTTATTTTTACCCCGTCGCGTATCCGGATCGACTGTCTGACAAAGTGGCTGAGCAGCGAGAGCGTGAGAAATCCGTGAGCGATCGTGCAGCCGTGCGGCGATTCGCGGGCGGCCCGCTCGGAATCGACATGAATCCACTGTGCGTCTTCGGTGACTTCCGCAAATCTCTGGATACGTTCCTGGGCAACTACAAGCCAATCTGTCGGAGGCAGTTCGCGGCCTTCGAATTCTTTTAGCGCATCGAGGTGGTGGATTTTGAAAGGTGGCATAAGGCAATGACGACACTAACAGAGATTCCGAGCACCGCAAAAGGCATGTCATTCTTGATCGAGAACTCAACACCCGCCGAAATCTTCACACCCGAGGACCTCACCGACGAGCATCTCGCCGTGGGCCGCATGGTCGATGAATTCTGGTCGAGTGAAGTCGAGCCCAATCTTCCCGCTATCCGGCAGAAACAATCGGGACTCGCACTTTCTGTGCTGCGAAAATCGGTCGATCTGGGATTGACCGGAATAACGATTCCGGAAGAATACGGTGGCATGGAGATGGACCTGCCATCCATCATGGTGGCCGCCGAACACATGGGACGCGACGCTTCGTATGGGAGCTGGCCTTCCGCTCACACCGGCATCGGAACTTTACCGATTGTATATTTCGGCACTCCTGAGCAGAAGAAAAAATACCTGCCTCGCTTAGCCAAATTGGAAATGCTGGCCGCCTATGCCCTTACCGAGCCGCTGGCGGGTTCTGACGCCCTTGCTGCTCGAACGCGCGCGGACCTCGCGCCTGACGGCAAACACTACGTCCTGAATGGCCAAAAAATGTGGATCACCAACGGCGGCGCGGCTGATCTGTTTACCGTATTCGCCAAAGTTGGCGGTGAAAAGTTCACTGCCTTTTTAGTTGAACGGGCCTTTGCCGGCGTCACTAGCGGCGCCGAAGAACACAAGATGGGCATTCGCGGCAGCTCGACCACAGCGGTGTATCTGGATAATGTGCGAGTTCCGGTCGAGAACGTTCTCGGAGAAATTGGCCGCGGCCATGTCATTGCATTCAACGTCCTCAATATTGGGCGCCTGAAGCTGGGCCCAGCGGCGATTGGTGCCGCCAAGAATGTTCTCGCCATCTCGATCAAGTACGCCAAACAGAGGAAAGCGTTCGGCAGCGCCATCGCTGACTTCGGCGCGATTCAACACAAGCTGGCGGAAATGGCCATTCGTCTGTTTGTCGCCGAGTCGATAACCTGGCGAGTGGTGGGCCTTATTGAGAAGAAAATGCAGGCGACGGCCGCAGAGCGCGCCCACAGCGCCACGACCGAAATGAAAGCGATTGAAGAATATGCTGCGGAATGCTCGATGGTGAAAGTCTATTCTTCGGAGATGCTCGACTATGTAGTCGACGAAGGCGTCCAAATTCACGGCGGCTATGGCTATCACGAAGATTACGCGGTCGAGCGGGCGTATCGCGATTCGCGCATCAATCGCCTCTTTGAAGGCACCAGCGAAATCAACCGCCTGGTCATCTCCGGAATGACGTTGAAGCGTGCTGCCCGCGGTCAGTTGCCACTCTTCGAAGCCGCGCATGCAATGTTGAGCGCAAGCGAACACGGGATGACAGCCGACTCAGGAGACCTCGGAGTAGAAGCTACCCTGGTTCGCAACGCGAAGAAGATCGCTCTTCTGACGATTGGCGCTGCGCAGGAGAAGTTCGGGGCACACCTTGAAAAGCAGCAGGAGGTGATCATGAACATCTCCGATATCATGATGGAAGTTTTCGCCATGGAATCGAGCCTGCTGCGCAGCCAGAAGCTAGCCGAGGCCGGCGCAGGGACCAATGCACGTGACATGTGCGCAGTGTACTTGCGAGACGCAATGCGGCGTATCGAGGACTTCTCGCGCGTTGTGCTGAGCGCCTGCGATGATGGTGAAACGTTGCGCAGACACTGCAGCGCCGTGCATCGACATGCCGATCACGAGCCCGTGAACTCCATTGCGCTTCGAAGACAAATCGCATGCCAGCTGCTATCCAGTGAGCGCTATGTAGCTTGAAGGATTTTGCAAACATCACGGAGTTGAACAAAATCTGTCGGGGAGAAGAACGAATGGCATTCATCAACAATAATGGAGCAAAGATTTATTGGGATGAGCAAGGCTCGGGCCAGCCGCTTCTGCTCATCATGGGCCTGGGATATCCATCTGTCATGTGGCATCGTTCGCGCCCAATAGTCTCGGCGTGCTATCGCACCATCGCGTTCGACAATCGCGGCGCTGGACAAAGCGATGTCCCGCCCGGCCCGTATTCCATCGCACAAATGGCCTCCGATGCAGCCGCTGTGCTCGATGCTGCGGGCGTTCCCACCGCCCATGTCTTCGGAATTTCGATGGGCGGAATGATCGCGCAGGAATTTGCCTTGCGCTATCCCGACCGCGTGCGTTCGTTGATTCTCGGTTGCACGGCCGCCGGTGGCCCAACCGCGCAGCGCGCCGAACCGGCCGCGATCGAGATGCTCACAAGTCGCGGCAACATGACTCCCGAACAAGCCGCGGAGGCCGCGGTGCCCTTCATTTATGACGGCGCGACCCCACGCCGGCTCATCGACGAAGATATCGACATTCGCCGTCCATGGTTTCCCACGAGAGAAGGCTATTACGCGCAGCTGCAGGCGATCATGGGCTGGGAGTCGTACAGCCGCCTGCAGGGAATTTCTGCGCCTACGCTGGTGATTCACGGAAAGGCTGACCGCCTCGTGCCATCGCGTAACGGAGAAATCCTTGCCGGCCGTATTTCCGGAGCAAAGCTGGTTTTATTGGATCATGCCAGCCATTTGTTTTCGACCGACCGGCCCGAAGCCGCGCACAAAGCGATTCTCGAGTTCCTCGCGTCCGTTGCGCAGTTGGAGCATTCCGAAATCGCGTAGAGCGTTACTTCAAGCCGGACCGGTCACGATATTTGCTCAACTCGAGCTTCGCAATCAGCGCGCGATGCACTTCGTCCGGGCCATCCGCAATTCGCAGAGTGCGAATCGAGGCATAAAGCTCGGCCAGGGGAAAATCTTCCGACACGCCTGCCGCTCCATGCATTTGAATTGCCTGATCGATGATGGCGAGGGCGATATTGGGGACAACTACTTTGATCTGGGAGATTTCACTGCGGGCCTTTTGACTCCCAAACTCGTCGATCGCCCAGGCCGCCTTGAGCGTGAGCAACCGCGCTTGTTCAATCTTGATGCGCGCCTCTGCGATTACATCTGCATTGCCTCCCAATTCGGCTAGCTTCTTACCGAACGCCCCACGCGACAGCGATCTTCGGCAAAGCAACTCGAGCGCACGCTCCGCCGCTCCCAGGGTACGCATACAGTGATGGATTCGTCCGGGACCTAGTCTTCCCTGCGCGATCTCGAAACCACGTCCCGGGCCCGCGAGGATGTTTTCGACAGGCACACGCACGTCCGTAAATTGCACTTCGCCGTGCCCGAACGGAGCATCATAGCCGCCAAAAACTGGTAGCATGCGGACAATCTCCACCCCCCGCGTATCGATGGGCACAACAACCATCGAATGTTGCCGATATTTCTCCGCCTTAGGATCGGTCCGTCCCATGAAAATCAGCACGCGGCAGTGTGGGTGCCCGATGCCCGAACTCCACCACTTGCAGCCGTTCAGCACAACATGGTTCCCGTCGATGAATGCTGTGGCTTGCATATTGGTTGCATCGGACGACGCGACTGCCGGCTCGGTCATGCAAAATGCCGAGCGAATGTCGCCTGCGAGCAGCGGCTTGAGCCATCGCTCTTTCTGCTCTTCGGAACCATACTTGACGAGCACTTCCATGTTTCCGGTATCGGGGGCATTGCAGTTGAAGACCTCGGGAGCGATCGAGCATCGGCCCATCGCCTCCGCTAGCGAAGCGTATTCCACATTCTTTAGCCCGGCGCCATATTCCTTGTCTGGCAAAAAGAGATTCCACAATCCTTCGGCCTTTGCCTTGGATTTGAGATCTTCCATGATTGCCGGCTGCTTCCACGTGCGCCAGTCGGGCACATTCGGAGTCTCTCGGCAGTACTGCGCTTCTGTCGGCCAAACATGCTCCTGCATGAATGCGGTCAGCCGTTGCAGATAACGTTGCGCGAGGGGAGAAATGGAAAAGTCCATAAAAAGTGTTCCGGAGGCGACCTCAAAGGCTAACCGAGTCCTGCGGGTTCAACAAATAGATTCCTGTTGAGCGTTTGACGCGGAAAATTCTGCGCCGAAAACTTGGCCCGGGGCCCCATGGCAGCTCCACGAAAGTTGTGTCGCGCCATATTAGGATAGTGCGCTTCTACGTTCGGATCCCACTGAAGAGGTCGGGAAGGCTGGTGGCTGGCTCTTGCTTACTCTCCTGCTTTCTTTTTCACGCGAACCACAGTGATCTTGGCAAAGCCTTCGCTGAAATTTGGTGGCTTCAGCTTGGCGGCCATGCGGCGCATCACGTCTTCGGGAACTACGCGGTCGCGGCGCTGATGGCGCTCGATGCAAACCTCGAGGGGAACGTCGAAGAACACGGCGTGGACTTCGTACCCGTAATCTTTGGCGAGTTTGATCCAGTGCTGGCGCTCGTGCGGCGTCAGATTGGTTGCGTCAACATAGTTCATTGGACGCTTGGCGATCAGGCGCGCCTTCAACATGGAGCGGAGATTGGAGAACACGAGATCCTGAAAGCGCTGCTCGCGAACATCGTCGAAGAGCAGCGAACGCACCATGTCGCTCGAGAGTGGCAGGATGTTGTGGCGCTTGAACCATGTGCTCTTGCCCGATCCCGGCAGACCAATCGCGAGGACGACAATCCCTTTTGGCGGTCGATGAGTCGGAGTTGCGGCTGCAGCTACAGGTTCTTGAGGTTGTGCGGGCTGGGCTTCAGAATCCTCAGCAGGTGCCGCCTCGGTCGACACACCTTCGGGCTCGGCAGCTTCCGCGGTGGTGCGTGGAATTGCAGATTTTGGAGTAAAGGCCTGAGCGACGGCCTGCTCCCGTCCGCGGCCCGCACGTCCGCGGCCGCCACGGCGGCGGCGCCCGCGGCTAGGACGGCGCGAAGGTGGAGCAGAGCTCGCTTGTGAGGCATCAGGAGCCGACAGTTCCGGGGACACGGACTCAATTTGCTTCCGTTGCTCCTGCGCGGGGGCGCGCTGCTGAGCGGGCAGGTTCGCCGGCAGCGCGACTGTTTCGCTGGCGGCAGTTTCTGCGGATTGTTCCGCGTCAAAGTACGCGGGCTGCAGCGGCGGCGGAGCCGCAGCCGATTGGGCGGGCTGCTCGGGGGATTTTTTCTTGCGGCGCTGTAAGCGCTCGCGCATCCATTTGCGCATGTCAGGCTTGTAACACAGAATCGGATGTGGGAGCAATCGTCGCCGATTCCGCCGATTGGATCCCGGTGCTTGGTGAATTCCGGCAGAACTGGGAAATGTTTCGCTTCATCGCGCTACGGCGCGCCACAGCACCACTCCGATGACAACCATCAGTCCGATGCAATAGCCGACGATGCGAGCCTTGCCTGCCATTTGTTGTTCCTGCATGAATCACCCCTTTGCAGTAGTGTAATACGGGCGCGTGAGGTCTGCGAACGAGCGTAGAATCTCGCCATGGCAACTGAGATTCCCTCCGCAATTTCTGGCCAGAAATACATTTCCCTTACGACCTTCCGAAAGAACGGGGCGGGCGTGGCGACGCCTGTCTGGTTTGGAGAAAAAGACGGGAAGCTCTATGTCATGACGAGGTCGATATCCGGAAAGTGCAAACGCATTCGCAACCATTCGCGAGTGACTGTGTCGCCCTGCACGATTCGCGGAAAAGTGACGGGACCCGAGTTCGAAGGCTCAGCTAGAATATTGGACCAAGCCCAGCATGCACAGGCGCGAACGGCCATCAACCGGAAATACTGGGCGGCGCGGATTCCGTTCCTGTGGATGCGCACCGACGCTTATCTGGAGATTTCGTTTTCGTGAGAAGGCGGGTAGTTTTCTTCTCTCTGATCCCAAAGAAAGCCCGTCAATGATTTGGCTCACAATCTCCCGTGATGGGAATGATTCACCAGGAAATGGCCTGGCGTCGTTTACGCAGCGGTTGCGACCCTGCTAACATCATGAGTTTATGGTTCGGCCACGGTCATAGTCTGTTTTTGCATTCATACAAGTGATGGAGGAATTATGGCAATCAAGGTTGGGATTAACGGCTTCGGAAGAATCGGACGCAACGTGTTGCGGGCTTCGCTGAGCGATCCGAACCTGGAATTCGTTGCGGTAAACGACCTCACCGATCCCAAGACGCTGGCGCACCTTCTGAAATACGATTCAATCTTGGGCAACCTGCCGCACAATATCAGTGCCAGCGGCGATAGCATCAGCGTTGACAAGAGGACGATCAAGGTTTTCAAGGAGAAGGACCCGGCGGCGCTGCCCTGGGAATCGGTGGGCGCGCAGGTCGTCATTGAATCGACCGGACGCTTTACCGATGCGAACGAAGCGAAGAAGCACCTGCGAGGGCCAGTAAAGAAGGTGATTATTTCGGCTCCGGCGAAGAACGAAGACATTACGCTGGTGCTCGGGGTCAATCACGAGAAATACGATGCAGCGAAACATCACATCATCTCGAACGCCTCTTGCACCACCAATTGCCTGGCACCGGTCGCGAAAGTAGTCAACGACGAGTTCAAGATCGTCAGCGGGACGATGACCACAATCCACTCTTATACCAATGACCAAGTGATTCTCGATTTTCCCCACAAAGATCTTCGGCGGGCGCGTGCGGCGGCGCTTTCCATGATTCCAACCAGCACCGGTGCGGCGAAAGCACTGAAGCTGGTCATTCCGGACTTGGCGGGCAAGTTGGACGGATTTGCCATGCGCGTGCCGACCCCGAATGTTTCCGTAGTCGATCTGGTAGTGTGGGTCGAGAAGAAAACGACGAAAGAGGAAGTTAATGCCACGCTGAAGACCGCGTCGGAAGCAGGGCCGCTCAAGGGATATCTTGGCTACGAAGAACACGAACTGGTCTCGTCCGATTTCAAAGGCGACTCGCGTTCTTCGATCGTCGACGCTCCCATGACGCTGGTAGTCGGCGGTAACTGCGTGAAGGTAATCTCCTGGTATGACAATGAGTGGGGATACTCCTGCCGCGTTCGCGACCTGATCAATTACATTGCAGGTAAGGGCCTTTAGATTACTTCGAAACGGTCCCACCCCCCGCCGGGAGGCGAGATTAGGGTGGGCCATCTGCGGGACCAGACCCGCGAGACACCATCCATAGGACGGCCAGCCATGTCCAAGCTTTCCATTCGTGATCTTCCGCTCAGTGGCCATCGAATTTTCATGCGCGTGGATTTCAACGTTCCGCTCGACGATGGGCGGGTCATGGACGACACGCGCATCCGCGAAACTCTGCCTACGATCGAGTACGCATTGCGTCATGGCGCGCGGCTGATCTTGGCCTCGCATCTTGGTCGTCCGAAGGGCAAGCCGAATTCGAAGATGAGCCTGAAGCCGGTAGCTGAGCGCCTGCGCATGCTGCTCGATAAAGAGCTGGCGCGCGGTGAAAACGTCGGGTTTTCGCCCGACTGCGTTGGTCCCGAGGCCGAAGAAGTCGCCATGCAGTTGGAGAAGGGACAAACGCTTCTGCTCGAAAATCTGCGCTTCCATGCGGAGGAAGAGGCGAATGATGCGAAATTTGCCAAGCAGCTCGCTAGTCTGGCCGAGTACTACGTGAACGATGCCTTTGGCTCGGCGCACCGCGCGCACGCCTCGACCGAGGGAATCACGAAATTTGTGCAGAAATCGGCAGCGGGACTGCTGATGGAAAAAGAACTTCGCTATTTGGGCAAGGCGATGGAGCATCCGGAGGAGCCGTTTGTTGCGATCCTTGGTGGCGCCAAGGTCAGCGACAAAATTGGCGTGATCCAAAACCTGATCAACAAAGTTGACGCGCTCATCATCGGTGGAGGAATGGCCTACACTTTTCTGAAAGCGCAAGGGCAGGAGGTTGGAAAGTCGCTGCTCGAAGCCGACAAAATTGATCTCGCGAAGCAACTGCTGGCTGACGCGAAGAAACGAAACGTGAAATTCCTGCTGCCCATCGACCACGTGGTCGCGATGAAGCCGGAAGCCAACGCCGTGATTCAGCAGGTAGGCGAAGGTCAGCCGATCCCCGCCGACAAGATGGCCCTGGATATCGGACCCAAAACGATTGAGCTGTTCGGCGAAGAGATTTCCCGCGCCCGCACCATCGTGTGGAATGGCCCCATGGGCGTCTTCGAAGTGCCAGGATTTTCGAAGGGGACATTCCAAGTGGCGCGAGCTGTGGCGGAAAACGCCGGCGCTACTTCAATCGTGGGCGGTGGAGATTCTGTCGCCGCGGTGCATGCCGCGGGCGTTGCAGAAAAAGTCACGCACATCTCGACCGGCGGCGGAGCATCGCTCGAATTCCTGGAGGGAAAAAAACTGCCGGGAGTGGAGGCGTTGACAGATAAGTAGGACTGCGATTCAACCCTGAGTTTCTAACAGGCGGAGCGTATGCGGATCTGGATCTCCCGCGAAGTATTTCTGTAAAGCATCCCGGAATATGTCATTGTCTGCAGTCGCCTTGGCGAAAAGGGTCATCGAAGATCGGAATTTCAGATCGTCAGGATATCCGAATATTTCACCTATGGAACGGCCCTGGATGGCAAGCACTAGCTGCGTACTTTCCTTTAGTCGCGGCCCGAGAATTTCGTGTGTCAGGTACGCCCGCGCCTCATCCAGGGAACGAATGGCGAACTCTCTCGACATTGCACTTGAGGCAAGGCCGAGGAATTGGGGAAAGATGAACCACATCCAATGCCCAATTTTTTCGCCGGACCGGAGTTCGGCAAGAACGGATTCGAAAACAGGGCTTTGAGCGCGAACAAATCGCATCAGATCGTATGGATCATCCGCTGTGGAGTTAGAGGGCATGAGCTTCTGAAATCATAATCCGGCGATCGCTCCGGAGTCGGAAACAGATTGAGCTCGATACGTTATCACGGTCATGTGAGAGCGTAACCGGCTGATTGAGTGAAAGGCATATTCATGAGAAAGAAAGTTATTGCCGCGAACTGGAAGATGTACAAGAACCCCGACCAGACCCGGGAGTTCTTGCGCGATTTCCTGCCGCAGGTTTCGGGGCGCGATCGCGATGAGATTGTCATATGTCCACCCTACATTGATCTGGCGGCGGCATTGGAAGCGGCCAAAGGCTCAAACATCGCTGTCGGTGCGCAGAACGTGCATTGGAAAGAAGAGGGCGCGTTCACGGGAGAGATCTCTGCTGGCATGTTGAAGTTTTTGGGCGTGACGCACGTGATCGTTGGACACTCCGAGCGGCGCCAGTATTTCGGCGAAACAGACGACACCGTCAACCTGCGCCTGAAATCTGCGCTGGAAGCAGGCCTGACGCCGATCTGTTGCGTGGGTGAAGTCCTCGAGGAGCGCGAAGCCGGACTTACCGAGGATGTGCTGCGCCGGCAATGCGTGCGCGCGTTTCATGCAATTTCAGCCAAGAAAGCGGCGAAGCTGGTGATTGCGTACGAGCCCGTTTGGGCCATTGGAACAGGGAAGACAGCGACTCCGGATCTGGCTGCCGAGGCACACATGGTGATCCGAAAAGAAGCAGCAGAGATTTTCGGGGACGAGTTCGCAGGCAAGCTGCGAATCCTCTACGGGGGATCGGTGAAGCCGGAGAACGCCTCGGCGCTCATGGCGCAGGAAGAAATCGATGGCGCGCTGGTGGGCGGAGCGTCTCTCGATCCGAAATCGTTTACCGCGATTGTGAAGTATTAGTTCTTTTCCTCGGCGGCTAAAGCCGCTTCTTCTTACTGCGATTCACGCGGCCCTGAAGGGCCGCTCTTCCACGTGCTAGCCCGGTCTTACGCTAACCGCACTCTTCCGCGTCGATGCGAAAAGTTCACTGGGGCTTTCTGCCGATTGCCATGATGTGAGCACTTGCGCCGAGAATCGAGGGCTCCCGCTCCACTTTTCTTACCGCCGCGAGAAGCCGCTCGCGCTGCGCGGGATCATTCCACAGGCGATCGAAATCGCGCGCCAGCCATCCCGGACCTTCGATCGCCACTACCGCTAACACTTCAAATCCCGCCGCGAGGAAATCGCGCGAGAGTTCTCCCGGGCGATGAAAGAATGCGTCGGTGAAGTACGCCGGATTGTTCGTGGAGTTGCGGTGCTGTCCCTCCTCGAGATCGCGCGCGAGGATCGGCGCGAACTCGGGATCGTCGAAGCGGTCGAGCGACAGGCAATCGAAAAGTGACGCGAACCGGCTGATGCCTGCGCCCCACGCGATTCCGCCGGGACGCAGGACACGTCGAGCTTCGCGCAGGCTGGTGATGCGGTCTTCACGCTCCGTCAGATGATAGAGCGGCCCGAGAAGCAGAACGGCGTCGGCAGATTCGTCTGGATGCGGCAGGTGGCGGGCGTCGCCGACTTGCGCCGAGGTCAAAGGATGCTCGGGCTGTCTGGCAGAAGCTTCGCGTGCCTGATCGATGTGCTTTGGCACGGGATCAAGCAGGTGAACTTCATATCCGCGCTCGGCCAACCAGAGCGCGTAAGCCCCCGCGCCGCCGCCGGAATCAACGATCGTGGCCGGGGCCTGCGGCAAGTGGCGCAGGATCAGTTCCTCGGTTCGCGCCCGCTCCAATTGAAATGGTCCGATGCCCAGACGCGAGGATTCGTCAACTTCGGAATAGTGCCGCAGAATCTCGGAGTGAGATTGATCGCCGTTCGTGGATTCCATACGGAATTCTACAAGAATCCTTGCGGGTGCCCCATTCTAACCTCGCGCACTTTGTGAGGTTAGAGTGGGGATTTTGGCTATTCATCCGTCACAGACTTAATCCGTCCTGTGGAAATAGCATCGACTTATGCCATGGAGCTTAAAACGGTTCCAGCAAACTGGGGAAGTCCACTTCCTCACTTTCAGTTGTTATCATCGACAACCGAAGCTGGTTAGCACAGATGCATGTTCGAGATTCCTATCCGCACTCGAAACTCCCCGTTCAAGCGAAGCTTGAACGGGGCACGCGACTGTTGAGCTACTCCTTCACCCCCAACTGCCAGAACAAAAACGAATAGACATCCGTGTATTCCTCGATCTGTTTTGTTACGGGCTTGCCGGCGCCGTGTCCGGCTTTGGTCTCGATGCGCAGCAGAATCGGACGCGTGCGGCTTGCGCCATTCTTCGCTTCCGCCTGCATCTCGGCCGCCATCTTTTTCGCGTGCATGGGATCAACGCGCGTATCGGTGTCGGCGGTCATAAATAAGATCGCGGGATACTCCTCGCCCGCCTTGACGTGGTGATACGGCGAGTAGGCGTAGAGCCACTTGAACTGATCCGCGTTTTCGCTCGATCCGTACTCGGGAATCCAGAGCTTGGCGATCTGGAAATTCTGGTAGTGGATCATGTCGAGCAGCGGCACCTGGCAGACGACAGCGCGGAACAGGTCCGGACGCTGCGTGATCATCGCGCCCATCAGCAGGCCGCCATTCGATCCGCCCTGAATGGCGAGATGATTCTTGTCCGTATATTTTTCGGAGATCAGGTGCTCGGCGGCGGCGATCATGTCGTCGAAGACGTTCTGCTTTTTTTCCAGCATGCCGGCGCGGTGCCAGTCTTCGCCGAACTCGGCGCCGCCGCGCAGATTGGCGACAGCGAAAACGCCACCGTGCTCCATCCAGAGATAGGCGGTGCGGCTGAAGGCAGGCGTGAGGCTAATATTGAATCCGCCGTAAGCCGTAAGCAGCGTCGGATTCTGCCCGTTCTTCTGCAGACCTTTCTTGTGCACGACGAACATCGGAACGCGCGTGCCATCCTTTGAGTTGAACCATTCCTGCTGTGCTACATAGGCGGAGGGATCGACGGAGGGAGCATCGACCTTGGCCCACAGTGAGGCCACCCCACGCAGGGCCTCAGGACCCTTCTCGGAGTTCGGCTCTTCGGGATGCAGATTGACTCGATAAATGGCCGGTGGAACGGTAAAGGATTGAAATCCAAAAAATGCCTCATCGCGATCCCAGCGGCCGCTGCTGGCGAAGACACTGCCTAGGCCAGGTAGCGTGACGTCCAAATCCTTCTTGCCGTCGAGCTCGAATACCCGAAGCTGCGATGTCGCGTTCTGCTCGTATTGCGTGAAAAGCTTGCCTCCCCAGACGACCGCGCCCTGCAGCACGGCTTCAGTTTGTGGAATGAGCTCTTTCCAGGCGTCACGTTCATAGTTGCGGGCGTCAGTAACGAACAGACGATAGCGAGGCGCGTCTTCGTTGGTGGTGATGTAGAGCTTGCCATCGTAAACCGATCCGCTGTAAAGAAAATTCTTAGCTGTGGTGACGCGGCTAGGTGGGTGCTCGGACTTCGTGTCCATCAGAAAGAGTTCAGATTTCGTCCAGCCCTGTTCGACCTGGATTAACAGCCAGCGGCCGTCATTCGAGAGATTCACGTTGGGCCAATCTTCGGGATCGCGGCCTTCGCCGAAGATGAGCGGGTCGGTAGCGGGATCGGCGCCGAGGTCGTGATAGAAGACGTGACGGTTATACATCTCCTGACCTTCGGGGACATCGCCCTTCTTGGGATAACGCGTGTAATAGAAACCGGAGTTGTCGTGCAGCCAGGCGATGCTGCAGGCACGAGTTCGCTCAATTGTGTCAGGGAGTAGCTTGCCGGTTTTGGTTTCGATGATGTACAGCGTCGACATCTCCGATCCGCTGGGCGAGGTGCCGTAGGCGACATACCTCCCATTCTCGGATGGTTCCCACCAGTCGAGGGCGATGGTGCCGTCGGTGGCGAGAGAGTTGGCATCGACCAGCACGCGGTCTTTTCCGTCGAGCCCCTCTCGCACATAAAGGATCGGCTGGTTCTGCATACCTTCGCGCCGCATGTAGAAGTAATATTTGCCCGCAATCTGTGGCGGCGTGATGCTGCCGATCTGCAGCAATTCGGTCAATCTCTTGTTGATCTGCTCGCGCCCGGGAAGAGGATCGAGGATCGAGCCGGTGTAGGACATTTCCTCTTCCACCCACTTTTGTGTCTTGGCATCGTTGCTGTCCTCGAGCCACCGGTAGTTATCGACGATAGTTACGCCATGCAGTTTCTCTTCAACCGGTTTCTTTTCCGCCGCCGGCGGACGGGTTGGAGACGTTTTTGTGTCGCTGGCGATAAGTGAAGAACCCGCCAACAACAGGAATAAAGAAGACAAAGACGAAATCAAACGCAGACCTCCCGGCATGAGAACCTCGCGGAGCAGAAGTTGTTCCCATCTTTTCCCAACACCCGGCCAAGCTGGAAACCCGCAACGGGCTAGGGTAACAGAAGTCAGAAGGAGGTGAAGACAGCAGCTCTTGGCTTGCGGCCACCTTAGTTCCCAGATACAGACCTAAGTGATCTGGGAGGACCAGCACCGCCCTGCGTACGCTGGATGCACGGCGCGCTCTCAGGCGGGATCCAAGACGAAAAGTGCTTGCGAGCCGGCGAAAGGAAGATTGCGATGAGCACGGTATTTGAGTGGAAACCGAACTACAGCGTGAAGGTCGAGGCCATGGACAAACAGCACAAGAAGCTGTTTGAACTGGTAAACGAATTGTCCGAAGCCATGCGGGTGGGAAAGGGCAAGCATGTCGCGGGCGAGGTCCTGAATCGGCTGGTCGACTACACCGTGCAGCACTTTTCGGCCGAAGAAAAGCTAATGGAAAAACACAAGTACGCTGCCTTCAGCACGCACCGAATCGAGCATCGACACTTGACGGACAAGGTCCTGGCGTTCAAGAAAGACTTCGATGCCGGCAACAGCAGCATCACGCCTGAGCTGCTCACGTTCCTGCAGCAGTGGCTCACCAATCACATCCAGGTCGTGGATCGAGGCTACAGCGAGTTTCTAAACTCTAACGGAGTGCACTAACGCGCGGATTGTTCCTGAATGCTCTGCTGGCAGGCGCTCCCTGCAGTCAGTACCTCATCAAACGCAGACTCCTTGCGAAGATTTTTGAGCAGGGGATCGTCCAGCAGCGCGGAATAAGCGCAGTAATTCTGCTGCACGGCCGCTTTCAGCAGGCGCAATGCCGGCTCGCTCTGACCACAGTAGGCCAACAGCGCGCCCACGTGATACCAGGCTTCGGCATCCGGCTCGATCATGACCGACGATTCAGATTCGCGCACGATCTTGTCGAAATCAGCCGGGCGCTGTGTAGCTACGCAAGCTTGCATCAAATCACGATGATAATAAGGGGCCTTCGACATGTTTGCCGCACTCTCGCGCGCCTTGGGCAAGTCGCCTTCCGTCAGATAGACATAAGGAGTGACCCATGCCGCCCACTCCGTGCCGGAATCGAGGCGAACAAAATCCATCGCCTGCTCCGGTTTATCGTGCTCGAGGAACGCCCAGGCGCAGGTGCGGAAGTTGAAGTTGCCGGGGTCGAGTTCTCGAGCGCGGTTGCACTCCTGGGTAGCCTGGTCCAACATTCCCGCATAGCGCAGAACATAGCTGAGCGCGAAGTGCGCGTCTGCACTTTGGGGAAGTCGGCGCACCAGATCCTTTGCGGACTGGTAGGCTCGCCCGAGTTCGCCGCGCTCGACCCGGGCCGTGATGAGGCTGCTGGCAGAGAGGACGCGGTTGGGATCCAACGAAAGCGCCCGCTCATAGGCGGCATTCGAACGCTGAAACATCTTCTCGCCACCACCGCCGAAAGCAGAGTCGTAATAGTAGCGCTGCCCGAGCGCTTCCCACGCTGGGGCGTAGTTGGGATCCAGTCCAACCACATGCTCAAGAACAGCAATGGCGTCCTTATTCGGGCCGGGATCATGGGGCAGGGCGAGTGCGTGGAGATAAAGATCGTAGGCCTCCGGATTTTTCGGCATAGAAGCAGCCTCGACCGAGCCGCCAACACCCAGCGCCGGCAGCAGCCCGTGCTGAACTTGAGTATTGAGTTGCTGCTGCAGTCCGATCATGTCATTGGGATTCGCGTTGACCGTGTTCTGCCAGATCAGCCGATCGGTGGCTACATCAACCGCTTCAAGCGTCACCGTAAGTTGATCGCCCTGGCGGGAAAAGTGTCCGGTGAGCAGGCGGCCCACGTGCAGCTCCAGGCCGGTCTTGTGGGGATCGAGATCCAGGGCGACAAATCGGCGCGTCATGGAGGAGGGGCGCACTTCGAGTGAGCGCGAGTAAGTGAGATCGCTGGTCAACTCGTCGGCGAGGGCGAAGCGAAGAAAATCGACGCTGTAATCCCCATTCAGATTTTGCAGAGGGAGGACGGCGATCGCGTTGCGCTGCTCGGCGCTGGCGGCCTCACGATGTTTGAACCACCACGTACCCACAGCGGCAACTACCGTGATCAATACCGCCGCTGTTCCCACCAGCAAGTAGGTAAGGAGCCGAGTGTCGTGTCCCCCGAACGTTTTGGCGCGGGCCCGCAGCAGCGCTGAGTGAGTCGCTGGCTTGACCAGTCCCGACTCTGCCTCGCGCTTGAGCAAAGCTAGGTCCGATTTCATGTCGGCCGCGCTCTGATATCGGTCCTGGCGGTCTTTTTCCATCGCCTTGCCAATAATTCCCTCCAACTCGATGGGAAGCGATGGATTCAGATTGCGGGGCGGTACCGGTTTCGCGTGCAACACCGCATCCAGCGTGACCAGGGAATTCTTTCCCGTGAATGGCTTCTTGCCTGTCGCCATTTCGTAGAGGACCACGCCGAAGGAAAAAAGGTCTGTGCGCGCATCCACAGTGTCGCTGCGGGCCTGTTCTGGCGACATGTAAACTGCGGTACCAGGAATCACTCCTACCGCGGTGAGGGATTGATCGTGATCTTCATCACTGCCGATGTGACTCACGACCTTGGCCAGTCCGAAGTCGAGCACCTTCACTTGCCCGCTGGGAGTAAGGAAAATATTGGCGGGCTTGATGTCGCGGTGCACGATGCCCTTGGCGTGCGATGCTGCCAGCGCGTCCGCGACCTGGACGCCGATCTCAAGCACCTGTTCGAGTTTCATCGCCTGGCCGGAAATCTTCTCTTTCAGGCTATGACCCTCGAGCCTTTCCATTACGATGAACGGATGGCCATTGTTATCCTCGATCCCATGAATGGTGCAGATATTGGGATGGTTCAGCAGGGAAGCGGCCCGAGCTTCGCGGGTAAAGCGTTCGAGAGCTTTGGCATCTCCGACAAAGTTCTCCGGAATGAATTTCAGTGCAACGTGGCGGCCCAACTTCAGGTCTTCGGCCTCATAAACCACGCCCATACCACCACCGCCGAGCTTGCCAAGAACGCGATAATGGGAGACCTGCTGGCCAATCATGGGAGGAGAACGCGCATTTGTCCGGCGCTAATGTTAGGACGTGGCTAGAACGCGGTCAACTCCTCTCGGGAAAGCATTTGTCGCCGGCATTTTCCGACTCCACTCGGTTGCCATCGGCGTCCGCGCATGCCCACAGACTCGAAGTTCAATATTCACCGGGCCATCAGCCGGCCAATTCCCTTCGAAATAGGATGCCGCTACTCAGACCGGTGGTTTGGCGCGATTTCCGGACCAACGCAAATTTCATTTGCTGGCGCCACGATTTCGCAGGAAGCCAGGCGAGTGTTGGTCTGACCGGATGTAAGTCACCGATTCGCGCTGAACAATTACGCAGCCATCCTCAGGCGCGGCGTCCGTTCTGCGCAGGCCAGCGAGCGTCTTGATCTCGCTCACGGGAATCAAAGCCACTGATAACTAGTGCAATACCGCCCCGAACGGTTCATTGTATTGCGAACATACTTCTGCCGTAATCTCAAATAGATACGAATACGCGCACCTTCCAAGAAAGCAAACATGTTACGAAAACCGAACAACCTCGAAGTTTCGGACAGCAATGAGGAAGTTGTGGCTCGCGCCACCGCGGTTGTCTCCCGCGTCATAGCCGGTGAAACTCTGATCGTGCCGATTCGCGGGAACGTCGGTGACTTAGCATCGATCTACAGTTTCAATCACACCGGCTCTGTGATTTGGAAATTGTTGGAAAAGCAAAGCACCATTCCGCAGCTGATTGCCGGGGTGGCGCAGGAATATGGTGTGTCGTGCGAGCACGTAGAAGGCGATGTGAAGAAATTTGTGGCAGAAATGCTTTCGGCGGGCTTGGTTCAGGTGTCACATCTAGGCTTTGAGCGTAGCCGGGAAGCAAGGGCGGGCAGGGCGTAAACACAGGAGTAGCAGTGAAGGTAGTTTTTAGTTGCGTTGCAGAGAGTCATCGGCTTGAATCAACAAAGCTACGCACAATTCAGTGCAGGATTGCATGGGCGGCATGCGGGCGAACGCTCGCCGCTGCATGTATCGATTGAAATCACCCGCCGCTGTCCGCTCGAGTGCCTGCACTGCTACAACAATCTGCCGATGTCCGACATGCAGGCGCGTCGGCGTGAACTGAGTACCGAAGAACATTTCCGCATCCTCGATGAATTGGCCGAAATGGGCACATTTTGGGTGCTCTATACCGGCGGAGAAATTTTCGCCCGCAAAGATTTTCTTCAGATTTACACCTACGCAAAGAAGAAGGGTTTCCTCATTACCCTTTTTACCAACGCCACAATCGTTACCGAACAGATCGCCGACTACCTGCTGGAATGGCCTCCCTTTGCAATAGAGATCACGTTATACGGACGCACGCGCGAGACCTACGAAGCTCTGACCGGAATTCCCGGCTCCTATGACCGCTGCTTGCGCGGAATTCGTTTGCTGAAAGAGCGGGGCCTGCCGGTGAAATTGAAAACCGTCGCCACCAGCGTCAACAAGCACGAGGTCGGTGCGATGCGGGAATTCGCCGAGCAGGACTTGGGAGTCGAGTTCAAGATCGATGGCCAGGTGAACCCACGCATCGACTGTTCGCAGAGTCCGCTGGCGGTACGGCTGGCGCCGGAGGAAGTCGTCGCCCTCGATCTGCACAATCCCAAAGGTGTCAGCGAATATCGCCGCCTGGCGAAGAGAGACTTGGAAAATCCTCCGAATCTGTCGCAGGGCGGCACAGTTTATTTCTGCGGCGGCGGTATGAATTCGTTCGCCATCAATGCCTACGGCGAGATGGGCATATGTGTGATCTCGCAACAGGAGACATTCAGCGTCCGCGAAGTCGGCGTGCGGAAAGTCTGGCAGGAAGCACTGCTGCAACTGCGCACCCGTAAGCGCACAAGATTGACCAAATGCATCCAGTGCCGTATTCAGTCGCTCTGCGGTATGTGTCCGGCCAATGGAGAACTGGAAAACGGCGATCGTGAAAGTCCGGTGGAGTTCCTGTGTCACGTGGCGCACTTGCGGGCGGCGGCCGTTGGTTCGGAGGTACCCGCGCATGGCGACTGTGAGTTCTGTGCGGGAGGCAGCCGCTACGAAGAAGTGATGGAGTCAGCGCGGCAAATCCAGACCAAGGAAATCGATGTGGACAGCTGGACAGGACCGCAGCAACTGTTGCCGATCCTGAATCAGGCGAGCGCCGGCGGAACCTGCGGGGGCTGCGGCGGTCACTGAAATCTTTCTTGGGCCCAGTTTGTGACTCGGGGGCGAAATGGAAAACAAGGGTGTTGAGCAACACGGCAAGAAGCCATATGAGCCGCCACAACTAGTCACTATCAATTTGCGGCCAGAGGAAGCTGTGTTAGGACACTGCAAAATCTCGGGCGGCGGAGGCGGTCCGCAGCCCCCCACGTGCTCGGCACTTTTCTGCATGACCCTGGGTTCGTAAGGTTCGAGGCAAGTTGAGCGGGCGGGAGCGGGATTGACGGATCTACTTTCTGAAGGGCAAAAAAAGAATCTGTCGAGCGAAGCGGACTACTGCAGCCACTTTCGCATCGGCGGAGTGTCGATTGCAATCGCCGGAAAAAGCCCGCGAGAGACTACCTTGGTTCCCTCACTGATGCCATTTCGGGTCGAGACCTGCAACCCCGACATCGCCGTTCGAGTCAGACAGGTCGCACGAATTGATTCCGCTTCTGCCTCTCCGCATTTCGATTCTGGTTCGGTGTGGCGTGTGTACGAACAAGAGGCGGGATTTCAATTCGATTTCAGCGTGCCCCTCTTCGGCGATCGACCCTACAAGCGTTTGCTGGTGGACCGTGATTTCAGCGCCGCCGAGGTTTGGATGAGCGATGAAAGCGGAACAGTGGTGGGAGCCTTCCCAGGTCCGCTGGACTATCCGCTCGACGAGTTGCTGGTCACGCACCGGCTGACGCAGGAAAAAGCCGTTGAACTGCACGCCTGTGGAGTAGTCGGGCCGGATGGCGCGACTAACTTGTTTGTCGGACATTCCGGAGCGGGGAAGAGCACGACAGCGCGCTTGTGGTCGGAACTGGGCGACGTTGAAATCTTGAGTGATGACCGGGTGATCGTGCGGCGTGATCACGCCTTGCGTTCTGGGCAAGTTCGAATGTATGGCACGCCCTGGCATGGCGAATCGATGTTCGCATCTCCGGCGAGCGCCCTGCTGGCGCGCATTTGTGTTCTGGAGCATGGGCACGAAAACGTACTGACACGGCTTTCAGCGCCGCAAGCGGTTGCGGAGCTGTTTGCCCGAAGTTTTGTGCCGCAGCATCGGCACGAATACGTGGATGCCGCGCTTGAGTTCCTGCAGGAATTGGCCGACACCGTCCCCGTATATCGCTTTGCGTTCGAGCCGAATCGAGGGGCAGTCGAGAGGATCCTCAGCTTCCGTGATTGAGCCGTCGCAATCGGAGTTGTTCGAGTCGTTTGTTCGAGAACTGTTGGAGAGCGGCCGCGAAATGCGTTTTGAGGCTCGTGGCGCAAGCATGTCTCCGGCAATTCGCGACGGCGAAGCGGTGTACGTGCGGCGGGCCTCGCACGGGGATCTGCGCTGCGGAGACATTGTGCTGGCGAGGGGACGCCACGGCTTTCGGCTGCATCGGTTAGTCGAGGTGGACGCAGCGGCAGATCGTTTTGTCACGCGCGGTGACTGCGGAACACAGGACGACGAAGCCGTGGGAGCCCAGCAGATTTTGGGAGTTGCGGTGAGAAGAGACATTCGCATCGGGAATCGCACAATGCGTCTACCCCTTCGGAGCGCGATGGAAAAGCTGATCAGCCCAGCAACTCAGGGGCGAATGATCGCGCGAAAGTTGGTGCGAATGTCTGCGGGACTCATCGGCCAAATCACTGCCCGAGTTTCTGCGCGTGAAACAAGATTATCCGTCGTCGCGCTGGCCGTCTTCTTTCTCGCAGCCCATGCCACCGCGCAAGTTGCGGTCGATGCCTCGACCAACGCCCACGTCGATCTGACCGGAGCCGGAAACAAAGTATTCACCTTCAATCACAACACCACCGCCACGGCGAACCGCTTGCTGATCGTCGGCCTCTCCCTGGATATCACGAATAGTTCGGCTACCGCGGTCACTGGGGTGACTTATGGCGCCTCGGGCCTGAGCCTTATTGGTGCGCACAACGATGCTGGTGGCACGCGCCGAGTAGAAATGTGGTCGCTACTTAATCCGGCCAGTGGCGCTAACACGATTTCGGTCACCGTCAACATTCCGACCGCGGTGAGCATCGGCGTCGTTGCGGGCGCTACCACCTTCACTGGGGTCGATCAGACTGTGCCCTTGGGAACATTCGTTTCTGCCGATGGTGCCGCCTCCGCATGTGTGGCAGACACCGCGACCGTGGCTTCTCTCTGTAACTCGCAACTGGATGTCTCCAGCGTCGTCAATGGCATGGTCATCGACACGCTCGCGACTGGGCAGAACATCGCCGTGACCGTCGATACCCCGCAGGTTCAACAATGGAATCAAAATTCGGGTGGGAACGCCGCTGAAGACATAACCGGCGTGGGCAGCACAAGGACGGGCGCTCCGAGCGTTCCCGTGGCGGAGTGGTTCACCAATGCCACATCCAATTGGGCGCAGGGAGCCGTGTCGGTAAATCCGAGCGTAGCGGATATCGGGGTTACGACCAGTGTAGCGACAGTAGTGGTCGGCCAGAGCACAACCTACAACATCACAGTCTTCAACAACGGGACCTCGGCCGCCAATTTAGTCACTTTGTCAGACACACTCGCGGCGGGGATGACTCTGGGCCCGGTCACTCCGAGTGCGGGCGTAACTTGCGTGACTGCGACCAATCCTATTACCTGCACTATCGGAACACTCTCCAGTGGGGCAACTGCGACCGTGTCGGTGGTCGAGACCGCAGCTACGTCAGGAGCTTTTGCCAACACGGCTACGGTGATCGACTCCGGTACTCCTTCCGATCCCAATACTGGCAACAATTCATTCACCGCGGTCGCGACCGTGCAGTCGAACTCCTGCGCCACGATTTCGCAAGCATCTCCCGGCGGCACGCTCACGGGCGTGGTAAACACATATTTTCCGGGAACCACGAGCGTAGCCGCGGGGGGTAAGTCGATCACGCTCGGCGCAGCCACCGGTGCGGGCACGGCCATTGCTGCCGGAAATCTTCTGCTCGTGATCCAGATGCAAGACGCCAGCATCAACACTTCGAACAGCGTGGCCTATGGAAACGGCAGCACGGGACAAGGTTTTTCGGCATTAAACAGCGCCGGAGATTACGAGTTCGTCACTGCAACAAACGCTGTCCCCGCTACTGGAGGAACGCTGAACCTCACCGGATCCGGAACCGGGGGCGGGCTGGTCTTCAGCTATGATTCTGCAATCGCTTCTGGAACCAAGGGGCAGAGCACCTTCCAGGTGATCCTCGTCCCGCAATACACGACGGCGACGCTGAGCTCGGGATTGACCGCCAGCGCTTGGAACGGATCAACCGGCGGCGTGCTTGCACTGGATACGTCCGGCGCTCTGACCTTGGGTGGCGCCACCATCTCACTGGATGGCCTCGGATTCCGTGGGGGTGCGGGACTGCAGCTGACCGGAATTCCGAATCCTGCGCCGCCTACGCTGCCTGCGAGCACGGATTTCCAGCAGCCAGCGCCTGCCACTTACACGGCTCCGGAAGCTGGCTGGAATGGGGCCAAAGGCGAGGGGATTGCGGGGACACCGGCGTGGATCGAAACCGCAGGCGCGACACCGGCGCCTTCCTCCACGGGCACCGGATATCCCAGCGGTGCCGCCGGCCAATTCACTCTCACCAAAGCCGCAAATTCAAACGGCACCACGACGGTCTATACCGGAACGATTACGGGTGGCGGCGGCAATGCCCTTGCCGGATACACGTTTGTTGTGAGGGGGTTCACGAATCCCGCCAACAATGGAAGGTTTGTATCCACCGCTTCGTCGGGAACTAAGCTAACGCTGAATAACACGGCAGGGGTCGCGGAAACAGTTGCCGCTGGCGCCACGGCGAACCTCGATGGCAGCATGGGTCGCGGCGCGCCTGGCAACGCCGGCGGAGGAGGCACCGACGCGGATCCGCAAACGGCAACAGCCGGTGGCAACGATCAGAACACGGGCGGAGGGGGCGGTGGCAACGGCGGCGCGGGCGGCTTCGGCGGAGATTCCTGGGAAACGAACCTTAGCACCGGCGGCGAAGGTGGCGCTGCGTTTCCGGCTACGGTCACGCGCATAGCGATGGGCGGCGGTGGTGGAGCAGGAACCAGAAATAATTCGAATGGCGATACCCAGGCGAGTTCAGGAGCGGCTGGCGGCGGCATCATCATCATTCGAGCGGATTCTTTGAGCGGCACTGCAACGCTTAGCGCCAATGGCGCGGCAGCCTACAACGGAACATTGAATGATGGCGGCGGCGGCGGCGGTGCAGGCGGCAGCATCGTCGTGCTATCCGCGAACGGTGGCGAAAGCGGGCTAACCCTAAATGCTAAAGGCGGACGCGGCGGCGATGCATGGGATATCGAGCCCTTTTCGCTGGGCAATCGCCATGGTCCTGGTGGGGGCGGAGGCGGCGGCGCTGTATTCGTCTCAGGCACGCCCGCCAGCGTCAACGTGAGCGGCGGAGCCAACGGCCTTACGGAAACCCCAGGAGTGTCTTATGGCGCGACCGCGGGCGCTGCCGGGTTCAGCATCACCAATGCCTCCATCGCTTCCGTCTCCGGAACGCAATCTGGTGCCCGCTGCACGCCCGACATGACGTTGACCAAGAGCCACGTAGGAAATTTTGTCCGCGGCTCGACGGCGAGCTACACGGTAACAGTATCGAACGTCAGTCCCTTGGCCGCATCGACTGGTACCGTCACGATGAGTGACACGCTTCCCGTGGGTCTAACCCCCACCAGCGCCAGCGGTACGGGATGGAGTTGCTCGATAGCAGCCCAAACCGTCAGTTGTGTGCGCTCCAATAGCCTCCCAGCAGGAGCAAGCTACCCGTCGATCACAATCAATGCCAGCGTTTCGCAATCGGCCCCGTCGACGGTTACGAACACAGCGACCGTCTCGGGTGGAGGCGAGGCCAATCTCGCCAATGACAGCGCGACCGATGTGGCAACTGTGGTTTCGGTCTCCGATATGGCAATCGTGAAGACGGCGTCGCCGAATCCAGTTTCGGAGGGAGCCACCCTGACCTACACGCTGACGGTCACCAATGGCGGCCCGTCGTCGGCAACGAACGTAACGGTGACCGACACTTTGCCGTCATCGATGACATTCCAGTCGGCGCAGACGACTGCGGGCACTTGCTCGGAGGCTGGTAGCACGGTCACCTGTTTGCTCGGCACGATGACCAGCGGTGGTAGCGCGACGGTCACGATCCTGGTAATCCCCGGCGCGACCGGCATCATCTCGAACACAGCGACCGTTACCGCAGACCCGACGGATCCCAACCTGAGCAACAACTCATCCACGCAGACAGAGACCGTGGCCGCCTCTACTGCCATCCACCTGCATTCATTCGTGGGGCGCGCCGGAACCGACAAGCATGGCGCTAACCGTGTCGTCCTGACGTGGAAGGCAGGCGAAGAAGAGCACAATCTGGGATTCAACGTCTATCGCGAAGTCGCAGGCAACCGAGTCCGGCTGAATCCTTCGCTGATTGCTGGCTCTGCGCTGCAGATGAGTGGCGCTCTCCCGAAACATTCCGGCAAAACATATTCCTGGATCGATGCTTCGGCCTTAGTTCCAGGAGCGCAATATTGGCTGGAAGACGTAAGCATCGGCGGCTTTCGGCAGATGCATGGGCCGATCTCAATCGCGACTGCGGCGGCTGGAGACGATTCGATCGGGATGACATCCCCAACTCTGGGCCAACTGAATCAGTCAGAGCCGGCGTGGCAGCCCGGTCAGCAGAGCCATCGCGTGGAAGCGGTGGCAAGCGTACTTACGCCGACTTCATTGCAGGTACAGAAGCAATTCCAATTGGCCGCGAACCCGGCGGTGAAGATTCAGATCAAGCATGAAGCCTGGTACCAGATTACGCAGCCGCAGTTGGTGAGCGCAGGCCTCAATGCGAATGTCGATCCGGCGACTTTGCATCTCTACGCTGAGGCCATCGAGCAGCCGATTCGAGTAACCGGCGCCGCTGCCGGACCAGGCGGTTTTGGCCCTCAGGCCGCGATCAGCTTCTATGGAACGGGAATGGATACGCCGTATTCCGGCACGCGGGTCTATTGGCTGGTTGCCGAACAGAGTCCGGGAGCACGTATTCGCACGCTGGCTGCGTCTTCGGGATCCAACCAGCCGCCGCGGACCTTCATCGACTCGGTTGTGTTGCAGCAGCGCACGACTTACTTCGGAGCGCTGCTGACCACGAACGGCGACAACTTCTTCGGTTCGATCGTCAATTCCACGCCGGTGGAGCAGGTGCTGAGCGTGCAGCATCTTGACACGAAATCCGCGCTTGAGCCACAGATCGAGATCGTCCTGCAAGGTGTGGTGGCCGGCATCCACCACAATGTGGCAGTTTCTTTGAATGGCGCGACAATCGGCAGCGTGACATTCACCGGCCAGACCAAAGGCACGCTTCGGATAAAACTACCGCAAGGACTGTTGCTGGAAGGTAACAATACCTTCACCCTTGCGGCGCTGGGCGGCGATTTCGACATTAGCCTTGTGGATCACATCCAGATTTCGTATCCGCATCTGTATTTGGCCGATTCCGACGCACTCAAGCTCACGGGCCGGGCAGGAGAAGAGCTGACCATCGGCGGCTTCGATACTGCGCCTGCTGCGGTTGTAGACATCACGGATCCGGCAACTCCGGTATCGCTGACACCAACTGTCTCAGCCGCAAACGGGCACTTCCAGATCGCGCTGCAGGTGCCATGGACGACCACCAGTCCATTGAATCCCGTCCAGCACACGCTGCTGGCTGTGGCTGGCGATCGCGTTGCTGCTCCGGCGGGATTGATCTCTAACCATCCCTCGCATTGGCATAGTCCGGCGCCCGGCGCAGATATCGCCATGGTCACCTATGACCAATTTGCCGGCACTTTGGCGCCGCTGGTGAAAGCCCATAAGGCGGAAAGCATGTCCTCAGCAATTGTCCCCGTGGGCGATTTGTACGACGAGTTCAACTTCGGCGAGCACAGCCCGTTTGTGATCCGGCAATTTCTACAATCAGCAACGACGAACTGGACGACGAAGCCGAAATATTTGCTTCTGAACGGGCGAGCCTCATTCGATCCGCGAAATTTCCTGGGCATGGGGCATCTGGATCTTGTCCCGACGCGAATTATTCCCGCCAGTGGCCTGATGACCTCGTCCGACGACTGGTTCTCGGATTTCAACAACTCGGGCGTGCCCACCATCGCCACCGGGCGCTTGCCCGTCAGTACTCTGGATGAGGCAAACCTTGTGGTGAGCAAGATTGCTGGCTACGAAACATCGACTGCGTCGGGAGCTTGGATGTCGAAGGCCTTAATCGTCGCCGACGCCGATGACGCTAACGATAACTTTACGCAGCAGAGCTTGAACGTGCAGGCCAAGATGCCGGCGACCCTGCAGATCACCGACATCTACAGCGGGACGATGGGTATCGATGCAGCGCGGCCGCAGATTCTTTCCGGCATCAACGCTGGCGCGCTGATCGTCAACTATCTCGGCCACGGCTCGGAGGAAGAATGGGCGGGCAACATGTTCGACCAGACTGCTGCGGCTTCGCTGACTAACGGTTTTCAACTCCCGGTGTTCCTGATCATGGACTGCTTGAATGGATACTTCCAGGATGCTAACGCACAGCCCCTGGGAGTGACGCTGATGCTCGCTCCAAACGGTGGCGGCGTGGCTGTTCTTGCTTCGAGCGCATTGAACCAGGCTCCCCCGCAGGCCAGGTTAGATCAGTTAACCGTCGCCGGCGCCCTTAACGCGCCACAGCTAAGGCTGGGGGACGCAATCTTGAAAGCCAAGGCCGAGATCAGCGATCCAGGGACGCGCAAAACTTATATCCTGTTTGGCGATCCGGCAATGCGGATCAAGGTTCCAGGATCGCATTAGGCTGACCATGCGGCTCAGGCTGTGGCTTGAGCTGCCGAGTTCCAGGCAAACGTGGGCCGGAGCGGTTCCTGCAAGGCGCGCATCACTCTTTCGAATCCCGCAAAATCTAACGACTGCGCGCCGTCCGATAACGCACGCTCGGGGCACGGATGCACTTCAATAATCAGCCCATCCGCGCCCACGGCAACCGCAGCCCGCGAGACGGCTGCGATCAGGCTCTGCTTGCCTGTTCCATGCGAGGGATCAGCAATCACAGGCAGGTGAGAGAGATCGCGGGCCAGGGCGATGGCGGCCAGATCGAAGGTATTGCGCATCTCTGTCTCAAACGTTTTGATCCCGCGCTCACAGAGAACGACCTGATGATTTCCGCCCGAGAGCAGGTATTCGGCGGCCAGCAGCCATTCTTTCACCGTCGCCGACGGGCCTCGTTTGAGCAGTACGGGCTTGTCCACGGTAGCGAGCCGCCGCAGTAGCGCGAAGTTCTGCATGTTGCGGGCACCGATCTGCAGCATGTCGGCGTGCTCGCAGATAATGTCGACGTCCTCGGTGCTCATCACTTCGGTGATGACCGGAAGGCCGGTCTGCTCGCGAGCTTCGCGCAGGATCTTCAACGCTTCGACGCCGAGTCCTTGGAAGTCATACGGCGAGGTCCGGGGCTTGTAAGCGCCGCCGCGCAGCATGGCCGCACCCGCGCGCTTCACCGCATGCGCAGTGCTGAGCAGTTGCTCGCGTGACTCGACCGAGCACGGCCCGGCGATCACCACCACCTCCGGGCCGCCGATTGCAACCGGACCGATACGAACCACGGTCCGCTCCGGCCGCACTTGTCGGCTGACCAGCTTGAATGGCTGTGCGATCGGGACAACGTTGTCCACGCCGGCTGCGGCTTGCAGAGCTTCAATCTCATGGCGGCGTCCGCTGCCGACGGCGGCGACGATCGTACGCTCCGTGCCGCGCGTCACGTGCGGCTGGTAGCCTGCCTCTCGAATCCGGTCGATCACGTGGGCGATCTCCTCTTCCGTGGCTTTGTCTGACATATTGACGATCATGGCTAAACTCTCCTTGGGGTTTATTGCAAGAAAGCAAAAGCCGCGATCTGTTTCGCGGCTCCGGACCTAAGCTTGTCTTGGAATCTAGGTGTGAATCGGGGTCCCGATTTCCTGACAAGCTCCGCCGCAGCCGCTTCGCCAAAACCAATAGAAGCGGTAATAAGGCGTGCTAAAGGTAAATCGGGTCATAAACACTCTGTCCGTGAGTGGAACCTCTTACGATGGAGCTAGACGAAGTGATCTGGGAATCGTCAACTCTACGACTTTATTGGATGGAACTGGAGACCTGGGAGAAAACCGTATTGGCGTTGGAGCCAATCAGACGAATTGTACCCACGACCAGCACCAGGATGACGGCCAGCATCACCGCGTATTCCGCGATGTCCTGACCTTCTTCTTCCGACCACAATCTCCGCATCAAATTCGACATGTACTCTCCTCCGGGCAGATGTCCGTTCCTGCGAGAGAAAGAACGGCATTCAAGTTGCCAACATAATGCACGCGCCGGAACCAGGTTGTCAAATGCTTGCTGTGTAAATTTTAGCAGGTATCGGCGGGTTCAGTACGGTCCTGGACGCCCCGCCAATTGCGGCGTTGCGGCGGATTGCGGTGATAACGCTTGTGCCGATTGCTGCGTATACCGCAGCACGCGGTTCGGCAAAACGCCAAGATAGATCGTTGCCGCCACGGTCATTCCAAGGGCCAGCCCAAGCGCAAAGGGAATCGGCGTGATCGGAACTTCCTTCCGTGCCTCACGCATGTACATCATCACGATGATCCGCAAGTAGTAGTAAGCTCCGACGGCACTATTAATTACGCCGATCAGCGTAAGCCAAATCAGGTTCGCTTTCAGGGCCGCGCTGAATACATAGAACTTGGCAAAAAATCCGCCGGTAACCGGAATTCCGATAAGCGACAGCAAGAAAACCGTGAGCGTAGCGGCCAAAAGCGGTGAGCGGCGGCCCAGGCCTTCGTAATCTTCGAGCGTGACATAGCGTTCGCCGGCGTTGGCGAAATGGCTGACCACGGCGAATGCGCCCACGTTCATGGCGGCATACGCCGCAGTGTAGAACATCGCTGCCGATGTGCCGAGATCGGGGGCCGCAGCGAAGGCCATCAGCAGATATCCCGCATGCGCGATCGAGGAGTAGGCCAGCAGTCGCTTGACATTGTTTTGCACCAGCGCCCCCACGTTGCCCAGCGTCATCGACAGCGCGGCTGAAACCCAGATAAACCAGAAGCGCCCGGGAGCATTGATGGCGAAGGTGATGCGCAGCAATACCGCGAACGCCGCCGCTTTGGGCGCGGTCGACATGAATCCGACGATGGGCGCGGGAGCCCCTTCGTAGACGTCCGGCGCCCAAATGTGAAAGGGCGCGATGGCCACTTTGAAGCCGATGCCTACGAGCATTAATCCTACTGCGACATAAACCAGCAACTCCGGTGATTTGACAGCATAAGTCAGTAACTCTGACCTGCCTTGGATTCGCATCGTGATGATGTCGATGTTCGTGGACCCCGTTGCCCCGAACATGAGCGCCACACCGTACAGAAAAAACGCTGTGGCAAACGAGCCGAGCAGGAAATATTTCAGCGAAGATTCGCTGCTCGATGCTTCCCGCCTCCGAAACCCGGCGAGAATATATGAGGAGATCGACGAAATTTCCAGACCGATAAATATCAACACCAGCTCGACAGCAGAAGACATCAGGGCCATGCCAACAGTACCGAACAAAATCAATCCGTAGTATTCGCCGGCGCGAATTTGCTGCACCGCCATGTATTCGTACGAGATCAGAATGATGACGGCGGAAATCGCAATGATCAGGAAATGAAAAAAGACGCTGAAGCTGTCGACCTGCACCATCCCGGAGAACGCGCTTCCGGGCGAGTTCGACATCACCCAGGTCGTGACGAGCGCGCAAAGCGCACCAATCAACGCGATGACACCGAGTTGTTTTTGGCTGCTTTCCTCATCCATCACAGCATCGAGGACCATGACGGCGATGCCGAAAATCGAAAGCACGAGCTCCGGCAAAATGCGGATGTAGTCCGCCCCTTGTGGGATCGACGGCAGCACGCCAGCCGCGAATGTGGGCATAATTGCCATCATTGGCCTGCCACCTTGCTGACCATTTGTCCCATGGGAGCAATCACGGAATGCACTGCCGGATCGATCGCAGCCAGCCACATGATTGGCGCAACGCCCATGACCAACGCCGCTACCGCGCACGGCCAGACTGAGGCTTTTTCAAATCCCGTGAGATCGGCAAGGGAATTGTTCACCTCGTGCGTGACTTTGCCAAAGAAAACGCGCTGGTACATCCACAGCAGATAGCACGCACTCCAAATCACGCCCGTGGCCCCCAGAATTCCGTAAACCGCCTTCGCCTGAAACGCTCCGTTCAGCACCAGGAATTCGCCGATGAATCCATTGAGCAGCGGCAGTCCCACCGACGCCAAAACGATAAACAAGAAAGAGGCTGCGTACACCGGCATAGGCGAGGCCAGTCCCCCGAATTCGCTGATCTCGTACGTGTGCCGGCGTTCGTGCATGATTCCAGCCAGCATGAAGAGCGCCCCGGTTGAGACGCCGTGGGCGAGCATCACGAACATCGCACCATTCAATCCCGATTGTGTGAAGCTGAAGATGCCAAGCACTACAAATCCCAGATGGCTGACCGACGAATACGCGATCAGCTTTTTCATATTCGGCTGAACCATTGCCACCAATGCGCCGTAGATGATGCCGATCAGCGCCAGCACGATTATCCAGGGAGCATTGTGCCGCGACTGCTCGGGAAAGAGCCCAAGATTGAAGCGCAACATGCCGTACGTCCCCATCTTCAGAAGCACGCCCGCCAGCAGAACAGAGCCCGCTGTAGGTGCTTCGACGTGGGCGTCGGGCAGCCAGGTATGGAATGGAAATAGCGGCACCTTCACTGCGAACGCGAGGAAAAATCCGAGAAAAAGCCACTGCGCAGCCACAGGGAACGTGGGAATTGAGTTCATGTGGTCTCGGATGTAAACGAAATCGAACGTCCCGGTCTGCGCGTAGAGCCACAGGATCGCGGCCAGCATGAACACGGACGCGATCATCGTATATAGGAAGAATTTCACCGCCGCGTAAATCTTGCGCTCGTGTCCGAACATGCCGATCAGCAATGCCATCGGGATCAACGTCGCTTCCCAGAAGAAATAAAAGAGAAACAGGTCGAGCGATGTGAATACGCCGATCAGCGCGGTTTCCAAAATCAGCAGCAGAATAAAAAACTCTTTCACTCGCTCGTGGACAGAATGCCAGGAGATCAAAACACAAAGCGGCGTAAGGAACGTTGTCAGCACCACCAACCAAAGCGAGATCCCGTCGATGCCCATGTGGTAGTGGATGTTCGGCGTCGAGATCCACTGCTTGTCGACCTCGTACTGGAAATGACCGGCTGCCATTGCGGCGCGGTTAAAGTGCACGGGGAGGTGAATGGACAGAACTAACGTCAGCAGCGAGATGACCAGCGAAAAAATGCGGACATCGCGGTCGCGCCGCGGAAGCAAGACGAGCAGCAGCCCGCCTGCCAGCGGCACGAACGTCACCAGCGTGAGGATGGAGGAGCTGAGCAGGTCCGAGTTCATCGCACTCCCATCCAGATCATGTAGGCGATTACGATCGCCGAGCCGAGCGCGATCCATCCCGCGTACGACCGCAGATTGCCCGACTGCATGTGCCGCACTTCATCCGAAACGTGGCGTGCGCCTTCAGCGCTATCGTTCACGGCGGCGTCAATGACGTTGCGGTCAACTCCTTGCCAAAGAATCTTGGTCGAGCTGTCGACCAGAGGTTTCACGAAGATCGCGGCGTAGAGTTCGTCAACGTAATACTTGTTCAACACCGCCTCGTAGAACCGCCCAAGAGAAGCGGCGATCTGCTGCGGGAGTTCAGGGTTGCTGACGTAGAGAATCCACGCCAGAAGTGCTCCACCAATGGCCACCGAGACCGAAATTACCTGAAACAACAATTCCATGTTCCCGCCGGCTTCCGCTGGTTGAGTGACTTGTGGAGATCCAAAAACCGGCTCGAGAAAGTGCCCGAACAGATTGTGATATCCGACCCAGCCGCCAACGAACGAGAGCAGCGCCAGGACGATCAGCGGAATCAACATCACCGTCGGACTCTCGTGAGGTTCACCGTGGCCGTGGCCGCTGTGTCCTGGCGCGGCATGCGCTTTTCCGTGCTCATCGACCTTGATGCCGTGATAGTCACCCCAGAATGTCATGAACAGCAGCCGGAACATGTAAAACGAGGTAATGAAGGCCGTGATCAAGCCGATGAGCCAATAGATCCAGTTTGCCTGGTAAGCCTTCCAGAGAATTTCGTCTTTGCTCCAGAATCCTGCGAACGGCCAGATTCCGGCGATGGCAAGGGTTGCGATCAACATCGTGGAAAAGGTCACCGGAATGTAGGACCTCAAGCCACCCATCTTCCGCATGTCCTGTTCGCCGCCGACCGCGTGAATCACCGACCCTGCTGCGAGAAACAGCAGACCTTTGAAGAATGCATGCGTCATCAGGTGAAAGATGCCGGCTGAGAACGCTCCCACGCCGCAGGCCATGAACATGTATCCCAGCTGCGAGACGGTAGAGTAGGCGAGGACTTTCTTAATATCAGTTTGGGTGATGCCAATCGTCGCCGCAAAAAATGCGGTGAGCGTTCCGATGATTGCCACGACGGTCAGTGCCATCGGCGCACGTTCGAAGATCACATGCGAACGCGCGACCATGTACACGCCGGCGGTCACCATCGTCGCAGCATGGATCAGCGCCGAAACCGGGGTGGGACCTTCCATCGCGTCGGGAAGCCAGACGTAGAGCGGGATCTGGGCGGACTTTCCGCACGCCCCCACCATCAACAGAATTCCAATGGCAGTTAAGACTCCAGCCCCCGCGGTTTCGGCTGGAAGCGGCTTCACGGCATTGAAGACCTGCGTAAAGTCGAGCGACTTGAACTGCTGAATCAGCAGAAACACTCCAATCAAGAACCCAAAGTCGCCGATACGGTTGACAATGAACGCTTTCTTTCCCGCGGAGGCCGCTGAATCTTTCGTGAACCAGAATCCGATCAGCAGATACGACGCGAGGCCGACCCCCTCCCAGCCGATAAACATCAGTAAGTAGTTGTCGGCCAGCACTAGCGTCAGCATGAAAAATAAGAACAAATTCAGATAACTGAAGAAGCGGTAATAGCCCGGATCGTCCCACATGTAGCCGACGGAGTAGATGTGGATGAGAAATCCCACTCCGGTGACGACCAGCAGCATCACGAGCGAGAGTTGATCGAGATAGAAAGCGAAGTCAGCGCTGAATGTCCCGGAGCGAATCCAGTGGGCAAAAAACTCCTGATATGGAATCTGCGGAAGGGAACTGAACCGCGCGGCAGCCTGCAGCGCCCAAGCAAATGCCGCACCGGAGAAGAAGAGTCCGATCACGGTCACGGCTTTGCGAGAGGATTTCTTGCCCAGAAATCCATTGATGGCCGCGCCAGCCAGCGGCAGAACTGGGATCAGCCAAAGATTGAGGCTAGGGTTCATAGCTTCAGCAAATTCACCTGGTCAACATTCAGCGTTTCGCGCGTGCGATACACCGCGATGATGATCGCCAGCCCGACAGCGGCCTCGGCAGCGGCAACTACCATCACGAAGAACACGAACACTTGTCCGGCAAGCGAGTGCCACTGCGCCGCAAACGCGACGAAGGAAAGGTTCACGCCGTTCAGCATCAACTCGATCGACATGAAGATCGTGATGATATTGCGTTTGATCAGGAAGCCGAGCACGCCGCAGCCGAACAGAACTCCGCTGAGCACCAGATAATAGGAAAGAGGAACCATTCAGTGCTCCTTCCTTTTCTGTACTGCTTCGGGTTTGCTCGCCAGAACGACTGCGCCCATGATCGCGATCAAAATGAGCACTGAGGTGATTTCGAAAGGCAGTAAGAACTCGTGGAAGAGAAGCTGCCCGAGCGTTTTGGGATCTCCGGGAAGCGCGCCCGCGACGACTGGTCCGGTTCCCGAATGCCGCAGCACGACCCAGGCCAGAAGAATGCTGCCGCCTAGCATGCCAGGCACACCGAACATGATGGCGACACGGCTGCCTTTGGTGCGCTCTTCTTCCCCCGCGTTCAAAAGCATGATGACGAAAACGAACAGCACCATAATCGCCCCGGCATAGACGATTACCTGCACGGCCGCGACGAATTCCGCACCCAATAGAAGATATTCGCCCGCCAGCGCGGCCATCACCGCAATCAGCGACAAGGCGCTGTTGATGGGATGCGACTGCGCGAGCAAATTGATCGCTCCGGCAACGCAAACCGCGCCGAACGCGAGAAATAAGATGAGATGAAGACTAATCATTGCAAGCTATGAGCATCGAGCTTTGGGCCAGCGAATTGAGCGCCGGCAATCCGCTTCTTACCATGCCACCGCAATCGCCGTAGCAATCAAATTGACCAACGCCAGCGGCAACAGAAATTTCCAGCCGAACGCCATCAGTTGGTCATAACGGAAGCGGGGCAACGTGCCGCGCACCCAAATATAAATAAAGAGAAACACGAAAACCTTTGCCACGAACCAGAAAACGGGCAGGAGCGCTCGCAATAAATCCTGCAATATTGGAGGTCCGAATACCAAAACAGGGCCGTGCCATCCCCCGAAAAACAGCAGCGTGGCCAGGCATCCCACCGTGATCATGTTGGCGTACTCCGCCATAAAAAACATCGCGAACTTCATCGCGCTGTACTCGGTGTGATATCCGGCGACAAGTTCAGTCTCTGCTTCCGGCAAGTCAAACGGAATGCGGTTCGTTTCCGCGTACGCGGCCATGAGATAGCAGAAAAATCCGATGAACTGTCCGTGAAATATGTTCCAGCGCGGAATGAATCCCCAGAAGTGCCCGCCCTGTGCGTCGACGATCGTGCGCAGGCTGAAGCTTCCTGTCATGATCAGCACGCCCACCAGCGACAGTCCCAGCGAAATCTCGTAGCTGACCATCTGCGCGCTGGCACGCAATCCGCCAAGCAGCGAGTACTTGTTGTTCGACGACCACCCCGCCAGAGCCACACCGTAGACGCCAATCGAAGTGATTCCGAGGATCACCAACAAGCCGGTATTCACATCCGTGATCTGCAATGGGATGTTGTAACCGTGGATCGTGACCGAATTACCGAACGGGATCAGCGAAATCGAAGTCAGGGCAAAAACCACCGCAATCATTGGCGCCGCCAGAAACAGCGGCTTGTAGACGTGCGGCGGCGTGAGGTCTTCTTTCAGCAGAAACTTGATGCCATCGGCAGCCGGTTGCAGCAGTCCGAATGGTCCGACGCGGCTCGGGCCCCAGCGGTTCTGCATGTGCCCGACCACTTTGCGCTCCAGCCAAACCGTGTAAGCCACCGCGGTCAGCAGGATCACGAGAATGATCGCCGATTTGACGACCGATACAATAATAAAGAGCCAGATTGGCAACGGCTTGCGTCCTCTCTCTTGTTGCCCACCGCTTGCTGCTCAAACGCAGTGTCTGAAGTCAATCGGCAGCGACTTCGGTTGTGGTGCCCTCGTATTTCTCAATCACCGAGTTCAAGGCCCTGGAGTATCGGCCCAGTGTTCCTGAACTGAATAAATTATCATTCGCCGCGACGATCGACTCGGGTTTGTGCGGCACGCCCAGGCCGCTCTTTTCCAGCGAGGTGTGCTCACTGTTGCCCCCGAGCAGATTCATTCGCAAAACATCGTATCCGGGAACCAAGCGCTGAATTTCATCGAGAATTGCCATCGGATCGAACGGGCTCAGTTTAGGCTCAAGTCCACGAGCTTCCAGCCAAACAGAATGTCGATCCGCCTCTCCCGACTCCGCGCCCCGGGATTGCCCCATGTCGGCGCGAACGCCGGCGCCGCCGAACGGTACGAGTTTGCGAATGTCGCAACCCATCGCATCGGCAATACGGACAATGATCTCAAAATCCGATTTTGTTCCCGTGACCTCGCCCGCTTTTTTGACCAGTTGCAAATCGCCGCAGGTATTGGTAAACGTGCCGTCCTTCTCGTACGCATTGGCCACTGGAAGAACCACATCGGCCATCGTTGCGGTTTCGGTCAGGAACATGTCTTGCACGACGACGAAGCTCTTCGAGAATACGAATGGATCGATCTGCATTCTTCCGATGGGATTCGATCCGACGACATGAAGTGCTTTCAACGTGCCGGCCTTAGCAGCCTCGATCATGCCCGCGAAATCAAGGCCCGGAGTCTGCGGAATCTCTCCCCATTCCTGATGGAATTGGCTGTTACCGGAAGTTGGGTGATAGCCGGGAAGCAGGTCGGGGTAGAGTCCCATGTCGGCTGCGCCACGCGAATTCGCATAGTCGCCCAGACAAACGAACTTTGCGCCAATTCCAGAGCCGAACTTGATCAGGTTTTCTACTGCGCCGCCGCGAATTTCCGAGCCGAAGATGATGATAAGGCTCTGTTCGGCGAGCAATTTTGTCCGAAGCGCGCCCAAATCGAACGCACCGGCTTTGCTCGCTGCGAAGTCCGGCACGGCCCCGCCGCTCGCGAGAAACTCGGCAAACTGGCCTTCGGTTCCCGAGGGAATCTCAGCAAAAACCGTCGCCTGTCGCCGCAGCTTGATCGGCTGCGAATTGACGACGTACAGTTTCGCGCGGTGCAGGCGAACGTTATTGCGAATCTGCCAAGCCAGCAGCGGATGCTGCTCGGTGGGATCGTTCCCGATGAGCAACATCGCCGGTGCCGTGAAAACATCAGCCATGCTTGCGGTTGCGCCCTTCTTGCCGCGGAGCGCAGCGGCAAAAGCAGGGAAGTCGGCAGTGCGATGATGGTCGACGTTGTTGGTCTTCAACACCGTGCGCGCAAACTTCGAAAGCAGATAGTTTTCTTCGTTCGTCGTCCGATTCGATCCGATAACGCCAGCCTGTCCGCCATCACTGTCGCGGACCTTCGCGAATTCTTTTCCAATGAGTGCGAATGCTTCTTCCCACGTTGCCGCTGTGAGACGCCCATTCTTGCGGATGAGCGGCTGCTTGATGCGGTCTTCGTGGCTGGCAAAATCAAAGGCGTAGCGTCCCT
>DASTCY010000054.1:0-11716 GCA_035710725.1 Candidatus Sulfotelmatobacter sp. | reverse complement strand
AAGTCCTGGGAAGGAGGATTGTTGGAAAGATGGGCGCCTGCGCTACAACTGACGAGAATTGCGGTTGCGGTCCAGACAATGAGTACTCCGCAAAGAAGAGAGACAGGAAGACGAACATGACCATGACTCAATCGAGGAATCCTCTCGTTCATAAACCAAATGCCATAAGCAATACGGCTTCTAACAGCTTCTGCGCTTTGAGGCGCAGGTCTGATTGTAAGGACATAGACATAAATGCTGCATTCCAGCAACCACAAAATTGTTTACATGTCCCAGTGGGGTAGGGCGTGTAAGTGTCATCTTTTCAGGGCCATGTTGCCCACTTGGGACGAGGACCAAACGCATGACATCGCAGGGGCAAGGCTCGAAGATGCAAAAACTTGCGCGTGAAGAAGCCGGCAAAAGGTCACGAAGACGCTGCTATCGGCCGCTCGTGTACCAGATCGACCCGGGAGACTTGTAGTTCGCCCCTTCCCCCCAGACCGCGTGGGTTGTGCCCTGGTTGTCGATGGCGAGCGAGAAATAATCCCCGAAGGGAAAGCGGAAACCGCTGGGAAGGATGTAATCATATCCGCGGACTGCCGTCGAGAGCTGGGCCTCGGCGGACCATGTCGCGCCGCCGTTGGTCGAACTGCGATAAAGAGTATTCCAGAGCGGATGCCGGGGCGTTTCGTTCGTAGAAACTCGCGCGTCCATCCAGGCGATGCGGACATCACCCGCTGCTCCCGCAGCTATCGACGGGAAGCCGCTCTCAACGCCTGCTGCTGCGGTGGAAACGTCGAACTTCGACGACCAACTGCTGCCCGCCGTCGTTGAGGACGAGAAATACACGCGCTCCGGTCCGCCGTTCTCGCCGCCTGCATTCCACAGGGCATAAACCGTCCCCGCTGCATCGGAGGCGAGCGCAACCTGGGCGCCTAAGAAAGCCGTCCCGCAATGTTCGGCCTCGCATTCGGGAGGGGCGCTCGAGACGTCCAGCAAGGTTGTCGTCCAGGTGCTTCCACCGTCAGATGAGCGGCTCACGTACACGTTTACCGGCTTACTTCGCAGGCCTTGCCTCGCGTAGGAAGTCCAGCCGAAATAGACGCTTCCGGCGGCGTCGACCGTCGCGCCTCCGGCCAGCGACCATCCGCGAGCGGCATTCGGATTGATATTCACCCGCGAAAAAGTCTGTCCGGCATCGTGCGAAGCGGCGACGAAGAACCGTTCTTCATGATTGAAGGCCACATAAACGTCCGGGCCGCGGACGGTAAGGACTGGCTTATCAGCGTCTTGCTGGGAGCGGTCGGCGACGGTAAACGTCCAGGTTCGTCCGAAGTCGAGCGAGCGGGCGACGATGGTATCGCGGCGATTGTTTTGCAGCCAGGAGGCATACAGAGTCTGCCGGTCGGCGGGATCGACCACGATCTGCGGATCGAACTGTCCGGTCGGAAATGGGAGCAGGATGCGAGGCGCTTCCCAGGAAGCTCCATTATCGTTGCTGACCTGCAACGTCATGCCAGGAACGGTACAGCCCGGACAGCTCAGGCTCGGCCCGTACTGCGGATACAGGACGTAAATGTGTCCGTGCGCGTCGGCCGCCATGGCAGGTTCCCATTGATCGCCCATCGGCTGGCCGAGCCGTCGTTGCGGAGCGAAGCCAGACGCGGCGATCGCTACCTGGGCTGTAACTAGCAGCAGGCAAAGGAAAATTGACGCTCGTGAACTGCGCCAGCGGCTGGGGACACCCACCAAAGGACTTCTCCTGCAGGGGAAGCGATCTCTGAACTTTACCGTTGAATCCAATGCAACGTCAATCGGAGATTCCGCAGACACGTTCTTGGGACGTGACTTTCGGAACATTTCATCATCTAATGAAGCACATTCGAAAAGACTGAGGAGCCAATGGTTATGGAGAAAGCGACCTTCGCCGCGGGCTGTTTTTGGGGAGTGGAAGCTACGTTTCGGCAGATTCCCGGCGTGATTTCGACTCAGGTGGGCTACATCGGCGGAAAAACAGAGAATCCTACGTACAAGGAAGTTTGCACCGACGGCACCGGCCACGCTGAGGCAGTCGAGGTTGAGTTCGATCCCGCCAAGGTGAAGTATGACGATCTGCTGCAGGTGTTCTGGGAGAATCACGATCCGACGCAGTTGAACCGCCAGGGGCCGGATTGGGGCACGCAATATCGCTCGGCAATTTTCTTCCATTCGCCGGAACAGAAAGCCGTGGCGGAGGCTTCAAAGACGGCGCTGGAGAAAGCGCATCGTTACTCCAAGCCGATCGTCACGCAGATCGTGCCTGCCGTGACTTTCTATCCCGCCGAGGAGTATCACCAGCAGTATCTGGAAAAGCGCGGCCTGGCCAGCTGCCACGTGAAGATGTAGGCAAGTCTGCGGAGACCGCCTAGAGAGGACAGACACATGAGACGCATGCTTATGGTCGCGCTGATTGCGGGGATGCAGATCGTTGCACCATTTGCGTCTCCGCAACAAACGCCATCACGCTCAGACAATCACCGCCTCTACAGGGTAAGCCTGATCAGAGTCATAGCTAACCCACGTGAGTACGATGGCGAACATATAAGAGTGGTTGGGTATCTTGGAGGTTCCGGGCTCGATGATGCCCCTGGCATCTTCGTGTCCGAAGTCGATGGACGCAATGGCATTCTCTCGAATGCAGTTGACCTCACCGTAAGCGATAGCACAATTCGAGACATGTACGGGAGGTACGTAATCGTCTCCGGTTTGTACCACGCGCCCCCAGGGGAGGATTTCAACGGCTACATCGATCACATTCTTGAGGTGAAACCGCTAAACAGGGGAAATACCTCGAAGTAGCAACCAACTGGAGGGAACTCAACGGAATTCGGATTTCCCCCATCTCCCTACGCCGTCAGCAAAACTGGCGCGCCCTTGGTGATCATCAACGTGTGCTCGTAGTGGGCAGACGGGCGCCGATCGGCGGTGATCACGGTCCAGCCATCTCCGCCCACGATGGTCCGTCCCGAACCCGCCGCAATGATCGGCTCAACCGTGATCACCAGCCCTTCGGTCAGGATTGCATTGGCGTGCGGATCGGCATAGTTGGGGACATTGGGCGCTTCGTGGATGGTACGTCCGATGCCATGCCCCGTCAGTTCGCGGATGACGGAGAATCCGCTGCGGCGTACTTCGCGCTCGATGATGCGGCCAATCTCGAACACTCTAAACCCGGCCCGTGCGACGAGCATGGCTTTGCGGAAGGCACGTTCGGCACATTCGCATAGCTGCTTTCGCTCGTTCGTTACTGCGCCGACAGCAGCAGTTTCGGCGGCGTCTGCCATGAAGCCATTCTTTTCGATGGTGACATCGAGCTTCACCAGGTCGCCATCGTGAAGGACGCGACTGGACGGGACACCATGCACAGCTTCTTCATTCACGCTGATGCAGTTGGCGCCAGGAAATTTGTAGACCAGCGCCGGAGCGGATTGTGCACCTTCGCGGCGCATCGTCTCTGCGCCAACCTGATCTAGCTCCGCCGTGGTCACTCCGGAACGTACCTCGCGTTTCATGGCTTCGAGCACAAGACGCACGATCCTTCCGGCTTCTCGCATTCCACGCAGCTCATCCGGAGAATTGATCGACATGACTTTCTCAGGTTAGCACGTGGTCGCGCTTAGGACTGAAGAAAGCCAGCAGAATGAATCCGCAGAAGTAAAAGGTCACGCTTTGTTGCATGCCGAAGCCAAGGAGTCGGAGCAGGAAGCCGAAGATCGCAAGAGCTTCGCAAAGCGAATAGGTGACAAGGTAACCGGTCTTCCAATGGTTCAGGCTGACGGGGTTATCCGGACGGGAACGCAGGCTCTGTGCGGCGGGCAATACCCATGTGCGCCTCACGACAAAGATCATGCCTACTACGCCCATCGCCACAGCCGTCAGAACATAGCTGAACGCGGGGTTGAGGTAGCCACTGTGACTACGGATGATTTCGCCCACAACGCCATAGAGCAAGATGCTGAACAGGAAAGCGTACTGGATCGTACGGATCGTTCTGGATGTTTGGCCCATGGTCGGGGACGTGGACTGGTCTGCCTAATATTGTCCGACAAGTGGCAATCCGTGGATTCTGGTTTTTCGCGCGAGAACACGCTTTGGTAATACAGTTCAGATCCGATGCAGGCCCACCCGCACTGGGTCAGTGGTGGTGAGTCATCGTGGCAATACCAGGACGCACACGCAGGAATACTTGAAACGAAACCGGCCGAGTTCCATACGCGGCGTTGAGAACTCCCGGCATGGAATAGAAGGTGACATCGGCACCCAGCCCCAGTTGCCATCGATGGTGTTGCACCAAGTCGCGCGTGCTTCCGAACGTATACGCGCCAATGCGGTAAGCAGGATGCAACGCCGCCTCAGGAAACAGTTCATCCTTGTCGACCAGCTCCAGACGCATAAAGGCATAATTGCGATCGAGAAAGTTCAGGCTCGATTCGAGCAGGTAGCTGTTGAGCGTGGTATTGGTCGCAATCTTGTGAACGCGCCCCCAGACCAGCGATGTCGCCCAGTTACCTCGTTGCAAAGGATGTGCGTATTCGACGGACGCTGTTTCCCGCCACTGGCTTCCCGGTTCGAGCGCCTCGGGATGTTCCAGACGCCCGATGCTGTACTGCGCTGTCCAGTTGTTTGCCGGCGCAATGCTGGCCCGGCCCGACCAGGAATCGAGCGCTGCGAACTGAATGCTCCAGCGTTCCTCGTTCGGTTCGCGGCCGTTGAAAGCGGAGGCTTCCAGATGCAGTCGGTCGATGACGATTCCGGTGGTGATCACGCCGAAGCTGATGTGGGTGGAGTCCTGCAGATGATGGCCGAGTGGAGCGATGGGCAACTCCGCCGCCGATGCCCGATGAATATAAACCACCGGTCCCAGAGCGGGCTCGGCCGCCGGCCCTCCATAAATCTGCCATGTGAGTTTTTCGGTGAGCGGCAAGGTGTATAGAAAGTCCAGAGTCGAGAAAACGTTGTGCGGATGCTGATGGTCCACCAAAGCCTTGCCGTGATAAGTTTCGCCCGTCTGAAACAGCTCAGGAAATCCAGGATGCGGCGAAGTCAGCGACTCCGCGGAAAACATTTGCCGCAGCAGGATCGTGCCAGTGCCGAACTGGCGCCGCTCCATCAACATTTCGTAGTTCACCGATTCGGCCTTCGCGCCTCCACCGCGCGGGCCACCCTGCTGGTTGTAATCCAGGAAAATTACCCCGTGGGCCATCAAATCCCAGCCGTCGCGCACGATCATCCATTCGTGCTCTGGACTGACGGCGGGTTGCCAGGAAGTGCCGGAGCCAAGCTGAGGCGCAATGGCGGGAGGCTGGTCGTCCATGGACATGCGAGGCATTGAGGTGTCCGGTTGGTTGCTTTGCGCGGATGAAGGCTTAACCACAGAGGACACCGAGGGCACAGAGGACAGAGAGGCTCTCAGGGGCGCGGTCACCGCAGCGATGGGCTCGGTTTGACCGCCGGCCTCGTTCCCACTCTGAGCAGACGAAATCACACTGCTGAATGCAAAGACAACTCCGACCACGAACACTCGCACGAAACTCCTCCAAAGGTCATGCGGCATAAACGCCGCGATGGTAGAGACGCGGGTAAGTACGAACTGCTTGGAAAGGAGGAGCCTCGCTAGATGCGGAGCGGAGCGTGTGCAGGTGGACTAGACGAAGCGGGAAATACGCGGAGAGAGCCAACTGCAAGGATCGGAAGAAAGTCGCCGCCATCGATCACCATGTCGACAGGAACGAGAGCAGTTTCGAACGAGATGGAGGCGGTGGGGAATGCATGAGTGTGTCCGGCAACACAGCAATCATGACTGACCGGACCCGGCTGCGGAGACTCATGCTGCCGGTGATGACATCCGGCGGCTACCGGCGCCGAAGGAAAAGCCTGTGCCACACCGGCAGACCAGGTCATCGCCAGCAGAAGCAGGATCATCATCGCCGTGATGCGATTGACAGAATTCATTGCAAACTACGTTCCCGTTAGTTTGATGCGAATTTCTTCCGGCAAACGCTGCCGGATCTCCTCCGGCAACCGATCGTGCACGCGGCGCGCTCCCTCTTTCGCCGCATCGAGCACGGTCACCGGGGCCGGGGTAGCGACGGCCACTCCCAGCCAGATCAAAGCCGAGAGCGCAAATCCTGCCAAAGCGGCGATTTCCAGCCAGAAAGCGTGCCGCGGGCCAAAATGCCGAATCACCCCGAAGGCGAGCAAAAACAGACCTGCGGAAACCGACGCCAGAATGATCAATCCCACATCGATAATGCGATGGATCTGCTGCCAGTTGCGGCAGCGCTCGCAGGCGGCAAAGTGCAGTTCATAGTCGCCACGCATTTCCGGAGCCAGTCCGGAGATGTCGTACCGCCATCCCGCCAGGATTTTGCCGACAATCGGATCGATGCACTGCTCACTCATAGTGGAGACTACAAGCGCACGGGCGCCAGCGGTTCAGACTGCCCGGCCAGCAGCACGCGATTCTGGAACAAGCCGCCGCGCATCGCCAGTGCCTTTTCCGCTTCTCTGCGAGCAATCTCTGGGTGATTGTTCTGCTCAGAGAGATGCGCCAGCACGACAAAAGCTGCACTATTATCATAGTCGTGGCGGAAGAAATCTGCGAGCGCTTCGTTCGACAGATGCCCCACGCGGCTCATCACTCGCTGTTTCACCGACCAGGGATAAGGCCCGCCGCGCAGCATCTCCAGATCGTGGTTCGACTCCATCACCAGCACATCGCAGCCGCGCAGATGATCGCGCACACTGATGGGAAGATATCCGAGATCGGTGGCAATCCCGACTTTGATGCCGTCGGCTTTGAAGGTAAATCCGACTGGATCGGCGGCATCATGGGGAATGGTGAACGGCTTTACAGAAATGTCGCCGACTTGAAACGTGTGGCCAGATTCGAATTTCTCCAATCTCTCCAATTGCGGGCGGACTCCATTTTCATCGCGCATAGCGCGCGCCCACGCTTGATGCGTCGCTCCGGTCATGAAGATCGGGATGCTTAGTTTTTTGGCCAGCGTGGCCAGGCCATAAATGTGATCAGAATGCTCGTGCGTAATCAGAACGGCCGAGAGCGAGCGGGGATCTTCGCCCAAAAACTTCATGCGCTTGAAGGTTTCGCGGCAGGAGATGCCGGCATCAACCAGAATCTTGGTAGTACTGCTGGCCACAATGGCGCAGTTGCCCCGACTGCCCGAAGCCAGCATGGACACACTTACACTCACGATTCGCAAGCATACGACGAATGCCTGTGGATTCGCGAGTAACTTTTGTGGCTAGCGCTCGGTGCGGCATGGGGCCCTCGGCCTTCAATGTCTGAAGGCCGAGAGCCGAACCGGGCCGATTTACTTCAGGCCGACCCCATAAAAGTAGGTATACGTGCCGCCGTTCACCAGCGGCACTGGCGTTTGAAAGCTGGAGAACACGACCGCATGGCCTTCAAACGAGACGAGTACGTCCTGATGCAAGCTGGCAGTCACGGTCTCAAACGTAAACATGCCGTAACAGGGATCGGGCAAAGTGTTCGACGTACCATCGTAGATATACGACACGTCGGCTACCGGCAGGAGCGTTCCACTCGCCATCGGGGTACCCGAACTGTCGGTGATGGTGACCGCGCCGCCTGACGTAACCGTGATCGTAGCCTTGCCTTCCACCGGCGTGCCGACCTCGAAGCTCGAATTTCCCTGGCCCTGCATTTGCGCATTCAGCTTCTCGTAATAAATCGCGCTATAGGTTCCAGCCGAAGCTGAATCGAAGTTTTTTGTCGATGCTTTGGGCAGGCCCAGGATGGCGCCGTTGGCATTGTCCACCGCCCACAGTCCGTTCTGCGTGCCGAAGACGGTGCTGGTGGATTCGTCTTGTTCGGTAATGGTGAAGAAATTGCCGGAGGGGTCCTCATGGAGACTCGAGGCCACGAAGGTGCTGCCATTAAAGTAGGTGCCGCCGGTCCACATGATGGCGCCCGGATCGTAGCTTCGCGCCGTAATATTTCCGCCGCTGTCGATCGTGACCGTTCCAATTTCCACGCCGCCATCCCGGGTGCGGAACTGCGTGTAGTTGAAGTTCTTACCGGCGAGGCCGCTGATCGCAACCGGCGCACTCTCAATGGCCGTGATCAAAGCTGCGGTGTCACGGTTCGGCCCGGCGTTGGCGGCTTCTACGACCAGCGCGAATCCCGGAACTTCATATGCGGAGAGCAGGTTTCCGTTGGGATCGGTGATGCTGTAGCTGCCATCGGAGTTCACCGAATATGGTACGGTTCCGGTTTCCCCGTTGGTGTGATTGTCATACGTGATTGTCTGGGCGCTCGAATCGATCGAGATGGTCAGGAAATCTCCCACCGACGCGGTGGCGTTGTAAGAACGTACGGTGGATTGCTGCACTGCGGGAATCACGTTCGATGTCGAGCTGCAGCCGGCGAGAAGGAGTAGTGCAAACGGCAAAATAACTCTGGCAATTCTCATGATGGGGACGACGACCTCCGATTGAGTATAGGAACGGCATCGGCAACTTTTGTTGTTACTGCAGTCAGTTCGGGAATAACCGTGGTTCATTCCGCGGTGTACTGAGGTCATTAAACAAAATTAATTGGCTTGGTTTGCGGGTGAGCTTTGGGACTATTTCCCTTGTCGTAGTGTGTCGAGCACGCGCCGCATCAGCGAGCCACCATAAGCGCCCGCGATGCCGGGCAGAGAAGCCAGAAACGATCCCCAAATCTGCGCGCGAGTTGGTTTAATCGTGCTGATCAGATATGCCGCAAGCTCGGTGAGCGGAATGAAAACGCCCACCGCGACCACCCAGCGCCAGGGCCAGCGCGGACGCAGCATTCCCAGCAGCATGCAGGAGGAGAGTACGAGCAACGCGGTGAAGAGCAGATCGTTGACGGCGACGTCGGCCCAGCCGGTGCCGATGCCGCAGAGCGCAGCGAGGACGTAAGAAGGGGCATCGTTCGCCGGCTTGGCTTGTTCTTCACGAGCGCTCACAAAAGCATTTCACCACAGAGACACAGAGCCACGGAGAAAAACTCTTCGTTGCTTTTCTCTGTAACTCTGTGTCTCTGTGGTAAATGGACTTGCTAGATCAGTATTTGTAGAACCCGTGGCCACTTTTTCTCCCCAGCCAGCCGGCATCGACCATCTTGATCAGCAGCGGGCAAGGGCGGTACTTAGGATCTCCCAGGCCAGCTTGAAGCACGCGCATGATGTCGAGGCAGACATCGAGGCCAATGAAATCGGCCAGGGTGAGCGGGCCCATGGGATGCGCCATGCCCAGCTTGAACACTTCGTCGACCGCTTCGGGCGTGGCGACGCCTTCCATGACCGCGTACATGGCTTCGTTCAGCAGCGGCATGAGCACGCGGTTGGAGACGAATCCCGGCGCATCGTTGACTTCGACTGGGGTCTTGTCGAGCTTTACGGCAAGATCGCGCACGGCGGTGAATGTTTCCTGAGATGTCGCGATTCCGCGAATGACTTCGACCAGCTTCATCATCGGCACGGGATTGAAAAAGTGCATGCCGATGACTTTTTCCGGACGCTTGGTCAGCGCCGCGAGCTTCGTGATCGAAATAGAAGACGTGTTCGAAGCCAGAATAATCTCAGGCCGCGTCAGGCGGTCGAGGTCGCGAAACAGTTCGGACTTGATTTCCAGCTTCTCGGTCGCCGCCTCCACCACGAAATCACAATCCGCGAGGCGCTGGCGATCTGTGACCGGGTTGATGCGATTCAAAGCGGAGGCCTTGTCGTCGGCGCTGATCTTGTTCTTCGCCACCTCACGGTCGAGATTCTTCGAGATCGTCTCGATACCACGATCCAGAAAGCGCTGCTCGACATCGCAAAGAACGACGGAATATCCGCTGCGCGCAAAGACGTGGGCGATACCGTTGCCCATCGTGCCCGCGCCGATGATGCCTACTTGCTTGATTGCCATGTTGCGCCTTAGAGAAGGTGGTCGATCAGTACCTGAGCTGACCGGAAGAAGCTCTTGAGTCTATCACTGAGCGCAAGGCGGGAGTGTACGGACTCTGAACCCGGCCTCGACACGAAAGTTGCGCCCATTTCCGTGTGTAAATCGCGTGCGCGATGAAAGGCAAATTTACTCGGGCATCACGCGTGCCGTTGCCCAGCATCGGATTGGATATACGACCGGAGCGCATCCAGAAGCTTCGGCAACGGAGGCGACTATGAACTGGAAGGCGATGTTAAAACAGCTGCGAATTGCAATATTCGTGGCGGCGATTGCCACGGGTCTGGGAACGATGGCTCAGGCGCAGCGCTACGACGATGACGGGTACTATCACCAGCGCGGCGAAGCCCGCGAGCAAGGTTATCGGCGAGGCTACGACGATGGCGCGCGCCGAGGGCAAGTGGATCTCCAGCGCGGCCACGGCTTCAAATTCAAAAATGACGATTGGGAAGACTCGCGCGGCTACGAGCGCTGGATGGGCGACAAGCACGAGTATAAATCCGCGTATCGCAACGGCTACGAACGCGGGTATCGCGAGGCCTACAACAATTATGGCAATGGCTACCGCGATCGGGATGGCTACCGCGACCGTGACGACTGGCGCTAGCCTCTTTGGGACGCTTGGGAATTCAGGTTGTCTGTTTCTCCCACGTCTCGCAAAAGGCAGCGAGACGTGGAGCACCCTGTTTCTTCAGACGGAGCGAAGGATTCTCCGCCCAAGTCCAACACGGGGCTCTTTTCGGAGGGCCCCGAACACAACACCTGTTCCCACTGCTACAATAAAGCGTCATTCTAACGCGACTCGTCCTGATTCCTGGACGTGAAATTCCTTCCCGAGGTGAATATGGCAACGCTTGAAGCCCCCGTCCGGCCGCGCACCAACCTGCATCAGGGACCGTTTGTCAACGAGCCCTTTTTCGACTTCCGCAAAGAAGAAAATGTGCGCAAGATGCGCGCCGCGCTGGCCAAAGTCCGCGGCCAACTGGGACGTGAGTACGACCTGATCATCGGCGGCAAGCACGTCAAGACGACGGACAAGATCAAGTCGTTGAATCCGGCGCGTCCGTCGGAGATCGTGGGCATTCATCAGAAGGCCGGAAAAGAGCACGTCGAGCCGGCCATGAGCGCGGCGTTAAAAGCGTTTGAAACCTGGAGCCGTACGACTGTCGAAGAGCGTGCCCGCCTGCTGTTCCGCGCCGGCGACCTGCTGCGGGAACGCAAGATGGAATTTATGGCGTGGATGGTCTTTGAGGTCAGCAAGAATTGGGCTGAGGCCGACGGCGACGTCTCGGAAACCATCGACTTCTGCGAGTTCTATGCGCGGGAAGCCCTGCGGCTGGCCAAGACCGAGGTTCCGGTGCAGTTGCCCGGCGAACGCGATACGCTGATGTACATTCCGCTGGGCGTGGGTGCGGTGATTCCGCCGTGGAATTTTCCCTGCGCCATCATGGCCGGGATGACATTGGCATCGATTGTCAGCGGGAACACTGTCATCCTCAAACCGTCGAGCGAGTCGCCTACGATTGCCGCGAAATTTATCGAACTTCTCGAAGAAGTTGGCCTGCCGGAAGGAGTGGTGAATTTCTGCCCGGGTGCTGGCGCGAGCTTTGGCGACGCTGTCGTCGCGCATCCCAAGACGCGGTACGTGGCGTTCACGGGATCGCGCGAAGTTGGACTGCACATCAACCAGGTCGCGGCACAGCAGGCTTCCGGCCAGGTATGGATCAAGCGCACGATC
>DASTCY010000053.1:0-9452 GCA_035710725.1 Candidatus Sulfotelmatobacter sp. | reverse complement strand
CGGTTGAGATTGTGCCGTTGCAGCAATCGTTGGTGGGTAAGGTTCGACCGATGCTGGTCGTGTTGATGGCTGCCGTAATCTTAATCGTTTTCGTCGTATCTCTAAACATTGGCAGCCTGCTTCTGGCGCGCGCCTCCGGACGACAGCAAGAGATGGCGGTGCGCGCGGCGATGGGAGCGAGCGGGAGCAGAATGATCCGGCAGATGCTCACCGAATCGCTGTTGCTGGCTTTCATCGGGGGAATCGTGGGGCTCACGACGGCGGTGATTACGCTGAGAGCCGTCTTGCGGTTTGTGCCGCAGAATCTTCCGCGACTGGGCGAAGTCAACATTGATTGGCGGGTGCTGGGATTCGCGATGCTGATTTCGCTCGCGACCGGCCTGCTGTTTGGGCTGGCTCCTGCCATTCATTCCTCAAAGGCGGGACTTGCGGGCGCGATGCGCGAAGGCTCGCGCGGCTCGGGCTACAGCGCGAAGGCCGGGCGCATGCGCGACGTGCTGATGGCGTCGCAGCTGGCTTTTGCGGTAGTGCTGATGATCGGCGCGGGGCTCCTATTGGAAACGCTGCGCGATTTGTTGCGGCAGAATCCGGGCTTCAATCCATCGCAAGTCGTGACGGCGAATATCTATCTGCCGAACCCTAATAATCCGCAGCTCGATCCATATCACACATTCGCGCAGCAGATTCCGTTTAATCGCGAACTACTGCGGCGCGCGAACGCGATTCCCGGCGTGGAGTTGGCCGCGATTACATCCAATTTGCCGGCCGCCGACACACTCAACAGCGATTCGGCGGCGTATGGCAGCACGAATCACAATTCGCTAGCCATCGAGGACCGGCCCACGGAATCCTCGGGAGATTTGAGCGCCGAAATTATCCGCATCAGCCCGGATTACTTTCGCCTGATACAAACGCCGTTGGTGGAAGGGCGCTATTTCACCGAGGACGACGAGAACGGCAAGCTGCCCGTGGCGATCATCGATGAGGCGACGGCAAGGCGCTACTGGTGGCCGGATCATGACCCCGTGGGCCGGCGGCTGCGTATCCGGTTGCGTTTCGGGCAGAACCCGACGAATCCATGGAGCACCGTGGTGGGCGTGGTGAAAAATATCAAACACGACGGGCTCGATGTTGATGGCGTGCCGCACATCTATGTTCCGTTGAATCAATTTGTCGGGCGGTCGTTGAGCTTGGCTCTGCGAACTTCGTTGCCTGCGAGCACGCTCGAGCCGCAGATTCGCGGCGCGATTCAGAGCGTAGATCCGGGGCTCCCGGTGTTCAGCGTAACCTCGATGGATGAGGTACTGGATGCATCGCTGGCGTCGCGCAGATTTTCCGCGAATTTGGTGGCGGGATTTGCGGCGGTGGCGCTGCTGTTGGCTTCGATCGGGATATATGGATTGCTGGCGTACATGGTGGGGCAGCGATCGCGCGAAATCGGGTTGCGAGTGGCGCTGGGAGCCGGCCGTGGCGACGTGCTGAAACTGATTCTGAAGAAAGGTGTGGCGCTCGCGGTAGCAGGAATTGTTGCGGGCATGATCGCGGCGGCGTTGAGCGCCTCGTTAATGGCGAGCCTCCTTTACGGTGTGCGGCCGCGGGATCCTGGCGTATTCACGCTGGTGCCGCTGTTACTGCTCGTGGTTGCGGTTGCCGCCAGTTACATTCCGGCATGGCGAGCGACGAAGGTAGATCCGATCGTGGCGCTGCGAGAGGTTTGAGGTAGGGGATTCGAAACAAAATCAAACGGAGGGTTGAGATGAGAAGAGTTCTCCTGGGATGTTGTCTAACGGCGATGGCAGCAATGCCTGTGGTGGCGCAGAGTGGAAGCACGCCTCAGCAGGCGCCAGCAACGGACCCGTTTGCCACCTATCTGAAGGGTGCGTTCAAGTCGAACGCCAACTACTTGATCAAGTCCGCGCAAGAATTTCCTGACGACAAATACATGGTCAAGCTCGGCACTCAGCCCGAGACGCGCACATTTGCCGCGTTGATCGGCCATGTCATTTACGCGAACTATTATTTCTGCTCTATCGCCAAGGGCGAAGCGGATCCGCTGACAAAAGACTACGAGAAGAACCCCGGCACAAAAGCCGAAATGGCCGCTGCGATGCAAGCCGCAATTGATTATTGCACGCCAATCTACAACGCCCTCACCGATGCGAGCGCCATGGAAATGGTTACGCCGCCAACAGCTCCGGGTCGCGGACCGGCAAGTCCCCAACCGCGCGCCGCGATTTTGGTCCGCAATCTGGCGCACAACAACGAAGAGTACGGCAACATCGTCGGCTTCTTCCGCGGCAACAACCTGGTGCCACCATCCTCTGAAAATCAAGGCGGACGTCGCGGCAACTAGCTCTTGATGAGCTTTATTGGACTCGGGTGGCGTATGTCCGTCGGCCTGACAACAATGGGAGAGTTTCTCGTCTACAAAATCGTCTACAGCGTAGTTACTATCGCATAATTTAAAGACACTCTAAAAAACCGAGTGTTCCGTCTACGGTGCAGGCGGACATATTTGATTCGCCACAGGAATATTTGGAAGGAGAGCTTGTTTAATCGTGCTTTTGCCATTCCATCCCGGATAGTCGTATGCTGTCAATTAATAACTCTGACTATTCTACTCTCGTAACCACACGCAAATCCGTCAGCTCTCAAGCTTGTCCTGGACGTGCGCGATGAATTGTGCGGTTCGTTTGAGAAGCTCACTCCCGGAGAGATGCTTAATCTTGACGCCAAACCGTACGCCTTCCCGCTCAGTCCATGCTTTCCGGATAAGGTCATGCCATTCGTTTCCTACTACCTGCTCGGCCCAATTCGCAGCGTAACGTTTTGACTCCACCGATCCGGTCTTGAACGTATGCAACATCCTGCAGCAGGTCAGCACCGAAAATGATTGCCCAAATCGTGTGTTGAGATAACCGAGGGGCCTATCGAGTTCCGCGAGGAAGCGAAGCCTAAGATCCTCAATCGAAGCACGCATCTCGGCACGCAGAGTTTCGACCGGCACCGGTTGCACGAGGGTTTGAGGGTCGGGCCCTTCGAGGCTGATCGCACGCTCGCGCAAAACCCAGCGGACGTGCCAACGATTGTCATGAGGTGAACGCGTCAGCAGCGGGTTTCCGTTATCAACGAACCAAAGCGGCTGTAGTCCGACGACATCACTCCGGTTCAGTATGCACCGGCTGATGTAAGACCCTTCGAGATGTTGGGCCGGGTAGCATCCGAGGTTATAAATCTCTTGGTGCCATTCTTGAGCTAATCGGACCTCAGCATCGTTGATTTCGTTGTTGGTGATGACAACGAAATCGATGTCGCTGTCCAAATCAAAGTCGCCTGTCGCGATTGAACCCACCAAGTATGCGCCGATAAAGTTCTCTTGAAGGGCATTCTGAATACCTGCGACGAATCTCTCGAGAACCAGAGGTAGTTCAGGATAGGGTTCACTTGGAATTCTTCTCAAAGGGTCGCGCATTGTGTTCGTGGGTTGGATGTTTGCTCATCTCGGCGGAGACCCATTCGACGTTTCCGGCGACGAAACCAGCAAGTCGCTGACGAGCTTTATGTGCGGAGCGCACTTAACGGATCAGCTCGACAAGCACGCCAAGCGGGTACGAAAGAGGCTGCAACCGCTGATACGAACATCAGCAGAGAAGCCACGACGAAAACCGCCGGATCACGAGGACTGACGTGATACAACAGGTATCCGAGCAGCCGTGAGCAGGCGAGGGAGATACCGACGCCGATCAGCACGCCTGCCAAAGTGAGCTTGATCCCGCGCCACATCACCAGCCTCAACAAATCTGATTGCCCGGCCCCGAGCGCCATCCTCAAACCGAGCTCGCGTGAACTCTGGGCAACCGTGTAGGAAATAACTCCGTACAAACCCACCACCGCAAGTACCAAGGCGAGCCCCGCAAATGCAGCGATCACTCGCAAAGCAGCCTGTTGCGGCGCAGTTGTCCATTCGATCTGAGCGCGCATCGTGTCGAGGGACGCCGGAGGAAGGCTCGCGTCCACGGTGCGTGCTTCGTCGGTCAGCGACTTAGCTACGGCATCGGGAGGCAATGAGGTCCTGATCTCAAGATAGTCGCCGGTCCGACTCTGCCGGAGCGGCGTGTAGAAGAATGGCCGAGGCAACTCGGTGATGCTACGGTACTTTACCGTCCGAGCAACACCCACAACCTGGATCCATCGGCCTTTGACTTGAATCCGCAGACCAACCGCAGCTTGGCCCGGCCACAGCTGGTCGGCCATTGTCTGGTTCACAACTGCGACGAGCGGCGATGTCTCATTGTCCGCCCCACTGAACTCCCGGCCCGCGACTAAATCGATTCCCATGGTTGCGAGATAGTGGGGTCCAACCTCGTTGTAACTGATCCTGGATAGTTTGTCTGGAGATAAGGTGGAACCATCTATGGCGACGGGAGTTGAAGGATACATTGAATAGCTAAACGGAGTGATGCGAGCAAAGGCGGCCGATTGAACGCCCGGCAAGGCTTCGAGGCGCTCGACAATCCGGTCTTGTGTATTCGCGGTGCGCGTCGCGTCTTTGTACCCAGCTGATTGAAAGTCGACAAACGCCGTCAATAAATGTGAGTCGTCGAATCCCGAACCAGTGGCCAGGATCTGTCGGAGGCTGGCAATCAACAGACCAGCGCCCACCAACAGAACGAAGCTCAAGGCGACCTGAACCACCACCAAAGTGGATCGAACAACCGCGCTGCGATGCGTACCTACGACGCTCGCGCCCTCGGCATTGAGCGTTCCCGCTAGATCTACATCTCTCATTTGGAGTGCAGGGACCAACCCAAAGACAATCGCCGTCGCTAAGCATATCGCGACGCTGAGCGACAACACTCGCGCGTCAATTGCACCCGGGATGTTTAGCTGACTACCGCCCGGCAGAAGGACCACAAGAAGATTGCGAGCCCAGTTCGCTGCAATCAGGCCTGCTCCAGCGGCGAGGACGGATAGGAGAAATCCTTCGGTGAGCAACTGCCGCAGCAGTCGGCTACGTTTTGCGCCTACCGCCAAGCGGACCGTTATTTCACGCCGCCGCGCAAATCCCTTCACGAGGAGCAAGTTACTCACATTGGCGCAGACAATAAACAGCACGAACCCAACCACCGCCGTTGCAATGGCGAGCGTGGAAAGTAGGTTTCCCGCCTGGTTGAACGGCGTTCGCCATAATGGATACAGCTTGACTCCGTGGCCTCGGTTTGTCGCCGGATACATCGTTTCCAATCGCGATGCGACGGCCGAGATTTCCTGTTGCGCCTGTTCCGCAGTCACCCTTTGCTTGCGAATCGCGTACGATTCGATCCAGCGCGCGCCGCGATCTTCCAGCGAATAACTGGCAGAGAAGCGTTCCTGCATTGAAACCGGCACCCAAAAATTCATCGTCCGCCCCGCGAACGTTCCATAAAAACCCGCGGGAGCGATGCCGATGATGGAGAGCTTTTCGCCGTTCATCAACTGCGTTTGGCCAACGATGGAGGGATCGCCGTTGTATCGCTCGCGCCAAAGCTCGTAGCTGATCACTGCGACCGGATGCGCGTTGCGCCCTTGATCCTCGTCCGGCTGAAACCCTCGTCCGAGAACCGGTGTCACCCCAAGCGCGGTGAAGTAATTCGAACTGACGATGCTTCCTGTTACCTGTTCGGCGCGTTCGCCGACGCCAATTGTGGCGCCGGTGATGCGAGAGACGACAAATGAATCGAAGAGCCGACAATTCGCCGCGAAGTCCTGGAAGTCCGGCCACGATAGGGGTTCCGTGCTGCCAACTGCGCCTGGCACTCCATTCACTGTTCCGGCAATGGCCATCATTCGCTCTTGATGAGCGACGGCGGGATACGGCCGCAACAGGATGCCTTCGACCCAGCTCCACACCGCGGCATTCGCGCCGATACCGACCGTTAAGCAGAGGAGCGCGAGCAGCGAAAAACCTGGGGCCCGACGCAGCAAACGTACTCCGAATTTCAGGTCCTGCCAAAAAGTTTCGATCATGGGAAGACCTCGCACTTCGTAGCCCTCGTCGCGAAGTTGTGTTGCTGAGCCAAAGCGTCGTTCCGCCTGCTGTCGTGCATGTTGCGGCGCCATGCCCTTGGAAACGTTGTCCGCCGCGCGCTGCTCAATATGGAAATCCATTTCGTCCGCGATCTGATCGCGGAGACGGTCCGGACGAGAAAGAGAGCGGAGGCGTTGATACAGAGCTTTCCAGCGGGACATTTGAACTCCTACGTCGCTTGCATCACTCTGCCGATGGCGACAGAAAGATGCTTCCAGTTCGACTCCTCGACAGCGAGCTGTTTGTGGCCGGATTTGGTGAGACGGTAGAAACGAGCGCGCCGATTATTGTCAGAGACGCCCCATTCACCTCTGATCCAGCCGCGAGCCTCGATGCGGTAGAGCGCCGGATAGAGCGTCCCTTCTTCTACTTGAAGCATGTCGCCGGCTAGTTGCTGGATGCGTTGGCCGACGCCGTACCCGTGCATGGGTCCGATGGATAGCGCCTTGAGCACAAGCATATCGAGGGTGCCCTGCGGAAGTTCTCGTTTTCTCCCCATCGCGGCTCCGTGGCGTTGGATTGTGCCACGCCCCTCCCTAGAAGTAAATAGGGAGAATACACGAGCCAGGACCTGTGCAAGCGATTCAATTCGTTTGAGGTTCGTAGTAGTGACAACTAGTGTTCACAAATAAATGAGCAAGAACACCGATGTCGTTCGCTAAATCTCTGTCCGCATGTGATTTCAACCACATGCGAGTTGCCTTCCACAGATATCGCGCGGTAACAACGCGTCCATGTTTCGCATTCTGGCAATCTTTCTAAGCACGATTCGGCGGAGCTGTCGGTCGCGGTCCACTCTCCTACTCGAGAATCTAGTTTTCAGACAACAGCTGTGGGTATTGAAGCGTAAGCGGACCGACTCCGCCACCCGAGCTCGGGGGCGCACTAGGAGTGCCAAACATCAAGCGTGGATTTTGGTACGGGCTCCGCCCGACACTGCAAAATGCGTGACGACGAAACTTACACGCTTCAGGGCCGCACCGCTCTTGTGGCTGGGAGAGAGGACCTTGTCTCCCGGATCGCCGCACCGCTTTGGGCACGTGTCGGACGACCGCTTCCAATGCTGATCTAGGCGGTCCTTGGCATTGCCGCGGTCTTGTAAGCTGTGGTGAAACCTATCAGGGCGCGGGCGTCACACAACCGTCCGTGCGCGGTCCGCGTCGAGGACCGACCAGGGCGTTTCGAAAAGGAGTCGAAGACTACAAAATCGTCTACAGTCGAAAAAAGACCAGAGGGCCTATCGCTCGCAAACGCTTGAAAAATATGGCGCGCCCGGAGGGATTCGAACCCCCGACCCTCTGCTTAGAAGTCAGATTCAACAACTTGTGTAGATGTGTTGAAATTTGTGGTTTCTAACTGCTTTTGATTGAAATTCGTGGCGCTCGGCCCTCTGGTCTTGTTGAAGTTGATTGAAGTTTTGGGAAATCGTAGCTACAAAATCGTCTACACGATATTTAGTTTTAGATTAATGGAAATCAACTAAGAACTACAACTCGGTCGAGTGGATTTGAACCGACGCGTGGTACCTTGGTACCTGTGCTTGATTCCTGCTGGATTGAATTTTGGCGAGCGAAAATTCATTCATTTTGCTGATAATTACGTCAAGAATCCTTCGCGGTAGCAATGAGCACGTAGATTGCCAAGGCAATCCCTAAGGCTGCTCTTGGAAAGTAGGTTCTGACGAGGTCGCTGTCGGATTGTCCGTGGAACAAAAGATAAACCACTCGAACACCCGCCCCAAAAACAACGAGTAACACTATTATGGCTAGAACTCTGAGAACAAGACGCTTTCTGGAGGTGACGCTAGGTTGCACGGACGCCGTCCGACTCAGACTCTCCGAAGCCGGGCTCGATCGGTTTCTGTGGTTGACCGCCACCGTGAATGCAGTCACGGTCAATGCGACCGCTATGGAAGCGACCGGAACTACAAGTCTAAAGGAAATATGCGCCACGAAGATTGCCGTAAACGAGCAGGCGCCAATGATCGCCAGAGCGCAGATTATAAAAGTGATAGTCGGCTGCATAGTCGTTCGGTTCATAAATATTTGTTTAATGACTGCATTGACATTTAGTTCTTGAGTTCGCCGGCGGCTGTGCCAAGCCGTATGCGGCCCCAGCAGTATCGCCGTAATCTATGATCTTCTTAAACGGGACCCACCGGCTGAAACTCTCCCCGACATTTGGAGAAGTTAAGTCTGTGATTTCATCAGGAGCCGTCGCACCAATTGAGCCGAGAATCGTCCCGAAGACTAACCCTTCAATTGAAGACGCAGTTTCGGCCGTTTCAAATGATCCTCCCCCGAGTAGAGTCAAAGTACCACTTGCTGTGGATAAGCCCCCAAAGAATTGCCCGCCTTCTTCACCATTCTCGACATCGCCCGTAGCCGCTCCTAATAGCTTTGCTATCCCTCCGAACGCTTTCATCCCTCCACTATAGCTCTGATAAGAAGCCAACAAGCTTAGACCGCCCGTCTCCGGTGCTAGTAGGATCGGGATCGCAAGTTGCAGACCTCCGACTGCCAAATCTAGCAAACCGCTGATCGCAAGGTCGCCACGTGTAATACAGAGTCCCAATGGGTCCCGAAAATTTATCGGATCATCACCAGAATAGGAGTAGAGATTGAGCCCCCCAGCGATCCCCTCGGGATCTTCACTGATGAATCGACCAACAATTGGACTGAAGTATCTTGCTCTGAAGAAGTACAGCGAATCATCGTCGTCTTCCCTGCCCGTATATTGGAAGGGACTTCCGCTACCGCCTGTAATCGTTGTGTTCCCAAACGGCTCGTAGGCATACTCGGTTTGGAGGGTGCCGGTCACGTCTGTTAGCGCTAGAGTGCTGCCCTGAGCATCGGTGATAAAGCTCGCTGGCCCGTTCGCATCGGTGCGCATGAAAACTTCATCGATGCCGCCGCTTAGAAGATTTGCGGTCGGGGTCGTGCCAGAAAGCTCCTGCACAATACTTACGCCGTCATAAAGATAGTTTGTAGTGGTTGAACCGGTTGTCTTGCTGACCCGACGTCCGTACGCGTCATATTTAAAGCTAGCGGTGGCGCCAAAATTGACGGAAGTCAATTGATTCCTGGCGTCCCAGACGAAGTTGTTAACGCCGTCACTGGTCATGTTGCCGTCAGCATCATAGTAGAGATTCGCTGTGCCCCATTGAGTGAGTTGATTGTTGACGTTGTACGCCATTGTGCTAACTGGTTGAGGTAATTCGGTGCGCGCAAAGCTGCCGCTCGTATGAGCTGACCGACTTTTTGTACCACGGTGAGTGAGAGAGTCTACATCACAACCTCATCGGGCAAAGGTGCAAATGGGGGCTCGCAGGGAGCCGTAGGCGACCGGAGAGCCGCCATTTGCGGCGCGAAAGCCACTGGTGCCG
>DASTCY010000052.1:0-43405 GCA_035710725.1 Candidatus Sulfotelmatobacter sp. | reverse complement strand
CGAAGCCGAGGGAATGGATCAGCGAGATATCGGCCGCAGTTGTCCAGTTTTCAAAATGCTCTTTGGTGTATCCCTTGGGATCATAGACCTGAGCAAACCATTCGCTGGCATTGATGCCATGGCGCAGATGCGCGAGACGCGAAGCAGGAACCGAATTCAGGGGTTCAGTTTGCGCCAGGACGCCATTACACAAGCTCAGGATGACAAGGACGAAGCCACAAGCATGTACACGCGAGATCCTTCGCATCGCCTCGCTTCGCTCGCCCCCAGCTAAAGCTGGGGGTCTACCAAAAGCGGCTACTCTCAGGATGACTCCCACTATTTCAGGAACTCTCCCATTGACCTCGCGCATTGGTCGGAGTCTAACTCTGAATCGGGAGCGCCCGAATTCTCTTTTTGGTTGCCGAGTAGATCGCGTTGCAGAGCGCGGGAGCCAACGGCGGAATTGAAGGCTCTCCGATTCCGGTTGGCGGCTCGGAGCTTTGAACCGCGTAGACTTCGACCGTAGGCGTTTCTTCCATGCGCAGCGGAGCATAGTCGTCGAAGTTGCCCTGCACTACGCGCCCTTTGTCGATGGTGATCTTCGCCCGCAATGCATTCGCTAGCCCGTAGACAACCCCGCCTTGAACTTGCTGCTCGAGAATACTGGGGTTCACGATGATTCCGCAGTCCACGGCCGCGACCACGCGATGAACGCGTGGCGCGTCGTTCTCCATCGAGATTTCGACCACTTCAGCCACATAGGACGAGAAGCAGCCAAAGCAAGCGATGCCGCGATGCCGGCCCGGGGGAAGGGGCTTGTCCCACTCCGCTTTTTGCGCCGCGAGTTGGAGGACGCCTCGCATGCGGCTGGTATGCCATGTGTTGGTGAAGTAGGCCAAATCCTGGTCCTTGGCCAGAAGGTGCAGGCGATACTGCAGCGGATCTTTGCCAGCGGATACGGCCAGTTCATCAATGAAACTCTCCAACGCGAAGGCCGCCTGCAGTGCATAGACCGATCGCATCCATCCGAGAGGCACTGGCGTTTCCGCCTGAACGAACTCGATCAGATAATTAGGCATGGGATACACGGGCCCAGCCTCGTCAGGCATATCGGGGTCGATGCCACCCGGTCCTGGTTGCCCTTTTTGCGCGCTGATCGAAGGCGTAATCAAACGATGCGTCAGCGCAACCGGATATCCGGATCCATCCACGGACGCGCTCAACTGGTGCAAACTGGCGGGCCGGTACGTCGAGAACCGCATATCATCTTCGCGAGTCCAGACCAGTTTCACCGGCGCATTAATGGCTTTTGAAACCAGCGCTGCCTCAACCGCATAGTCGTGCTCTAACCGGCGGCCGAACCCGCCGCCCATCAGCGTCACATGTACTTTCACTTGGTCCGGATCGAGGCCGACCGCCTGAGCAACCGAATCGCGGCAGTCTTGCGGGACCTGGGTTGGCGCCCACAATTCGCACTGTGATCCTTGAAAATGCGCCGTGCAGTTTTCCGGTTCCATCGGCGCATGCGCCATAAACGGAAGCTCATACTCTACGGAAATCCGGCGTCCTCCAGCCTTTTTAGGATCGCCAGCCGAATACATGCTGACGCCTTTTTTCGAGGCCGATTGCTTGAGCGAGGCTGCGATTGCGGCCGAATTCAAATCTTTGTTCGGACCGTCATCCCAGGCGACATTGAGAACGCGCCGGCCTTCCATGGCATTCCAGGAACTATCGGCGACCACAGCAACCGCCGAATCGCTGATTTTGCCAACGAAACTTACGCCCGAAATCTTCCTGGATTCCTTATCGTCGAAGCTTGTTACCTTGCCGCCGATGGTCGGGCACCGGGAGAGCACAGCAAATTTCATTCCTGGCAGACGAGAGTCGATCCCAAACGGTGCTGTGCCTCTCACTTTGTCTGGGGTGTCGATCCGAGGCAAGCGTTGACCGACGATCTTGTAATCTTTAAGCTGCTTCAATGGAATATCAGTCGGAATGGGCAGGACTGAGGCCTTGGTGGCAAGTTCTCCATAGGTGAGTTGCCGCCCCGATGCGCTGTGTTTGATGGCGCCATTCTCGGCTGTACAAGCCGATCGCGGCACTCGCCAGGTCAACGCCGCCGCGGAGATCAGCATCTCCCGCGCCTGGGCACCGGCTTTGCGCATGGGATCCCAGGTAGTACGCACGCTGGCACTCCCACCCGTGGTCTGGTCTCCGAAAAGCAAACTTGCGCCGGCCTGTTCGATTGAAATCTGCTTCCAGTCGGCGTTGAGTTCTTCGGCCAGGATCATGGGCAGTGCGGTTCGCACACCTTGCCCCATTTCCGAGCGCGCGACCACAATCGTGACTTTATTGTCGGGAGTGATGCGCAGGTATGCGTTGGGCGAGAGTCCTTCTGTGCTGCCCGACTCCGACCCGCGCGGCAGATAAAAACCGACGACCAATCCCGCTCCGGCCGCCACGCCTACGGCTAAGAAATCTCTGCGAGATATGGGACGCTTCGCTTTTGTGTCGACTTGCTGAGATACGGGATTCATCGCGCACCTCCGCTGTTGGCCGCTCGGTGTATGGCCTTGCGGATGCGCTCGTAGGTTCCGCAGCGGCAGAGATTCCCGTTCATCGCTTTGCCGATCTGCTCGTCTGTCGGGTTGGGAGTCTTCGCCAGCAGGACGGCTGCCTGCATGATCTGCCCGGTCTGGCAGTAACCGCATTGCGGGACTTCTTCGGCAATCCACGCCTGCTGCAACGCATGCAGGCCGTTGCCGTTGAGACCTTCGATGGTAGTGACATTTTTCCCACTCACTTGCGACACCGGAGTGGAGCAGGAGCGAATCGCCTCTCCATCTACGTGCACGGTGCATGCGCCGCAAAGTCCTGCGCCGCAGCCAAATTTGGTTCCTGTCAATTCGAGCGTATCGCGCAGAACCCAAAGCAGCGGCGTCTGAGGCGATACATTGACTTTCCTCTCACTGCCGTTCACGCGGAGTGCGATGTCAGCCATAGCAAGCCTATTTTAGATCGGAGTGCTGGCAGATATGGTACTTAAGCTACGAGAAAAGTGAAACGGCAAGCATTTTGGGGGAAGGCGTAATTTACTTCAGCTGTGCCATTTTTTCAGTTGCCAGCTGGGCCGCTTCCGTGTTGGGGCTGTCTTTCTTGATCCGCTCATAAATACGTTTGGCGTCGGCCGTTTGGTTTGAATCCTGATACAGTTCGGCCAGCTGCAACTGAGCCGTGTTCTTGCTGACCGAGGCTGTAGGCTTGTTGATGAGTTCCTGGTAAAGTGCGATAGCTTCTTTTGTTCGCTTCTCATTGCCGTACTGCGACGCGAGTGCGAGTTTGGCCAGGGAAACCAGTTCGCCATTCCCCGTAGAAATAACCTTTTTGAGATCGCGCTCGGCTAGGACGGAATCTCCGACATTGGCAGCGTTCACCCCAAGCAAATATCGCGCCATGTCGGCAGTGCGGGTATGCGGATATTTGTCAACAATAGCTTGAAGTTGTTTGTCGGCAGCGACGGAGCGCTCTTTCAGCGATGCGAAACTGGGATAATCAGGCTGCGGCGGCGAACCAGCAGGACGCAAAGGCGTTTGCATCGTTCTTACCGCTTGCGATAATTCCAGACTCGCTTTCTCGTCCTGAAGGCTCAAGTAGTACCAACCGCCTGCGATCGACGTCACAACTACAGCGGCAACGATCACGCCGATGACGAGGGTGGATCGGTGTTCGACCGTCCAATGAGCGGTTTTCTCCGCGGCTTCCATGGTGACGCGCGTAAATGCGTCTTGTTTCAGCTGATGGCGGGTTTCAGCGCGCACGGATCCCCTTCTGCGGTTGGAAATGGCTGGACAAACAAGCAGTCTAACAGGCGCAAAAGAGCAGCGTCAAAAGCGTTGATCGCAGAGCCCCACATTTTCTGATATTCTCATGCGTTTTACTTCGAGGTGACGGGTGGAAAAGCGCGGCGCACAGCATCATCGCGGCCGTCTCGGCGAAGCGCTGCGGGAAGAAATCGAAACGCTCGTGGAGGGAGAACTAGGCGATCCGCGCATCGGGCTGGTGGGCGTCACGAGCGTGCACCTGGCTGAAGACGGCCGCTCGGCGCAGGTCTGGGTAGATGTGGATGGTGATAATGAGGAGGCCGCCCGCAGCCTCGAGGGCTTAGAAGCGGCTAAGGCCTACATCCGGCGGGAACTGGTGCAGCGTCTGCGTTTGCGGCGTGCTCCTGAATTGTATTTCCGCCTTGATCGATCGGAGCGCGAAAAGGCACGAGTCGAGGAATTGCTGGAGCGGGCCAAGAAAAGAACGAAGTCTGGTGGAGAAGGCAAGGTCTAGCGACATGCTGGCGGATGTGCTGCGGCAAATCGAACAGCGCGAGCGTTTCGTGCTGACTTCGCACGCGCGCCCCGATGGCGACGCAATTGGATCGGCGCTCGCCTGCTGCCAGGTACTGCGGTCTATGGGCAAACAAGCCGACATCGTGATGCATGATCCCGTCCCGCGCATTTATCGTTCTCTTCCGTTTGCCGATCAGGTTGTACAGTCCAGCACCGTCGATCGCAGCTATGACGCGGCAATCCTCTTGGAGTGTGACAGCATCCATCGTACGCGGCTGGAAGGTCTCGAAAACCGATTTCTGATCAGCATCGATCACCATGTGAGTGGTCGTCCATTCGCGCACGTGAACTGGATCGATCCCCATGCGGTGGCGACGGCGGAAATGATTTTCCGGCTGGGGCGCGAGGCTGGTGTGAAATTTTCCCCGGAAATTGCCACATGCTTGTACATCGCACTCATGACTGACACCGGATCGTTCATGTTTCAGGGGACGAACGCCAGCACGTTTGCACTGGCGCGTGAGTTGGTGCTTGCCGGCGCCGATCCCGCGCACTGCGCCAGGGGAATATATTTCGCGCACTCGAGCGCGAAGATGCGATTGCTGGGCGAAGCTTTGCGCAACCTTGAACTCGAGTCTCATCTGGGATGGATCTGGGTCACGCAAAAACAGATGGAGCGCTGTTGCGCCAAGGAAGAGGACTGCGAGGGGCTAGTAAACTATGTTCTCTCGATCGCTGGGGTCGAGGTGGCAGCGTTCTTTCGCGAACTGCCTGACGGCCGCTATCGCGTCAGCCTGCGCAGCAAAGGCAAGCTCAACGTCGCTCGCATTGCGGAAAGCTTTGGCGGTGGCGGGCATGAATGCGCCAGCGGACTGTCGGTCGACGGCCCATTGGCTGATGCGGTTCGTCGCGTGCTCTCGCCCCTTCGTGGCGGCCCCTCCGTGCAGTAGCCTGCGTACAATAAGCGACATGCACATCGCACTCGGAACTCAGATCGCGTCTTTCGTGGGCGCGTTGCTGATTCTTATCGCTTACGTCGGTCATCAGCTCGGCTGGATAGATCCGCACTCAGTTTTTTACAACGTGATGAACGCAGTCGGCTCCGCGATCCTCGGATACATTGCGCTACGTCCATTCCAGCTTGGATTCGTGATTCTCGAGAGCGTGTGGGTGCTGATTAGCGTTTATGCGCTCCTGCGGACAAAAATTGCGAATGCCTAGCATTGATACTCTTTTCCAGCAGCGGCCGGTCATTTTTCGATGAACTCCCGCACACGCACCGACGTTTTGTTAATTGCCGGTTTCTGCGGATTCCTGTTTTTCTATGGCTTAGGACAATTCGGGCTGATCGGCGCCGATGAGCCGCGTTATGCGCAGGTTGCGCGCGAGATGCTGGCGCGACATGACTGGATCACGCCAGTGCTGTGGGGAAAGCCCTGGCTGGAAAAGCCGCCGCTCTATTACTGGCAGGCAATGATCGCGTACTCGATTTTCGGAGTGAGCGACTGGACGGCGCGCGTTCCTTCGGCGTTCAACGCAACGATCCTGGTGGTCGTAGTGTATTTGTTTTTTCGCCGCTTTCGTCGGGGCGTAGAAGTTGACGCCGCCCTGATCCTTGCCTCCTCCGCCGGAATCATTGGCTACAGCCGCGCCGCCTCGACAGACATGGCCTTATCGACCACCTTTGGCATTGCCATGCTTGCCTGGTGGGCCTGGCGAGAGGACGGATCGCGTCTGTACCTGGCATTGTTCTACGTCTCGTTGGCACTGGGAACGCTCGCCAAAGGCCCGATAGCCCCGTTTCTGGCCGCACTTATCATAGCCGCGCAAAGCGGCTCCCTTGGCGAGTGGAACTGGATGCGCAAGACCGTTTGGCTGCCTGGAATTGTCTTATTCTGCTTTTTGGCATTGCCTTGGTACATTGCTGTGCAGCTCCGGAATCCAAATTTCTTACGCGAATTCATCCTGCAGCACAATCTCGAGCGGTTCTCGAGCAATCTATATCACCACGCGGAGCCGTTCTGGTACTTTTTCCCGGTCACGCTGCTGGCGTTAGTTCCCTGGCTTGTTTTCGTCATCGCGGCCATAGCGGAAACACTGCGGGTTTGGTGGCGGGAACGGCGGGCTCACGCCCTGGATCTGGAACTGCAGTTCAGTCATTTCACCGTCATCTGGCTTGTTCTCCCGGTGCTCTTCTTCTCAATCTCGCAATCGAAGTTACCGGGCTACATATTGCCTGCTGTGCCGGCAGGAGCGGTCCTGCTCGCTGAATATCTACGCCAACACGGGGAAGGTTCTGCGCGCGTTTCGAAGGTCGTTGCCATATTGCACTCCGTTATCGCATCAGGAATAGTGATTCCTTCTCTGCTGATCGTGTATCTCGTTCGGCAGCACCGGATGCCAACAGGTGAGCCAATCTTCATTGCTGTCGCCGTCACTTTCGTTCTCACGGCCGCCATCGTACTGACGCTGGCCAGCAGGTTGGGATTGCGCATGCTGCGCTTCGTGACGCTGATTCCAGTTGTCCTGAGCGTGGCCGCGGTGCTTAGGTGGGGTGGTACTGCACTTGATCAGACTCTTTCTGCGAGACCGGTGGCGCGCGAGATCTTCGGCATGGAAACGAAGCCTTTGCCCTTGGCTGTCGATGGAGTTTCGCGCGAGCTCGAATATGGCCTGACTTTCTACCGGAATTCTCTAACGATTCGTTACGAGTACTCCCCCGTGCCCGCGGGAGAGCATCTGGTTGTCGTTCCCGAAGGATGGCAAAGCGAGTTGAGACAGAAGCTCGGCAGCCGGCGAATTTCATTCCTCGGGCACTATGCGCCGCAGCATGTCGACTACTTCTGGGTTTCGGCCGAGAAATAGTTCAGCGATCTTTACAGCGCTGTCCGGAATAATTCCTTCAATCTTGAAAAAGCACGTTCCGCCTGTGGAGGATTGAACACAGGGCTGTCGGGAACGGTCCAGCCGTGCAGCGCACCCTCGTAAATATCGCTGTCATACTGTCCGCCCCACGCCTTCAACGCCGCGTTGAACTTCTCGATCGCCTCCTGCGGCATGCTGTTGTCCCTGGTTGCATGTCCGAAGTAAAGGCGCGCTTTGATTTTCGGCAGGAGCAGATGAGGACTGTTCGGTCCGTCCAAATACAGCCTGCCTCCATGAAACGACGCGCCGGCGGCCACCTGATCGGGACGCGCTGCGGCCATCCGCATTACGACGGCTCCCGCGAAGCACAGTCCGACAGCACCAAACGGACCGCCCTTTACTCCCTCGTGTCTGGCGAAGAAATCGATGTAGCTCGCCGCATCGCGCTCGACTGCTTCCGGGGGCAGAGCCGAAGAGAGTTCACCCATGCGCTTCATGAATTTCTCATCGCCGAATTTCACACCAGGCTCAAACAGAGGCGGTTTGCCACTGCGATAAAAAATGTTAGGCAGCAGTACCGAATACCCTTCAGAGCAGAGTCGGGCAGCCATAGCACGCTGCGAAGCGCGAATGCCGCCAATATCGGTCAAAAAGAAAACACCCGGACTGGGACTATCGGTTTCCGGTTGATAGAGAAGCCCGTCGGCCAGGCCATCGCTCGTACGAATCTCAACTTCAATCTCGGTCAAGCTGCCTCCTCTATGAATGCAACTGGTACTTCTTCGGCCTTAGATGCCACAGTCCAGGCGAGGAAGCAAAAGTGAAAAATACTTCTTCTATTGCCGCTCGGGATTCGCGGCGTTTGCCTCTCCTCTCACTGCCGCACTAAACTCGGAATTCTGGTCGCGCCTCCGCCGGGCCGGCTGCCAGGAGTCCCTTGGAGATCCTTGATCTCAGGCATTTTTCTTCCGTTGACCTGCGCCCACTGCTCGAAGATGAGACGCGGGTATGGTCGCGGTTGCTCTCGTGGGATTACTCCAACTCCGCCGATATGATCCTTCGCTACGTCGACGCGAAAATCCTTCCGGGCTACGCTGCCATCGACCGCGGACGAGTCTTCGGCTATTCATTTTTCGTCTACGAAGGCAGCAAGGGTGTGATCGGAGATCTGTATGTCACAAACGGAACGCGACTACCCGATGCGCGCCATGTGGAACTTCGCCTGCTCACGCACGTGATCGAAACCCTGCAGCAATCTCCGGGAATACATCGCGTCGAGGCGCAGTTGTTGGCACATGAAGCGAACGCGGTGTCTCGTCCATTTCTGGACCAGGGATTTGAGCGTCATCCGCGGATATTCATGGCAGTGGCATTGAGCGGCACCGCGGCAGCCCCGCCCCCGATGCATCCGGATGTGGAGATTCGGCGTTGGGCGGAGAGCGACTACCAGGCGGCCGCCGCTGTGATCACCGCTGCCTATCGCGGCCATGTGGACGCGCAGATCAACGATCAATATCACACGCTCAGCGGATCGCTGCGCTTCTTGAACAATATCGTTCGCTTTCCGGGTTGCGGTGTCTTTGATGCAGAATCCTCATTCGTTGCGGTAGATCGCAAAGCCAAAAACGTGATTGGGCTCATTCTATGCTCACGCGTGCGCAACGATGTTGGGCATGTGACGCAGATTTGCGTGCTGCCGGAGTATCGTTCTCATGGGACTGGGGAATTGTTGATCGCAGCCAGTATCGGCAACTTGTGTCAGCGAAATTTTTCGTTGCTCTCGTTGACGGTTACCGAAGCGAACCAGGGTGCCGTGGCGCTTTACCGGCGACTGAATTTTGATTCCAGGCGGGTCTTCGACGCGTTTGTGTGGGAAGGATAAAAGCAGCCATCGGCAATCAGCCGTCAGCTTCAGCCATTCAAATTAGATCTCGGCAAATCGTTCTGAAAAAACGTTGAAGACTAGACGAAGCCCTTGAAAGCAGAAGTCCAAATTCATCTTCGCAGCAGCCACATCACCCACCCGGCAACAAAGACGCCGCCGAGGAACATGGCGAAACAATACAGTCCATAGCGGACCATCTCACGCGTGGTCTCGCGGTGAGTAATTCCGAAGACAATTGAGGTGAAGAAAGCGAATACAAGTGCCGCACTGAAGTGATTGAGAGTGATCGTCATCGACTTAGATTTTTACACTCGTTTCATTCGGATGATCCGACGGGCACGTTCTATTGCTTTTTTCCGATGGCGATGTGATAGGCATCGGCAACCGCGATAAAGTTCAATAACCCGGCCACAATCATGAACTTCGTTCCGTAGTCGGCGGTAGCGAAAGCGATGGCGCCCTGACCCCAGTCGCATGCCAAGCTCACAAGGTACAATCCGCCTGCGCCGACATCGCCGATAAATCCGAGAATATCGAGAATATCGCCACCATTGGCTTTGTAGATGCGGCCCTGCATCAGAATTCCGAGCACGAACAAACTTGCAATCGAAATCAGAAGTAGAGTGCCGCGAATCCAGCGTTTTTGGGCCAGGTGTCCGGCGCCAGGGATGAGCCATCCGAGTGCGGGCGCAATCACGGGCATCAGGCCCACCGAATCCGTGTCCGCCATTTTAGCCTTGGATATTGTGGAGTTTGCCATTCAGATGATCACGATCTCTTTTTGTATTTTCCCGGTTACCTCTGCCGATTTCGGTCGGACCAGCACGTTCACTTCGCTGCGCACGCCAAATTCTGGCAGATAAATGCCGGGCTCGATCGAGAAGCAGGAGTTCGGAAGAATCTGCCGCTCGTCATGTATCTCAAGGTCATCCATGTTCGCGCCATTGGCGTGGACTTCGGTCCCGATCGAATGTCCGGTGCGGTGAATAAAATAATCGCCGTAGCCAGCCTTCTGAATGTGTCCCCGGGTGGCGCGGTCTACCTCCCAACCGGCGATCCGTCGATCCGCCTTCACCGAGTCGATGACTGTCTTTACACCCGCGTCGCGGGCACCACGCACAATCTCGAAAATCTCTTGTATCCGGCCAGATGGAGGAGAGCCTACAAAACCCATCCACGTTATGTCGTAATAAACGGAATCCCTGGTGTTTTTCTTGCCCCACACATCCAGCAGGACCAGATCGCCTTCGCGAATCGGAACAGGATGCTCTGGGCCTGGCTCGTAGTGCGGATTACCGGCGTTCTTCCCCGCGGCCACGATAGGCGGGTCGTCGGTCAGAAGCTGCTCGCGCTTAAACGCCTCCATAAACCACCGTTGAATCTCGTGCTCCGTTGTGCCGCCGTTCCGAACGCGGCGTCCGATTTCCTGAAACGCTGCCGCAGTGATCGCGTCGATAGCATCGCGCGCCGCGAAATGCGATTTGATCTGCTCTTCGCTCCAGGTTGCCTCGAATTGCGCGACCATGTCCGCTGAACTGACGATGTTCTTTCCCAGCCCGCGCACCAGGTCGATCGTGCCGCCGTCCACCAGCGAAACGTAGAAGACAATGTTGTTTGGCGAGTATTGCATGGCGATGTCACGATACGGCGCCAACATCATCTTCAATTCGTCAAACAGCTCTTGCCAACCGGAGTACTGCTGTTTCTTGCCGGGCAGAGAATCGAGGTGCCCGGCCTCAATCTTGTGGACCAGTTTGGTCGGTTCGCCCTCGGCCGGCACTACGTAAAACCAGCGGCGTGTGACCATCAAACTGGCAGGCAAATTCAGAATGCGGTAAGCAATGGGATCGCGATGGTGATGGTCGTAAAACAACCAGGCATCGATGTTGCGTTCTCGCAGCGCAGCCTGTATCGCAGAGAGGTTCATGGGCGAACATCCATTGTAGCAAGACGATGGGAAGCAGCGAACCGCTCGCGTGCATGGGCTCATTGGCTATTTTCGAAGCCAAGGCAGAAGATGCCTGAGGGTGTTATCGCTGGCACCCGGATCGACTAGCATCCCGCGCGTTCTCTGCTGGGGTTTTCGGTGAAAGTTGGATGTCTGGAGAGGCCTAGCTTCCGGCCAATAACTTCACCACGACGTCGGATCGGCTGCGCAGCTTTTGCACGGATTCGTGGATGGACTTTGCGGCAACTCCCGCTGCGTTCTGCTCGGCATTCTTCGCTACACTACCTGCTTCTTCCGTTGCGGTACTCGCCATGTCGAGCAGAACTACCAGCGCATCGGCGTGAAGCTTCCAGAGTGACGACATGCTCTGACTTCGCTTCAGTTCTTCCAGTTCGGTGCTGATGCGGGCCGCAAGCGAGACCAGGCGGATCAGAGTTCGCGCAACATCGGCGCGAAGACTCTTTTCTTCGAGAAAGCCGGCGTTGTAGGCGTCGGCTTCGGCTGCATTCAGCATGAGATTGAAGAATCGCATGGGGACAACCTGCCGGTATTTCGGATCGGCCACCCGGACAAATACCCGAATAGATTCTTCCACTCTCCGCAGTTTGCCATCCTCCATGGATATCTGCTGGGCAGTGATCACCGGGGGTTGGAAAACAGGCGCTGCGGTGGGAGGTTTTCCGGCGGCTGCGCGGGCAGGTTTGGCCGCGGCAGCGGATGTGGAGCTGGAAGAAACGGGCGGGCGCGCGGTGGGCGAGGTTAGCAGGGACTTGCGAATGGGCGGGCGCCGATCCAGTTCTTTTTTCAATTTCGACACACGACGAAATTTTTCCAACGCGTTGCCGTAGTCGGCCTGCAGCATCTCTTTTTGCTCGATCGCGGCCACGTGCTCCACCGTGACTTCGACGCCGTCCACCGTACTCAAGATCGTGCCGCCCATATCTTCGAGCGCCTGCGCGAATTGCTTGATCTCTCCCAGGGCCTTCGCAAACAACTCGTCAAAACGCGCGCCAAACGCGGCGTTGTAGGCTGCAACCGTGGCCAGCACCCCCGGATGATAGAACGAAGTATCGAGCCACTGCTTCAGTTCGCGCACACGCGAAACAATTCCCGAATCGATCAGGGAATTGAAATCGCGGAAGCGGACAATTTCCTGGCGCAAAGGATCGAATCGCCGCAATAGCTGCACATGCTCTTCGGGAAGGGATGGCGCATCGGTATCGGCCAGAATTTCGAGAAGTGCGATTTCAAAAGGAGAAAGAGGTAAGGCACCATCGAGTCCGTATCCGCTCTGTTCCCACTGCCCAGGCACGCGCGGATGGCGATAAAGAAAAGTCGCGATCAGGTCCGTTTTGTCGCGGTTCACGTCGGTGCACTCGCGGCGGCGGATAAAATATCGCAGAAGGGCCTCGGCCACTTCCGAGTCAGTATCCGGGGTCAACGCCTTGCGCAGCATGGCGGGAGTGATCGCCATGTCGAGCAAGTGCAACCAGCGATGCATGGTGGCCAGGGTAGTAGGAAGGTCGCAGTCCAACTGTCGCAGCGAGTCCTCGTCGAGACCGTGCGGAACCGGAACCTCTCCACCCAGACAGTCGTGCATGAGCTTCTGGTAGAAGCCTTGAACCGTCGCCAGAATGGCTAGTTCAAACTTGAGATCTTCGGCCAAACTTGCCCCCGGAAGCAGAATTCTTCCAGAAAACGACAAGATTCTTTTCTTGGTTTCAAGTAAAGACGAAAGTCACCAGGCTCGCAAGTTACTACCGGAATGGCGAGGGCACGGCACCAGGAAGCTGGGACCCGAAGTCCATGCACTACTGGGATGGGATGGCCAGGACCCGCCCTAGAACACGACTGTCTTATTTCCGTATACAAGCACACGATTTTCGACGTGCGCCCGCACGGCCCGCGACAGCACAACTTTTTCGAGGTCCCGCCCTTTGCGGATGAGGTCCTCAACCGTGTCCCGATGCGAGACGCGCACGACGTCCTGTTCGATGATCGGGCCATCATCGAGTACCTCGGTAACGTAGTGGCTGGTGGCGCCGATCAACTTCACCCCGCGTTCAAACGCCTGATGGTACGGACGAGCTCCGACAAACGCCGGAAGGAAGGAGTGATGAATGTTGATGATGCGTTGCGGATATCGCTTTACGAATTCGTTCGAGAGAATCTGCATGTAGCGCGCCAGCACCATAAAGTCGGGACGGTGCTGATCGATCAGCAACTGCAATTTGGTTTCCGCTTCGTTTTTGTTTTCTTTCCTGACCGGGACAACGACATACGGAACTTTGTAAAAGTTGGCTACTGCTTCGTTATCGGGATGATTGGAAATGATCAGTGGAATGTCGCATGCCAACTCGCCGGCATGTTGACGATAGAGCAGGTCAACCAAGCAGTGATCATATTTCGATACGAAAATGATCATCCGGAGACGTTGGGACGATTGCGCCAGCCGCCAGGTCATCTGAAATTTTTCCGCGATTAAAGCGAAATGCTTGCCAAAATCGTTCAGGGCAATGTCGAACTCAGAGGGGTCGAATTCAACCCGCATCAGGAAGAGTCCTGAGGGCTCATCGGCATGTTCGTCGGCGTGCAGGATGTTGCCGCCGTGACGGTACACGAAATCGGCGATCGTGGCGACTTCGCCCTTTCGATCGGGGCAGCTGATGAGGAGAATGGCGCTATTCTTCATGAGGTTTGGAGATGCTGAACAAAACCTGGCACAAAACACAGAAGGCCCCACAACCCGACCCTGCAACCGAAGAAGCAAATTGGCACCGCGAACTCCAAAGCAACTGCTGTCGCTGCTCGGTTGCCTGTTGGCACCAAGGGCCTGGAGAAATACTTTACCGGAAAGGGTGCAAGAAAATCGTGGCGATAGAGATGGCCGAAACCCGTGCTGCTGCGCATGATAGAATCAATGCAGATTCCTCCCGATGCATTCTGACATTGAAAATCTGCTAAAACTTCAAGAAGCGGACAGGGAAATTCGCCTTCTGCAGGAAGAAATTGCCGAACTCCCGAAGCGGGTAGCCAAAATCGAGCAGAAGTTGGCCGGAACCAAAGCTCAACTGGAGAAGGCCCAGGCCGCAGTCAAGATCGACGAAGCCAACCGCCGCAAATACGAAACCGCGATTCCTGATCTCCGCGGGAAGATTTCGAAGTACCGCGACCAGTCCCTTGAAGTAAAGACCAACGAGCAATATAAGGCGCTGCTGCACGAGATCCAGTTCGCTGAGCGCGACATCAGCGCCAATGAAGACAAGATTCTCGAACTGATGGTCAATGCCGATGTGCGCGACAAAGAAGTAAGAGCTGCGCAGGCCGAACTGAAGGAAGAGACGGCGGAAATCGAAAAGGAGAAAGAGCAGGCCCGACAGAGGACCGCCGAGGACCAGAAGCTGCTGGCGGAATGGCGCGGCAAGCGCGATCAGATGCGCGCCCTTGTCAATGAGGACTTGCTGCGGCACTACGATCGTGTATCCAAGTTTCGTGGCTCCGGCATCTCCGAAGTTCGCGATCATAAGTGCTTGGCGTGCCAGGTAATCCTGCGTCCGCAGACCTACAACGAGGTGCGCGCAGGTAAAACCATCGTTTGCGATTCCTGCCAGCGGATTTTGTACTTCAATCCGGCAAACGAAAAAGAGCCGGAAAAAGTTATGGTGGCGCGGCCGAAGCGACATCGTCCGAAGATCGATTCGGCGCAAGCCTGGTATTACCGTGCGGAGTTCGCCGGCGATGGCGAGGTTTACATGTACCTCACCAACGAACACGGCATGGCGACTCGAAGAGTCTACGACGTGCACACGGGACGTTTGATCGGCGACATCCTCAGCCGCGAAGGAGATTATCGGCAAGCCTTTCCAGAGGACATCACCGGCGCGATGCGTCTCAATGGCGGCTGGACCGAAGAAGATCTGGAATCCTGGGGCACAGAACTTCCCATGGTGGTGCTCGACTCCCTGCAGGCCGACCTGGATGCAGCGCGTGCGGAAATGGCCCGGGGTTCCTCCAAGCCCGATGCAGCGGCAGTTTCCTCCGAGCAGGCCGCCAGCTAGTATTTCACCTATTGGGATCTTCATTTTTTGCGCTTGCGTTTAAGATTTCTTAATGCGCCACGCAGCCGTTCCGTCCAGGTCCCTTCTTCCAAAGTTGAAAATCTCCGAGCGCGGAACTGCGCGGCTAAGAGCAGGGCACGTCTGGGTTTATCGTTCAGACGTTCTTTCTTCTGACGAGGTCCCTGCGGGATCGCTTGTGGCCGTGATTGACCCGCACGGCAAGCCCTTAGGCACAGCTCTCTATTCGAGCGCCTCTCAGATCGCCATCCGCATGATTTCGTCGCACGCCGTCGCGGATTTTCCGAAGCTACTAAGAGAGCGTATTGCGCAAGCCATTCAGTATCGGGAAGTGGTGGTTCGCGACAGCAATGCTTATCGAGTGATCTTCAGCGAGGCGGATTTCCTGCCTGGGTTGATCGTCGATCGCTACAACGACATTGTTTCATTTCAAATCCTCACCCAGGCGATGGATTCCGCCGAGATCCGGGAACTCTTTGTCTCGGAATTGAAATCCCGGCTCGCCCCAGCATCAATTATTGAGCGCGTCGATGTCCGGGTCCGTGAATTAGAAAAATTACTCCCGCGCGCGTCCGGGCAGGTCGAGGGAAGTAAGGCAGCAACAACGTTTTTGATGAATCGCGTGCAGTTTCGCTATGAAGCCTTAGAAGGCCAGAAAACCGGCTCCTTTCTCGATCAGCGTGAAAACTATGCGGCCGCCGCGCAGTATGCGCATGGAGAAGCGCTGGATGTCTTCTGCTACCAGGGTGGATTCGCCCTGCACTTGGCCGCAAAGTGCTCGCGAGTGACCGGCATCGACAGCTCGCGACCGGCGCTCGAAAGCGCGGAAGCAAACGCCGAACTCAACAGACGTGAAATCGAGTGGATCGAAGGAAACGCATTCGATGTTCTGAAAGACTGGGCCAACTCAGGGAAACAATACGACAGCATCGTTCTCGATCCACCGGCGTTCGCCAAGACCAAACGCGATGTGGAGGCGGCTCTCCGCGGATACAAAGAACTTAACCTCAGAGCTCTGAAGATGCTTCGTCCGGGAGGGATCCTGGTGACCTGCTCATGTTCTTACCATGTCAGCTCGGATGCGCTGCTCAACGTATTGTCCGATGCGGCTCGCGATGCGCATCGTGAGCTTCGACTCGTTGAGCTCCGCGGACAAGCTAAAGACCACCCTGTGCTGCCAAACGTACCAGAGACGTCCTACCTCAAGTGTGCAATATTCTACGTAAACCGTTGAAAAAGGAACAATTATTGTATTGACAATAACACGCTCATATTTTATGCTTCCAGTATGCTAATTAGTTCATCTGATTCAGTGAATGAAGCTATCGATAAAGCTTCTAAGTTTCAAAGTGAAAAATTGAGGAGGATTTAGTCATGACCGTTTTGACCCGTTGGGAACCTTTCCGTGAGTTTGCCACCCTGCAGGACCGCATGAACCGTTTGTTCCGTGAGTCCTATAACGATGCAGGCCGGGACGAGTCCCTCACCACGTCAACCTTTGCTCCGGCGGTCGATGTGTACGAAGACGAGCACAATATCACGCTGAAAGTGGAAGTGCCCGGAATCGAGGAGAAGGACATCGACGTCCGTCTGGAGAACAACACGCTGACCGTGCATGGCGAGCGCAAGATCGAGAAGGAAGAGAAAGAAGAGAACTATCGCCGTGTGGAACGTCAGTATGGCAGCTTCACCCGCACCTTCACCCTGCCCCAGACCGTTGACGCCAACAATGTTCAGGCGAACTACGATAAGGGCGTGCTTAAGATCCAGCTGGCGAAGAAGGCCGAAGCGAAGCCCAAGCAGATCAAGGTGAACGTCACCTCTGGCAAGACCTTGGAAGGCAAAGGGCCGAGCAAGGCCGCGTAATTAGGAAGTCCGCCGCCAGGGCGGTACCAGTGGGAAGGGCACGACTTCAGTCGTGCCGCCCAGGGATTACGTGGAAGAGCGGCGCTTTAGCGCTGCGTAAGAGGAGAAAAATCAGACCGGGGCTTTAGCCCCTGAAGTCGGCGGGAGGCGGCAGAGGTGACCGCCTCCCGTTACAATTTTAAAATGACTGAGGAATAAATTGCGGCAAAGGCCGGAATGCGGAAAGAGCTAGTTGCGCTCAGCTTCTCCGAAAAGATAAAGATTCTGGAAAAACTGCGCGACCAGGAAAAGGCGATCGCTGCCGGCGGTCCGAGGCGTGCGGCATCGCCGGCGTCTAGCAAATTGGGGAGGACTATTACAGACATGGGAAGGTATACGCCCCACCTCGACCAACGCAGCGAGGAAGAATACATCACCACCTATTCCAAAGTCGCGCAGCAACACGCAAGAGAAAGACAACAAACTCAGAAACCCGTTTTTGTTATTCACTGACCAGACTGAAGGCAGGAATCTATGCCCATCCGTTGGGACAAATTCACCGTCAAAGCGCAGGAAGGCGTCCAGCGCGCAAATGATCTTGCGTCGGAGCATGGCAATCCGGAGCTGATGCCTGTGCACCTGCTCGCGGCATTGCTGGAAGACAAAGAAGGCATCGTTCCGCCTGTGCTCGAAAAGATTGGCATTGGCCCGCAGGCGGTGCTCAGCGATCTGTATGGCGAGATCGAGAAGCTGCCGAAAGTCTCGGGTCAGGCCGCACAGGCAACACTTTCCAACTCCGCGAACAAGCTGCTGGAGCAGGCTTTCAAAGAGGCCGCCAATTTCAAAGACGAGTACGTCTCGACCGAGCATTTGCTACTCGCTGCTACGCACTTAAAGCAAGATCCCGCCCAACAGATCTTGAAGCGCCGCGGCGCCAGTTACGACGACATTCTCAAGGCGCTTACGGTTGTCCGCGGATCGCAGAAGGTTACCGATCAGAATCCCGAGGCAAAGTATCAGGCTTTGGAGCGCTACGCGCGCGACCTGACCGAGCAGGCGCGCCGAGGCAAGCTCGATCCAGTGATTGGACGCGATGAAGAGATTCGCCGCGTGGTGCAGGTGCTCTCGCGGCGGACCAAGAACAATCCCGTGCTGATCGGCGAGCCCGGGGTCGGCAAAACAGCCATCGTAGAAGGATTAGCACAGCGCATCATTTCCGGAGACGTGCCTGAAGTTTTGAAAGACAAGCGGGTCGTGGCCCTTGATCTGGGCGCGATGCTGGCCGGCGCAAAATATCGCGGTGAGTTCGAAGATCGGCTGAAAGCGGTGTTGAAGGAAATCGAAGACTCACAGGGACAAGTCGTTCTGTTCATCGATGAGCTGCATACCCTGGTCGGAGCAGGAGCAGCGGAAGGCGCGATTGACGCCTCAAACATGCTGAAGCCCGCGCTGGCTCGCGGCGAGCTGCGCGCAATCGGCGCGACCACGCTGAATGAATACCGCAAGTACATTGAAAAAGATGCTGCACTCGAACGGCGCTTCCAGATCGTGTTCGTCGGCGAGCCAAATGTAGAAGACACGATCGCTATCCTGCGCGGATTGAAAGAACGCTATGAAGTGCATCACGGCGTGCGCATCAAGGATTCGGCTATCGTCGCCGCCGCGACGCTATCGCATCGCTATATTTCCGATCGCTTCCTGCCTGACAAAGCCATCGATCTGATCGACGAGGCAGCGGCTTCGCTACGCATTCAAATCGATTCTCTGCCCACCGACATCGATCAGCTCGAACGCCGCGCGACCCAGCTCGAAATTGAAAAGCAAGCGCTGAAGAAAGAAGACGACCCCAACTCGAAAGAACGCCTTGCCGTGATCGAGCGCGAACTGGCCGAGATCCGCGAAAAGTCGAACACCCTCAAGGCAAATTGGAAAAAAGAAAAGGACTCGATCGGACGCAGTCGTCAGCTCAAGCAGCGAATCGAACAGCTCAAGCTTGAAGAACAAACCGAAGAACGCAAAGGAAATCTACAGCGGGTGGCGGAAATTCGTTATGGCTTGCTGCGGCAGGCGGAGGAGGAACTCGCAAAACTGGCGGGCGAGGGCGCCCGCACCGTGAGGCCGCGGATGCTGAAAGAAGAGGTCGATGAGGAAGACATCGCCCGCATTGTCTCCAAGTGGACCGGCATTCCAGTCTCGAAGATGCTGGAAGGCGAGGTAAAAAAGCTGGTCACGATGGAGGAGCGCCTTCGCCAACGCGTAGTGGGGCAAGATCCGGCTTTAGAGCGCGTTGCGAACGCGATTCGCCGTTCGCGCGCCGGCCTGAGCGATCCCAAGCGGCCGATCGGTTCGTTTATATTCCTCGGGCCAACCGGTGTCGGCAAGACCGAACTGGCCCGCGCGCTTGCCGAATTTCTCTTCGACGACCAGCACGCCATGATCCGCATCGATATGTCGGAGTACATGGAGAAACATTCTGTCGCGCGACTCATCGGCGCGCCTCCGGGATATATCGGTTACGAAGAAGGCGGCCAACTTACGGAGCAGGTGCGGCGCCGTCCATACGCCGTTGTGCTCTTCGATGAGATCGAAAAGGCACATCCAGACGTATTCAACGTTCTACTGCAGATGATGGATGATGGCCGCCTTACCGACGGCAAAGGCCGGGTGGTCGACTTCAAGAACACGATTCTGATCATGACCTCAAATATTGGCTCGTCGTTCTTGCAAGCCGTGCGTTCGGATGCAGACTTTGCCGAAGCATCGCAACAAGTGATGAACGCACTGCACACCCATTTCAAACCCGAGTTCCTGAACCGCGTGGACGACATTATCGTGTTCCGTCCGCTGGGCAAGGAGCAGCTGGTGAAAATCATCGAGCTACGCCTGGAAGACCTGCGCCGGCTCCTGGCCGATCGCAAGATCTCACTCGAACTGACCGACTCAGCAAAAGAGCTGCTGTTCACCGGGGGCTATGACCCGGCGTTTGGCGCGCGTCCGTTGAAGCGGGCGATCCAGCGGCTGGTGCAGGATCCGTTGGCGCTGAAGATCCTCGATGGCGAAGTGCTGCATGGCGACCACGTCATCGTCGATGCCGAGAAGAAGGCGGGCAAGATGACGTTCGAAGTCAGCAAACGCGTGGGAGAAAAAGAGCCGGTCAAAGCCAAGGACTAACGGCGTGGACTGCACTTTGTCGCCACATCTGAATCTTTACGATAAGGGGCGATTCAGGCGAAAGCGAGCTACGACCTCGAATCTCATAAGGTACACAATCGCAGCCAGCCTGACTACAATCTCAAGTAAGTAAGCCACCAGTTGCGGGCCGGATTGGACTTTGCCGGATGCCAGCAGCGAGAGTTCCCAAGCTACGCCCACTCCCAACAGAATCGTCGCGGTAAAGCGAGCCCAGTCGTGCAACTGGAAGAGTCCCCAGCTGACAAGCACCCACGCCGTCCCAATGAGCAACAAAACATATGGATTGGCCCGCCTCATTGCGAACATGAACGGCGCACCCCGAAGGCTCACAAGAGCGCTGGGCAGAACAAGACGCATCGCAGCAAGCGAACACAGGTAGACCCCGAGGAGACAGATGAAACAACCAATGATCGTCACTCCTGTTGGCCGGGGCATTGGCAAGAGCATAACAGAGCAGCCGACGGCTGATGTGGCACACTAGCGTCATGCACCGTCTCACTCTTGGCGATTTTGAGCTCACAATCTTTTCCGACGGCACCTATCCTCTCGATGGCGGCGCTTTCTTCGGCGTCATTCCCAAGAGCATGTGGTCGAAGAAAGTCCAATGTGATGAGAGGAATTACGTGCAGGCGGGGTTGAATTCTTTGCTGATCCGCACCGGCAAACACACGATCCTCGTCGAAACTGGCATGGGCAACAAGCTTTCCGAGCGCATGATCAAGTTCTACGGGCAGCCGGCGAAGCTGCTGGATAACTTGTCCGCAGCCGGAGTTGCGCCGGAGGACATCGATATCGTGATCAACACGCACCTGCACTTCGATCATTGCGGATGGAACACGGTGCGCAAGAACGGCAAGATTGTCCCAACGTTTCCGCGAGCGAAGTACTACGCTCCTGAAGGCGAGTGGCAGTACGCGCGCAAACCGAGCGAGCGCGACGCGATCAGCTACATTCCGGAGAATTACGATCCGCTGGTCGAGAGTGGCCAGATGACGCTGCTCAAGGGCGGCGAAGAGATCGCAGCCGGAATTTCTTTGCGGACGTTCCCGGGCCATACGGCGCACATGCAGGCGGTGATCATAAAAGACTGTCATCCGGAGGCGGCCGCTCATTCCTATGGCAAGGCCCCTCGCGAGATCAACACAACCGGGGAGCGCACAGCTTCAGCCATGCCGCCTCGCGCTCGAAAAGAAGACGGGGCTTCAACCTCTGAGGGAACGACCGTCTGCTATATCTCCGACCTGATTCCAACCACTGCGCACATCGAGCTCACCTGGGGGATGGCGTTCGATCTGTATCCGCTGCAGACAATCGAGAGCAAGAAGCGCTACTACGCCGAGTCGATCCCGGGAAAATGGCTGACCGTGTTTACGCACGATCCGAAGACGCCGTGGGCGTATGTGGAGAAGGATGAGACGGGGAAGATGGTGGCGAGGCCGGTTACGATGTGAGAGGCGACTTCGTTCAGGGCAGGTCCGCTGCACACAGGCGAGCCTCAAAGAATTCCTCGACCCTCGCCAGGACTTCAGGCGCGGACTTTGACTCGTAGATGGCTTTACGCAGGGCCGCGCCCCCTGGCACGCCATGGGTGAACCATGACGCAAACTGCTTCATTTTCCCGACCCCGTCGGGGAGTTCTTCTTCGATCAACATGCGGAAATACGTCCCGATCATCTCGTAGCGGTCGGCCTCGGATGGCTCGTCATAGAGACGGGTGTTGTAGTCCCGGACGCATTCGTCCGGGGCGGCCGAAGGCCGTGTGGACTCTTGGTCTGGGAATATGCTGCTGGCAGGGGTCGAGCTTCGCTCGGCTGGGCGGACCAATGGGTCCGCCCCTACACGAGACGTGGTGATCGCATCGCAATACTGCTTGATCTGCCGGAAGATCCACGGATTCGACGGCGCGGTGCGGCCGATCATCACGGCGTCGCATCCGGTCTGCGTGACCACGGCGCAGGCGTCTTCGGGCGTACGAATGTCGCCATTCCCGATCACCGGAATTTTCACGGCGTCTTTGACTGCGGCGATCCACTCCCAGCGAGCCTGGCCGCTATAGCCTTGCTCGCGCGTGCGAGCGTGCAAGGCGACAGCTGCCAGTCCGCAGTTCTCCGCCATCTTCGCCAGTTCAACGCAGACAATTTCTTCATCGTTCCAGCCGGCACGGAATTTCACCGTGAACGGAATTTTCACAGCGGCGCGGACCGATTCGAATATGCGTCCGATCGCAGGAAGGTCGCGGAGCAACCCCGACCCGCCATTGCACTTCACAACTTTCTTCGCCGGACAACCTAGATTCAAATCGACAAGATCGAAGCCGAGTCCCTCGACCATGCGGGCGGCATCGGCCATCACCCGCGGATCGCTCCCGAAAAGCTGCGCGGAAATCGGATGCTCATCTTCGTAGAAATGCAGGTAGCGCTTGGCCTTCTGGTCTTTCTTGCGCAGAACTCCGTCCGCCGACGTGAACTCGGTCATGATGAGGCCACATCCGCCGAGATTGCGGATGAAGCGGCGAAAGACAGTGTCCGTCACTCCGGCCATGGGAGCGAGAACCGTCGCAGGAGAAATCGTCACGCTGCCGATCCGGAGACTCGTGGGAACTGATCGCAGATGGACAGTGGCACGGCTGCCCGCGGCGCCCGAGTTGTCCCAGAACTTGCGCATGGCGGTATTTTACTTGAGGCGTCATGCCAGCGTGAGCGAAGCGGGAGCCAGCAGCTCGCGTACCCTCAAACGATTCATGGGATCCCTCACTGCGTTCGGGATTGCGGCGCGGCCCCCGCTTCGCTCACGCCGCGCGAAGCCCCTCAACTTGACGTTGGTCTGGCGGTGGCTTAGATTGGCGACGACTGGGGATTGGAGGACAGCATGCTCGATGGATTCAAGAAGTTCATCCTGCGCGGGAATGTCGTGGACATGGCCGTTGGCGTGGTGGTCGGGGCGGCCTTTGGCGGAGTGGTCACGGAAATGACCAAAGCATTCTTGACTCCCCTAATCGCTTTGCTGGTTGGCAAGCCGGATTATTCCCGCTTGGCATTTGCCATCCACGGGACCGCTTTCCCTATAGGCGAGTTTATCAATGCGGTGATTTCGTTCGTGCTCATTGCCGCAGCGGTCTATTTCTTCGTCGTCGTGCCGGTGAATTTCTTGGTTGCGCGAATGCATAAAGAACCAAAACCGGCTGATCCGACAACAAAGAAATGCCCTGAGTGCATGAGCGAAATTCCGATTGACGCCCGTCGCTGCGCGCACTGCACCCAGCCGTTGATGGGCAGGGCTGCGTAGGCGAAAATTAGAGCTGAAGATGTAGAGTCGCCTTCAAATGGGAGCGGGAAACGATGCTGCGCTTGCTCAGTTCAAGGCAATTTAGTGTACTCAGCCCTGACCTGCTTCAGAATCGGAATATCAGGTCGGCACCCTGCCCACAGATTGTCAATCTGACTGGAGCGGCGTGGTGAGCCAACTTCAGGACCGTCGGGCGCTATCAATTTCCATTGGTCACTGACGCGTTTGCATCAAAGACCAACTTGCCGCCCACAAACGTTTTCATCACGCGAACATCACGGATTTTTTCCGGTGCGATTGAAAAAACATCAACGTTGAGCAGAACCATGTCTGCCAGCTTTCCGGTTGTAATCGATCCTTTTTCCGTCTCTTGAAACTCAGCGTACGCCGAACCCATGGTGTAGGCTTCGATCGCCTCTGCGACGGTGAGCTTCTGTTCTGGAAACCATCCATTGGGATTCTTCCCATCCAGAGTCGCGCGCGTGACGGCAGCGTAGACACCGAGCAGCGGATTGAGCGGTGCCACTTCCCAATCTGTGCCGAAAGCAAGGCGTACACCGTGATCGAGGAACGTCCGAAAGGCGTAGGTGCGACTGGCGCGATCGTGACCGATGTGCGATTCGGCAAAGCGGCCATCATCGATCGCATGATAGGGCTGAACTGAGGCAATCACGTGTAACTGGGCGAAGCGCTCGAAATCCTTGGCCGCCATGTGTTGCGCATGCTCGATGCGGAAACGGCGATCCTTTTCGCCGTGGGCTTTGACTACATCGGCATACAGGTCCAGGATCGTCGAGATGCCTTCGTCGCCAATGGCATGGGTACAAATCTGGAGGCCTGCGTCGTCGGCCTTCGTGTAGCGGTCACGCATCAGCGAGATGGGATGCATTTCATCCGACAAAAGGCCGCGGTTGTTGCCCTGGTTCAGAAACGGTTCGTAGAAGTAAGCCGTGCCGGATCCGAGAGAGCCATCGGCGAACGCCTTCAGAGCGCCAATGCGCAGATAGGACTCGCCGAAGGCATGTCCGAGGCCGAGTTTGGCCTGATCGTCGACGTGCGTGATGAGCGGGGCCGCGTAGATCCGCGTCGTAAGTTCGCCTCGCCGCAGAAGCTCCGAATACACGGCAATGTCGTCGTAGTCTGCAACCATGTGCTGAACGCTGGTCACGCCGAGCGAAGCCGCGTGTGCCAGCGCGCGTTTGACGACTCGTAGCCGCTGATCGTGCGAAAGCGGCGGGATCACTTTCTCCATATAGTCCGTGGCCGCATCTTTCAAAGCTCCCGTAGGATTGCCCTGCGCATCGCGTACGATAGTGCCACCAGGCGGATCGGGAGTTGCAGAAGTGATTCCCGCGAGTCGCAATGCCAGGGAATTCGCCAGTCCCATGTGGCCGTCGTAGCGGCTGACGAATACCGGCGTGTCGGGCGTGAGCGCGTCGATCAGCTCCTTAGTGGGTATGTCGGGTGGGTTCCATTTTGTCTCATCCCAATTGCCACCCAGAATCCATTCGCCTTTGGGAGTGAGCTTCGCTCGATCGCCAATCAGGCGAGCAAATTCCTGCGCAGTGGTGGCGTCCTTGAGTTGCACGTTCGTCAGCTGCATTCCGCCGGACACGAAATGCACATGCGCATCGTTGAATCCAGGAAGAAGAAGCTTGCCTTCAGCATCGAGGCTTCGCGTATGAGCGCCACGCCACGCCTCAATTTCGGCATTTGAACCTACCGCGACGATGCGATCGCCGAGAACCGCAACTGCTTGTGCCGTTGGGCGCGATTTATCTACCGTCCAGACCTTGGCATTCGTGATCACAACGTCGGCGGCGGGCTTGGATTGTGCCTCGCTGCCTGCGCTCAGAAATAAGCCGCACGCCAGAACGAAGAGCCGAAGAATGCGAATACGATTGCAGCACATAGGGTCAACCCGACTGCAGAAAACATGTGTTCGAGCGAAAATATGCCCCGCGTGCAGTGCTTGTCAATCAACTCGTTGCTGAGTTCCGTGGCTAAGACTCAGCTGGAGAAAAGCATCATTCGCAGTGCGACGCTACACGCTACTGGTTGACTAAAGTCGAAGCGTCTATACGGTAGAAACTTAGAGCGGCATCGCCCTGTGCGACAGTACGGAACCTCCGAAGTGGAGCGAAAGTAGGACCGGGATCGAGATTCTTCTCGTGCTCGACGATTACGACCGACATAGCCCACACCACCGAAGATGCGGCCAAGGCGAGAAGTGCTTGGGCATAGGTCTCTTGCAAACGGTATGGAGGATCGAGAAAAATCACCTCGGCGGCGACGTGCCTTCGCTCCAGATGCCAGAGCCCTCGCAGGACGTCGTTCTGCAAAACCGTAAAACCACTTGTCATATCAAGCGTCTGCAGATTTTTCTGAATCAGAGAAACCGCCGATGAAGATGAATCAACAAAATAGACGTGCTTGGCGCCGCGGCTTAGGGCTTCGATGCCGACGGCTCCCGTGCCGGCGAAGAGGTCAATCCAAACTGTGTTTTCAAGGGCTGAGGGATTGCCAGCCGTCAGTATGTTGAACAGCGTCTCCCGCAGGCGGTCAGAGGTGGGCCGAATGCCGCTCCCGCGGAAGGAGTTGAGCTTGCGGCTTCGGTATTTGCCAGCGATCACGCGCATCCGCAAACACATTTACCACAGAGGGCACCTAGGAGTCAGCGTAGTGAAACTCAATGCAGCTCTCACCCTCTGGTTCCTATCACGCCACCGATACGTACACTGGAGCAAATCTGAGCAGGGCCCGGGAAGCCCCGGTTCTAGACGCGGAGATGCACTAGCGGCCCTTTCGACTGACAAAATCTGCCGATTCTCCAATGTAAAATATGAATTCGAGGGTAAATGAGAAGCTGGTCCATTTCAGCAGGGAAGGTGTTTGGGGTCGACGTGCGGATCCACCTGACGTTTTTCCTCCTGCCACTATTTCTTTATTGGGTTGAATCTCAGGCACACAACGGCCACGCGAGTGGTGGGCGAAACCTGATGCTCACAGGAATCATCTTGGGGAGCGTAGCAGCACATGAGTGCGCGCACATTCTGGCAGCTTATCGTATGGGGATGTTGGCGAAGGCCGTGATCCTGCTGCCTTTGAGCGGGGTAACGCTGTTTGAAGAATCACGCAGTGTGAAATCGGCCATGATGCCGTGGAAGCGGGAGATCCGGTTGGCGCTGGTAGGTCCGGTGACAAATTTGGCTCTGGCGGGGGCCTCGATAGGCGTGCTGATGATCGTGGCGCCGGGAATTGATTTGTGGAAATGGCCTTTCTTCCGGGCGTCAAACCTTCCCAGTAGTTTGGTATGGACGAACCTATATTTGGCGGCATTGAATTTGCTCCCGGCATATCCGCTGGACGGTGGGCGCGTGCTGCGCGCTTTGTTCTCTCGCGGGCAAGACTTGTCGCTCGCGACGAGGCGTGCGGTTTCGATCAGCACGACGATCGCGATGGTGCTGATTGTGGCCGGCTTGTTCTTTAAGGATCCTTGGCTGACGATGATTGGCGTTATTATTTTTTCGGCGGCACAGTTGGAAGAGCGCGCGCTGGTTTTTCAGTCTGTCCTCGACAACGTGCGGCTCGAAGAAGTCATGCTCACCGACTTCTTGACCCTCTCTCCGGCAGACACTTTGGAAGATGCGCTGGATAAAGCCGTCCACTCGCTGCAGGACGATTTTCCAGTCGTTCGCGGCAGCGACATGGTTGGCGTGATCTCGAAGCAGAAAATCCTGGACGCACTGCGCATGGAAGGCAATGGCTACGTGCAGGCGGTGATGAACAAGATTTTTGAAGTCTCGCCGCGTCAGGAATCGCTGGGAGCGGCCTTCCGCAAACTGACGTCACGCAGTTCCAGCATCATCCCTGTGGTCGAGGACCAGCGACTCGTGGGCATCGTTACGCTGCAGAACCTGATGCACTCGATGGCGCTGCTGGCCGAGAGCAGAAAGTTAAGAAGGAGCGAATAAAGCTTACTTCCCACTTCTTGCGAGCACACCGAATTTTCGGGACTGTCAACCCGAGCTCACGCGATACGTCATCTCCGGCCGAGATCCTTCACTCCGCCTGAAGAACGGCTGCCTTCAGGATGACATCGTGCACATGCCCGATCCGCTTAGAATAGTTCCACTGCTTTCGCTACCTGCACCGGCTGGATCTTGCAGATCTCCTTCAGGACAGCTTCAGGAACGCGGCCGTCGACGTGAACCACTGCGATTGCCTCGCGGGCCTGGCCCTCAATAGATTCCGCGCGCCGGCCCAGAGAAAAATCCGCGATATTGATCTGGTGGTCGCCCAGTACCGTGCCCAATTTTCCAATCACCCCCGGCACATCGCGGTTGCGAACGTAGATAAGGTTCCGCTCCAACGGGGCTTCGATGTCGATGCCATCGATCTGCAGCAGGCGCGGAGCAGTTTGCCGGAGCACCGCGCCTTTGACTGAGTGAGTCTCGCGGGAAGTCTTGAATTCGCAGGAGAGCACGCTGCCTGCGCCTCCGGTAGAGGCCTTGGCCTTGTGGGCCTCGTTCACCCGCAGTCCGCGGGAATCGGCGATGCTAGCGGCATTGACGAGATTGGCTTTCTCTTCCAGCCCCTGGTTGAGCACGCCTTTGATCGCAGCGTTGCGGATCAATTCCGTTTTCCATTCTGCGATGTGTCCGGTGTAGCGCAACGAAATTTCCTCGATCGTTCCATCGGAGATCTGCGCGAGGAAGGCGCCCAGGCGCTCAGCAAGGATGATGTACGGCTGCATCATCGCATACTCTTCAGCCGAGACAGATGGCACGTTAACGGCGTTCTGAATTACGCCGTGCTTCAAATATTCCTTCACTTGCTGCGCGATCTGGACTCCGACCGCGTCCTGAGCTTCGTGGGTTGATCCGCCGATGTGAGGCGTAAGCACAACGTTAGGTAGCGCCAAAAGCGGCGAGTTCTTTGGCGGCTCTTCCGCGAACACATCAATTGCTGCGGCGGCTACCTGGCTGGATTTCAGCGCCTCGGCGAGATCGGCTTCGTTGACCAGTTCTCCGCGCGCGCAGTTCACCAGGCGCGCACCCTTCTTCATTTTCTTGATCGAATCCTGGTTGATCATGCCCGTGGTTTGCGGAGTGAGGCCGACGTGCAGCGTGATGTAGTCGGCAGTGGCGTACAGCTCGTCCAGGCTGACCAGGCGAATGCCTTCCAGCTTTGCCACGTTCACCGAGACAAAAGGATCGTGCGCGATGACTTCCATGGCGAAGGCGCGGGCGCGGCGTGCCACTTCCATGCCGATGCGGCCGAGGCCGACGACGCCTAGCGTTTTGCCGCGGAGCTCAGTTCCCTGCAGAGACTTCTTTTCCCACTTGCCGGCGTGCATGAGAGCGTCGGCGCGGCAAAGGTGGCGGGCCATGGCCAGCATCATGCCGAGAGTCTGCTCGGCGACGGCGACGGCGTTCGCGCCGGGTGTGTTCATGACGGCGATGCCCTTGTGCGTGGCGGCGTCAAGATCAATGTTGTCGACGCCTACGCCGGCGCGTCCGATGACGCGGAGCTTGTGGGCGTGCTCAAGCAACTTGGCGTCAACCTGAACGGCGGAGCGGACGATCAGGGCGTGGGCAGACTCGAGGTGCTCGGGCAGCTTGCCATCGAGTTGGTCAGCGGTGAGGACGGTCCAGCCGGGTTCCTTGAGCTGGTCGATGGCGGCAGTGGAAGTTTTCTCGGCAACGATAATTTTCACAGGGTTCGATCTTTCCAAATGCTGTGTGTTGGCTTCCGGATGAGGCAGGAGCCTAACAGTTTAATTCCTGCGGGCGGGAATACCTACTTGGCAAGAAAAAGGTCTGTTGGCTCAATTTGAATTGCTGCTTCGATGCGTCATCCTTAAGCCTCGCGTACTTTCCAGCAAGGCGAAGGATCTCGCGTGGAGCGGCTCAAGCGCTTCAGGCGACTCAACAAAGTGGCGAGCTTGTGTAACTCAATGAAAATACGGAGGAAAAAGTCTTTCCGCTAGAGCGGCATGCAAGAACCGGAGGGGCACGTGTGACAAATTCTTTACATTAACTTTACGGCATTCTGACACCCCAGTTCGGTGCAATTCGTATGCTGTTCACATCTGGGCTGTGGCCCAAAGGGGAATGTCAAATGAAAATCACAAAATTGGTGTTGGTGATTGGGTTAGCAGCGCTGGGGATGGCCTGCGGATATTCACATAAGACAACGCCCACGATGGCGGGAAGTATGCCGACAATAGTATCGCTAAATCCAGCTACCGCCACCCATGGCGACCCGGGCTTCACGATGACGGTGACTGGCACAAATTTCAATCAAAACGCCTTTGTCACGTTTACGATCAACAACACGCCGACGAACATGATGACGAGCTGGACAGATTCGGCTCATGTGAAGGCGCAGATAACCATGTCCGCGGTCGCGAACGCGGGCACGGCACAAGTGACGGTGACCAATCCCGGACAGTCGGGTGGTATCTACGGCGGTGGCACGACGACGGTAGTCTCCGCGCCAATGAACTTCACCATCAACTAGCCAGGGCCGACAAGTCGGGGGACTCTGCGCGCTGCGTGGTCCTCAGGCCCCGATCAGTTGCCCGTTGTCAGTCATGCTGCGGGCGTAGACTTCCTGTGCGGCGCGCACGGCCGAGCCAAACTCCACACGACGGCTTGTGGTCTTGGCGATGACTTGCTCGAGCGCGGCCAGTATTCCAACCGTGTCGAGATAGTCGTAGTAGCCGATGTGGGCGATACGGAATAGCTGGCCCTTCATCTCGCCTTGTCCGTTGGCCACAACCGCATCGAAGGTCTCGCGGAACTCCTTCACGATCTTGCCAGAGTCGAGACCGTCGGGCGATGTAATCGCCGTCAGCGCGGCGGCAGGCGCGGAAGCATAAACCTTCAGTCCGAGTGCGGTGGCACCGGCGCGGGTCATCTCGGCGCAAAGCTCCGCGTTGTTGACCAAGGTTTCGCGGCCGGCGGCAAGGTCGCCGTTGCCCAACGAGCGAATGAATTCGAGTGCGGCGCCCATCGCGGCGAACAGTGAAGTCGCAGGCGTGTAGGCGGATTCTCCCTTCGCGGCCGACTTGCGTTCTTTGCGCAGGTCGAAATAGTAGCGCGGCGATTTGCTGGTTTCCATGCGCTGCCAGGCGCGCTCGCTCACTGCGGCGTATGCCAGGCCGGGCGGCATCATTAGCGCTTTTTGCGAACCTCCGATGATGAAGTCGATGCCCCAACCGTCGACTTGCAGGTGTGTCGTTCCAAGCCCAGTGATGGCGTCGACAATCAGCAGCGTGTCTTTGTGGGCATGCACAAGTTTCGCAATGCTCTCGATGTCATGGCGAACGCCCGTCGAACTCTCCGTGGCTTGCACGAAAACGGCGCGGACATCGGGCGTGATGCGCGCGCGAATTTCGGCGAAATCGAAAGTCTCGCCATGCGGAACGCTGAGGACATCAACAGCACAACCAAACGCCTTGGTGATGCCAGTCCATCGCTCGCCGAACTTTCCAGCCGTGAGGACGAGCACTTTGTCGCCTGGTGAAGTTAAGTTTGAGACGGAGGCCTCCATCATTCCGGTGCCGGAGCAGGCCAGCACGAGAACATCATTCTTTGTGCCGACGAACTGCTTCATATCAGCGAGGACGCCTTGGAACAGATTGCGGAAATCAGCGGTGCGGTGATGCGCGGTAAACGAGGCCATCGCGGCTTGGGCGGCGGGAAGCAGGGGTGTGGGTCCGGGAGTAAAAAGGCGATTTTTGCGCAGCATATGAGGGTCCTTTGGAAGGAATTTAACGGATAAGTGTAGCGCGATTGCGGGCAGGGTACGACTTGCGGGGCTTTCGGATGAACGGATCCCTGGTCCCGCAAAAGCGGCGAGACCAGGTACACCCACTCAAATTACGTCAGCGATGTTTGATGAACGTGCCGTTCTGCAGCTCGCCAACAGCTTGGCGCAGCTCTTCTTGCGTGTTCATGACGATCGGGCCATACCAAGCCACAGGTTCTTCGATCGGCTTTCCCGAGACCAACAGGAATCGAATGCCTTCCGGACCGGCCTGCACGGTGATTTCGTCCCCGCGATCAAAGAGCACGAGCGAATGGTTGCCGACGTCATATTTCGGCATCGCATTCGGATCCACGGCTGACTCAGTCAACACAGCTTGCGGCGTGGACGCGTCGCGGAACGTCCCCGATCCCGCGAAGACATAGGCAAACGCATTGCGGGTGGTTTCGACTTTCAAGCGCTTGCGCTGATTCGGTGGGACCGAAACATCGATGTAGTTTGGGTCGGCAGCGACGCCTTCGACCGGGCCACGTTTGCCCCAAAACTCCCCGCACACGATGCGCACACGCGTGCCGTCGTCATCAGTGACCTCGGGGATGGCGCTGGCAGGGATGTCCTGATAGCGCGGGTCGGTCATTTTCAGCGATGATGGCAGATTGGCCCAGAGTTGAAACCCGTGCATGCGGCCGCGGTCGTCGCCGTGCGGCATTTCTTGATGCAGAATGCCACTGCCCGCGGTCATCCATTGCACATCGCCGGCGGTCATTTTGCCCTTGTTGCCGAGGCTATCGCCGTGCTCGACAGAGCCCGCGAGCACATACGTGATCGTTTCGATGCCGCGGTGCGGATGCCACGGAAATCCGCGCAGGTAGTCCTCCGGGTTGTCGCTGCGGAAGTCGTCAAGCAAAAGAAACGGATCGAACTCCTTGGTTTTGCCGAATCCAAACGCGCGCTGCAGCTTGACGCCGGCACCTTCGATCGTAGGTTTGGTTGGAATGATTTGCCTTACTCGACGGAGAGACATAGTTGCTCCTGTACTACTTCTTTGTGTCTAGGTTCCTGTATCGGCGCTTTGATTGTTCGATCTCCGCTAGCCGGCGGACGATTCAGGCTTTCACAAACTGCACGTCCAGCGTGATTGTCACTTCCTCGCCGACCAGAATGCCGCCGGTCTCGAGGGCCGCATTCCAGGTCAGGCCGAAATCCTTGCGGTTGATCTTAGTGGTCGCGGAGATACCAAGGCGAGTATTACCCCATGGGTCTTTCGCGGCTGGAGTTGGGCCTTCGACCTTGAAAACAACCTTACGCGTTACACCGTGGATGCTCAGGTCGCCTTCCACCGACAGTTCGCCATCGGCGGTCTTGCCGATGCGCCCTGACTTGAAAGTTAGGGTCGGGAATTTCTCCACATCGAAGAAATCAGCGCTCTTCAGATGCGTGTCACGCTGTGCATCATGAGTGTTGATGCTGGCGGCGTCGATGGAAGCATCGATGCGCGAGTTGGAGAGATCGGCTTCGTCGAGCGAAAGCGCCCCACTGAGGCCGGAAAATCCGCCTTTAACGTTGGAAATCATCATGTGCTTCACCTTGAACTCGGCAACGGAGTGGACTGGGTCGATGTTCCAGGTGGTGGTTGCGATCTGCGGGGTAGCGAGTGTACTCATTGGATTTCCTCCCTTTCTTCTGGCCTCTCTCAGGCTTCGGTTGATATAGATGCGTTGCCACGATAAACGTTGCAACGACTATATGGCTCAATAAAATCAGAGAGATACCTGCCGGGCTGCCTCCAGCAGGTCGGAAAGAGCCCGCAGGCGCTCGCGTCCGAGATGACCCAAGATCTGGCGATGGCCTTGCTGAACAGGTTCGTCCAGGCGCTTGAGGACAGCCAGACCTTCGCCGGTGATGCGCGCCAGCACCATGCGGCGATCCTTGGTTTCGCGACAGCGCGAGATAAGAGCACGCTTTTCCATACGATCGAGCAGCCGAGTGACGTCGGGATCACGAGTTATCATGCGATTTGCGATCTCATTGCACGGCAGGCCCTCGGGGGCGCCCCGCAAAATGCGCAAGACGTTGTACTGAGTTTGCGACAGGCCTTCCGATTTGAGGATGCCTACCAGTCGGCGGGAAAGCAGATCGGTGGTGCGGAGAAGATCTAGAAAAGCAGCCTCTTCCGGGCAGTTTCCGGGACGGGCATTGGAAGCTTTCTTCACTATCGCATATTAGCTGTTACAACGACTAGCGTCAAGACGTATAACGCTGGCCCGTGTTGCCAGTTTCGCGCGCGACCGCCAGACGTCCTAATCAATGCTCTGGAGCTGCGTCTTGCGCCAACGGTAAAAGAAAGGAATGCCCGCCAGAATCACGGCCAGCCCGAGTGAGGAGCGGATCGGCCGAACCAACCACAGATTGATCGTCAGCGCGACTGCGGCGGTGAGAAAGATGAGCGTCGACCAGGGATGCCCCCAGGCGCGGTAAGGACGGGGAAGGTCGGGATCTGTCTTGCGCAATCGAAGCAAAGCAATCGCGGTCAAGGCGAAAAAGATCCAAACCGCGAAGACGAAGAGCGAATACAGCTCTTCGAACGTACCCGTCAACGCGAGGAATACAGCCACGGTTCCAAGAAACAAAAGTGCGCCGGTGGGAGTGTGAAATCGCGGATGGACGCGGGCGGCAAATTGGAAGAAGACGCCGTCGCGCGCCATGGCGTATGGAATGCGTGCGCCCGTCATGATCACAACGTGGAGCGCTCCCAAGGCGGAAATCGCCATGGCCAGGGTGAGCAGACTTGCGCCCCGCGTTCCGGCAAACGCCTCGACCGCGTCCGAGGCCACATGCTGCGAGTGCGACAGCTGTTCGAACGGAAGCGTGCGAATGTATATGACATTGGCCAGCAGATACAGGCCGACTACGCTCAGCAATCCGAGAATGATTGCGCGAGGAATGTTCTTGTGCGGGTGAACAATCTCTTCGCCCAGATCACCCAGATCGTTGAATCCGTTGTATGCCCACATGGCAGGGACCATAGCGGTCAGAAAAGCGGCGATCAGCCCGAGTCCGGAGGGACCGGCAGATGTTGCTGCATTCCCTGCTACGGGCTTTGCATAAAAGAATCCTGCAGCCACAATCGTCAAGATCGTTCCCACCTTCACAAACGTGAGAAACGTTTGCACCGCGCCGCCCAGGCGCACGCTCAGATAGTTAAGCGCAGTTACCAGGATCACGACCAGCGCCGCGAGCGGCTGCGCCACCGTAAAGGCGAAGTTATAGTTTCCTATGTGGATGGCAAATAAAGGCGCGGCAAGCACTGGGAACAAGAAGGAAAGGAACCGTATCACTCCCGCGCCGAGACCTGCCATAGCGACTGGGCGATCAAGGAACGAACTCATCCACCCGAAGAGAAATCCCCAGAGCGGTCCGAGTCCGCGTTCCAAATAGACGTACGGCCCACCCGCCTTGGGAAATGCAGCCCCCAGTTCGGCGTAACAGAATGCACCAAAAAGAACCACAACTCCCGCCAGCACCCACGCCGCGAGCAGAAGGCCAGCCGAGCCGACGGCGCGCGCCATGTCACTGCTGACGAGAAAGATCCCGGTGCCAATGGCATCGCCGATGACGACCGCGACGGCAGCCCGTAGGCCAAGCCCGCGCACAAGGTGAGATTTTTCCTGCTGAATAGAAGTAGAATCGCTATCGCCCATGGAGTTTCAGGAGATTACTATCAGCGGTGGGACCGGTCAACCGGGAGGCAAAGCATATGACCCAGGAAGCAGTGACAACGCCGAAGATGATGCTCAACGAGTTTGCCTGGGATGAGCGGTACCGGATCCGGGATACGGCCGATGTGATGACGCCGGCGCTGGTCATCTATCCGGAAGTCGTTGCGTTAAACATCGAGCGTACCTTGACGCTGATCGACGGCAACCCGGACCGCTGGCGAGCGCACATCAAAACCTCGAAACTGAACTATAGCTTGCGAATGCTCGTCCAGCGCGGGGTTCGCAACTTCAAGTGTGCGACCACTCTGGAACTGCTCATGGCCTGTCGCAGCGGGGCTCAGGACATCCTGGTGGCATATCCCATGATGGGTGCCAATGCACGACGAGTGCAGGAAGTTGTCACTGAGTTTCCGCGCGTCAGGATTTCCGTTTTGGCCGAGAATGATGAGCAAATCATGCAATGGTGCGGCAGCCGTATCGGAATTTTTCTCGACGTCAATCCGGGCATGAACCGAACCGGGATCGAGTCAAGCCAGGGTGAAAAGATCGCAGTTCTGGCGCGGAAGATCGAATCGACCGGACTCGAATTTCGTGGATTGCACTACTACGATGGGCAATTCGGCGCGATTCCTGCGACGGAGAGGAACGAGGCGACACGTGCAGGCTATGATCGCTTACTGCAGGTGGTGAGCGAAATCGAAGCTAGCGGCACGCACGTGCCTGAGGTCATTACGGCAGGAACCCCGACCTTTCCGTGCTCGCTAGCGTATACAGAGTTTCGGAACAAGAAATTCACTCATCGCATATCCCCCGGAACGATCGTATACAACGACGCGACCAGTCTGGCGCAGTTGTCGACTGCGTATGGATACCGACCAGCGGCACTGGTTGTGACCCGGGTTGTAAGCCGCCCGCGCACGGGAATCATCACCTGCGACGCGGGCCACAAGGCAGTTTCGGCCGACGCCGGACTTCCCACTTGTATTGTGATTGGCCACAAGGATTTAGCGCCGCTTTCACCTAGCGAAGAACATCTGCCGATGGCAGTCGAGGGCGGGGCTGACGGACCGCCCTGCGGAGAGGTTTTGTATCTTCTACCGCGGCACGTTTGCCCGACGGTCAACAATTTCGATTGCGCGCTCGTCACAAGAAATGGCGAGATCGAGTCGGTTGAGAAGGTCTCAGCGCGCGGTCGCGAAGCGCCGCTGCTACGGGAAGTCGAACAAACTATTTCGGCTCGTTAAGGCGAAGATCTTTTCGGGCCAAGCCACGAATCGGAGCCAAGGCTATCGTCTGGACGCTTTCTTCTTCGCCCTTGGAGCTTTCTTCGCTGCCCGCTTTTTCGGACTGTAGGCGATACAGTCGATCTCCACCATCAATCCGGGCACAATCTGAATGTTGCTTCCGACCGTCGTGCGGACTGGATAAGGCTTCGGGAAGCGGCGGGCATAAACGGCATTGTAGCGAGAGAAGAGGCCAGTATCGCTAAGGTGCGCCGTGACCTTGACTACATCGGCCAAAGACGCCCCGTCGGCTTCGAGAATGGCGGCGAGATTATCGATGGTTTTGTCAGTCTGCTCCTCGATCGTGGCCCCAACGATCTTGTTGGTCTCGGGATCGATGGGTCCGGTTCCAGTGACAAAGACAAAATCTCCGGCGCGCCATCCTTGTGAGTAGGCGCCTTGCGGCGGTGCGCCGCGCTTGGATTGAATGACGTATTTAGTCATGGTCGGTCCTCAACCGAGATAAGTACCAACAAATCTCACACCTCCTACGGGCACACATAGCGTACTCGTTTGAAGCGTGGCTGCCGTCAGGCGCTTTGTTTGACTGGATGATGACGGAGCGAACGCGCAACCAGGACGAGTCCACCGACTAGCAACACAAGCATGATCATCGTGTTGAAGAGAGTGGTTGCGCGGTAGAAGATGTGCATATTCGCAAGAATGCCGGCGAAGATAAAAAGTGATCCTGCTGTCGTCAGCAGCCATCCCAATACGCTCTTGCCGTTCCAGAAAAGCATGCCGACGCCAAACAGAACCGGCAGCAGCGTAATGCCAAATGTACTGCCGCCCCAAAAGGCCCAATAGGAGCCAACCACGGCCACCTGATTCGTAATCAGAAAGCCGCCGATGCAAGTCATGGCAAACCCGACCAGGAATTGTCCGAGGCTGCCGGGAGTTCCAGATTCCCCGTTGATCGTATGGTTCTCCATGCCGCAAGCATAGCACTTTGCCTGACGGCGGGAAACGGCTTGCGGCTCAGGTCTGCGCAGCCTTCCACCGCATTGATACGATGGTAGGATGCGTATCCGCCGTTTGAAACCCTTTTACTCTTTGCTAAGCGGTATGGTAGTGATCGCGATCTCGTCCGGACTAACAGCGCAGTCCACCTCAAGCTCTTCGTCCTCTTCTAAGACTCGGAAGCATGCACGAGGCGCATCTGACGGAATCGACACGGGCAGCATTGCGAACGGCGTTTACCGCAACAAAAGCTTGGGATTTACCTGCAAAATTCCAGACGGATGGGTACTGCGAACCGAAGAATTGAATGCTGTAGACGAAGACGGGGCCGCTCAAGCACAACAGGATCAACCACAGACAGCACAGAAGAACGCTGAGGAAAAGCAGAGTGCGCGAGTTTTGCTGGCAGCGTTCTCGCGACCTCCGGAGGCCCGGGCAGAGGATGTCAATGCGTCGATTCTGATCGCTGTGGAAGATCCGGCCACCTATCCGGGGCTGAAAGACGCAGCGCAATATTTGGAGCTCGTTGAAGAGGTTGCGAAGAAGCAGGGATTTGAAAGTACGGAAGAACCCTATGAATTTCGGATCGGCGCGAAAACCCTTCCCCGAGAAGACTTTGAAAAGAACGTTGGGACCCGTGTGATGCGGCAGGCCACGCTGGTCACGCTAGAGCGGGGCTATGCGATTTCGTTTAATTTGATTGGTGGAACGGAGGATGAGCGCGACCAACTAGTTGCGGGCCTGGAATTTCAAGAACCGTCTCGCGCTTCCGTGCCAACAAAATGAATTGCTTCAGCTCACGCCCTTCCCGTTCTACCGCTCAGCGCCAACACACTCCTTGACTTCAATGGTGATCCGCGGCGGATGCAGCAGCGTGTTGTGAATTAGGCAGCGGTGCACCGCATCCTCAACCCCTGCTCGGTGTTGATCTGAAAGCTCGATCGGGGTTTCGATCTCAATCCGAAAATTGTCGACTCGCGCAGGATCTTTGACCTTGTCGGCGGTCACGCGAACGCGCGTGCCTTCGACTGTGAGCTTGCATTTGCGCAGATATTGCGCCGCATAAAACCCGGCACACGACCCCACCGATGCAAGAAGTAATTCCGGAGGGGTCATGCCCTCGTCGAAACCGCCATTTTCCGGCGGCTGATCGCACGCGATCGTGTGTTGACGCGCTTTGATCTCAAACTGCACTGCCCCGAGATGTTCGACGATGACTTCCATTTCCACGCCTCCAAACCTCAATCTTCCGCCGGAGGAGCGCGCAAATCTGTAATCCTGATCACAATGCTGAGGTTACGAACGGCGTGGAACGAAGCAGAAATCGCACAGTTTGCTGGACTTATTCCAGGGGCTCGGGATGAAGGCTTAAGTCTTTTTCGCCGGCGGCCTTCTTCTCAGCGTATTTCTTCATCCATGCCTCCCAGCTTTTGCCGGCTGCGGTATCGCGTCCGGTGAAGGCAAGTGCGGCGATATCGGCGTAGGGAATCGCGATTTTTTCGTCGGAAGTCTTTGGGTACAGGCGGACGACGGAGTCCTTCAGCGTCGATGCGGTGCGGCGGTCGAATATGTAGCCTTCGATCTTTGATCCGTCCTTGCGCGTGATCGTGATGTCGCCGCGATAGTCGAAGGCCTTTTCCAGGGCGGAGCGGATTTCGTCTTCCGTCGCTAGCTGGGGAATCCATCCCTCGAGTTGCTCGTGCGCTGTGCCGGGGGCGACCTCGAGAGCATCAGGGTTCGTGACATGAGGCGGATGCTGCCCGAGATGGCCCGCTTCTTTGCCCGTCATAAGGCAATTTCATCCAGTTTCATCTTGTCATCCTGAGCGAAGTATCGAATTCGCATCGCGAATTCGATGCGGAGTCGAAGGACCCCATGTACGTTTTCAGCAGCAACGGCTCAGCAGGGCGTTCTCAAATCGGACCATCATACGAATCCCCGTCAACGCTTTTTCACATCTCGACCTATATGGGATCCTTCGCATATGCTCAGGAAGACAGCCCTTGGGTTCGGCTCTATACCCGGGTCTCGTGCAGTGCCTGCGGTGCGTGCGGTGCGATCTGCACCAGCGGATTCACGGGAGCAATCGGCTCTTCCAGCATGCGCTCCGCTTCCTTGTCGCGATAACCCGTGAACAACGTCGCTTTCACTGTCGCCAGGAACCCGCCTAGCGAACTGAACGTCGCGTTGACTGCCGAAGCTTCATATCCGCTATGGACCATGCAATTCGCGCACGCGGGATTGCCCGACTCCGTACCGTAGTTCTCCCAAGGCGTGGTCTCGATCAACTCGGCAAAGGTCTCGGCGTAGCCGTCTTGCAAGAGGTAGCAGGGCTTCTGCCATCCGAAGATGTTGTAGGTCGGCATGCCCCACGGAGTGCACGGGAAAGTCCGCTTGCCCATCAGAAATTCGAGGAAGAGCGGCGAGAGATTGAACCGCCAGTTCTTCTTGCGATTCGAGAGGATCGCGCGAAACATGCGCCGCGTGCGGGCGCGCCCGAGGAAATGTTTCTGGTCCGGCGCCTTATCGTAGGAGTAGCCGGGCGAGAGCATCATGCCTTCAAGGCCGAGATCCATCATCTCATCGAAGAACGCCCGAACAGATTTCGGATTCGCGCCGTCGAACAGCGTCGTATTGGTAGTCACGCGGAAGCCGCGCGCAAGTGCTTCTTTGATCGCTTCGACGGCGATGTCGTATCCGCCCTCGCGGCAGACCGCGAGATCATGCTCTTCTCGCTGGCCGTCGAGATGTACGCTGAAAGTCAGGTATTTGCTGGGCTTGAACTCGTCCAGCTTTTCTTTGAGCAGCAGCGCGTTGGTGCACAGATAAATGTATTTCTTGCGCGCGACCAATCCCTCTACGATCTCCGCGATCTGTGGATGCATCAACGGCTCGCCGCCCGGGATCGAAACCATCGGCGCACCACATTCGTCAACCGCGCGGAAGCACTCTTCCGGGCTTAGATTCTTCTTGAGAATATGGGCGGGATATTGAATCTTGCCGCATCCGGCACAAGCCAGGTTGCAGCGGAACAGCGGCTCGAGCATGAGCACAAGCGGATAGTGTTTGCGCCCGGCAAGCTTCTGCCCGAGCACATACGTGCTGACAGTCCACATCTGCGATACAGGTACAGCCATGCTTGTGTTAGAACCCCTCGTTACCTTCTGCCTATATCCTATCAGCAGCGCGGAGGTAGAAGTTCGATACGAGGCTCGAGAACAAGAACAAGCAAATTGTGGATTCCTTAAAGATCTCAGAGCGCAGGACTTACATAACCCGTAGCTAGCGGACGTGAAAAACTGAAACCGCAGTTTTTCCTTTGATGATTTCAGCTTTTCGCCAAGAACTCTTGTCGTTAAGTGCTACCCAACGCCGCTCCTCAACTCGATAGTGCCAATCTTTGTCGTTTTGGAAGAAAATCTGGCAGCCTCTCCCCTCCAAAATATTCAGAATGCTGTTGTCGTGGGAGTTACGCTCATCAAAATCTGTTGCCGCCCGCTGGCCCATCTCTGCGTAAGTTTCGTTCAATTCAAACAACAGTTGATTAACGTCTTCGTCCAAAGGTTCGACATTCAGTCCGATACGACGTGCCTCGCGCAAGGTAATTGGGTAACCGTGAGAGGGATATTCCGAATTCAAGATTTCGCTGATCCGTTTTGCTTTTGCTTTCTCTTTGAGGTGATACGAAAGTATCTCGACACAGAGCTTTGTAGACAAAGCGCTGCTCCGATCGACTGCACCGATGACAAGCGGGTGAACGTAGGAAAACAGTGACGCGTACGGATTGGCATTCTGGCGCGAAGCCTCGGCTTGCCACAAACGGACGACTCGATGCAATTCGTCTTGACTCACACTCACGCGGTTGTTGTCGCGATCAATAGGCGAAAGATCGTGAGTGAGAGAAGTGTCTACGGCTGAAAGATGCGCGAGAGGACCCATCAGAATGCGGTCTGCTCCTAGAGCCAACATCGTCGCCGCTGACGCACACTCAAGCGGAACCAGAGCGGTTAAACGGCCCACAAACTGTCGCAGAAGATGGACCATTCGCAATGACGCTTGACCGGACCCGCCGTCAGACTTGACGAACAGGGACATTCGGTCAAGCTTTCCCACGGTGCGGAGCAGACCGTACAAGCCACTCACGTCGTTTGAACAAATCGATCCGTTCGGCGAATTCCAGTACGCCATTACCGGCTCTTTGAGTTTCATTTCGATTTGGCGCAGAACTTTCTGCGTCTTCTCGAGAAGAATCGGAGGGTTCTGCAACGGAGGGCGTCGACGTTCCGGCGACTGGGGGGCTTGTTCGGGCATAGGCCGAGAAGCTTAACATGGCTAAAATCTCACATCCTTCTCGAACCCGGTTTGTTGAAAGTTCCTACTCCCGAATGCCGTTGAGGACACGCCCTTTACTCTGCCGATTCCGCCCTTTGTGAGTACCCGAAACATCCCTCTTCGTGATAGAATTTAAGCAGTCGCAAATCGGCCCTAAGTCTTTTAAATTTCAATAACTTGAATTGGGTTTTCGATACCTGATTCAGGCCAGATTTCGCGGCTTTCTCGGGTGACAAAACGTAAGTAGATCCGAACCAGGTTCGCGGTACAAATCCGGACATTTTCGCGGAGCGGAATGGCCACCAAAGAGATCAATACTCCCATCGTCGAAACCAAGACAAAAAACGGCAAAGTGACTCCGATTACAACCAACGGAGGCAACGGCGATTACACCGCCGAGTCGATCAAAGTGCTCGGTGGCATGGAGGCCGTCCGCAAGCGTCCGGCAATGTACATCGGATCGACGGGCGAACTCGGCCTGCACCACCTTGTCTACGAAGTCGTGGACAACTCCGTCGACGAGGCGCTTGCCGGATACGCCAAAAAGATCGAAGTCACAATTCATACCGACAACTCGATCACGGTGGTCGATGACGGACGTGGCATTCCCGTCGACGACATGGAAATCGACGGCGAGAGAGTTTCTGCGGCGCAGGTCGTCATGACCAAGCTGCACGCGGGCGGAAAGTTTGACTCGTCTACCTACAAGGTTTCTGGCGGATTGCACGGCGTTGGTGTTTCCTGCGTGAACGCGCTCAGCGAAGAGCTGGAACTCGAAATCTGGCGCGATGGTTCCACCTGGGAGCAGACCTACTCGAAAGGCGAACCGACCAATAAACTCAAGAAGACTGGCGTTGCGAAGATAAAGACTGGGACGAAAGTCCATTTCACGCCCGACAAAACGATCTTCAGCACTGTCGAATACAACTACGACACGCTGGCGCAGCGCCTGCGCGAACTCGCGTTCCTCAACAAGGGCCTGCTGATCACGCTCACCGACGAGCGGACAAACGATCCAAAGACCGGCGAGCCAAAGCGCACAGAATTCAAGTACAACGGTGGGATCGCGGAATTTATCAAGCACTTGAACCGCGGCAAGCAGCTTTTGCACGACAAGCCCATCTACATGGAGGACGATCGCGGAAACGTCCACATGGAAATTGGGCTGCAGTACAACGATGGATATTCCGAAACGATCTTCAGCTTCGCCAACAACATCAATACTGTCGATGGCGGAACTCATCTCTCCGGCTTCCGCATGGCGCTGACGCGCACCATCAATTACGCCGGCCAGCAGATGGGCTTATTCCGCGACGTGAAAGAAAATCTCACCGGCGACGACGTTCGCGAAGGTCTGGTCGCGGTAATCAGCGTCAAGCTGCCGCAGCCGCAGTTCGAAGGTCAGACCAAGGGTAAGCTGAATTCCGATATCGCCGGAATCGTTCAGGCGTTCGTCAACGAACGGCTCGGCGCATTTTTCGAGCAGAACTCCACGGTCGCGCGCAAAATCATCAACAAAGCCATCGACGCCGCGCGCGCCCGCGAAGCCGCTCGCAAAGCTCGCGATCTTACGCGCCGCAAAGGCGCGCTCGACTCCGGCGGCCTGCCGGGAAAGCTAGCCGACTGTTCCGAGCGCGACCCGGGACGCTGCGAATTGTTTTTGGTCGAGGGAGAGTCCGCAGGTGGCACGGCAAAGCAAGGGCGCGACCGCCGCTTCCAGGCGATCCTGCCGTTGAAGGGAAAAATTCTGAACGTCGAGAAAGCGCGCTACGACAAGATGCTGGCGCACGAAGAAATCCGCGCCATGATTACCGCGCTCGGCACGGGCATCGCGAAAGACGACTTTGATCCGACGAAGGTTCGCTACGGCAAGATCATTCTTATGACCGACGCCGATGTCGACGGAAGCCACATCCGCAC
>DASTCY010000051.1:0-13989 GCA_035710725.1 Candidatus Sulfotelmatobacter sp. | reverse complement strand
AACAGCAACGAGAGCAGCAGCCGGTTCAGCATTTTAATGCTCATGTTTACACTCCTTTTCCCCACAATCAGGGCTTAGAACTAGTTTAGTTGCGCGGATGCAGCCCGATGTTGCCGAAGAAGCGGCAAATGTTGAGATACCAGCATTTTCCAAATAGGGGATCCTCGCGATTGGACTCAAAACAGGCTGGGGCGGAGGTTTAAGTCCAATTGCCTGGTACAACAACCGGGTGAAAGGCTCCCTCGGCTACAATCTTGACGGATGCAGGCTAAAAAATCAGGAAGAACATCAAGGTGGATAGCCTGCCGTCGTTGGGTTCAGATCACTGCGTTGACGATACTCGCAGCTTGGTGGGCCTTCTGGGACTCTAACGCGGGAGTGGCATTGATTTCGAGACTGACCCTGCGACTAGCCTGGCTTGATCCAATTCTCACCAACCTTTTCCTGTTCTGGAGCCTGCCGATTGCAGGGATTGCTGCTATTCAACTTATTTGCTACACCCTCGATAGAGCATTTCTCTCGCGGCAGTGGACCACGATTGATTTACTGCGACTGACTTTCTGGCGGACTGCCTCCCCGACGATTGCCATTCTGTTTCTTGCCTCGGGTTTCAACGCAATCTATGACCGTAGATTCCTGGGCATCATGTGGCTTGTAGTCGCTGCAGTGGCTGACATACTGGGAACGGTGCGTCTGCGGTCGGCAGAAGGCATGAAACTGCAAGAAGTAAAGGGTGGTGAACTTTACAAACGGGCGTTCGCTCTGGCCAAAGTTACCAAGACACCTCTAAAACGAGTGTATGTCGTTCCAGCAGGTAGAGGGCATCTGACCAACGCCTACGGGGCTTCGCACACGATTGCAGTAACTGACAACTATGGAAAATTCCTGACAAGTGCACAGCTCGATTTCGTCATTGGGCATGAACTGGGCCACGCAAAAGGCAAACATGGTCGCAAGAAACTGGCGATAACCGCAGCCGTGATAGCAGCTATGGCCGTTGTGTGTTTCAGCATGTCGACCATCCTGCTTCCTTATCGGCCACTTCTCGACGTCTTGGTCGTGTTTGCGCCCGCACTTACGTTCTACTTCATGTCGCGCCGCTTTGAATATGCAGCTGACGCGGCTGCTGTTGAATTAACGCGAAACCCGGAGACAGCAATTCGTGCCCTAGTCAACCTGCACCGCTATACGGAAGCGCCTATGGATTGCGGCAAGATAACAGAGCTTTTTATGACACACCCTCCCTTGACGCGACGGGCACGGGCGATAGGTGAGAAGGCCGGGGTTTCTCCTGATCGCATAAGCGAAGCAATCGGAGAAAACGAATTGACGACCGGTGTGCCGGACTAACTGTCGTAACATCGCAATTTCACTCAAAATCCCACTTTGCAGCTCAAAACGTGTAATGGCCTGGTTACAACAATTGAGATAGTTAGTAGAATGCGGAGTCAAACAATATCTGGGGCGTTCATGAAGCACAACCTTACGCTAACCATCACGTCTCTGCTCTCGATTCTATTCATGACGTTTCACTTTACGGGGGATACTCTCCGCGCCAAGGTCGGAACACCCGAGGCGGGCGGTTCAACCCTCATTGCAGTGCCCATCCTGTTCGTCTGGCTGTACGGAACATTGGTGCTCGCCGAACGGCGGTCGGGTTACATCATCATGCTTGTTGGTTCGGTCCTTGGCCTGGCTATGCCGGTCTTTCATGTTATCGGAGCGGGAGGCGTGTTTCGAGGGCAACTCGCCAAGTCCAATGGAGACTTCTTATTCGTCTGGACGCTTCACGCGCTCGGACTGACGGCGATGCTCTCCCTCGTTCTCGCGGCGCGTGGACTGTGGGGATTTCGGCGGAGCAACCCCCAGTAGGCCAGTAGCCGGTTTCTCGGCAGCGCAGGCCGTAGCCTCAATGAGTGTTAAGGCCTGGTTACGTAAACCACAGGTCCCGGGGCGACAAAATCTAGGTTTACCAGATTGCGATTCCTTTGCGGGCGAGCGAACCAAGAATTAGACTCAACTTCGTCGGAGGAGCCTGATGAAACTGCGTCGAGTTCTGCTGGTGTGGCTGGCGTTTCTCTCAGCCGTTCCCGCTCTGGGAAGGGAAGCAGTCGATCCTGTGATGCAAGCAGCGAGTGCGGCGCTGCAAAACTATCAACAGCTTGCATCCCGCATTCATTGCGAGGACGCTACAACAACGGACCTTGGCCAGGTTTGCAAGGAAAGGCTGGAAAGTCTGGGAATGCGCGTCCAAGAGGCGCAGGCGGCGATCGCACGCTACGGTCAGTTCTCCGCTCCGCCGGTTGTCGTTTTATTTGATGCGTATCAGGCTTTTCGGAGAGTCATGGAGGAAGTTGAAGGTCTCGTCGCCGCATCAGACTTCTATGGCGAACGGACTAGGCCACATCTCGCAGAGGTCTACAACAGCTTCGTGAAAATCACTGGCTGGTTTGGCAATGTTGTGAGAGAAACGATCCGCGATGCCGACAAATGTCCTAAGCATGACCTGTAGCGAGCAACTACCTCTTCAGACTGAACCGTAAAATCATTACCCTTAACAAGATTTGGACAGTCAGCCTCCACTTTGCGAATCGCTGGCGCAACGTCCTGCGCTCAGAATGCCCGTCGCAGGCTCAAAACCTGTAATCGCCTGGTTTCGTCAGTTGAGCGAGGTTGGCAGCACCAATGATACGGCTAGCCGAAGGTCCAACCGCTCAGGAAGAAAAACCGCAAGCGGACTAAGTCATAGATCAATACGAAGTTCCAGAGCCACACCGGCCAAAACAACCAGCCTGATTCTCTCCGTTTAGCCAGTCCGATGGCTGCCGCAACGGCTGCGGCCCCCTGGAGCACCAATAATACGGCTAGCCAAAGGTCCAGCCGCTCACGGCTTTGCAGGAACTCGGCGAAAAGCAGAAGGCTGAACGCCAACGCCAACGCGGTGTTCGTTGCGGCCATGGCGAGCGAGGCGCGCTTGCGTCCGGCGACTCGCGTCGTCAGTGCCCCTAGCTGCACAGAACACGTCACCACCAGCAGCACATTCAACAGAGTGTTCAAACGGAAGCTTTCACCTCCTCGCAACTGTAGTCATTCATCGAAGGGAGCGCAAGTAGAACACAGCATCATCATTGAATATGGCTCAAGAAGCAGCTCCCGCGACTTCCGCGATCAAAGCTACGATTTCTGGAGGAGCTACTTTGGCAATCTCCACCGAGAAGAGTCAACTGGTGAAAAATCCGGATTACACTCATCGTTCGTAGTACGTAGTTACACCTTCTTGCCTGCATATCGCAGTCCAGTTCACCCACAGGAAGCTGTCGAGTTACTTCCGCAAACGCAGTCTGCAAGATAAAAGAAAGTGCGTAAGCCGATTGCCCGAAGCCGGAAAGCTGAAGCCGGAAGCCTGCTCTTATGACGCATGCGCAACTTGTCGATCGAGCCATCCTGTGGCTGAGAAGCTACCGCTGCGGCGTAGTGCTTTCCGAGCAGGCCTGCGGCAACGGCGAAGTGCCCGACGCGATCGGATGGAAGCGCGGCTCGCACTCCGTGCTGGTCGAATGCAAAGTCTCGCACGCCGATTTTCTTGCCGATCGCGCCAAGCCCTTTCGCCTCAAGTCAAAGAACGGCGTCGGCTGCGAAAGGTTTTATCTGGTCCCGGCCGGACTACTCCGCGAAGACGAATTACCTGCGGGCTGGGGCTTGTTAGAAGCGCGCGGGCGAGGCATCGAGACAATGCGCGCCTCCGCGAAAGACCTGCGGACGGCCGCCGGATTTCGCTATGAGATGAACCTGCTGCTGGCCAGCCTGCGGCGGGTCGAAGTGCGCATCGAACCGCAGACCATCACCGATTTCCTCAAGTGGAAAAACCGCATGGCCGAATACAACCGAGGCACGCTGCCCGAAGGGCTCACCCCGGTCGACGCGGAGGGCAATGTCTTTCTGGAAAATCCCCAGTAGAGTAGTTTCTCGCCATCAATCGTTCTGTGCCATCAATCTATAGCTTATAGCATATTACTTGCTACAATGCGATTTAAGCGCTCCGTTTCGTCCGGATGGCTTCCAGCCCCTCCCCTTGCATTTTGATTCAACCTGCGACCTCCAGGCGCGAATAAGTGGCATTCTAGGAAGCGATCCGAGACTCGACATCGTGCTGAAACGGGCTGCAGTCGCTTTTTTCTAATTTACTGAAAGATAATCAACCACCCACAGCGCTTTCCCGCGCGAACAGCAACACAGGATGGTCATGATAGCTGGTTCGCTCCCATCCCTTGTAGCCGCACTTTTCCGCGACGCGGATAGATGCAAGGTTTTCCGGAGCGATGATGCACGCTGTGCGCAGGTTTCCAAAATGCCTATCGCCCCACACGATCGCAGCCTGCACGGCCTCGGTAGCATAGCCTTTGCCATGGGCATGCGCAGCGAACACCCAACCAATCTCTGGGATACCGTCAAGCGAGGGCTTCAAATCGCGTTTGTAGTCGGCGAATCCCACCTCACCCAGGAACTCGCCGGTGCCCTTCTGCTCGACTGCCCAATAGCCGAAACCTAACAACGCCCAATGCCCGAGGAAGCGCAAGAGTCGCGTCCAAGTTTCTTCAGCAGTGAACGGCTGCGCGCGAATGTGACGAATCACGGCCGGGTCTGCCCACATCGCCGCGCAATCGATAAAGTCCTCCACGCGGTGGGCACGCAATTTCAGGCGCTCGGTTTCCAGCTCAGGAACGGACGGCGACGAATGCGGCAGAGTCAACATGCCGACAGTTTAGCGAGCTAGTTTGGAAAAAAGGGAGGCGCAAAACAAAAACCGAGCTGGTTGGCCCGGTTTCTATCATTGTCGCGTTGCTGGCAGGCGAGATTCTGAAGTGGCGCGGTTTTTCGCAACAAGAATCTCGCGCTGCCAGGCACTGCGGCGCAACTGGCGCAAAGTTTGTGCTGCTCAGGCCCTTGCGAGCCAGGCTCGGGTGGCACTCGCTCCGAACCAGTTTGCAATCCAACATCCCCAACAAGGAGCGGAGAGACTTACTGGCTTTATTTTGGTGCAAGTCAGAGGCCAGACAAAGGCTGGCGGAGACCCGGCAAATTTCAAGAATCTGATTGATGCCGTTGTACTTACGAGAACTCTGTCACGCCCCTCGATTTGCTTTCGCGCATAATCGAGCAGCCTTAGCGCAAATCTTTGCGTACATGGAAACATGACCAACCCAAAAGTGCGAGGGCAGAAGAACTTACATAAAACGAGCCCTGGGCGTTCCGCTCAACCCCTTTCGCCGCCGTTCACAATCATCAACACTCGTTTCGATGACTCATACTGCACAGACCCGCGCTCCTCCTGTATTCTCAGGTGAATATGCCGCAGGACCTTCTCAGCCGAATCCAGCAAGGCCCGGTGCTGTGCGATGGCGCCATGGGCACGCTGCTGTATTCCAAAGGGATATTCATCAACCGCTGCTATGACGAGTTGAACCTGTCGCAGCCCGACCTGATTCGCGGCATCCATCACGAATATCTGCAGGCCGGGGCCGACATCATTGAAACCAACACCTTTGGCGCGAATTCGTTCCGGCTCGCCCGGCACACTTTGGCCGACAAAGTCCGCGAAATCAATCTTGCTGGCGCGCGCGTGGCCCGCGAGGCGGCGAAGAGTTTCGACGTGTGGGTGGCAGGATCGGTCGGCCCGCTAGGCACGAGAATCGAGCCATTAGGCAAGACTTCGTTCGAGGAAGCACGCGGCGCGTTTCGCGATCAGATCGCCGCGCTGGTTGAGGGCGGCGTGAATCTGATCATCCTCGAAACTTTTGGGTATCTGGACGAACTGCATCAGGCGATGCTGGCCACGCGCGAAGTGAAAGGCGGCCTGCCGTTGATCGCGCAGGTCACCATCGATGAGGAGGGCAATTGCCTGGACGGCGCCGATCCGGAGACCTTCGTGCCCAAGCTCGTGGAATGGGGCGCGGATGTTGTCGGCTGTAATTGCAGTGTGGGTCCGGTAGCGATGCTGGAAACGATCGAGCGCGTGCGCGCATTGACTTCCCTGCCGCTCTCAGCCCAGCCCAACGCAGGAATTCCGCGCTCGGTCGAGGGACGCAATATTTATTTGTGCTCGCCGGAGTACATGGCGAGCTACGCGCGCAAGTTTGTGGCGGCGGGAGTGCGCGTGGTTGGCGGATGTTGCGGTACTACGCCGGAGCATATCCGCGTGATGAAGTCTGCGCTGCGCGCAGGAGAGGCCAAGAACAAGGCCGCTTCGGCGCAAGTGAAAGCAGGCCACGCAACGCCGGTCGCGATTCCTGCACGTCCGATGGAGAGCCGCTCGGGTCTGGGGCGCAAGCTGGCGCAGGGCGAGTTCGTGACCATGGTGGAGATTGTTCCGCCAAAAGGCACCGACATCCGCAAAGAGGTGGAGGGCGCGCGGTTTTTGAAGTCGGTCGGAGTTGATGCGGTGAATATCCCCGACAGCCCGCGGGCGTCGGCCCGCATCAGCAACCAAGCTCTTTCACTTCTGATCCAGAACGAGGTTGGAATTGATGCGATCCTGCACTACACCTGCCGCGACCGGAACGTGCTCTGCATTCAGAGCGATCTGCTGGGAGCGGCGGCGGTGGGAATCAGGAATCTGATTTGCATTACGGGCGATCCTCCCAAGATGGGGGATTACCCCGACGCTACGGCAGTTTTTGACGTCGATTCAATTGGGTTGGTCAACATCGTGCACCGGTTGAATTGCGGTCTGGACATTGGTGGCAATCCGATCGGCAATGGAACCGGTTTTGTAATCGGGGTGGGTGCGAATCCGGGGCTGACCGATCTGGATGAGGAAATCCGGCGCTTCGAGTACAAGGTGCAGGCTGGCGCGGAATATGTTGTAACGCAACCGGTTTTCGACATCCGGCTGCTGGAGAATTTTGTGCGCCGCATCGAGCATTGTCGGATTCCCGTGGTCGCCGGGATATGGCCGCTGGTGAGTGTGCGCAATGCCGAGTTCATGAAAAACGAGTTGCGGGTGTCGGTTCCCGATTCGATTCTGGAGCGGATGGCCAAGGCGCCGAATCCGGAGGCGGCGCGGGCCGAAGGGGTGGCGATCGCGCGGGAAATGCTGATTGCCGTGCGGCAAACCGTTCAAGGCGCACAGATTAGCGCTCCGATGGGGCGATACAGCTCCGCCGTGGATGTGCTGGAGGCGCTGGGTGGGTCGGTTGTTTCCGCATAAGCTGCTGGCACTTGAGCAAAGTGCTATAGGTTCCCGGTTTGATACGGAGTGTCCATCGGTTTTCAAACTTTTCACAAAAAAAGTGTAGACAGCGGGGCGTTTCTGTTGCATTACAATAGGTGACGGAGCGAAACCCCGTTGCCAAAATTTGAAGAGTGCCTCCAGCGCCTGGAGAAGATTGTGCAGGAGCTGGAAAAGGGCGAAGCGCCCTTAGAGAAATCTTTAAGTCTCTTCGAAGAAGGCATGCAGCTCTCGTCGGCCTGCCGCAAGGAGTTAGAACAAGCCGAGGGCAAGGTCGAGATCCTGCTGAAGAAAAACGGGAAGCTCCAGGCAGAACCGTTTGAGCCCGCGCCGGAGAAAGCGCTTACCCGCAAATAGGCGAACCCTCCCCCCGCAGGCACACCAGCCGCAATGTCTGTAGAGTAGTGGTTTTCCCAGCCCTCCTCGCAGCCCTAGTCCGCCGTTGACAACGGTTGAAAGGTTTGGGATGTATGGGTCTAAGCGTAGTTGTACTAGAAGGCGATCCCAAGGTGGCCCGGTCCCTCGCCGGTGGACTCCGGTCGCATTTTCACGATGTCCACCTAACCCGCTCGCGCGATGAACTGCGGGAGCAAGTCGTTAAAGCTCAGCCGCAAGCCGTAGTGCTCGATATCGAGTCGTCGCATCCTGGGGATGTCCAGAAACTGCACGACGATTTCCCCGCTCTCCCCATTGTTTGCACACACCGCATTCCCAATGAGGAGATGTGGACCGCAGCCCTTGATGCGGGAGCGGCCGATGTGTGCGCATCCGATGACGTGAACGATGTGCTCACGTCGGTGCTGCGCAATATGGCAAGGAATGCTGCCTGAGCAAAAATTCGCGCCACGAGGACGCCTGCGGGCGTCCTTAATTTTTTGCTTTGGCGTCGCTCATCCGATATGAGATTGTTCACGACGGCCGCTGCTAGGGAAGGTTCGACTAAGTCTGCGAAGTAAGGCAGGGCGAGCGGAGGCAGTGGAAAGAATTCCTCGCGAAGCCTCTGCAGGAGCCGACTTGCATGGGGTCCTTCGCTACGCTCAGGATGCCAGTACGAAGGAGGGGACCTTAATCCGAACTTCCCTATGGTTGAGCTTTTTTCTCGGCTCTGGGACTGAGGTTCGTGCGTTTGTAACCTGAGTACTTGACCACCTCATGCACGTGTACTGACGCATTGCGAAACTGCAAGGTGTCATCGCTTCGGGTATAGGCGGGAAACCAGAAGTTGTCGATGGGCTGGCGGTAAGTCACGAAATTGGCGCGGATATCCTGGGACTGATTCTTCTTCACGCGCACAGCGTTAGGCACACTCTTCCCACAGACTTTGACGATTTGCAGGTCACGGCTGTCAACCCAGACACGACCCTCAAGATACCGATGCCCGCGTTCCTCTTTCTTGGGTTCGATGTGGAAAACGTAGGTGTCGAGATCATCGACGTGCTGCTGGCCGAGATATGTCAGAGCATACTGCGGTAAGTCTTCGGTGGGCAGCATAAATGGCATGAAGACACGGATGTCATCCATATCTTCCTGCGTAAGCTGGACGCTGCGGAGTGAAGGTTCCTCGGCAAAAGTTACACTCTCCTGCCGCTTGCCTCGGTCGTCATAGGAAATATTGTTCAACTCGTGGAACTCACCATCCACTACCTTTGCGCGCAGAGTTTGGATCAGAACATCCTGCGAGTAGGTATAGTGCTTGCGCGCCTCGCGGGCCAGGGTCTCAGCGGCGGCGAACTTCTGAATAAGCTCTGCCGTGGTCATTCCTTTTGGCGGAGAAAAATTGAGTAGTCCATTGCCCTGTTCGCAGTCCGTCTCGGCCAGGCAGAGTGGAAGCCAGATCAAACATATCAATGCAAGTGCTCCGCAAGATCGCACGAAACTCCGAGGCATCTCTGACACTCCGTCAATACAATACGCGCCAACCAGCTTACTTCTCCCGCGTAGTCAGAAGCTAGCCGTCGAATCGGCATCAACGTGCTTGTTATACTCACTCCGCATGTTGGACCAAACCCTGGAACAAGGCCGGAGCCTCGCCGACGCCGCCCTCGACCGGCTGATTCCGCTGGAGACGCAGCATCCCGCGTCCATTCACAAAGCGATGCGGCACAGCGTGTTCGCCGGAGGCAAGCGACTGCGTCCGATCTTGTGCATGGAAGCGGGGCGAATGATCGCCGGCTCCATGCCATCGGGCATTGAAGACCTGGGCGCGGCGCTGGAAATGCTCCATACCTATTCCCTTATTCACGACGATTTGCCCGCTCTCGACAATGATGACCTGAGACGTGGACGGCCAACGTGCCACGTCGTGTTTGGAGAAGCGATCGCGATACTCGCCGGAGACGCGCTGCAGACGCAGGCATATGAGGTGCTGGCAACCTTGAGTTGTCCGGCTGATGCGCGGGTGAAGATTGTGGAAGAGATCGCGCGCGGCACGGGAACGATTGATGGCATGATCGGCGGGCAGGTGGTCGATCTCGAAGCCGAGCACAGCAAGCCCGACGCGCCGATGCTCGAATACATTCATCGCGCCAAGACGGCGGCGCTGATTACGGCGAGCCTGGTGAGCGGAGGAATCTATGCCGGTGCGAACAAAGCAGAAGTCGCGCGCCTGCGCGGCTTCGGGCAGTCGGTGGGGCTGGCGTTTCAAATTACCGATGACGTGCTCGACGTGACGCAGACGTCGGAGCAACTGGGCAAGACGGCGGGAAAAGATACGGCGTCGGAGAAGGCGACGTATCCGGCGCTGTTCGGGATTGAGGAATCGGTGCGTAAAGCGGATCAACTAGTGAAGACTGCGTTTGCGGAGTTGGAGGGATTCGGGGACCGGGCGGAGATGCTGAAGGAATTGGCGAAGTATTTGGTAGAACGGAAGAAGTGAGTTTTGTTGCTGTGAGGTTGCAATGAAGAATTTGCGAGAGAGCGAGATCTTCAAGCTAATGACTGCTGGGGCGGAGTTCGTGAGGGAGTCCGAGTGGAGCTACATTTATCAGAAACGCAATCGCCAGTTCCACGTGTCAAAATTTCTTGACGAAGATTTCGCAATTGATGCCAAAGCTTTTTGCAAGCGATGGCCGCAGATGAGCTCCGACGAGCGGCTTGTCTTCTGTGGCATGTTCGCTCAAAGGACCGAGCCGAGAGCTGATGATACCCAAACACTGAACCCGATCATTGAAGACGGTAATGACAGGCTGTGGACAATTCTCGCTTTGAAGCTTCTCAATCATCCCGATCGCGAGCGAGTCGTGACGTTTCTGATAAGTAGGTTGCAGGACCCGCTGCTTGATCGACGTGGCGGCATTCTGAACTACTTTCAGGCGCTTGGCATGGCTGGAGAGCCGGGCTGCGCCCGCTATTAAGCCGTTCTACATGGAGTTCAAGAAAGCAGTGGAAGCGGAATCAACCATTGGCATACCTGATGATGTTGTTTTCGGGCCAATTCCGTATTTTGCGTATCTGTGTGCCGCTGGCGCGATGGCGAAAACAGATGGCGCGCCGGTGTACGAAGAGGAGATCCGCAGCTACTTTAACCATCCGCACGAACAAGTAAGGTGGTGGGCTGAACACGCGTTAGGCGTTGAAGGGCCGACGACAATCAAAAGACAAAAGTAAGGCTGGCACGGCAAGGTGCAGAAATAGGCGCTGCTGGTGGGTGTGCTTAGGATTGCGCTGCGCTCCCGCGCGAGGCCTTGTTGGACGGAGATCCTTCGCTTCGCCTCGCTCCGCTCGCCTCCCGCTGAAGCCGGAAGTCTACCGAAGGCTACGCTCAGGATGACCTGCCGAGCCGTTCAGCGAGCGGTCAGGTTGCGGTCGAGTCGAATTTCCAGGGCTGTCCCTTTGTCGAGGATCAGGTCGTGGCCTGATTCAAACGCCGCATAGCCGCTGTTGGCTGCTCCGTTCGCAGCGCCGCTAGCCGCTCCGCGTTTGCCGGAAGTATGTTGCCCTTCTACGGCGCCTTCACTAGCACCAATAATCACCGCCTCCGCAATTTCTTCTTTGGTCATTCCTTTTCGGCCGATCTCGCCCTCATTTCCCAGTTGTTGCAAGCCGTGCTCGCCGGGAACTCCGACCACAGTGGCGATGAGCGGTATCCATCCGTGTGAAGTTTCGATCTCATCAAAGCTGAGCAACAGGCGAGTGTGCAGCCCCGGCTCAACGGCGCTGATGTGACCCTTGATTTTCTCGCCCGCGGGAATGACTGCGCCGTTGGGAGTTGTGAGATCTTCGGCTAGCCTGGCTCGGAAGTGATCGCCGGAACGCGCGGTGTGCGTGTCGAGCCGGTCGCTGAGTTGAATCAGGGCAATGGTACCCTCCGGAACCGCATTGGGCGGTGCTTGCGGCGCGGACTGGTCCTGGGCAAGAGCTACAGAAGAGATACAAGTGAATGCGATCGCAAAAACGGTCATGAACCGCCGAGAATGACATTGGTGAGCAGGCATGAATCCCCCTGGGAGTGGCGCGTCATTGATTGGATGGGAGGAGCCTGGGAAAGCGCTGCCTGAATAGAAAAGAATTGCCCAATCGACCAAAGCGGTACGGCGCGCCGCTGCGGCCTACCCCGCTTCCCGTATTTTGCCGCCCGCCAATTTTCAGGCAAAATGACCGGGAATGGATTCCACCATCGAAATCCAGGGCAGGCAGCTAAAGCTCAGCAATCTGCACAAGGTCCTGTATCCCGCAACAGGATTCAATAAGCAGCAAGTCATCGACTACTACGCACGTATCGCGCCCGCTATCATCCCTCACCTCGCGGGACGCGCGCTCACCATGAAACGCTACCCTGATGGTGTGGATGGCCAGTTTTTCTACGAAAAGAATGCGCCCAAGCACCGCCCCGAGTGGGTCAACACCGTTCCCATCTGGAGTGAGGGCAACCGGCGCACCATGCATTACATCGAGACGGGAGACTTACCCACTCTGATCTGGCTGGCAAATCTGGCTTCGCTTGAACTGCATCCCTCTCTTTCTCTTGCCAGCGATGTGGAATGCCCGACTGTGATTGCGTTCGATCTCGACCCCGGTCCGCCCGCAAATGTCGTGCAATGCTGTGAAGTCGGTCTTTGGCTGCGAGAAATTTTCGAGCACTTCGGGCTGCAGAGCTTTGCAAAAACTTCCGGCTCGAAGGGACTCCAGGTCTACGTTCCCCTGAATACGAAGACCAGCTACGATCAGACGAAGCCATTCGCTCACGCCATTGCCCAACTGCTCGAACAGGAGCACCCGAAACAGGTCGTCTCCGACATGAAGAAGTCGCTTCGCACGGGCAAGGTTTTCGTCGACTGGAGCCAGAACGACGAGCACAAGACAACGATCGCTGTTTATTCCCTGCGCGCGAGAGAGCGTCCGACGGTCTCGACGCCGGTGCAATGGGAAGAGGTAGAACGCGCGTTTAAGAAGAAAGACGCCGGCCTGCTCGTTTTTGAAGCGCCGCAGACCGTCGCGCGCTTCGAAAAATTCGGAGACCTTTTCGAGCCGGTGCTGCGCTTGAAACAGAAACTGCCGACCGTTGCCAAGCTGACTGGCGTCGCCGCGCACGCCGAGGCGCCACGACCGGAGTCGATTGAAATCGCCGCCGCGGCCGACGGGAAGCGCCCGAGACGGTCGCCGAAATCTGCAGCCTCGCGGTCCCGCGCACGTTCTGCCAAGGCGCGACGCCGCACGGTATAATCCCTCGCGCTATGGCACAACTGTTTGCAGGCACCTCGGGATGGGCCTATCCAAGCTGGAAACCTGACTTTTATCCCGAGAAGCTGGCGCAGAAAAAACTCCTCGGCTATTACTCGACAAAGCTCAATACGGTCGAAGTCAATTTCACTTTTCGCCAACTGGTCAAGGAGTCCACCATTCAGAACTGGATGCAGGAGACTCCCGCCGGATTTCGTTTCGGGGTCAAAGCCCACCAGGTGATCACGCATATCAAGCGCCTGAAGGAAACAGAAGAATTTCTGAAGCGATTTCTTGCGACGGTTGCACCCATGGCCTCGGCGGGGAAGCTCGGCCCGGTGCTTTTTCAGCTGCCGCCGAATCTGAAGGCCGATGAAACGTTGCTGAAGGATTTTCTCGCCGTCCTTCCGCGTGGAGTTCCGGCAGCATTTGAGTTTCGCCACGACTCCTGGTTTACCGATTCCACCTGGGATTTGCTGAGATCGGCCAAGTCCGCAGTCTGCGTCGCCGAAACCGAAACCCGCACCACACCCGACGTTGTGACCACATCATTTGCCTACTACCGATTTCGCAAACCGACTTACACCGCTGAAGAACGCCGTGCCATGGTCGATCGTATTCGCGAGCACATCGCCGAAGGCCGCGACGTATTCGCCTATTTCAAGCACGAAGAAACACCAGCAGGCGCAATCTACGCGGTAGATCTTCTGCAGGGAATCAAATGATGTCGTGGATCGACCGCCTGCGAAACCTGCTTCCGAGGAATGTCCCGGATCCGACCGGCGTGACGGTCAAGGTCGAGCGTAAATTCCGTGAATGCGTCAGTGTGGTCTACCGAGAGCCGGGCAGAACATTGACCTTCAACGGCGAACTGGTCGGCCCCAAGTGGAACCAAATCAACATGACGGTCGGGGATGAGGTCGCGTCCGATGCGTCCCTCATCGCTAACCTGGTGGCCGGGCTCACGCGGCAAGGCCACGAGTTCGTAATCTTCCGAACCGCCAAGCAGGAACCAATTCCGCAATCTGAGGGCGACGCCGCCAGGGCTGAACTGCGGCAGATGGGTTTCGAAGTCGAAGTTTCGCCCGACGGACGCAGCGTCC
>DASTCY010000050.1:0-169498 GCA_035710725.1 Candidatus Sulfotelmatobacter sp. | reverse complement strand
CCGTCTCTAACGACGATGCCGGGTGTCAAGCGATTTGGAGCGGACGTTTCCCCTCGACGCTTTTGATATTTCAGAAGCGCCATTTCGCTCTGTTCGAAAGGTGTTGACTTGCCAGACCAAGGTCGTCACTCTTTTTCAAATCTTGCAGCGGGGCTCAGAGGTCCCGCCATCCATCTCTTCGGCACTTGCGGCCAGGATTCTCACTTCGAACTCCCCGCCTCTTCAGGGAGGCAGGCTGCCCACTCAAACGCTCGGCTCCGTTACTCGCCGGCCACGGAATGACTCGGGCTCACCTGCATGACCGCCTGACACAGTTGCGCGTACGTCCAGTCTTCGCGCAACATCAGGTACAACCGCGTGGCCAGCTTTCTAGCCACGGCTACCTTGGCGAGGCTGCGATTTTTGCGCACCGCCAGGCGGCGATAAAAGCGTTTCAGTTGCGGATCCAGCCGCGCCGCCGTCTGTCCCGCTTCCACCAGCAAAAAGCGCAGAAACGAACTGCCCTGTTTGCTGATCTTCCCCAGCCGCTGTTTTCCGCCGCTGGAATGCTCGCTCGGAATCAGACCGAAATAACTGCCCACTTGCTTGGCCGATCCGAACCTTGCCGCCGGCCCCAGCGTCAGCACCAGGGCCAACGCCGTCACCGGGCCCACTCCCGGATGCGTCATCAACCGCACCGCTTCCGGTCGCTGCCGCGCTTCTTCCGCCACTCTCCGATCCAGCTCCGCGATCTCCGCTTCCAGCGAATCCAGTGTTTCCAGCAATCGCTTCCGCCGCTGGGCCGCGTAGGGCAGCAAGGGCAACTGCTCCAACTCCGCGCGCCCGGCTTGGCTCCACAGCTTGTACTTCTTCTGCACCCCATGACTCAGCGCCATGGCCTGCAGCTGGTTCTTGCTGCGCGTCCGCGCCTGCACCTGCTTGTGCCGATGCACCAGCAGCTGCCGCACATCCCGCACCTCCAGGCTCGGCACCCAGATCCGCGGAAACCGCTCTTCGAGGAGCAGATGCATCAGATGCACCGCGTCCCGTCGGTCCGTCTTCTGCTGGCGCACCACCGAGGCCCGCACCCGCGCCGCATCCCCCAACCACAGCTCGATCCCCAACTCCTCCAGCAAGCGCTCGAACCACGGATAGTGCCCACACGCTTCCATTCCCACCCGCACTTCCTGCCCGCCCACAGACCGGTAAAACTGCTCCGCCTCCCCGCGATGCGACAAACGCCTCTCTTCGATCTCGCCCTTTAAGTTGTCAAAGATCGCAATCTGCTGAAACCCAGGATGAAAATCACAGCCTATAATCAGCATGACGTTGGCTCCTCTCACGAGCCTTGGTCTTGTTCGTCACAACCCAATCTACTCGCTGTGACGGGCCAACGTCGTTATGCAATCAAGCGTAGCGTTCTTTTTCGCGAAGCGAAGGATCTCCAGCGCACTCAGCCCTGCGCGTGAGCCCGGGAGTTGACCCGCTCCCGGAAACTGGTGACGTATATCTTCTCCCCGCCGGGTGGGACGGCTCTTGGCCCCGGCAACAAACATTTCAGTCCCCCGGCCCAGATCGATCCGGTACCCACATGCGTCATCTTGAGCGGAGCCGCTTTCACCAGGCGTAGCGAAAGATCTCCCGCGCCTCGGACGCATCACGCAAGCCCGGAAACCACGACCAGAAAGGGGCGTACACTATATCGATAAACATCAATATAATATATCGATGTTAGTAAATATACTAAGCGCTCTTGTCCATCTCCTCCGCCGGCGTCACCTCCGCAGCAGCCTCGCCCCTGTGCTCCTCTGTGCCCTCTGTGGTAAATGTCTCCCCGGAAATGTTCTGGCCGAATCCTGGTGCCCGCTCAATGATCTCTTTGGCCAGCTTGATATACGCTTCCGCCCCCCGCGACCGCGGATCGTACATCAGCGCCGGCTTCCCATGGCTGGGCGCCTCCGCCAGCCGGATGTTGCGCGGCACAGTCGTCACACACAATTTCTCGCCGAAATAGTTCCGCAGTTCACTTCGCACCTGCTGCGCCAGGTTCGTGCGCTCGTCAAACATCGTCAGCACCACGCCCTCAATACTCAGCGCAGGATTCAATGCCGCGCGAATGCGCTCAATCGTGTCCAAGAGCTCGCTGATGCCCTCCAGAGCAAAGTACTCTCCCTGCATCGGTATGAGGACCGCGTCCGCCGCCACCAGCGCATTCAGAGTGAGCAGATCCAAAGCTGGCGGGCAATCGAGCACAATGAACTGGAAGCGATCGCGCAAAGGCGCAAGCGCTTCGCGCATGCGAAACTCGCGCCCGTCTGCGTCGACCAGTTCAAGGTTTGCGCCGATGAGGTTCTTGTGCGAAGGAATCAGCCAAAGCTGTTCGAGCTCAGTCGTCCGCAGCGCCTCTTCGGCTGAAGCTGCGCCCATTAAGAGGTGATAGCTGCTGACTCGTTCCGGGTCCTTCATCACGCCTAGTCCGCTGGTCGTGTTCGATTGCGGGTCACAATCGACCAGCAACGTATTGACCTCAGCGGCCGCAAAGGACGCAGCTAGATTGATGGCAGTCGTGGTCTTGCCCACGCCACCCTTCTGATTGGCAACGGCAATAACGCGTCCCATTGAATTGTTAAGGAGAAACCGGAGCTACCGGGCAGCATAATCCGCTTCGAGCTGCGAAGCAATCAAGAACTGCTGTGCATGCCTCTGAATTCGGTGCAAAACTCGCCGGAATGTTCCGCAAGGAACATTCCGCGCGGATGCTCGTCAGCCGTCCGGTTGTTCAACAACGTTCCTGACGGAACACAAAGCGGATGAGCCAATCAGCTGAATGTTTGCAGCTCGAATATGTTCCTGAAGGAACACAGTGGCTTACCACGGCGATTGGCGACGAATTTCGGATTCATGAAGCGTTGAGTGAGGAGTCTGACGTCTCCAAACGCTCCGCAAGAGAAGGCGACAAAGTGTTCCGCCAGGAACACTGTGGAAAACTATCAGCCGAGGGACACGGTAGAGGTGTCGACAACTTTGGGTCAATTCTAAGAAACTGAGAGTTGTATTCCACTTGCAGCCATCATGCTTGGCAATCTTGGAGCTTGGTACCTAAGCAAAGACTCCCAGATGGATACTTTCTCCCACTTGTTTACTCTATAGGTGCCGACTCCAATCAGCCTTGCATGAGCGCTACAGCCAATATCCTAGATCTTGAGAGGGGAATTGGGATTGGATGTTCCCAGAGGAACATAGGAAGCGAGCGCATAGCTTGATCGAATTGCACCGAGCCGATCAGGAGGGCCAGGCGTCCAAGAGGAGCGACGAGGCGGGATGCGATGGGCAGCGCTTCCTCGAAGCGTTCGACAGCGCGGATGGTGACGATGTCGAAGTGCCGATCGAGATCCTCAGCACGAATGTTCTGTATATCGATATCCGTCAATGTAATAGCGCGGACAACTTCTCTGAGGAAAGTGGACTTCTTCAGGTTCGACTCGATCAGAGTAACGTGAATGTGAGGGGCCCAGAGTTTGATGGGGATGCCCGGGAATCCGGCCCCGGAGCCGACGTCGGCGAGAGTAGGAGGCAACGGGCTTTCGGATTTGCGTGTGTGCTCCTCAGGGGCTAAAGCCCCGATCTTCTCTTGGCTCCTGACGCGGCCCTGAAGGGCCGCTCTTCCACGGTGGGTATCGGAGTCCGGCTCGGCTTTGTCCTCGGGGGGGGCATGGACCTCACGGGCTAAAGCCCCATCCATTTGCACAGCCGGAACGGCACGGCTAGAAGCCGTGCCCTGATACGTGCGCTCCTCCTCAGGCATTGAAGCCCGGTCGCTTTCTGGCGCCGTTTTGGCGGGACTGAAATCGCGTCCTTCCCGGTATGTGGGGGGAAGCAGATGGCGGGCGAGGAAGAAGCTTTCGCCGAAGTGGCGGGTAACGATTTCGTCTTCGCTGCGGATGGCAGTGAGATTGATGCGGGCGTTCCAGCGGAGGAGTAGATCGATGTACGTCGATATACGATCGAGGTCGTCAGTCGTCGGCCATCGCTCGTCGGCAGGATCGAGGAACGGTTGGAGCAGTTCGGCGATGCGGGCGGGTTGCATGAAGGAGTTGATTGTAGAGGAAAGATGAATATCCCACCCTCGAGAAACCGCGGAAAGATCCGGCGACCGCGGTGTTTGTGGTCGCTCATCGCGGGTTGTTCAGTCGCTTTCGGTAGTCTTGTCAGCGGCACGGGTTCGGGAGGGAATCGTCAGGTCCCTCGCGCTGTGCGCTTCGGGATGACAAATTCATAGGAGATCCGAGACTTTTGGTCGAAGAACGGAGCAATGGAATGGTCGTCTATTTTCGGCGATCCTGCGGAGGCGAGAGAGTCGGATTGGAGTGTCCTACACACAAAAACTATCCGCGCTCGAAGGCGTGCTTCTTTTCTAATTCTTCTAGTGCGGCGCGCATCGCCAACTCGAACTTCTGGGCTTGATCCATGAGGGCCGGAGTGGCTTCGGCCCACTCGCCGTCGATTTGCAGCAATCCCTGCGTTGCGACTAATCGCGAGGCAATCTCAAGCAAATGGGTGGGAGTCGTTTCCAGATATTGCGCTTCGGTCGGATCTGCGAGCCAAATTCGGGTTGCTCCGCTCAGCTTCGCCTGCCAATAAGCTTTTCGTTCGAGGAACTCAGCTATCGTTTCGTCGGTTGCCTTTCCGAACACCCATTTCTGGCGCTTGAAATCGTAGTGGCGGCTCGAAAACGCCAAAGGCAGTAGTTTTCCAGACTTCAAGAATTCAATCTGGCGGCGGTCGACTTCTTTACGTAGGGCGTTGATGACCGGGGCTTCGGCGTTTTTCGGTTCCAGCGATGGAAGCACTTCGCGCACGGTCGCCGAAAGATTCACGGACACCGGAGCATGCAAGCCTTCGGAATTCTCGAGGCGGATGTCGGCGTGCAGAACCCAGAAATCCGCTCCCGAGGTCGAGCGATGAAATGGCCAGGACAACCCGAAGGTCAGCGGCAGGCCGGTCAGGGTCATCCAAATCTGCTTCGGCTCGTGACTGTGTGCCGGCAAATTTGTGGAGCCACCATTGGTCGTTGGTAGTGTCATAAAGGGCGAACGTCCTTCTCGCGTGGCAATGACCAACATTCTACAAAATAAGGTTGGGGGGACTTCTCGCGGCGCTAAAAGGCGCCGCGCTTCCACGGGAATCGGAAGACACAGTTCCCATCCTAAAATCGCAAAAACCGCGATTTTAGGATGGGGCACCCGGCGGCGCGGCGCGAGGGTGGGAAGTAGTCCCGTCAACGGCACGGGCGGGAGAAAGAGTCTTCAGGTCCCTCGCGCTGCGCGCTTCGGGATGACAATTCAGAGGAAAGTCGGAAGCCACTGACCGCTGCGCCATTCTTACAAGAGCGGAGATATCGAGTGTTACTGCTCCGGCGCAAACTCAATCAGCCAGGCCAATAATCCCAGCAGGGAAAAGCCAAAGGCATTGAGCATGCCGTGGATGGTTGCCATGCGCGGAATGGTGAGGGCGTCGCTGCCCAGGAAATCTGAAACCGCATAAGTCGCAGACAGGAACATGCCTCCAAGCACGGTGGTGGCTGAGATGCGCGCCAGGACCCGCGCAGTGGAATCCTGCATCGCCCCGCTGAGCTTCCACATGAAAATGGCAAGAACCGCGCCGCTGAACGAGAACAGGACCACGGCCGACGTCTTGAGCAGCGGCGAAATTACAAATCCCGCAGCCACTACGAAGGGCAACACTGCGATCAATAGGGCGGTGCGGCGAAGCCAGAGGGCGCGATTCCCGGCGAAGCGGAGCGTCGGGCTGGCAATCGACCAATGGGCTGGTTCCCACTTCTCGCAAAAGCGGCGAGAAGTGGGGCACCCCACCATCGGATTGGCAACCATGGCGCTGGCAATCATGGCGGTGGCGAAGCCGGCGTAGTGGAAGTGCACGGCAGTGAGAAGTCCGATCGGCTCCTGAATTCCCAACGGACGCATTCCGAAACGCGATGCCACGAACCACGCGCCTCCGACGGCAAGATCCATCCGCGCCAGGTCGGCAAGGATGCCGGACAGCCTGCTCGAATGTTCGGAAGAAGCATGCCATCGACGGACTTTCCCGGACAATTCGAAAACGCTCGCCAGCGCTGCGCAGGAACAGACGGCCATCCATCCGAGGGCAGCTGAGCCGGCCGTGATTCCCGCGGGCAAGTACATGGCAAGAACCGCGAGTAGCGCCCCCAGCGGTTGCAGGTTGCGTGCCGCGTCGTGGAGCACGCTGGCGCGCGATGAATCGTCGCGGCGCTTCAGCTCCATTCCCAGCGGAACAATCACGAGCGGAGCAAACAAAAACAACAGCTCGACGACTCCGATTCGCAACCGGCCGATGCCGGCCAGCAGCGCTACAACCGCCCATGCAGCCGCTCCCGCCGTGGCCCATCCGGCTGCCCACTTCTCAGTTTGATCGTGTGCGGTAACGCTTTCCCGTATGGTTCCCATAAACACCTCCCTATCTCAGCGGATGGATGGCTGCGACTGCGAAAATCGCCGTGAGCGCGATCAGCGATGCGAAGTAAAGGCTGTCAAGGACAGGCATCTCGCGGCGTACTGCGCGGTCGTAATAGAACGCCTGCAGGACGATGCGCAGCAGCCAAAAACCAGCAATAAATGCGCTCAGGAAGCGCCCCAGACCGGTCGCTCCTGCCAGGTCGCGAGCGAATCCGAAGCAAAGCGCCGCGAACAAGGCCAGGACGATTACGATGTAGATCCAGTGCACGTAAAAAATCTGCCGCAGGAATTTCGGGATTCCGGCCAGATGGGAACGCACGCGAAGCTTGCCGGGCAAGGGAAGGTTCGCGGCGATGATCCCGAGATGGACCGCGCCGGCGAGCCGAATGCAGCCGATCAAGCGACCGCCGCCCATTGTTTCCTCCTTCCGTAACAACTGTTCTTTCAGAAGTAACAGAACATCAATCGCAAAAAAATTTAGCCGGCCGCTTTTACTTTTTTCATCTTCGTACCCATGCGCAGCAGCTTGCGGACCGTACCGGTGGGCAGCCGTTTCATCTGATCGTGCAGTTCGGTAACGGCCTCGAAAAATCCGGCCATCGCTTCGAGGCGCAGGCGGGTGTAGTCGGCGCCGGCCTCATGGGGATCGAGGTCCGCCAGGCAGCGCCGCAGCATTTCGCGGGTGGGATCGATCTCGCGCCGCTTGCGCTGCTCGATGACGAGGCGGAACATCTCCCAAACGTCCTTCATCGATTCGTAGTGTTCGCGGCGATCGCCGAGCACATGCACGGCGCGCACGATGCCCCAAGTTTCCAGCTCGCGGATGGAAGTACTCACGTTGGAGCGCGCTACGCTGAGTGTTTCCGCGATTTCTTCGGCCGCCAGCGCCCGCGGAGAGAGGTAGAGGAGGGCATGGATCTGGGCCACGGTGCGATTGATGCCCCAGCGGGTGCCCATTTCGCCCCAGTGCAGGATGTATTGTTTCTGGACTCCAGTCAGTTCAGCCATAATCAGTACTTTCAGTACAGACTGAATATACTGAAATACAACACAGAAGTCAAGTACCCGCCCCGTGGGAGTGTCCGACTCACGGGCAAAATCGGCCACTCCTGGAAGCCGCGATGCCCGATCCCGCATAAAATGTGGTTCCCAGGTGGGTGATCTTCGCAGAACCCGCGTAAAATAAGGGTGTTTTCCACAGGGCGTGAGGAGTAAGATAGGCGCCGTCGCAATCAATCCATTTCCCCGAGGAGGAAGTTCCATGGCAGCAGGTATGACCAAAACCCAACTCGTCCGCCATCTGGCGGAGAAGACCGAACTCAACAACAAGACCGCAGCCGCGTTTCTCGAACACCTGGCTGACACCGCCATCAAAGAGACGAAGAAGAACGGCATTTTCGTTGTGCCGGGGCTGGGCCGGCTGAAGAAAGTGCATCGCAAAGCCCGCGTGGGGCGCAATCCGCAGACTGGCGAGCCGATCCAGATCAAGGCGAAGACCACAGCCAAGTTCTATCTGGCGAAAGCTGCGAAAGACGCGATCGCTCCGAAGAAGTAATCGGTTGCCGAAAGTGAATCGGAAGGCCGGATTTCGTCCGGCCTTTTGATTTTGGGTCGGACAAGAGTGGCCTACCCACACTGGCCAAGTTGAAACCACAGAGCGCACACAGGAGCACAGAGGAGCTCGGGCCGGAGGATCGGACCACACTTGAGATAACATTTTTCCCATGCTCAACTGGATCGTCGTGGGTGTCGGCGACATTGCTACGCGCCGCGTCATTCCTGCCATTCAAGCCGAACCGCGCAGTCATCTCGCCGTAGTGGTGACCAGTCATCCTGAGAAAGCGGCGGCCCTTGGAGTCCGCGCGTGCGGCACGCTCGAAGAAGCTCTCGCTATTCCGGGCGTCGACGCGGTCTACATCGCCACACCCGTTTTTCTTCACGCACCGCAGAGCATTCAGTCGCTTTCCGCCGGGAAGCATGTTCTGTGCGAAAAGCCGATGGCGATGAACGAGCCCGAGGCCCGCACCATGGTGGAAGCGGCGCGACGCGCGGGAAAGATGCTGGGAATCGCCTATTATCGACGCTGCTATCCCAAGGTGCAGCGGGCACGGCAGCTGCTTGCGGCGGGCACGATCGGCACGCCCGTATTCGCGGAGCTCACCAATCATTCCTGGTTCGATGGAGAAGGCGCCCGTAGTTGGCTGGTCGATCCTGCCAAAGCGGGAGGCGGCCCGCTCTATGACATTGCCTCGCATCGTATCGACGTTCTCAATTTTCTTTTCGGACGGCCGATTAGCGTTAGCGGTCATCGTTCCAACATCGTTCATCGTTATCAAGTGGAAGACAACGCTACAGTGATGATCGACTATGAGAGCGGCGTGCGCGGCATCGTCGATGTACGCTGGCATTCGCACATCACGCGCGATGAATGCCGGATCCGCGGGACTGACGGCGAGATGGATCTCACTCCGCTCAACGGCCCGGAGCTTGTGTATCCGGGGGGAAGCGAAAGTCTGCCCTCGCATGAGAATCTGCACTATCCGATGATCGAGAATTTCGTCGATGCGGTGGAAGGCAAAGCTTCGCTTGTTTCCAGCGGGGAAACCGGCATCTGGACCGATTGGGTCACAGGGCAGGCGATGCGCTCATACGACAGGGCCTAAAGGCCCGTTCCGTTAAGCAAGTAACGCGGCCCTGAAGGGCCGCTCTTCCACGATGCCGAGTGTCCGACGCGCATGACTGGTCAGCGGGCGAAGAAGTAGTCGAAGGATTTCACGGCTTTGAATTCATCGTCTTTAATGTCGAAGATGGTGTAGAGCTTGGTCACGTGCAAGACATCGTGGACCTTCTGGGTGAGGTTGAGAAGTTTGAGTTCGCCGCCCTGATTGCGGACGGTGGTGAAACATCCGACGAGCTCGCCGACACCGGAACTGTCGAGGTAGTCGACGTTGGCGAGATTGAGGATGATCTTCTTTTTCCCGGCGGAGAGCAGGGAGCGGATCGAGTTGCGCAGGGTATCGAGTTCGTCCCCGAGAACGATGCGCCCAGTGATGTCGAGGATCGTAATGTGGTCGACTTCGCGGGTTGCGATATGGAGTGACACAGGTTATCGTTTCGCGAATGATTGTAACTCGGAAAAGGCCGGTTTCGCAGGTGCTCCTATTTCCCCACTCTAACGTCTTCCCACCCTAACGTCGCAAAAACCGCGCCGTTAGGAGGGGGCAGCCTCTGACGTTGGATGGGCACCCTCATCGGACAAGAATTTCCGAGCCACGGGATCGTGAGAGAATAGGCCGCATCAACGCAGTCCCAGCGTGTAACTGTGCCGTTTACCGTTTCTCACAACTTCTTGTTGGAGGAGTTCGCATGATTCGATCTCGCTTCCAAGGGTGCGCATCTTTCGTGTTCTTCGTGGTCACGGCTACGCTCGTTGCGCAAAGCAAGCCACGGGCGCGCGATTTGGGCGTGCCCTTTGATGGAGTTCCGGGGAAGTTCAACGCCATCACCGATGTGAAGGGCATTGAGGTCGGGCACACGACGTTGATCGCAGACGAAGGAGCGCATGCGGTGCGTACCGGGGTAACCGCGGTGCTGCCACGCGGCAAAGACTCGAATGATCCCGTTTTCGCGGGATGGTTTACAGAAAACGGCAACGGCGAGATGACCGGAACCACGTGGGTTGAGGATTCAGGGTTTCTGGAAGGCCCGGTGATGATCACCAATACCCACAGCGTCGGCGTGGTGCGCGATGCCGTGATCGCATGGAGCTTGAAGCATCATGGGGTCGACAAAGACGGTTATTCGTGGTCGCTTCCGGTGGTGGCGGAGACCTGGGACGGCTACCTGAACGATACGAATGGATTTCACGTGAAGGCGGAGGATGCGTTTCACGCGCTGGACAGCGCTCACGGTGGTTTGGTGGAGGAAGGCAACGTGGGCGGCGGCACGGGAATGATTTGCAACGAATTCAAAGGCGGGATTGGCACCTCTTCGCGCGTGCTCGAGGCCAAGTACGGCGGATACACGGTAGGCGTTCTGGTGCAATGCAACTACGGGCAACGCGATCAACTGCGCATTGCGGGCGTGCCGGTAGGGCGCGAGATTGGCGGGGCCAAGGTGTGGGATGACGATGTGGGGTCGATCATCGTGGTGGTGGCGACCGATGCGCCGCTGATTCCGACGCAGCTGAAACGCGTGGTCCGGCGAGTCACGCTGGGGCTGGGCAGGGATGGAAGCTATTCGGGAGACGGATCGGGCGACATCTTTATTGCGTTTTCGACGGCGAATGCGAAGGCGGCGTCGGCGGACGGAGTGCATTCGATCGCAATGTTGCCAAACGATCGCATCAATGCGATTTTTCTGGCAACGGTGCAGGCCACCGAAGAGGCGGTCATCAACGCGATGGTTGCGGCACAGACGATGACTGGAAGAGACGGCCACAAGGTGGAGGCGCTTCCACACGATCAATTGCAGCAGATTTTGAAGAAATATAACCGGCTGGGGAAGTAAGTATCTGCCATGGCAAGGGTGAGGCAACCGGCAAAAGACCTGGACCACAGAGGACGCAGAGGGACACAGAGAACTGCGGTACAGAGATTACCCAACGCGAGGCAGAAGGATTCCAATTCTGATTGAGCGCTTCAAATTGCCGTTGTTGCTTGCGCTGACGTTCGCAGCTTTGTTGGTGCATGGATACCATCCCTTCGCGGAAGACGCGGAAATCTATCTTCCAGGCGTCGAGAAGATTCTGAATCCGAATCTGTTTCCCGTGGGGCAGGAATTTTTTTCTTCGCATGCGAGCCTGACGCTGTTTCCGAACCTGGTCGCGTGGTTTGTTGGCGGAACACATCTGCCGTTGGAGTACACGCTTTTCCTTTGGTACATCGCATCGATTTTCTTGTTGCTGCTGGCGTGCTGGGAGCTGAGTGGGTTGTGCTTTTCCAGCGTTCGAGCACGATGCGCGGCCGTCTTGATGGTAGCGGCACTGCTGACAATTCCGGTGGCGGGAACGGCGCTGTACATTGCGGATCAGTATTTGAATCCGCGAGATCTGGCGGCATTTGCCGGCGTGTTCGCGGTGGCGCGCAGCGTGGAAACGAAGTACGGGAAAGCGCTGCTTTGGCTGGTGTTTGCGGCGGCCGTGCATCCGCTGATGTGGGTATTTCCGTTTTCGTTTTGCGTGCTGCTGATCGCGATGAGGTACTACGAGCAGCGATCGAGTGGGATAGGTAAGCGCGAAACGGTGGTGGGGGCCGCATTGCTTTTTATGGTGGCGATTCCGCTGGCGCCGCGGACGGGCGTGGCCTATCACGAGGCCGCGAAGCTGCACAGCTTCCACTACATTCAGAATTGGGCGTGGTATGAGTGGCTGGGAGCGTTGGCTCCGATCGCTTTGTTTTGGTGGTTTGCCCGAATTGCGCGTGCGCGGGGATGGCGGGCGATGGAGCTCGTGTCAGGGGCGTTCATGATTTATGACGCGATCTATTTCGTTGCGGCGCTGGCGCTGGATTTGCCCCCTCGATTCGAGAGCCTGGCACGGCTGCAACCGCTGCGCAGCCTGCACCTGCTTTACATGGTCATGTTCCTGACGATCGGCGGACTGCTGGGCGAGTATGTGCTCAAAGAACGCGTGTGGCGCTGGCTGGCTTTGTTTGTGCCGCTGGCCGCGGGGATGTGGTTCGCGCAAGGGCAACTGTTTCCGGCAAGCGCGCATGTCGAGTGGCCGGGAGTCGAGCCGAGGAACCGGTGGGCGCAGGCATTTTGGTGGGTGAGGAAGAGTACTCCGGTAGATGCGGTGTTCGCGCTGGATCCGAGATACATGGCCATCGCGGGCGAGGATGAGATCGGCTTTCGTTGTCTCGCGCAGCGCAGCCGCCTGGCCGATGCGATCAAGGACAACGCCGTAGTCAGCATGTTTCCGCTGATGGCTGATGCGTGGTGGGCACAGGTGCGATCGCAGAGTCCATGGAGCAAGCTGCAGCTCTCGGACTTTGAGAACTTGAAACGGCAATATGGCGCGAGCTGGGTTGTGGTGCAGCAACCTGGAGTTTCGGGGCTGGAGTGCGCTTACGAGAATGGCGCCGTGAAGGTATGCCGGATTCCCTGAGGTCAACCCCTGCAAGGCACGTTACGCAATGGTTTCGCGTAGAATCGAAACAGCGAGTATCGTTTTTACTTACTAATAGAGACCCCGACGGTCAGAAGGTAGTTAGTTAATGAATGTTGGTGAAAAATCCCCTGCATGATTTCGCGCCAGCAAATGTGTGCAGCGTCACTCCAACATCAGGGTTACACAGTTTTGGCCATGAAAGAAGGAAAGCCCATTCAAGGTGCGCAGGGGCTACGCAGGGGTCTGAAAGCCTTGATTTTCGATGTCGACGGAACACTCTATGAACAGGGGCCGGTGCGGCGAGCGATGCTCTACCGTTTGCTGCGCGTTTACCTGGCGGATCCGGCGGGCGGCTTTTTCACGTTGCGGGCCCTGCGAGCTTATCGAAATGCGCAAGAAACGTTGCGCACGGCACGGTCGGTTGGCGACATCGCCAATGCGCAACTGATGCTAGCCAGCAGACGGTTGGGCGCGAGTGCGGAGAGCATTACGTCCTGTGTGGCTCGGTGGATGGAGGACGAACCGCTGCCTCTTCTGGCCAGTTCCATGAGAAAAGGCATGGCAGGACTGCTCCAGGAGGCAAAAAGACGTGGCCTCGGCTTGGCGGTTTGCTCCGATTATCCGGCGCACCGAAAATTGGCGGCCATGGATTTAGCAGGTGTCTTCGACGTTGTAGTCACCGCGCAAGATCCGGAAGTACAAAGTTTCAAGCCCGACCCTACCAGCCTGGAAGTAACTCTTCGACGACTTGGCGTGCGAAACGACCAGGCAATCTACATCGGGGATCGGCCTGACGTGGATACGGTTGCAGCATCCCGCGCCGGAATCCAGCACTTCATATTGGACCGATCACACACCCTCGACGAACTCTCACAGTTGTTGATTCTGCGGAGTTAAGACTTGGAAAATTCGCACGCGATTGAACTCACAAAAACCGACCAGTTAAGGGGAGCTGTGGCAGCGTCCCCTGCGACAACGTTATCTGTACGGCCCGGACGTCCCTCGCTCCTGGGGCACTTGCAGATTGCTCGCGTTGACCATTGGGTCAAGAACGTTTTCGTACTGCCAGGGGTTATAGTCGCCCTCTCCGTCGATCGAGCACGATGGGTCTCATGGTCATGGATTACCTTCGTACTCGGCATGTTAGCCGTCTGCCTCATTGCATCCAGCAACTATGTGATTAACGAGATCCTGGATGCACCGTCCGACCTTCTTCACCCCGTTAAGAACACCCGTCCCGTGCCAGCCGGCCGAGTCAGTATTCCCTGGGCTTATGTCCAGTGGATCGCCTTGCTGGCAGCGGGCTTGCTTCTTGCTCTACATGTATCGACGCTTTTTACCCTCACGCTCCTGGCGTTGTGGATAATGGGTTGCCTTTACAACATCCCGCCCGTCCGCAGCAAGGACTTACCCTACCTTGATGTTCTTTCCGAAGCGATCAATAATCCGCTGCGGATGCTGGCCGGTTGGTATCTGGCAGGCACTACGATGATTGCTCCAGCTTCACTGCTGGTGAGCTACTGGATGGTGGGCTGCTACTTTATGGCGATCAAGCGATTCGCGGAGTTTCGTGATATTGGCGATCACCACCGCAGCGCAAGCTACCGGAAATCTTTCGGTTTCTACAACGAGCAGCGGCTCTTGGTCTCAATCATGTTCTACGGCTCGCAGGCGATGCTGTTCTTTGGCGCATTCATCATGCGATACCGCCTCGAACTTGTGCTGGCCTTTCCCTTGGTTGCCCTTGTAATGGCTCTGTATCTGTCGCTGGCCTTCAAGCCCGACAGCGCCGTCCAGCGGCCGGAGGGCCTGTACCGTGAGCCGGCGCTCATGGGCGCTGTGGTTTCCTGCACCGTGGTCATGGCTGTCCTCCTCTTTGTAAATATTTCGGTGTTGCATAGGATTTTCAGACCAACGGTTCCTTGGAACAGCAACTAGGGGAGAGCATGAGCGGGATATCAAAAGGAAGCGCAGGCTGCCTCAAGCTTCGTCGCTCAGAATGACGTAAGTCGAGAGCCCCACTTTCAATCCCGGGTGATATTCTTGAAGCATCACTCCTGCAGAAGGTTCGCAATCCTACATGTCCAATCCAAACGCTCCGGAACCCGCGGCCGCCCAGGAATCGGCCGAGTCGTTCGGCAACATCCTCTCGCAATTTGAGCGCAGCAAGACGACGAAACGCGCCGAGGGAAGCCGCGAAGGAACGGTCGTTTCTGTCTCGGCTGAGTCGGTGTTTCTCGACATCGGATTCAAGACGGAAGGCATGTTGCCGCTGACCGAATTTCAGAACGATCGGGAGCCACCGAAGCGCGGCGACAAACTGCAGGTCAGCATCAAGGGCCGCGATCCCGAAGGTTATTACCTGCTGACACGGAGCAAGGTCGCGAGACCCACGGATTGGGCGGCGCTGGAGCGGGCGTTTGCGGAAAAGACCCCGATCATCGGCACCGTAACTGCAGTCGTTAAAGGCGGACTGAGCGTCGATGTCGGCGTGCGCGCGTTTATGCCCGCGTCGCGCAGTGGGGCGCGGGATGCGTCCGAGATGGAGAAGCTGGTGGAGCAGGAGATTCGCTGCCGCATCATCAAGCTCGACGCCACAGATGAGGATGTGGTCGTCGACCGCCGCGCCGTAGCGGAAGACGAAGAGTTGGCCAACAAGCAGCGACGCTACTCCGAAATGAAGGAAGGCGATGTGGTGAGCGGCACGGTGCGTAGCCTGACCGATTATGGCGCGTTCGTCGACATTGGCGGGGCCGATGCACTGCTGCATGTGGGCGACATCTCGTGGGGACGGATCAATAAAGCGGCGGATGTGCTGACGGTGGGACAGCTGATCGAGGCGAAGATTCTGAAGATCGATGCGGAGAAGCGACGGGTTTCTGTGGGAACGAAACAGCTGCAGCCGCATCCGTGGGACGCAGTGTCCGGCAAATACAAGGTTGGCGAGCGGGTGCGGGGCGCGGTAACACGCGTGACGGACTTCGGGGCATTTGTGGAGCTGGAGCCGGGAGTGGAAGGGCTGATCCACGTGTCGGAGATGTCGTGGGTCAAAAAAGTGCGCAAGCCAAGCGACCTGGTGAAGCCGGGAGAAACGGTCGAGGCTGTCATTCTCGGAATCAATCTGGGCGAGCGGCGAATGTCGTTGGGACTGAAGCAGGCGCTCGGTGATCCGTGGGCGGATGCGGCGCAGAAGTTCCGAGTGGGATCGGTGGTCGAAGGTCCGGTCATGAGCCTGACGAAATTTGGCGCTTTCGTGCAGGTCGCAGAGGGAATCGAGGGCATGATTCACGTCAGCGACATCAGCGAAGAAAAGCGGATCAATCATCCGCAGGACGTGCTGCGCGTGGGGCAGACGGTAAAAGCGCAAGTGCTCGAGATCGACACGGAAAAGCGGCGGCTGAAACTGGGGATGAAGCAGCTGGTTCCGACGAGCATCGATGAGTACATCGCAGAACACAAGGAAGGAGACGTAGTCAGCGGGCGGGTGATCGATGTGTCGGGTGCGTCGGCGCGAGTGGAGTTGGGCGAAGGCATTCAGGCGGACTGCCGGATTTCGTCCGAGAATAAGCGCGAAGATTCGGACAAGAGTGTGCCGCAGGGCGGCAAAACGGATTTGTCTTCGTTGAGCTCGATGCTGCAGGCACGCTGGAAAAGCGGCGCGGTCGCGCAAACGTCAAAGCCGCAGGACGTGCAGGCGGGGCAGGTCCGCAGTTTCCGCATCAGGAAGCTGGATCGGGAAGCGAAGAAGATCGAAGTGGAAGTCGCGTAGAGGTCTGCCGGGGCTGAAGCCCCACATCTTTTGCGGTCGCTAAACGGCACAGGTCGAACTTGCTTTTGCCAAGAAAAAGCAAGCCTCAGGCGCTAAAGCGCGGACGTATCTTCAATGCCGTACCGGCACGAGTAAAACTTGTGCCCTTCCCCGTTTATTACTCGCCTGATCGTCTTCCCGCAGACTGTGAAGCCGTGCCACTTTCCACGACAGTTGTGAAATAGCTCGCGTGATTTGCGGTAGGTTCGGCGGACTACTTGATATGGACGAGTTCGTCCGCTGGCTCGGCAGTAGCAAGCGCCGCTGTATGCTGCGGGCCACGCCAGGCGTCGAAGATCGAGACTTGATGCACGCACGAAACGGTGCAGTGGGGCGCGCAGCTTTTTTCCGTGGAAAATTCGCGGCGAATATCTTCGCGCGAATAGGTTTCGAGCGGCACGGCGGGATATCCGCGCTGCTGCGAGCAGTAGTGGACTAATCCATCTTCGCAGATGTAGAGATAGCGCGCGCCGGCGCGGCAGCGCCAATCGTTGGGCTTGCCTTGGGCGATGTTGTCCTGGAAGGCGTTGATGCGAGTGAAACTGCGCTTCTCCATCGACTTCATCTCGTGATAGATGCGGCGCTCTTGGTCGTTCAGCGGTTTCAATTGTCCGGTGCCGTCGTGAATGATGCCGATGGTCGAGCTGAAACCCAGCTCGATAGCGCGGCGGCCGATCGTGAGCGCGTCCTGGGGATTTTTCACGCCTCCGCCCACAACCGAGTTGATGTTCACGTGAAAGTCGGCGTGTTCGGCGAGGTTCTGCAGCTTCTTGTCGAGAACCTTCAGGCTCTTCTTCGAGACGTCGTCGGGATTCACATTGTCGATCGAGATCTGCAGCCATTCGAGGCCGGCGCGATTCAGACGCTGGATGCGCTCGGGAACGAGAAAGTATCCGTTGGTGATTAGCCCGGCAATCATGCCGTTGGCGCGAATGCGGCGGATGATCTCGTCGAGTTCGGGATGGAGCAGCGGCTCGCCCCCTGAGATGGTGATCACCGAGGTGCCCAAGGCAGCCAGCTTGTCTACGCGCCGGAACATCTCGGCCGTGGGCACGGGATTGGAAAAATCGTCGAATTCGTTGCAGTACGTGCAGGCCAGATTGCAACGGCGAACAGGGATGATGTGCGCCAGCAAAGGATGGTCGGTCGACGCCAGTGCGCGGGCAGCCATGCTCGCGCCGCGAAGATTGCGCTGCAGCGCCTTGGCTTGCCGTCGAAGTTTGGTCGTAATACTCGCCATGATTTCGAAAGATTACTTTGTGGCTCAGTCTGAACTCACATGGGAAATGTGATTAGTTGCACGCAAGATCCTTTGCTTCGCCTGGAGAAAGCGGCTCCGCTCAGGATGACGCCAGTTTCAGATTTCAAAGTGAGTCGCTACCACACATCATTACAGCACAGTTGCAGGCCGGATTTGCAGCGGGAAGCAGGATCCGGCGCGTTTCCAGAGCTGAAAGGGTCTATTTGTCAGCGAGTTGGCCCGTGGTGGACTATGCCTTGACGACTTTTCCGCTGCGCAGGCATGAGGTACAGACGCGCATGCGCCGAGTAGTCGCTCCCACGCGGGCGTGGACCTGACGCAGATTAACGTTCCAGCGACGCTTGGTGACGTTGTGGGCGTGGCTGATGCGGTTTCCCGCCTGCGGCTTCTTGCCGCAGATTTCACATTGCTGTGCCATAACTGCTCCCAGAGAAGTTCAGATCGTGTGGGGCAAACTTTGATTTTACAGGGAAGGAAGAGATTTCAGCAAACGAGAGGCACGTGGTCCGCAAAAGCATCTCGCGGTTGGAGAGGGAGCCTTGCGCGTCTCATGCGATACTGAATTCATGCAGTCCCCGCTACAGACGCCGACCGCGGCGACCGATCCCAAGTCGGTAAAGGTGAATATCACAACCGGGACCGGTGTCGATATCGAGTGGAAAGACGGCCACGTCTCGCACTACAACTTCGTCTATTTGCGCGATGCCTGCCCTTGCGCCATGTGCAACGAAGAGCGGGAAAAGAGCCGTCGCAAGCCGGGCGAGCCGGCGAAACTGGCCCCGGGAGCACTGCCCATGTACAAGCCGGCAGCCAAGCCGATCTCAGCCGAGGGCGTGGGCAGATATGCGATCAAGTTCGCCTGGAACGACAATCACGACCTGGGGATTTATTCGTGGCAGTATCTGCGGGAAGTTTGCCCGTGCGAGGAGTGCAGGGCGGCGAGGGAACGCATGACAAGAGGTGATTGAAGCGGACCCGCGGGTGCAATGAATGAGAAATGTAATCTTCGCAATCAACATTACACTGGATGGCTGCTGCGACCACACTAAGCAAGTTGCTGATGACGAGACACACGAATATTTTACGAACCTCCTGCGAGAGGTTGACCTGCTCGTGTTTGGGCGTATTACCTACCAGTTGATGGTTCCTTTTTGGCCTGAAGTCGCAAAAAGCCAGTCGATGAGCAAAGCATCGAACGAATTTGCTCGAACATTTGACTCCATCAACAAAATTGTTTTCTCTCGATCACTAGACAGCGCTGAAGATAAGAATACGAGAATTGTTCGTACGAACCTTCACGACGAAATACTTAAATTGAAACAAGAAAAGGGCAAAAGTATTTTGGCCGGTGGTGTAAGTGTTCCTTCACAACTTATAGAGCTTGGCCTGGTGGATGAATATCGTTTTGTCGTTGGTCCAATCGTTGCAGGAAAAGGGAGACGGTTGTTAGAAGGTGTGAGCCTGCCGGAGAGACTGCAATTGACGCTTGTTGAGTCAAAGATTTTTGCATCAGGATGTGTTGCGCTTCGTTATTTGAAACAGTGACAGAGAAATCTGGGACAGGCGCCGTCCTCTGGCGAAGCTGTCCGACCCGCCTTAGTTAGCTGGGCCGAGAATTCGGTAGTGCCTCAGTTTGAGATTTTTAGGGGCTGAAAATCACGCGCAGCAGGAAATGGAAAAAACCGTAGTGAGCTATACAGTACACGCTCAAGCTCAATGTGAGGACATAGAAAATAACCTTTCCCCACAGCGGAAGTCTGTCCACGATTTTTCCAAGGGCCGACGAGATCACGCTTGCTGCCTCTTCTTGTAAGGGCCGCTCGGTTTTGGCGAGGGCACGTAGCGGTCAGCCATCATCACGATTTCTTCCAGACTCCAAACATGATCGCTCAGGCCGCAAGCCATTGCGGGAGTGATTCGCAGCGTCTTGTGGATTCTGGCGAAGTTGTAGTGTACTGCGAGGATCGCAACCATTGCCATCTTCGGCTTCGCCGATGGCGATGTCGAATACCTGCTTGGCAAGCTGGACGGGTTCGCGCGGACGCTTCGCCATGAACCGAGTATCACACAGGCCGGGCCGCCGATCTAAGCTGTGAGATTTCAAACTGAGGCACTACCGAGAATTCTCGGGCATCGCGAGTGCTGGTCGGTCAGTTGCCTGTAAAATTCAATTAGGATTCCGGAGCCGTTCCTCGATTGTCGTTTCTCGATCAACTCAATCCGCAGCAGCGTGAGGCTGTCGAAACCACGGCAGGGCCGGTGCTGATCCTGGCCGGTGCGGGCAGCGGGAAGACGCGTGTCATCACCTACCGCGTCGCGCACCTGATCGAGAACCTGGGCGTAATGCCCGAATCGATTCTGGCGATGACCTTCACCAACAAGGCTGCCGGAGAAATGGGCGAGCGCGTCGACAAGTTGGTGGGCGGGCTGAGCATCGCCAAGCCTGTGATCTCGACATTCCATTCGTTTTGCGTGCGCGTGCTGCGGCGCGATATCGAGGCACTGCGGATTCCTTCAACGACGTCAAGACAGCCGCCGATCGGCCACACGAAGAGTTTTGTGATTTACGACGAGGCCGACCAGCAGTCGGTGCTGAAGTCGATCATGAAGCGGCTGGGACTGGATGATAAGCAGCTCACGCCGCGCATCGTGCTCTCGCGGATTTCCTGGGCCAAGAACCACATGCTCGATCCGCAGGAGCTGTACCTGCAGTCGGCCGATCCCAAGAACGAGCGAATCGCGCATTTGTACGAAGAGTATCGCAAGGAGTTGCGCCGGGCGAACGCGCTCGACTTCGACGATCTGCTGCTGGAGGCGGTGCGGCTGCTGAAGGCCGCCGCGCCTGTGCGCGAATACTACAACCGGCGATTTCAATATCTGCTGATCGATGAATATCAGGACACGAATCGCCCGCAATATCAGCTGATGCGCCTGTTGGCGGCCGAGCGTCACAACGTGTGCGCCGTGGGAGATGAAGACCAGTCGATCTATTCCTGGCGCGGAGCCGACATCCGCAACATTTTGGAGTTCGAGCAGGATTTTCCGGAGGCGAAGATCATTCGGCTCGAGCAGAATTACCGCTCGACACAAAACATCCTGCAGGCTGCGTCGGCTGTGGTGGCGAACAACGTCCGGCGTAAAGGCAAGAATTTGTGGACGGCGCGGCAGGGCGGTGCGCGCATTGGATACTACGAAGCGCCGGACGGAGAGAACGAAGCGCTGTTCGTGGCGGATTCGATCGCTCGTTATCTACGCGAGGCGGTGGAGCGCGGCGAAGATCCGCGGGCGGCTGTGTTGTATCGCACGAATTCGCAATCGCGCCTGTTTGAGGAAGCGATGCGGCGCTACAACTTGAAGTATCACGTGGTCGGAGGATTCTCGTTCTACGAGCGGGCCGAGATCAAAGACATGATCTCGTATCTGAAAGTGATTCAGAATCCGGACGATTCGATCTCGCTGTTGCGCGTGATCAATACGCCGGCGCGCGGCATCGGGAAAGGTACGATCGACACGCTGGAACGGCTTGCGCTCGAAACCGGGCTTTCGCTGTGGGGAGCGATCGGCGAAGCAATTCGGCGCGAGTTGCTGCCGCCACGGGCCCTGGCGTCGCTGAAGAATTTTCAGCAGCTGATCGAAGATGCGCGGGCGATGCAGGCGGGAACGTTTGCCGAGCGGCTGGAAGGGAGTGCGGATGTGGCGCGGGCGGCCTCGCCTGTGGATCAGGAAGGTGGCGAACTGCGCTCGCCCGGACAGCCGGGGGCGGCTGTCCCTACATTGGCCGAGGTGGATGACGAGGCCGGTGTCACGTCGTTTGATCCAGCGGAGTTTGGAAACTTCTCGTTTGATTTTGGCGGTGCGGAGTCAACAACTGGAGGGTCCAAAGAAAACCCAAGGTCCCTCGACGCCGGTCGGAATGACAAAAGCTTTTCCGGTCTCGATGACAGTGCAGATGGTGCTACCTCGAGCGCTGATTCAGACAACGCGTTTCCAGCTCCGGCAGTCAGTACCGCCGACATCCTAAAGTTCCTGATTGACCGCACTGGATATATCAAACTGCTCGAAGCGGAAGACACGCCTGAGGCTTACTCGCGCATCGAAAACTTGCGCGAACTAGTCAACGCGGCTATGGACTCGCGTGACCGCGGCGAAACGCTCGATCAGTTTCTCGACCATGCGGCGCTGATCAGCGACGCCGATGATTACGATGAGCGCGCGCAGGTCACGCTGATGAGCCTGCATGCCGCCAAGGGGCTTGAGTTTCCGCTGGTGTTTCTGAGCGGGCTGGAAGAGGGCCTGTTTCCGCACTCGCGCACGCTGCTTGAACCGGACGACATTGAGGAAGAACGCCGGCTTTGTTATGTCGGGATGACGCGGGCGATGGACCAGTTGATCCTGACTCGTGCCGTTTATCGGCGACGCTATGGGACCGATCTACCGGAAGCAAGTGTGCCGTCAAGATTTTTGGAGGAAGTGCCGGGAGCATTGATTGAAGAACTCGGGGTAGCCAGACGTAGCGGGGCTTCGCCCCGCCGAACGGCCGAAGGCGGCCGCCCCCACACGAACCTTGCTAGTCACGTCGACCGCTCTCACTATTCCTACGAAGACGAGGACCAGAGCGCAGCTTGGCACAGCGACAGTGGGTCCGCAGACCGACCGGGTTCCCACTTCTCGCAAAAGCGGCGAGAAGTGGGGCACCCCAGTTCGAATGCGGCTCCAGCCAAGCACTACAGCTCGATCGAAAACATCGCCCAGTTTTTTGCGACGCGCGGAAGGAAGTTCAGCTTCTCGAAGCCGCCGGTAGAAGAGCCTACGGGCAAGCGCGGATTTCGACCCGGGCAGAAGGTGCGGCATCCGAAATACGGCGAAGGAACAGTCTATCAACGCGAAGGGGAAGGCGAAGAGGCCAAGATTACGGTACAATTTCCACGCTTCGGCTTGAAGAAGCTGGTGGAGAAGTATGCCCAGCTGGAGAGAGCCTGAAGAGCCATTGAGTAATCGGGAAATTGAGTAATTGAGAAATTGCGACCCGGAACTTGTCCTGGTTCAGTTTTCAATTACCCAATCACTCAATTGCACAATTACTCAATTGCACAATTACTCAATCCAAAGGATTCATGGCCAATACATCGAAGCTAAGCAGGGAAGAGCGCAAGAAGGCAAAGCGCGCGTCGCGCAAGAAACGCAAAGCGGAAAAGCCGCTGAAGCCGCGGGAATATCCTCGCGGATCGAAGAAGCCGAAAGTCAAGAAGATGGCACGCGGCCAGGCGAAGCGGTAACGAGTACTCAGCATTCAGCCGTCAGCAATCAGCCACAGGAATCCCACTATTGTGGGGGGTGGACTGAAAGCTGATGGCTGAGTGCTGAAAGCTGTCTCAGGAGAACCCAAGCCATTGGCACAACCATCGTCGACCTCCGAGCCTCCCGGCGCTGCTGCCCGGACTTCCGACAACCAGCTTTTCTGCTGCAAGTCGATCGATAAACTGATTTCGGAGTCGGAGGCACCCGGACATCGCCTGCAGAAGTCGCTGGGGCCGTGGTCCTTGACTGCTCTGGGCATCGGTGCGGTGATCGGTTCGGGGATCTTCATTCTGACCGGTACGGCCGCGGCCGGCGAGTATTTTCAGGTCCCTTCGATCCTGCATGCGCAGGTACTCGACATCATCGTGAATTTCTTGCGCGGGGGCAGCACGGCGCAAGTGCTCATGCACGGTCGCCCGCCGGCAGGACCGTCCATCGCGATTTCATTTTTCCTGGTAGCAGTGGCGTGCAGCTTCGCGGGGCTATGTTATGCGGAGCTGGCATCGATGATTCCGATTGCCGGAAGCGCGTACACGTACTCCTACGCGACGTTGGGCGAAATTTTCGCGTGGATCATCGGCTGGGACCTGATTTTGGAGTACGTTGTCAGCAACGTGGTGGTGGCGATCGGGTTCAGCGCCTACACGAAGGCGCAGCTCGCGTCGTTTGGGCTGAACTTGCCGGATAAATGGTCGACACCGGTGTGGGACGCGGGCCATTGGACGGGGGCGTACTTCAATGTCCCGGCCTTCCTGATTATTTTTGTTCTCACGGTGCTGCTGGTGCGCGGGATTCGTGAATCGGCCGAAGCCAACAACGTTATGGTCGCGATCAAGATCGGCGCGATCCTGGTTTTCCTGGTCGTTGGCGGGGCGCTGGTGAATCCGTCGAACTGGAAGCCGTTTGCACCGTCAGGCTTCGCGGGCGTGGTGACTGGCGGGGCAATCGTATTCTTCACCTACATAGGGTTCGACTCGGTCTCGACGGCGGCAGAGGAGGCGCGCAACCCGCAGCGCGATTTGCCCTTCGGAATCATCGCGTCGCTAATCGTCTGCACATTGCTGTACGTTGGCGTCTCCGTTGTGCTGCTGGGCATGATGAAGTACACGACATTTGTTTCCGGGGAAGCGGCGGAAGCGCCGGTGGCCTACGCGCTGAAAATGCTCGCGGCCAGCCGGTGGTCGCGCTCGGTGATCATTGTCGGCGCCCTCACGGGCATGATTTCATCGCTGCTAGTGTTCCAATACGGCCAGGCGAGAATCTGGTATGCGATGTCGCGCGATGGGTTGTTTCCGAAGCTTTTCTCCGCCGTACACCCGAAATTCAAGACGCCACATTGGTCGACTTGGATTGCCGGGCTTGCGGTGGGACTGCCGTCGGGCATTTTTGCAGTCAGCGAGGCGGCCGATCTCTCGAACATCGGAACGCTGTTCGCCTTCGCGTTGGTGTCGCTGGGAGTGATCATTCTGCGCCGTACGCAGCCCGATCGAAAACGTGTGTTCCGCGTACCGTTTGTACCGTGGTTCCCGCTGATTTCGATTATTCTCTGCGTTGGATTGATGGCCGGTCTGTTGGTCATTACCTGGCTGCGGTTTCTGGTGTGGCTGGTGCTGGGACTTCTCATTTACACGTTCTACAGCCGGCATCGCAGCGAGTTCGCGAAGAGGTAGCGGTCAGCGTCGGCTCTCAGCTTTCAGCGTCCGCTGAAAACGTTAGGGGAGGTCTGATTGAGTCTGCTAAGCAAAACGGGGCGAGCGGAGGTAGTGGAAGGAATTCCTCTCGAAGCCGCTGCTGGAGCCGACTTGCATGGGGTCCTTCGCTGCGCTCAGGATGACAGAACGAACGAGGGGTCTTAATCATAGCTTCATTAGGTGAACAATGGCGCCGGTGATCGATAATCGGAATCCGCTGACGAAGATTGTCGAGACCGGGCAGCTGACTCGCCGGGCAAGAGCCATGGCCATTGCGTTCCTGGCGGTGGGGCTGCTGACGTTTTTCCTTCCCATCATTGCGCCTTCGTCTGGGACTGGCCCGAACGTTTCGGTGTGGCAGACGGCGGAGCAGTTGCAGATCACAATGCGCGAAGACTCGATGCTTCCCGTTCTGCCGTTCGTCCCTTTCATATTTGTCTATCTGGCGCTCGCGGTCGCGTTGGGGGCGGCCGTGCTTCTACCGTTTAAAAAGGCGGTGACCTGGATCTGTGTGGCCGGATTGTTTCTTCTCATCCGTCCTTTTCGCGGCTTCATGGGCGCTTTCCAGCTGATGAAGTTTATGGATTCGGCGCAGCGTGGGGGTGGTGTTACGCCAGTGTGGATCATGCTGGCGATTTCGCTTCTCGCCACAGCCATCGTCGCCTGGACCGACGCCGACACCAGGTCGAGTTTGTAGATTGCACGTGCCTGCGAAAGCCTGGCTTTCGTCTCGCCAAATCCCCGCTGCTAACTCTACAATCGACTCATGTCTGTGCGCTCCGAGGCCGCTGCCAGCGCCTTCATCCGCCAGTTGCCGAAGGCGGAACTGCACCTTCATCTTGAGGGATCGATCGAGGCCGCGACACTGGCCGAGCTTTTCCAGCAACATGGCGAAGCTGCTTCTGCGGCCGAGGATCTCTATCGCTATGCAGACTTCCCAAGTTTCTTGCTCGCTTTCAAGACAGTGACCGACCACCTGCGCACGCCGGAGGACTACGAGCTGATTACCTACCGGCTGATGCAGCGGCTAAAGGAAGAGAACGTCTTGCACGCCGAGGTGACGGTTTCGGTGGGCGTCTGCCTGTGGCGCAAGCAGGATTTTGTCCAGATATTTGACGGCCTGGAGCGCGGGCGAGCGCGCGGCGCGCGGGATTTCGGCGTGTCGGTGCTTTGGATCTTCGACGCGGTGCGACAGTTTGGAGCAGAACCGGCACAGCGAGTTTTCGAATTGGCGGCGCAGTTTCGCGACCGCAATGTGGCCGGCGTGGGAATTGGAGGTGACGAGCAGAAGGGCCCTCCGGAACTCTTTCGTGGCGTTTACGCTTACGCAGCCGCCCACGAATTGCGGCTCACGGCGCACGCGGGCGAAACCGCCGGGCCGGAATCGATCTGGGGGGCGCTGAATCTACAGGCCGAGCGCATCGGCCACGGAGTCACGGCGGCCCAGGATGCGGACCTGATCGAGGAGCTCGCGTACCGGCAGATTCCCGTCGAAATTTGTCTGAGCAGCAATCTGCGCACGGGCGTGTGCAAGGCGATTGCGGAGCATCCGGCGAAAAGCTACTTCGACCAGGGGCTGATGATCACTCTCAACACTGACGATCCTGCAATGTTTGGAACCACGCTCTCCCGCGAATATCAGCTCGCACAGCAGACTTTCGGATTTACGGATGAACATTTGCGCGAGCTGGCGCGCAATTCGTTTGAGGCGTCGTTTCTTCCGGCGGAGAAGAAATTGGAATTTTTGAATTTGTTCGATGCTGCGGCGGCGAGATAGTTTAACCACAGAGGGCACGGAGGAACACAGGGATCTGTTAGCACTGGAATCTGACTGGAGCGTTTCATGCCCATTCGCGAGGTGTTACAACTCGGCGATCCGTTACTGCGGGAGCGGTGTTTGCCGGTGGCGGACCCGTGTTCTGCGGAAGTTCGCGAGTTGGTTCAGGACCTCGCTGACACGCTCGCGCACTGGCGCGCGAAAACAGGCTATGGGCGAGGCATTGCGGCGCCGCAACTGGGCGTGCTCAAGCGCGTGATTTTTTTGAAACTGCCCGGGGCGGATCCCTGGCCGCTGATCAATCCGGAAATCATCGAGCGCAGCGAGGACAAGATCATAGTTTGGGACGCGTGCCTTAGCTTCCTTTCGATCTTCATGAAAGTGGAACGCCACCGCGAGATTATGGTGCGCTATCAGAATCTCGCGGGCGAGCGGCTCGAATTTCACGCCGGAGACGAGCGTGATCTTTCCGAGCTCCTGCAGCACGAGGTCGATCATCTCGATGGGATTCTGGCGATCGATCGCGTGGTCGATGTGAAAACTATTTGCACACGCGAGGAGTTCGAGAAAAGATATCGTGATTCGAGTCCGTATGCGTGTGGAAAGCCGGATGTAGATACCTCGCCACTTTCGGCTCAGGAAGCGCGCCAGTGAGCCGGCGCCATCAGCTTAAATTTCGTCTGCTCACTAGGCCTTACGCTATCGTTCGTCTGGCGGCGGAGGCTGATGTGCCGGGGTGGGCCAGCAGGGGCATATTTAGCTCGATAACCCGCACTGCGGACGAACTCTCGATCGTCTGTGCGGCCGAGGACGTCCCGAGTGAGGTGCACTCACCACATCGCTGGATCATGCTGAAACTTGAGGGACCGTTTCCGTTTTCGCAGACGGGAATCCTGCTTTCGTTCATCGAGCCATTGTCTGAGAATGGCATTCCGATCTTTACGATTTCAACCTACGATACTGATTACGTGTTGATTCAGGAAGAGTGGGCAGACGCGGCTATAAGGGCGCTGCAGCAGACGGGTCATGAGCGAGTAGCCGCGAGTTGAGGTGAATGTCGAGTAAAGAGCTCTGAACCGCGAAGAACGCAAAGATCGCGAAGGCTGCATCTTCTCTGAAACCGCTCGGACACGCTTTCGCAATGAAAGCTATGGCACTACTGCACGCCCAGCAATTGAATATCGAAAATCAGCGTGGCATTGGCAGGAATCGCGCCGGGGTAGCCCTGTTCTCCGTAAGCGAGTTTGGGTGGAATGCGGAGCTGGCGTTTGCCGCCGACTTTCATTCCGGAAACGCCTTCTTCCCATCCCTTGATCACATCGCCGTTGCCGATGGTGAAGTCGAAGGGCTTTCCGGCATCAACCGAGCTGTCGAATTTTTTGCCAGTCGTGAGCCAACCGGTGTAGTGCACGCGTACGTGGCTGCCTTCCTTGGCGACAGCTCCGTTACCGACTTTGATGTCCCAGTATTGCAGGCCATCGTCGGTCTTGACGCCATCGCCGGTGACTTTGGTGGGAGCGCTGGTATTGGGGCGGGCGGCAGTGGTGGACTTCTTGGCGGTTCCGCTTTGAGCGAGGCACGGAATAGATGCGGCGAGTGCGAGCAGGGCGAGCCAGAAAACTTTCTTATTCATTGCGAACCTCTTTAGGATCGATGAACTTTATTCGTTCCATGATAAACGCAGAGAACGTCGAGCAAAATCATCTACTCTCTATGCCTCCGAAACCTGGCGCACTCACTCCAATGCGATGACGTCGATCTCGACCAGCACATCTTTCGGCAGCCGCGCGACTTCGACGGTAGAACGGGCAGGCGGCGAAGAGCTGAAGTATTTGCCGTACACGTTGTTCATGGTGGCGAAGTCGCCCATGTTCTTCAAAAACACGGTAGTGCGCACCACTTTGCCGAGGCCGCTGCCCGCGGCCTCGAGGATCTCGGAAAGATTGCGCAGGACACGGTCGGTCTGCGCCGCTAGGTCGCCGCTGATCACTTGCTGTGTGGTGGGATCGATGGCAACTTGTCCTGAGACAAAGATGAATCCATTGGCTTTGATGGCTTGCGAATAGGGGCCGATCGCTTGCGGGGCATCCTTGGTGGAAATAATCTGACGCATGAGGACAGTTTTTTCTCGGTTCTCAGAAAAAATAAACCACAGAGGGCTCAGAGTAACACAGAGGAAGGTGCAGGTGCTTTGTTTGGGGTGGCAAAACCCAATGGGATCGTGGCGGACTTCTCTGCGGCAGGCGAAAAATCTACCGCGAAGCACGCAAAGGATTCGCAAAATGCGCGGAGAGATCCGCCACGCCGAGGGCCTTGGATCGCTAGCAAGAACGCTAATGGGATTCTTCGCTGGCTGGGGCAGTATCGGGGGTATCGAGTTTCTGAAAGGACTGCGGGAGCGCGGGGGGCGCCGCGAACTCGCCGGGATCTTTGCCGGCCATCGCTGCGGTCATGAAGTTCATCCAGATAGGAAGTGCAGCGTGAGCTCCGGTTTCCTTGGCGCCGAGGGATTTCTTTTCGTCATAGCCGACCCAAACGCCACAGGTGATGGTCGGAGAGAAGCCCACAAACCAGGCGTCGGTGAAGTCATTGGTGGTGCCGGTTTTCCCGGCCACCGGGAAGGGCAGGCGGGCAGCGGCGACTCCGGTGCCGTGCAGCACAACTTCGCGCAGCATGGAAGTCATGATGCGGGCGGTGCGTGTGCTGATGACATCTTTCACTTCGGGAAAATCTTCTTCGAGCAGGCGGCCTTCGTAGTCGTTGACCCGCGTGATGTAACGCGGCAGCACGCGCACGCCATCATTGGGAAAAACGCTGTAGGCGGAAGTCTGCTCCAGCAGAGTGATTTCGGCCGCCCCGAGAGCGACGGGCAGATACGGTGGAAGTTTCTCGGAGATGCCGAACCGTCCCGCGTATTCGATCACCGTCTTGATTCCGACTTTGCTGGCCAGGCGGAGTGCCGGAATGTTCCGCGATTGCGCAAGAGCGCGGCGTAACGTGATAATGCCTTCGAATTTCTCATCGTAGTTGTGGGGAGAATAGGGGCCGGAAGCTGTATCGAATGTGACTGGCTCGTCGAGAATCGTGTCGTCGGGACCGGCGCCCTGATCGATGACGGTGGTGTAAACGTAGGGCTTGAAGGATGAGCCGACTTGCCGCAAAGCCTGGGTTGCGCGATTGAATTTTGATTCGTTGAAATCGCGCCCGCCGACCATGGCTTTGATTCCCCCACTGACATTGTCGATCGCGATCAGCGCCGCCTGAGCGCCGGAATCTTGCTCGAAGCTGACTTTGGCCGCGCCATTGGGCGAGAGCGCGAGAACCTTAACGTAGCAGATGTCGCCAGCCTTGAGGATGTCGGCGATCTTGTGCTGAGTCCAGGCAACATCAGGCTGGCCGAGAGCGGCGGTGTAGCGGCCGATCTTCAAAGTGGCAATGCCCGGTCCAACCGAATTCACCAGAGCATGAACGTAGACCCCGAGGGATAACGGATCGTCCCAATCCGCATGCCAATATTTCTCGAGGGTCTGACCTTCGTCGATCACATTCTCCAGATGTCCTTTCCATCCGTGCCGGCGCTCGTAGGCGGCAAGTCCGTCAAGAACGGCTTGGTTGGCGGCCTTCTGAAGATCGACATCGATAGAGGTGTAGACCTTGAGTCCGGCCTCGTGGACTTCGCTGGTGCCGTACTTGTTTTCCAGATAGCGGCGGATTTCCTCGACGAAATATGGAGCGAGCGAATTGGGATCGTGCGCGATGTGCAACACGAGCGGCGCGGAGCGGGCATCGGCCGCCTGGGGGGCGGTGATCCTTCCATCTTCGAGCAGGGCGTTGATGACGAGGTTGCGCCGCTTCAGGGCGCGATCAGGATGGATGATGGGAGAATAGATACCAGGTCCCTTGGGAAGACCGGCGAGCAGCGCTGCCTCGTCCAAAGTGAGTTGTTTGGCCGGCTTGCCGAAATAGAATTCGGAAGCAGCTTCGAATCCGTAGACGCCGTGCCCGAGGAAGATCTGGTTGGCATAGAGAGTGAAAATCTGCGGCTTGGTGAAATGGCGCTCGATTTGGATGGCGAGCATAGCTTCCTGAACTTTGCGATGGAATGAACGATCAGCCGAGAGGAATAGATTGCGCGCCAGCTGCATGGTCAGCGTGGAGGCACCTTGCACCTTGCCGCCCGATTCGATATCGCGATAAGCGGCGCCCACGATGCGAAAGAAGTTGATGCCGGAGTGCGTGTAAAAATCCTTGTCTTCGATGGACACGAGGGCTTCGCGCAGCACGGGCGGGAAGTCGTCATAGGTGGCCACGACCCGGCGCTGTAGCGCGAACGATCCGATCACGTTGCCGTGTTCGTCATAGATTTCGGTGATCGAGCTGGGGCGGTAGGCTTCGAGCGCGTCGACTTGCGGAAGATCGGTGGTGTAGACGAGCAGTAGCCCGACAGTGGCTCCGACGAGCGCGGAGATCAGCACGAGCAGACCGAAAAGGACGCGCCCGACAAGTTTGCGTCCGGCGATCTCGACGGCAGGGAGCTCGGCGTAGAGAGACTTCATGTTCGGAAAGTTCAGGATAGCACTGGGAAGGAAGAAAGCTAACCACAGAGGACACGGAGGAACCACAGAGAAAAAAAGCGCGCCATCTGGGCGCGCTTTCGAGAATACGATGGAATCTAGCTGGAGCGACTCTTCAGCACTTCGACAGCTTTGTTCAGCTGGTCGTCGACGTTCTTCTTGGGCGCGGCTTCCTCTTCGGGAGTAGCGGGTTGTTCCACATCATCGTCGGGAGAAACGGCGGCTCCGTCGTCTTCCGCCACCTGGACGTTCGGAGTGACCGCGGCATCCTGGATGGCTTTGCCGCTTGGCGAGTAATATTTCGCGACGGATAGGATCAAGGCCCCGCCATCAGGAAGGTCGATCGTCTTCTGCACGGAACCGTCACCAAACGTTTTTTCTCCGACTACATCTCCGCGAGCATTTTCAAGCACGGAGGCGGCCACGATTTCAGCCGGTCCAGCGGTGCCTTTGTTGACCAGCACGACGAGCGGAAGGTGCGTCACGTCCTTAGAGGGATCGGCATTGAAGGCCTGTCGGGAGTACTTCTGTCCCTGCAAGTAGGTAATTGTGCCGTGATCCAGAAACAGATTGGCTACGGCGATGCCCTCGTTTTCGTCTCCGTCAGAGGCATTGCGCAGGTCAAGAATGAGTTTCTTCGCGCCCGATTTTTCGAGCGACTTGATCTTCGAGGCAATCTCCTGGTCTTTGCCTTTCGTGAGGGCGCTGACCTTGATGTAGCCGATCGCGTCGTCCATCATCTTGTCTGAAGTGGGCGGAACAGTAATGAGGTCGCGCGTGATGGTGATCTTCTGCGGCTCAGCACGGCGGGCGCGCACGACCGAGACGTTCACTTGCGATCCGGGAACTCCGGCCATCAGGTTGCGAATTTCAGGCAGCGACAAGTCACGCGTGCTGACGCCTTCAATCGATTCAAAGATATCGGTGTCTTCGATGCCAGCTTTCTCGGCAGGCGAGCCGGGCAGGACCGAAACCACTGCCGCATAGCCAAAGCGCTTTGAGATGGTAGCGCCGATGTCGCCTTTGGCTTCCGTCTTATGCGCCTTGTAAGACTTATAGGCTTCCGCGGTCAGGTAGCTGGAGTTGGGATCGAGCGACTCCACGAGTCCGTGCAGGGCTCCGTCGGTGACCTTGGGAATGTTCGGCTCGTCGACGTACTCGCTGCGCACGCGCGAGAGTACCTCGCTGTAAACCTGCAGTTGGCGATAAGAGCCGTCGCTCGAGGAGGCGTGGACGCCGCCCAGTGAACCCACGACGACGAACAACAATACGGCAAAGGACGAAACAAGGACCGCGGCTTTGGTTTTCATGGACATCCGATTGTCATCTTCCGGAAGGAACGTGCTTCCGAGGAGCTTTAAACATTATATCTGTAGATGCCGGAATTTCAGAGGCGGCTGCTCGAAATAGGTACGGGAGTAATCAAGGGACAGCATCACGAGCGTGTCCCTCAGGGTTAAAGCCCCAAAATTGAACCTCTCGACACGGCCCTAAAGGGGCGGTTCTTCCACGTTTCCTCTCAAGCCGTAGCAGTTCCCAAACACCATTTGTGAGCTGGTGTCTCTAGTGACCCCCTGCAGAATTCAACCTACTTCGCGGGCTTGATTTCAATATTCAGCTGGGTTTCGATCGAGACGGGGCGTCCGTTGAAGATGTAGGGCTTGAACTGCCACTGCTTGACTGCGTTGATGGCGGGGCGGGCAAAAGCTAACGATCCCTGCAGAAACTTAGCGTCCTGCACGGTTCCGTCTCGTGCGATGAGGACTCCCAGGATCACCTTTCCCGTCTGATTCTTCGCACTGGCCGGGTACACCGGGTCGACTTGCTGGGTTATCAGGGACCGGGCTGTGACTTCGGGTACGCTTACGGGCTCGATAGCCGGAAGGGCTGTTTCCAGCGCCTTATTGCCATTGACTACCGGTGGCGGCTGCGCGGGCGCAATTTGCGAGCGCAGACTGGATGGGATCTTTTGCGTGTAGGTCCCCGAGGTGACCTGGATGGTTCGCGGCGCGGGCGGACGCATCGGGTCGCGCGGCTGAGATACGGATGTGGGCGAATTTTCCGGAATCCCGGGGTTTGCCCCGGAAATGGATGGAGGAATCGTCGGCTTTTTCGGTGGCGGAGGCGGATTCGTCGAGTCCGCCGCTACCGTCGGGGACGTGGCCGCATCCGGAGTGACTGTATCGTTGCCCGCTGATGCCGAGCTGTCGTTCGCAGACTGCGTGGGATTTCCGGCGGCAGCGTTGGGCTGCTTGGCGGTCGGATCGACCACTGGCAAAACCTGGATCTGCGAGGGATCGGTGGTCGCGTCGGGGATGTTTTCGGCGACGGGGAGTTTGTATTCATCGCCGGCGTGGCCGAAATTTTCGTGCGTTGTGGGTGCCTGCGCGGTTGTGGCCGGTTGCGGGTTCAACCAATTATGTATGGACTGCGTGGCACGTGTGAAGAGAGTTCGCGGCCAGGGCGATTGCCGTTTGGCGTAGGCGACGACAGAGACAACGGTGAGCGCAACAGCGATGGCGATGATACGCATCCAGCGGCGCGAGGAAGAACCCGCTGTCTGGAAGGCTGAGGAATCGCGCTCTATATAGGCGAACAGTTGCGCGGTGGCTTTGTCAGACGCGCTTCGGGATCCGGTTGTCTCAGATTCGGCAGTCTCGGCGGGAGCGATGTTGCGGGAAGGTGTTTGATCGTAGGAGAGGAGTTCCGGCTGGTTGCTGGCTGGCGGTGCGACGGGCGCTGGAGCGGGTGCTGCCGCGGCGCCGGGGCGGTTCTTCAAGTACCAGGAAAGTCCGCGTGGTTCTTCGGAAATGGGGGATTCCTCGTTCTCCTGCTGACTGCTGACGGAGGCGGCCATCGGTTCCAGGTCTTTCAGAAGATGAACATCTGGCGCGGAAACTTGCCCGAGATCCCTTGGAACATCGCTTTCCGTGAGCACCTGGCTGCCGGGACTCGTGGAACTATGCAGGAAGTCACCCGCCCGCAGCGCGCCTTCCTGAGCAACGACTGGAGCAGATGGAACCGAAGCGGCGGTTGCAGATAATGATCCGGCGGCGGCCACGGCTTTTTGCTTCACCGGCGGTACCGACGAATTCACCTGCGAGTTAAGAAGATCTCTGGCCGTGGTGAGAGTGTCGCGAATCTGGTTGGCGGTAAATGGCTTTCGAAGCAACGAGTTCGCCCCAGCCTGCAGTGCCGTTTGCGTCTCGGCTTCCGTCTTCGCCAGCGCCAGGGTGAGCGGGCGTTCGGAAGCGCGGCGGTCCCGCGCCGTCTTGAGCAGAAACTCGGCTTCAGTCCCATTCCAATCAACAATGAGCAACTGGTAGGCCTGCGTGGTGACTTTGTGCACGCCTTCGACTGTTGAAGTACACGGGTCGACGTCAAAACCCAGGTCCAGCAGCGCCGTGCGAACGGAATGGGCGATCCCGTCATCCGAGGAAAATAGAAGGCAGCGAACTGACATTGCGTCTTCAGCGTAGGCTGCGAGGTCAGGGCGAACAAGATTACGGACGTGGCCAGGATTGGTCGTAGGGACACGCAGATCATGACCGGCAGTACATGTACCTTGGCTAAAGCGTTTAGAATGCTCGGTCGGTTCGGGGCGATCTGATGCAAACAGCGGAGGTTGTCATCATCGGGGGAGGGATCGTCGGATCCAGCATTGCCTACCATTTGACTGCAGCCGGATGCCGCAATGTTCTGGTCATCGAGCGAGAATCGGCGCAGGGCAAGGGATCGACGGGCAAAAGCATGGGCGGCGTGCGGGCGCAGTTTTCGACGCCGGTAAACATTCAGATGTCGCTGTATTCGATTCCGTTCTACTCCAGCTTTGAAGAACGGCTAGGCTATCCCTGTGACTATCGTCCGCAGGGATATCTTTTCTGCGCCACAAAAGACAGCCATCTCGCATATCTGCAGGCGAATTTCGAAAAGCAGAAAGCGATGGGGCTGAAGAACGTGCGGCTGATCTCGGGAGACGAGATTCGGGCCATGTTTCCGCAATTGCGTGGCGAGGACATCGTTGGCGGCAGCTTTTGCAGCACCGACGGATTCGTGGATCCGTATAGCGCCATGACGGGCTTCATGACCTGGGCTGCCGAGCACGGCGCGCAGCTATGGAAGAACACGGTCGTGACTGGGATTCGGCGGGAAGGACTTGAGATAGCAGCCGTGGAAACATCACGCGGCGAAGTGTCGACAAGAAAAGTCGTGAATTGCGCCGGAGCATGGGCGGCCGAAGTGTCGCGCTTCGCCGGCGTCGACCTTCCGGTTGAGCCGCTGCGCCGCATGCTGGTGCCGAGCGAGCCATTCGACGAATTCCCGCACACGGCGCCGATGATCATCGACATGTCGAACGGATTTCACTTTCGTCCGGAAAGCCGCGGCTTTTTGCTGGCGTGGAATGATCCGGAGGAAACCCCGGGGTTCAAGACGGAGTTCGACTCCGGGTTCGTGGAAAAAATTCTGACGCGGGCGGCCGACCGGGTGCCGTGTTTTGCCAATCTGCCGGTGAATCCGAAGCGCGGATGGGCCGGGCTTTACGAGATGACGCCCGATCATCACCCGATCCTGGGAGAAGCGCCGGAAGTGACGGGATTTTTTCTGGCCAACGGATTCAGTGGACACGGCGTAATGCACGCGCCGGCCACAGGAAAAATTCTGAGCGATTTGATTCTGAATGGAACGACCGACTTGATCGATGCATCTCTGTTGAGCCTGGCGCGGTTCGCGGAAGGCCGCACGATTCACGAGACGGCTGTATTGTGAGAAGGACTTAGCGCCGGCTGATGCTTCCGGAAGCGGTCACGTCAATCCGCACGGAGTCATCTACACGTAGGAAAAGCGTACTGGGATTCTTCATTCCCCACTTCACATACGGAACCGTGAAATGCGCGGTTGCGGTCCAGTGGCCGGAAGAGAATTCGATGTCAGCGGGAACGTCGATCTCGTGGTCGCTGCCGTGAATGCTAAATGTGCCGTGGACCTTGACCGTCCCTTTCCCTTGCGCCGGCACCGAGCCCGCGAGCCGGTCTGGGCGAAAAGCAATATCCGGATAGCGTTCGCTCTCCAGAATTTCGCGGTGCATCTTGCGGTCGCGCACATTATTTCCGCTCTGGCCGCTCTTAGCATCGACGACAATCTCGCCGGAAACCCTGCCGGACGCTGGCTCGAACTGCAGCGATCCTTGTTGCAGATGGAATGTTCCGTGAACGGTATGAAGGACATCGCCAAGCGTAAATTTCACTTCTGTCTGCTGAGGATCGATCTGCAATGCCAGGATTTGCGCAGAGGCCGCGAGCGGCACGCCAAGAAACAACACTGCGATCGACGCCGCAAGCAGAATTTTTCGAAGTTGTGAGAACGTCATGATTCAGGTAGTAAGCAGGTTCCAACCCAGGGTGAGGCCGTCGAAGGCGACGTGCAAGGGCGAGAGACTTCCCACGTGCAGGGCAAGCAGGCGCGCAAAAATTTCTGGACGGCGGCGGAACACTTCCAGCGTGCGTCTTTGCAGGCCCGGACGGCCATCCAGTGTGAGCATCAATCGCGCCATCACCAGCGGCCGCAATGCCAGCCGGCGATGTTCCGATTGGTAGCGTCCCAAGTTGCCGGTTCGAAGGCAAGCAGCCAATACGACCGCTTGACTGAAGGCCAGGCCGATACCTTCGCCTGTGATGGCATCGACGCCGCCGGAGGCATCGCCGATCAGCGCCACATTCCCTCGAAACGCGCGCCGCAAGATCCGATTGCCGGTGAGCGCGCCTCGTTCTGTCGACACTGTCTCGGCGTTCTGCAATCGCGCAGCCAGCGCGGGCAGCGCGCGCAGGCCTTGCTGCAGGCGCAGGTGAGGATCGTGCGATGCCAGCGCGACGCAAACTTCGTCGGAGCCGGTCGTCGTGGCGTATCCCTGGCAGGTGTCGCCCCAGTAGACTTCCATGAAATTCGTCCAGGGAGCGACGCGAAAGTGCTGCCGGTAGGCATATCGGTAGCGGAAACGCGGTCCGGAATCTAAGCGGGCCCAGCGCCGAACGCGCGAGTTGGAACCGTCCGCGCCTACAATCCAGCGCGTCCGAACCGCACGGCTGCCAAGGTGGACATGATTCGCAGAGATGCCGGTGACGGGAGTGCGCCACCACAGCTCAGCGCCGAGTTGCGCCGCGCGTTCCACCATCAAATTGTGCAGCAATGTTCGGCGAATCGAGAGGCCGCGGCCACCACCGGGAAACAGAGCCTCGGCAGAATTCTCCGCGCTCACGAAGCGAATGCCACAGAACGGATGCGGACCGGCGAGGCCCAAGTGAATTCCAAGCTGCTCTATGGCGGCCAGCCCATCCGGCAGGAAGCCTTCACCGCAGGCCTTATCGATGGGCGGCTGAGCACCATCGGCGACAATGACACGAAAGCCTTGCTGCCGGGCGGCAATAGCCGCCGCCAGTCCGGCGGGACCGCCGCCGACTACAAACAGATCGGTCGATTCAGCCAACGAGAGCCCTCACCAGCGCAGCAGTACCAACTCGGAGCAGAATCCAGGACCCATGGCCGCCAGGAGGCCGAGCGTGCCCGGCTCGGGCCGGCGGTTGCGCATGACATCTTCAAGCACGACCAGCACCGAGGCGGACGACAGATTTCCCACTTTTTTCAGGCAGTCCCAGGATGCTTTCAGCTGGCCGTTGTGCAGATCGAGTGCATCGGCGGTGGCTTCCAGAACCTTCGGCCCACCGGTGTGCAACACCCAGCTCTTCACGTCGCCTCTCTGATAGCCGAGATCCGATAGGAATGCATCCACATCGTGTCCCAGGTGTTCGCGGATGAGCACCGGAACTTCGGGCGAGAGCGTGATGCGGAATCCTTTCTCGGAGATCGTCCAGCCCATCATCTCTTCGGTCTGCGGATAAAAAACCGAGCGCGTGGCCACAATTTCTGGACCGGGGACGTTGAAATCCTCGCCGGTGACGATCGCGGCGGCGGCCCCGTCAGCAAAGAGGCCAGAGGAGATCAGATTGGCCACCGACAGATCGTCGCGCTGAATCGTGAGCGAGCACAGCTCGACAGAAACCAGCGCCGCGGCCTGCGAGGGATATGCACGCACATAGTCGGCTGCGCGCGCGATTCCCGCTGCCCCAGCGACGCATCCAAGGCCGAAAATCGGAAGACGCCGAATGTTTCGCGGCAGGCCCATGCGGTTGATCAGCAATGCGTCGATCGAGGGGCTGGAGATTCCTGTGACGGAGGTGAAGAACAGAGCTCCCAATTTGTTCGGCTCGATTTCGGCGTGGTGCAGGGCGCGGCAAAGGGCCTGCTCGCCCAGTTCCTGCGCGACTTTGATCCAGATATCGTTGGCTTGGCCCCAGGTATTAAGCTCGTAGTACTGCTCGCTCGGGATGGCAAGATGGCGGCCTTCGACCGCGACGTTGCGATGCAGGCGCTCCAGCATCTGCGGGTTCTTAAGGCGGTCTCCCCAGTATTGCTGGAGTCTATCCAGCAATGCTCGCTGTCGATAGTAGTACTTGGGGAAAGCGCTGGCAGCGCTGGCGATTCTCATGTGGTTATGTAGACGCTAATGGTTGTCGGCATGGGCCGGCGCCCAAGCCTGCCGATTGTACGCCGTTTCTAGATTAGATGGGCGCGGACCAGCCGCTGTTGTTTCCGCCTCCTCAATATTGTCCCCGAAATGCAAGACTACGTTTGTCATTTGTTTGTTAAAAGGCGTGCTCCCGGCTGGAGGAGCTAACTCCTCGCCGCGGTCCCGCCCAGATTTCAACTTTCACGGGATTACGACAATGGATGTGGTATTTCCCGGCGAGTAACTGGTAAAGGCGAACAGCTGGCCGGTGCTGGCAGTGAAGGCAAAAGCCTGCAACCCGCCCGCCTGGTTGCCCACATAGATATAGCGACCGGTCGGATCGATGGTCATCACTTCGGGATTGTGGGATGCGGCAAACCCGGGATTGGCGGAAATCGAGAGGCCTCCGTCAGTGCCGATGGTGTACACCGCCAGGGTGCTTGGCGTGGTGTTGGCTTCAAAAACATACTTGCCAGCGGGATCAATCAAGAGCGCAGTGGGGTGCTGAAAGCTGGAGTCGCTGACCACCCCGCCGCCGATTGGGGTCAGCCCACCGGTCGCGGCATCAATGGTGAACTCCGAAATCGTACTATCGATGCTGTTGGCGGTATACAGAAATTTGCCCGCGGGATCGATGGCCAGCGCCACGGGTGCGACGCCCGTATTGAAGGAGCCGAATGAATGAAGCGTTCCCCCATTTGTGCTGAAGCCGATTACGGATCCGCCGAACTGCGCCGAAGAGCCGACGTACAGTGTGTTGCCCGAGGGCGACAGGATCATACTGGCAGGGGACACCCCGATGGGGAACGGCGAGTTGGAAACCTCAGCCAAAGCCCCGGTGGAGGAATCGACGGAGAACACGGAGATGTTATTGGATCCCTGATTGGCTACATAGAGGAACTTCCCACCGGGATCAAGGGCCATGAAGACGGGAATCGTGCCGGACGTCGTGCGAGGCGTAACCTCCGTGAGCCCGCCAGTGCTGCTGATCTTGAACAAGGAGATATCGCTCTCCCCCGAATTGGCAGCGTATAAGAACTTTCGCGAGGGATGCACGACCAGCGCCCGCACTCCGCTGCCGACAGTGTACGGGCTGTTCACGGTTACGGTCAGAATGCCGGAGTTGGGATCTTCCCGGTACACTTCGATTTGGCTCTGGGACTGAAGTGCGACAAACACGTAATGGCTCTTCGTACCGGCACAGCTGGTCCAAGTTACCGCACTCGCACCGATCAACAGCAGTGCCGCTGCTCGCTTAAGCATTCCTGACTCCTGGGAGAATTTTCCAGATGGCGCCGACCGGAAACGCCCTGGTCCGGACAGCTTCCAATCAAATTGTATCGACAGTACTCATATCATACCGGGAGAGGGCGCGGACAGGTTGGCCGACCGATGAAATCCTCGCGATCCTCTGGGATATGTTGTGCGATGCGGATGCTCCTTTTGCCAGTTGCCCTCAGCAAGCGTGGTTCGCTGACCGCCCGAGTTCGTTTTGCGGGAGATCCTTCCGGAGTTCCCTCGCTACGCTCGGGATTTCGGCGCGCCGCTCAGTCGTCGCCGTGGGCCGGACGGATTGCGCCTGGGGCCGCGGTGCTGGGCAGCGCGTGATCGGCGGCTCCGCGCAACCACAGTCGGAAGCGATCGAGATAGATGTAGACCACAGGCGTCGTGAACAGCGTCAGGGCTTGGCTGACGATCAGTCCGCCGACGATTGTGATGCCTAGAGGCCGATGCAGCTCCGAGCCCGTGCCCTGGCCCAGTGCCAGCGGAAGCGCGCCCAGCATGGCGGCCATGGTGGTCATCATGATCGGCCGGAAGCGCAGCAGGCACGCATCATAGATGGCCTCGGCGGGCCTCTTTCCCTGCGTGCGCTCCACGTCGAGGGCGACGTCAATCATCATGATTGCGTTTTTCTTTACCAACCCGATCAGCAGAATGATGCCGATCATGCCGATCACGTTGAGTTCGTTGTGCGTCAAGAGCAAGGCCAGCAAGGCGCCTACGCCTGCCGATGGCAGCGTTGACAGAATCGTGATGGGATGAACAAAACTCTCGTACAGCATTCCCAGAACGATGTAAACGGTACCCAGAGCCGCGATGACCAGGATCAGCATATTCGAGTTCGACTCCTGATATGCGGCCGCCGCTCCTTGAAAGCTGGCAGAGATGGTTGGCGGAAAGCCAATGGTCCGCTGCGCTTTTTCGATCGCGTCAGTCGCCTGCCCCAAAGAAACTCCGGGCGCCAAGTTGAACGAAATTGTCGCGGAGGGTACTTGCCCCTGGTGGTTGACGGCAAGCGGCGTATTGGAGGGCTCGAAATGTGTGAAGGCCGCCAGCGGCACGGCTCCGCCCGTCGTCGCACGCAGGTAAATATTCTGCAAGGCCTCGGGGGATTGCTGGAACTGCGGCGCTACTTCCATCACTACATGGTATTGATTCAGCGCCCGGTACATGGTCGAAACTTGCCGCTGTCCGAAGGCATCGTAGAGTGCATTGTCGAGGGTCTGCGGAGTGATGCCGAGCCGGCTCGCTGTGTCGCGATCAATGACCAACTTGGCCTGAAGTCCTTTGTCCTGCTGGTCGGAGTTCTGATCCCGCAATTCGGGCAGTGTCTTCAGCTTTTGTAGCAGGCGTGGCGCCCAACTATTCAGGTCGTTGATATCGGAACTTTGCAGCGTGTACTGATATTGGGCATTGCCGTAGCGGCCGCCGATGGTGAGTTCCTGGGCGGATTGCAGAATCAGCGTTGCCCCCGGCACCACCGAGAGCTTGCCGCGCAAGCGATTGATCACGTCGTCGGCGCTCGGGTAATGGCAAGGCTGCCAGAAATGCTGCTTCCGGCAGCCGCCGCGCTGTTCCAGGGGTTTCAGCATCATGAAGAAGCGGCCTTGATTCAGGGCGTTGCCTCCGCCGGCGAATCCCGCCATAGTGTCGACCGCCGGGTCTTTCATCACGATGCTGATGTAGCGCCGCATCTTCTCGCTCATCGCCTGGAACGAAATGTCCTGCGCTCCAATTACCGTGCCCTGAAGGCGCCCGGTGTCCTGCTGCGGGAAGAATCCTTTGGGCACGACGACATAAAGGAAGCCGCTCACCACAGCGACGGCGATGGTCAAGATGAAAACGGGAAGTTGATGGGCCAAAACAACATCCAGAGCGCGCTTATAGATTCCCAGAACTCGGTGAAAAAACCATTCGCTGGCCCGGTGGAAACGACCGTGCCTCTCCCCGGAAGGACGCAGAAACTTGGCGCACATGGTCGGCGTCGTGGTCAGCGAGACCAGCAGCGAGACGCCGATCGCGACGCTTAGCGTGACGGCGAATTCACGGAACAGGCGACCCACAATTCCGCCCATCATGAGCAGCGGAATGAAGACGGCAACCAGCGAAGTGCTCATGGAGAGCACGGTAAAGCCGATCTCCGATGCGCCCTTGAACGCCGCCTGCACCGCGCCCATCCCGTGTTCCACATAGCGAGTGATGTTCTCGAGAACGACAATTGCATCGTCAACGACGAAGCCGGTCGAGATCGCCAGCGCCATCAGCGATAGATTGTCGAGGCTGTAGCCCAGCACATACATCACCCCGAAAGTTCCTACCAATGAGAGCGGGACGGCGATGCTGGGAATAATCGTCGCGCGGATGGTGCCTAAAAAGACGAACACCACCATGATCACCAGCGCGATCGAAATCAGCAGGGTCCTCTCGATGTCCTTCACTGAGGCCCGGACCGACGTTGTGCGGTCCATGACCACCGAGAGTTTCATCGCTGGCGAGATCGAGGATTGCAGGTAGGGAAGCAGGGCCTGAATGCGATCTACGGTTTCGATGATGTTGGCGCCCGGCTGCCGAAACACTGGTATGACGATTCCAGGCTTGCCGTTTACCAGGCCAAGGTTGCGGACATCGGCAAGCGAATCCTGCACATCGGCCACGTCGCCCAGGCGCACCGCAGCGCCGTTGTTGTAGGCGACGATCAGCGGGCGATACTGGTCGGCGGTAAACAACTGATCGGTCGCGTCGAATGACCAGGACGTCGTCGTATTGGAAACCTGACCCTTGGCGCGATTGGCATTGGCAGCGTTGAGCGCGTTGCGCACCGAGTCGAGTCCAATCCCTAGCTTGTTCAGCAGGGTGGGATTGACTTCCGCGCGTACCGCGGGTTGTGACGATCCCCAGACAAAAACCTGGCCCACTCCCTGCACCTGCGAGAGTTTCTGCGCCAGGATCGAGTCAGCGGCGTCGTACATCTGCGGCACCGTCATCGTGTCCGAAGTCAGCGCCATCAGCATGATAGGCGCGTCCGACGGATTCACTTTGCGGTAACTGGGATTGCTGGGCAGGTTGGCGGGAAGCTGGCTGCGCGCCGCGTTGATGGACGCTTGCACATCGCGCGCGGCGGCATCGATATTCCGGTTCAGATCGAACTGCAGCGAAATGCCGGTCGACCCCAGCTGACTGGAGGAAGTCATCTGATTGACCGAAGCAATTCGCCCAAACTGCCGCTCCAGCGGCGTGGCCACGGCGGAAGCCATGGTCTGCGGATCCGCCCCCGGCAGGCCCGCGCCCACGCTAATCACGGGGAAATCCATCTTCGGTAGCGATGCCACGGGCAGGAAACTGAACGCAAGTATTCCCGAGAGCAGGAGAGCCGCCGCCAGCAGCGACGTGCCCACCGGACGTCGAATAAATGGAGCCGAGATATTCATGGCCTAATCCGCCGGCATATCTCCCGGAACAATGTCTTTGGGAATCGGATTGCCGATTCTGTATTTCGCAAAACGCGCCGCCAGTCGATCGAACCACAGGTAGACGACGGGCGTGGTATAGAGCGTAAGCAGTTGGCTGAGCAGCAGTCCGCCCACGATGGTAATGCCCAGCGGGCGGCGCAACTCAGCGCCGGTGCCGCTGCCCAGGGCCAGGGGCAATCCGCCCAGCAGCGCTGCCATCGTGGTCATCATGATGGGACGGAAACGCAGCAAACAGGCCTGATAGATTGCCTCTTCCGGCGGCTTATGCTCGTCGCGCTCGGCCTCAAGGGCGAAGTCGATCATCATGATGGCGTTTTTTTTCACGATGCCGATCAGCAAAATGATGCCGATCAGCGCCACCACGGTCAGGTCGTTGCGCGTGAGTATCAGGGCGAGAATCGCGCCTACACCGGCCGACGGCAGCGTAGAAAGAATCGTCACGGGGTGAATATAGCTCTCATAGAGCACGCCGAGCACGATGTACACCGTGATCACGGCAGCCAGAATCAGCCAAGGCTCTGACGAAAGCGAATTCTGAAAGGCTGCGGCCGTCCCTTGAAATGAGGCATGAATGCTGGGAGGAAGCTGAATGTCTTTTTCGGCCTGCTGAATGTCGCGAGTTGCCTCCCCCAGAGACGCGCCCGAGGCCAGATTAAAGGAGATAGTTACGACAGGAAACTGCCCCTGATGATTGATGGACAATGGCGCGCTCATCGAATGCAGCTGGGTAAATGCCGCCAGGGGAACCGGAGCTCCGCTCGTGGCCACGGCAGCTCCATTCGCAGTAGGTGCGCCCGTATTCGGCGTGATGCTGCTGGGACGGATGTAAATATCGCTCAGCGCTTGCGGAGTCTGAGCGAAATTGGGCATCACCTCGAGCACCACATGATACTGATTCAGTTGCGTGAAGATGGTCGAGACCTGCCGTTGCCCATAAGCGTCATAAAGGGTGTTGTCGATCGCCTGGGGCAGAATTCCCAGACGCGACGCGGTGTCGCGGTCGATGACGATATTCGCCTTCCGCCCGCCTAGCAGTTGATCGGTGGCCACGTCGGTCATTTCCGGATAGGTGCGCAGCTTTTCGACCAGCTTTGGCGTCCATTGAGCCAACTCCTGCGAGTCGGCATCTTCAATGGAGTATTGAAACTGCGTGCGACTCACCCGGTCTTCGACGGTCAAATCCTGCACCGGCTGCATGTACAGAGTGATCCCTTCCACGTTGGCCAGCTGAGGCTGCAACCGACGGATCACGGCCGATGCGTCGTCGTTGCGCTTATCGCGCGGCTTCAAATTGATCTGAATACGTCCGCTATTTAGCGTCAGATTGGTTCCATCCACACCGATGAAGGACGACAGGCTGTCGACATCCTTGTCCTGCAGAATCACCTTCGCCAATTCCTGCTGGCGTTGCGCCATGGCGTCAAAAGAGACGTCATCGGGAGCCTCGGAGATGCCAAGAATGACTCCCGTATCCTGCACCGGGAAAAAACCTTTGGGCACGATCAGGTAGAGGAAGAGCGTTAACACCAGCGTTCCAAAGGTGACCAACAGGGTAGCTGTCTGGTGCTTGAGCACCCACTTCACCGTGCGGCCATAGAAGGCGATGATGCGGTTGTAGTAGTCCTCGGTGATGTCGTAGAAGCGGCCATGCTGGCCCTCTTTGCGGTGCTTGAGCAGCTTGGCCGACATCATCGGAGTCAGGCTCAACGAAACCGCCGCCGAGACCAGGATCGTAACCGCCAGCGTGACGGCAAATTCGCGGAAGAGCCGGCCGACAATATCGCCCATGAACAGGAGCGGGATCAGAACCGCAATCAGCGAAACGGTCAGCGAAACGATGGTGAAGCCGATCTGCCCCGAGCCCTTGAGCGCGGCCTCCAGCGGCGAATCGCCCGCCTCGAGGAAGCGATCGATGTTCTCGATCATGACGATGGCGTCATCGACCACGAAACCAGTCGAGATCGTCAGCGCCATCAGCGTCAAGTTGTTGAGGCTGTAGCCCAGCAGATACATGACGCCGAACGTGCCGATGAGCGACAAGGGGACCGCAACGCTCGGAATCACGGTGGCGGAAAGATTCCGCAGAAACAAAAAAACCACCATGACCACGAGCGCGATGGCCAGCATCAATTCGAATTCAACGTCTCTGACCGAAGCTCGAATGGTGGTGGTGCGGTCGGTCAACACCTGCACTTTCACCGCGGTCGGGAGACCAGCCTGCAATTGCGGCAGCAGCTTCTTGATCCGGTCTACGACGGCGATGATGTTTGCGCCCGGCTGGCGCTGGATATTCACGATGACGGCTGGCGTAAGAGTGCCGGGATTAGTGCTGCCCATCCACGCGGCGAGCTGTGAATTTTCCGTGCCATCGATGATGTTCGCCACATCGCCCAGCCGCACGGGCCCGCCATTGCGATAGGCGACGACGATCGGCTTGTATTGTTCGCTGGAAAAAAGCTGGTCGTTGGCGCCAATCGTGTACTGCTGCCGTGGCCCGTCGAGCACCCCTTTGGCCTGATCGACATTGGCCTGGACCAGGGCTGAGCGCAGGTCCTCCATGCTCAAACCGTAGGAAGCAAGCGCCGTGGGATTGGCCTGGATGCGCACGGCCGGCTTTTGTCCGCCGCTGATGGAAACCAGTCCCACGCCGGGCAGTTGCGAAATTTTCTGCGCCAGCGCCGTGTCGGCGAGGTCTTCCACTTTCGAAAGCGGCAGCGAGTTGGAAGTCATGGCCAGCGTCAGGATCGGCGCGTCGGCCGGATTCACTTTGTTGTAGATGGGAGGATTCGGCAGGTCGCTCGGCAAATATGTTTGCGCGGAATTGATGGCCGCCTGTACCTGCTGCTCTTCTACGTCGATGTTCTGGTCGAGCCCAAACTGCAAGGTGATCACAGAGCTGCCCGTCGAACTCGTCGACGTCATCTGGCTCAAGCCGGGGACCTGCCCAAACTGCCGCTCTAGTGGAGAAGTGACGGACGAAGACATTACATCGGGATCGGCGCCGGGATAAAACGTCACCACCTGAATGGTCGGGTAATCGACTTCGGGCAGAGCTGAGACCGGCAATTGCAGATACGCAACCACGCCCACCAGCAGGACGCCGACCATCAACAGCGTAGTCGCGACCGGGCGCAGAGTGAACAGGCGGGAGGGATTCATGAAACCGGACTTCCTGGCGTGTCGGCAGCGGCGTCGCGACTCGTCCCGCTGCCAGGATTGCCGCTCGGTGTCGGACCACGGGGCGCGATCTTGCTACCGGTCTCCAGTTTGTCCTGGCCATCGGTAACCACGCTGTCGCCAGGATTCAGGCCGGTCGCAACCGCGGTCAGATTCCCCTGCGTCAGCGCAATCGTGATCGGTCGCGCCTCAACGGTATTGTCGGGCTTCACCGCGTAGACGTACGCTCCTTGTGGCCCATGCAGGATCGCCGCGCTGGGCAGAACTGTGCTGTTCTTACGCGTCTCCAGCAGCAAGTCCGCATTCACGAACTGGTTGGGCCACAGCTTGTTGTCCTTGTTGTCGAAGACCGCTTTCAGCTTGGCGGTTCCAGTTGTGGGATCGATCTGATTGTCAATCGTCAAGAGCCTGCCGGTCGCCAGCTTCGTTTGATCGTCTCGGCTGAAGGCGTCGACTTCCAGATTGGCCTTCTTCATACGTGCGGCCACGCTGGGCAACACATCTTCGGGCAGCGTGAAAATGACGGCGATGGGCTGGAGCTGGGTCAAAATCAGCATCGGGTTTGTGTCCGAGGCGTGCACGATGTTCCCGGGATCCACCTGCCGCAGTCCAATTCGTCCGCTGAAGGGTGCCGTGATGTGGCAATAAACGATCTGCAGCTTGGCATTGTCGATCTGCGCCTGGTCGTTACGCACGGTGCCGTCGAGCTGGTCGACCAGCGCCTTCTGGGTGTCTACCTGCTGCTGGGCAATGCTGCCGGAGGGAATCAAACTGGTGTAGCGTTCCAGGTTCAGCTTGGCATCGCGCAGTTGCGCCTGGTCGCGGAACAGTTGCGCCTGCATCTGCTCGAGTTGCACCTGGTAGGAGCGCGAATCGATTTCCATCAGCAGCTCGCCTTCGCGAACGTCCTGTCCCTCGCGAAAATTCACGCGCATGATCTGCCCATCTACACGGCTCTTGATATTGGCTGTGTTGAAAGCTGTTACCGAACCGAGGCCGCTCAGATAGACCGGCATATCTTGCTGCTGCACGGTCGACACGGCGACCGACACCGTTCGCGGCCCCGCCGCCTGAGCTCTCTGCTGTTTGGCATCAGAACCACTACAAGCCACGAGAAGCGCGCTCAGACCGGCCAGCGCAATCGTCTGTATCACAAGGAGCGTGCGTCTCCGCTCCCGCGTCACTGAAGTGGTTCGCGAATTCATCGTGATCACGTTTATGATTCCCGGCGCCGAGGTACGGCTTCGGCCTTGAGATGACGTCTTCGTCTTAGACGTTTGACACTCGGACTTGGATGCGGACACTACTCATCGTGAGGACATCGTTGAACCTACCGCCCCGTCCGCTTCGGCGACAGGGGTAAGCCTGGCTAAAATCAATTCTTCCTACATTATTCAGGATCAACTTCTAATGGCGTTAGGTCAAGATTAAGGACTTTGCTTTTACAAATCTTTACGCCGTGTGACGGTGATTTACGCGCCGTAGGCTCAAGCCGGAATTTGGCAAATTCGACAACCCTGCCAGAGACTCGCCGTTTGTCAGGAGTTTGACCAAGGCGCAGGATGTTTCGCCTCGTATGCCGCAATTTCCGACTCGTGCTGTAATGTCAGGCCGATGTCATCCAAGCCATTCAGCAGGCAATGGCGGACGAAGTCATCGATGGGAAATTTGGCGCGAAACCCGTGATCATCGCGAACCTCGCGGCGTTCCAGATCGACGGTAAGCTCGTAATTCGGATTTTCCGCGGCGCGCCGCATCAATTCCGTTGTTTCGGATTCGCCGAGCTGGACTGTGAGAAATCCATTCTTAGCGCTGTTGTTCGCGAAGATGTCGGCGAACGACGGGGCAATCACGGCGCGGAAGCCGAAATCGGCCAGGGCCCAAACCGCGTGTTCGCGTGACGAACCGCAACCGAAATTCTTTCCCGACACGAGAATCGTCGCGCCTTGGTACTGCGGCTGGTCTAAGACGAATTCCAATTTCTTCTGGCCATCCGCCGTGAACCGCCAGTCATAAAACAGGAACTGGCCGAAGCCGGTGCGCTCGATCCGCTTGAGAAATTGCTTGGGGATGATCTGGTCGGTGTCGACGTTCATCCGATCCAGCGGTGCCACTCGCCCGCGATGTACAGTAAAGGGATTCATGACGTGTGGGTCGGACACTCCTGTACCACCGCTATTGAAATTTCCAATTTCTGATATCCGTAAAGTGGCCGGCAATGGCAGCTGCTGCCGCCATCATTGGACTGACGAGGTGCGTCCGCCCGCCACGTCCCTGCCGCCCTTCGAAATTGCGGTTGCTGGTGGAAGCGCAACGTTCGCCCGGCTGCAAAATGTCGGGATTCATTCCCAGGCACATCGAGCATCCCGATTCGCGCCATTCGAATCCGGCATCCTGAAAAATCTTGTGCAGGCCTTCGGCTTCGGCGGCGCGCTTCACGGTCTGCGATCCGGGGACGACCATGGCCCGCACTTTCGAATTGACGCGATGACCGCGAGCGACGCGAGCCGCCGCCCGCAAATCTTCAATCCGAGAATTTGTGCACGAGCCGATGAAGACGCGATCGATCCCGATGTCTTCGATTCTCTTCCCGGGCACGAGCGCCATATATTGCAGAGCCAGTTCCGCCGACCTGCGGTCGCCATCTTTGTAGCGCGAGGGATCGGGCACGCGCCCGGTCACCGGAGCCACCATCCCTGGATTCGTCCCCCAGGTCACGAACGGACACAGCTGCGCCGCATCGATCTCGACGACTCTGTCGAATTCCGCACCATCGTCGCTCGGCAGACTGCGCCAATACGCCAGCGCTTTTCCCCAGTCTTTGCCTTCTGGCGCAAATCGCCGCGCCTTCACGTATTCAAAAGTGATTTCATCGGGGGCCACCATACCCGCGCGCGCACCGGCTTCGATGCTCATATTACACAGCGTCATGCGGCCTTCCATGGAAAGCGCGCGCACGGCTTCGCCGGCATATTCGATCACGTGTCCGGTCGCACCGTCGGTTCCGATCTGGCCGATGATCCCAAGCGTCAGGTCCTTGGCTGTCACACCTTCGGATAGCCGACCGTGTACTTCAATCTTCATCGTCTTCGGCTTCTGCTGCGCGAGGCATTGTGTCGACAGAACGTGCTCGACCTCAGAGGTCCCGATGCCGAACGCGAGCGCGCCGAACGCGCCATGCGTGCTGGTGTGGCTGTCGCCGCAGACGATCGTCATACCCGGCTGCGTCAGTCCGAGTTCCGGACCGATCACGTGGACGATGCCTTGCTCGGGCGAATCGATGTCGAAGAGGCGGATGCCGAACTCTTTGCAGTTGGCCTGCAGCGCGGCAATCTGCCTGGCTGCGATGGGATCGGAGATCGGAGTTCCGCGAGGTTCGGTCGGAACGTTGTGGTCCACCGTGGCCACGGTACGCGAAGTCTGCCGCACTTTCCGACCTGCCGCGCGCAATCCGTCGAAGGCCTGCGGCGAAGTGACTTCGTGCACCAGGTGCAAGTCGATGTACAGAATCGGAGACCGACCCTCCGGTTGCGCAACCAGGTGGGCATCCCAGATTTTTTCGAATAGAGTCCGCTGCAGTGCCATGAAATAAACGCTGAAAAAAACGGGGAATCGCGCGTTTAGTCCGCAATTTCCAGCGTATAGTTTTTCACACGCGGGAAGGCGGGGCAAGTTGACTGGGTTCCGCCATCCCGCTTCAACGTCTCAGGAGACCTCATGCAAAGCCGCATTACAGGCACCACAATGCCCGTCCTGGAATTCATTCTTGATGCTAACGAATCTGTCATCTCTGAAGCCGGCGAACTTTCCTGGATGGGCAGCTCCATCCAGATGACTACGCACACCCAATTTGCCGGGGGTGGAGGCTTGTTTGGCGTTCTGAAACGTGTCGCCGGCGGCGGATCGCTGTTCATGACCGAGTACCGCGCTGTGGGTGGTCCTGGCGAGTTGGCATTCGCCACCAAGCTTCCCGGACACATCGTGCCGGTTGAAGTGAGCCCAGGCCACGAGTACATGATTCATCGTCAGGGATTTCTTTGCGCCACTTCGCAGATCCAAATCGGCGTGGGATTTCAGCAGTCGCTGGGCGCGGGAATCTTCGGAGGAGATGGTTTCTTACTGCAGCGCGTCACGGGCCAGGGAACGGCATGGCTCGAACTTTCTGGCGAACTCGTGATGCGCGATCTTCAGCCGGGAGAAAACTTGCGCGTCCATCCTGGCCACGTGGGCGCCTTCCAGTCGAGCGTCTCATTTCAGATAACCACCGTGCCCGGAATCAAGAACATGATTTTCGGAGGGGACGGAATTTTTCTCGCCTCGCTCACCGGGCCGGGAAGAATCTGGCTGCAAACTCTGCCCATTGCCAAGCTCGCGCACGCGCTCGAAAAATACTTGCCTCGCGAAGCCAACCGACAGGCAGTCGAGGGCGGCGTAGTGGGAGGAATCGTCGGCTCCATCCTTGACGGCATCAAATAGTGCGGCAGCCGAGCCTGTGCGGTGCCTTACCTAGTCGCAGGTTTCAACCCGGCCTTCTTGTTTTCGCGGCGCATCTGCGCGGCCAACTCTTTGATTTCAGTCAGGTCACGCTGCATCTCGCTCCAGCCGTACCAGAAGGCGTAATCGGGACTGGCATGGAACGTCCCTTGAAACGTGCGCATGCGGTGCTCCAGATACATCACGAACAGCTTTTGTTCGATGACCGTCGGTGCATCCTGAAAAGTCAGCAGATTGGGGAACGGATAAGCGTAGTTCGCGGGCTTGGGGAGCGTGCCGTCCTGATACAGGCCGGCGACGATGCGGATGGCTTCCGCCATCAAATGGTCGGCGTTGCGAATCATGTCGTCACCCATCTCAAGTTGCTGACGGGCGAAGTTCACCGAATGGCATTGATTGCAGGTGGAGATCATCTTGTCGCGCTCGCGCTGCCAGTCTTCCTCGGTCAAGCGGGCCACGTCGGCCGCTTTGACGACATCGACCAGCTTGGTCGGCTGACCCTGCGGATCGAGCACTCCGAGCGCCTGCAAGATCGTGGCGCGATCGGCAGCCCACTGCTTGTTCTCGGGCAGAGGCAGGCGGACAGCAAGAAATCCCCAGGCCGTGCGCACCTCGTGGTTGCCATTTTGCATGTGGCAGGTTTGGCAGGTGGGGGCAGCAGCATCGGCGGGCAGAACCTGTTTCTGCTTCAGATCATGCCGCACCCCATGCTTTGAAGCCGAATACATCTCCCATTGCGGATGATCAAATCCCATGTGGCAGGTCTCGCAAGCCTGTGGCTGACGGGCCTCCTCCACCGAAAACGTGTGGCGCGTATGGCAGGCATCACATTGGGCTGCGCCGAATTCGGTGCCCGCGCCATTGCCGCGCAATTCCACGATCTCGGTCAGGGACTTGTCGCCGATCTTGTGGCATCCACCGCAGCCTTTTTCGCCCTGCGTCATCGCCATCGGCTGCCAATGGGTGGTGGGCATCGCCTTCATCGCCGCCCACGCGATCGCATGTTTGCCTTTGTGGAATTGCGCCACCTGGGTTTCGTGGCATTGCGCGCAAGTTTCTGGCGTCGGAATCTTTACCTTGCTCACGTCATTCGCGGACGAGTGCTGGTCGCCGTGGCAGGAGATGCACGTGACGTCGACTCCGCTGTGCTTGCTGAGTTTCCAGTCGGAGACGATGTTCGGAGTGACTTTGCTATGGCAATCCACGCAGAGGTTGGGGCTGGTAGGCTGCGAGGCGGCGAGAATCGTGAGAAAGAGAGACAGAATGGCGGCTTGAGAGACGAGTGCTGCGTTCCGCGACATAGATCCTCCAGGACGGAGGATTATCGTCGAGCAGCCCGCGGTTCCGCTGTGACGATTGTCACAATAAAGTCCACAACGCCCGAACGAGGCGTTGTTCAGGCAAATAGTGCCCCAGCGCCAGCGCTGACCAGGGTGAGAACCGCCCACCATCCGAAAACAATGCCGAAAGCAGTTCCCTTCTTTACTTTGCTTACGCAGGTGAATCCAATAGCCGTGAGCGCCAAAGTCCAGATCAGAAACACGTCAACTGAGGTAAGCAGGCCATACAGAAAGGGTGAATCGGCCGGGTTCATGAAGTAACCCGGATTACTGGCGATGGGGTTTTGAAATGAGAACGAATCCGGGCTCATGCCGGCCGCGACTGAGACCAGGGCCAATACCGTTTTCACCATCAGAGGCAAGGCCGAATAGATCACGATGGCCAGAGCGACTTTGAAGGACACGTCCGCACCAGCGGCAAACTTGAATGTGGCAAACAGCACCGCGGCAATGAAGAGCCAAAGCAGCAATGTGATCACGGGAAAGGCGTACGAAATGAAGCCAGTGAACTTCGTGCCTTTGTCCATTTGTTCTTCCCGCTGATCCGCCGGCAATCTGTCCAATCGCTCTTGCGCTTTGGGCTGCGACTGCATTTGGTTTTCCATGATTTTGCGGAAGCCAATCTTCTGACTGGCGGTGTACACGAAAGCTGTCGAAACGACCACCATGAGTAAAAAGGGCGCCCACCAGGCGGCGTTGCGGCGCAAATCCGTGAAGGTCTTCGATGGCGCGACGAAGGTGTTGACGATGCGTGCGCCTTCCGAGAGTTGAGCGGGCTCGGGCGCGCTAGCTGGCGAAGCGGGAAGGATCTGGAGCTGCAGCCATGAAGCCTCCTGGTACGTTCGGCGCAGATTCTAGACCCGGTAGGGGACACGATACAAGGCGCGGTGGGGCAGACACTCCTGTCAGCCTCCGCGAAGTTTAAGATCATGCCATGCAGAACGTGACGCCGGCTGCAATGGTGGCTTTCACGCTGGAGCTGCTGCCGGCGGTCGCTTTCGGATTTGCGGCGGAACGAGTCACAAAAGTTGTCCAGCGCTGGCCGATGGCGGTGCGCGTGTTGGCGCCTTCATTGTTGGTCTTGCCCTACGTGATCGTCGCGACCGCGCAGCGTGATTTCGGCTGGGATTGGTTCGCGCTCTATGCGGCCATGCCCGTCGCCGTGGCGGCATTGCTCTGGCACGCGAGCATCGCTGATCCCAAGCAACGAGGGAACTGGCGCGACGCTTTTGTCTTGCTGGTGCTGGGCCTGGCGGTTGATTTGCGCTGGTTCGAGGCGGCGTGGCCCTCGGGTTTGCGCGCGCTGAATGAATTGCTGCTGGTGGATATCGGACTCTACGGCTTCCTTGCCGTTCGTCAGCTCAGCGGGACGGGATTCGATTTCCATCTGAAGGCGAGCGATTTTAAGACGGGGCTGCGCGAGCTGGTTTTTTTCGCTCCGATCGTTTTGGCGCTGGGATGGGCGCTGCATTTCATTCATCCGCACCCGAAGGCACCCGCAATCGGTGCCGCAATTCTGAGATGGATTCTGATTTTTCTGTTCACGGCGGTTCCGGAGGAGCTGTTCTTCCGCGGCTGGATGCAGAACCTGCTGGAACGCCGCGTAGGACGCCGTTTTGGGCTGGTGATCGCCTCAGTTCTCTTCGGACTTTCGCATTTCAACAAGCGCTCGCCTTCATTCAACTGGCGCTATGTAATTCTCGCGACCATCGCCGGAATCTTCTACGGGCGCGCGTGGCGGGAGCGGCGGCGCGTCCCGGCCTCGACGATCACGCACGCGACCGTGGACTGGCTGTGGTCGTGGTGGTTTTGAAGAGAGCAGCCGTCAGCTTTCAGCTGGTCAGGAGTTAGTAGTCGGGAGTCAGTTTTTGTTCAGTCTCTGAAGCCGCATCCTTTGTGGGCCGATACCGGCACGGCTGACGATTATCGCTTAACACGAATCTTAACGAACGCGAGCTTCGCTCGCGGGACGGACGAGTGTGCCCCTCCCTACACGAAGTTTGACTCCCGACCACTGACTACTGACTACTTCGCCACATAGCGAATGAACCCCAGGCCCACGCGCATGTGGTGATGGAGAGCGTCTGGGATGCAGACGGCAAAAGTCAGGCCCAGCAATCCCTGGACAATGCCTAGGACATAAAGATTGCGGTAACGTAAAAACAGCGCGCAGGATACGGCTCCCCAGACGACTGTTGCTGCGACGAGCGGAAGATTGGGCAGGTGCACGATCGAAAACAAGACAGCAGCGATGCTGATGGCAGATCGGGTACTGGGAATGAGGCGCAGCAGCCGGGGCAGGAAGTAGTCCTGCAGAAGAAATTGCTGATACATCGTCCACAGTACGTATCCGGCAACGTGGGAGAAGTCAGGACTATACAAAGGATGATACGTGCCTGCTTTTTTCGCCAGCAGAATGCTTCCTGCTGTCAGGGCTAGAGCAGCGGGGAGAATCCAAAAGGATGGAATAAGGCTGCGCCATCCGAGACCGAGCTGGTTCAGGCCAGGACGGCGCACGAGCACGAGCGCCAACATCGAAAGCAGAGCAATTGGTCCGACAATTAGTTGCTCGCGTGTCGGCAGCCAGACCACTACCATCATGATGCCGAAGCCGAAAATCACCTCCGTGATATCTCGAGCGCGGGTCTGCGTTTGCGCGAGCGATTGACTGAGAGGGGCGGTATTGACGGCCATTGCGAGTAGTCCCTAGTTCATAGATTGACCGGAGATGGGACTGGTTGCAAGAGGGGCGATAGCGAGCTGTTTTGAATTTCTGGTCATCCCTGGTTCGCATGTCAGTTGATCGTCTGATTCCCAATAATGGAACCTAAGTAACGGACGTGGTGTCTTCGTTAGTGAAGGCAGCGACCCAGGACGGTGATTCCTCATGCCCCAAGTGTGCTCCTACCCGCGGCATCCTTACGAATGCGGGTGGACTGTTGGATATTGGTGGCGCTGGGCGGACTTTTTCACGCGCCTAGATGTCATCCTGCTCGCGTTCATGGTCGTTCATACTTTTGTTGTCCTCGTCCTCGTTTCCTACCGCTGCCATGCCGCTCGAAAGGCAGAACCGGTCGATGTCTGCGACCATGCTTTTCAGCGTGCACGCAGGAAACTGATTGCAGACCTGAACGTTTGGGTCGGTGGACTTAAATCGACCGCCCATACGGCACCATTCCTCGGACTGGCGGGCACATGCTACGGCATCATGGCTGGCTGCTTTCACGGATTCGGTATGGAGGTACATGCAGTAGTTGCAATAATCACCTCAAATGCAGCTGCTTCGCTGGTCACGACCGCTGCGGGACTACTTGCTGCCATTCCAGCAGTGTGGTTATACAACCATCTACGGAGGCAAATCGACTGGTTGGAGGTTGGGATCCCTCGCAAATTGTTTCAGCAAAGTGGCGGACATATTCAAGTCGCGCAAAGTCTCCCGCTGACGAGGCGATTCTCGAACTTACCGGGGTATCCACTCATGACCGCGCCCAGCCTGCTCCTGATTATGGTTTACCTGATGCTGCCACAGTTGGGCCGCCCCAAGGGGTTGCCTGTCGGCGTCGCACTTGCTCGCTGCCCGATTGACCGCGACGTGTCGGAGCGGATCATCATCTTGCACGTGACCAACGCAGGCAAATTCTTTCTCAACACCGAAGAGGAGGATTCGAACAGGCTGGCATATCGCCTGTCGCAGATTTACAGCCTGCGGGCGGACAAGACCATGTACCTCCTGGCTGACGATGGTGTTCCCTTCCAGACGGCAGCGGATGCGATCGATATTGCATACGGAATGAACATTTCTGTGCGGCTAATAACGCCAACCGCGATAAAGGCCGCCGGCTGTCCTGAACCGGTCATGATTTATCCTAGCTCGCATCCTCGAAAATAATTGCAGCACCCTCGCCGCCCTTCCAGCCATACCGCAATGCGCGCGAAGAAGGGCCACGAAGATCGCAAGTGAACAGCGGTATACACTGCGAACGGACGATTCGTGCCACCTGCGCCGCGGAGCTGCGGTCGACCGGACAGCCGTTCGACTTCGCTCAGGGCAAGCCACGGGCGGCTGTCCCCACATGGATTCTCTGCACCCAGATTTAGTCCATCAACTGCGGTGTAGCCTCCAGCAGGCTGCGCGTGTAGGCATGATTGGGACGCTCGGTGATCTGCTCGGTCGGCCCCATCTCGACAATTTTGCCGCGATACATGACGGCGATGCGGGTGGAGAGATAGCGCACGATGGGCATGGAATGCGAAATGAAAAGATAAGTCAGGCGGAAGTCGCGTTGGAGCTGGGCCAGTAGATTGACGATCTGGGCGCCGACACTCACGTCGAGCGCCGAAACGGGCTCGTCGCAGACGATGAATCTCGGCCGGAGGGCCAGAGCGCGAGCAATGCCGATGCGCTGGCGCTGGCCGCCGGAGAACTCGTGGGGATAGCGCGGCATCGCCGATTCATCAAGCCCCACAGCGCGCAGCAGTTCGGCAACCCGGGTGCGTCGCTCGGAGCGAGTTAGGCGATTGCGCTCGTGGATCAGGAGTGGCTCGGCGATGATGTCTTCCACGCGAAAGCGTGGGTCGAGCGAGGCAAACGGATCCTGAAAAATAATTTGCAGGTCGCGCCTCAGGCGGCGGAGCTCCATCCCGCGATGACCGTGCGAGTAAAGGTTCGCCAAATCGAGACCATCGAAGAGAATCGATCCCGACGTGGGTTCGATCAGGCGAAGGATCAGACGGCCGAGCGTGCTCTTGCCCGAGCCGGACTCGCCTACCAGTCCGAGCGTCTCGCCCGCCTGGATGTCTAGCGAGACGTCATCCACGGCGCGAACTTGGCGCGACAGGCTTCGGGAAATCCCCCCGAATGGCGAGCCGGTCGGCGCGAAAACCTTACTCAGATTGCGAACCTCAATCAGCGCCATTTACGAGATGCTACCAGTCACTCGGAGCAAGACGCGAGTAGCGACTATTAACCACAGAGGACACTGAGGAACACAGGGACTTAGCCTCCGGCGATCATGGGCACGGACGCCAGGGCGGCCACCAGGCCGGCGAAACGCCAGCGGCTGAAATGCTCTTTGAGGAATAGCCTGGCCAGAATTACCGTGACTGCCGGATAGAGCGACGACAGGACCACGGCTACGTCGAGGCGTCCGGTCTGGCTGGCGCGCACGAACAAGATCGTTCCCATGGAGTCGATGCAGCCGGTGAGCACGCCCCAACGAATGCCGGTGCGGCTGATTTCGTTCCATCTCCGCTGCGTGAGCGCGATCAAGCCAGTGGCGATGAGGCCTCCGGTTCGAGTCAGCGCCGCGGTCCACAGGGCGTTGGCGTCGGCGGCTTGCCGCACGCACAAGTAAAACGAGGCAAAGCCGATGCCGGAAAGGACGGCGAGTCCGATGCCATCGGGGCTGGCGCCATCCTCGGTGCGGGTGATCAGCCAGAGGCCAGCAGCGGCCAGAACGAATCCAAGCACGCGGAGTCGGCCCGGCCATCCTTCGGTGAAGATTGAGAAGAGCGTGGGAATGGCTGCGCCGAGCACGGCCGCGACGGGTGCCGTGAGGCCCATTGTTCCGGTGGCCAAGGCGCGGTAGAAAAGGGCGAGCGATGCGCCGCCGGAGATGCCTCCCGCTAGCACCCAGGCCACACTGCGGGCGGAAGGAAATGGCGCGTGCGCCAGTGAAGCGAGAGTCACGACCAGCAGCAACCCACCGACGTTCACGATCGATGTAAAGACGAAGACGTTGGCGCGGCGGCTGGCGTATCCGCCGAGAAAGTCGCTGGTACCCCAGGCAATAAAAGCGGCGAGACTGAAACCTACAGGAACGAGATTGGGCGGCGCGGACACGAAGTTCTGAGCCTATCATGCGGGGCGTTCGGTGGTGAGCGGCATTCGGAGGTTGCAGGTCGGCTGTGATGAAATGAACTGGTGCCACTGAAACAAGCTCTCGCGTCAGCGATTGAACGCCTTACGGCCCAGCAGGTGCCCTCGCCGCGAATGAATGCCGAGCTGCTACTGATGTTTACCTTGGGATGCGATCGAGCCTATCTCTATGCGCATCCGGAGCGCAAGCTAACCGACGACGAGACCCGCCGCTATGAAGCCGCGCTGAGCGAACGGGCGCGCGGTGTTCCGGCGCAATACATCACTGGACATCAGGAATTCTGGGGACTCGACTTGATCGTCAGTCCGGCCGTGCTGATTCCGCGGCCAGAGACGGAGCATGTGATCGAATGCGTGCTGGAGCATGTGCGGAGGCCAGGCGCGCCGGCCAATCCTCGCATCGTCGATGTCGGCACTGGCTCGGGGTGCATCGCGCTGGCGCTGGCGAAAGAACTGCCTCAGGCCGAGATCCATGCTTGTGACATTTCCGGGGAAGCATTGGAAATTGCGCGGGCCAATGCGGGGCGGCATCGGCTCGAAAAGCGGATCCAATTTCGCGAGACCGATTTACTTACGGGATATGCAGAGAATTTTTTCGACGTGGTGGTGAGCAATCCTCCCTACGTAGGCGAATCGGAGGCGGAGCAGGTGCAGTTGGAAGTGCGCAAGTTCGAGCCTCGGAGCGCCGTATTTGCCGGACCGACGGGCACGGAGGTGATTGCACGGCTGGTTCCGGAGGCACGAGCGGCGCTGAAGCGGGGCGGCTGGCTGATGATGGAAATCAGCAGCACGATCGTGGACCCTGTGAGGGCCTTGCTTCGCAGGTGGGATGAGGTCAACATCAGCAATGATCTGCAGGGCATTCCGCGGGTGGCCTCGGCGCAGAAGCCGTTGTCTGGCTCACATTTGGGATAGAATTTAAGCTAATTGCCGATTCCGATTTCCAGCTTAAGGGTGATTCCATGGAACTGAAACCGTTCTTGCTCGATGCCTGGCTTGCCACTTACGAACATGAGATTGAGTTCAATCTCGGCGCGAGCACCGGGCCAGCCTGGACCGTCAACCAACTTCTTGATTTGGCCGGAGAGGAAGTTCGCGAACGTTTTTTGAATCACGAGCTGGTTTACAGTCGCCCCGCTGGAGCCGACGGCCTGCGCGAAGCCATTGCCGAGATGCAGGGCGTGGACGTCGAATGCGTACAGGTGATGACCGGAGCGTCAGAGGCGCTGGTCACGTTCATGTGGCTGGCGGCCGAGCCGGGAGCAAACGTCGTCCTGCCCATGCCCGGATACCCGCCTTTTTCCGCGCTCCCCGAATCGCTTGGAATTGAGGTCCGCTTTTACCACCTGCGCCGGGAAAACGGTTTTCACATCGATCCTGATGAGATCAAGCGATTGGCCGACGCGCGGACAAAGCTGATTCTGGTGAACAGCCCGCACAATCCGACCGGCGCTACAGTGAGCGATGCCGAGATGGAGAACCTGCACGAGTTCGCAGCGCAGCGCGGCATTCAACTTATCAGCGACGAGGTTTACCATCCGATTTATCACGGCCGACGGACACAATCGGCAGCGCGGTTGCCACATGCCACCCTGATCAACGACCTGTCGAAGGCTTTTTCGATTGCCGGTGTGCGCACGGGATGGATCATTGAGCGTGACCGCAAACGGCAGCAACAATACTGGAACGCGCGTGCTACTTTTTCGATCTCCAATACCACGACGGGGGAGATTCTGTCGGAGATTGCGATTCGCCATCGCGACGTGATCCTTGGCAAGGCCCAAGAAACTGCGACGTGCAACCTGCATCTTCTCGACACGTTCATGGCAGAACATGGTGAAACCCTCGGATGGATCTCCCCGCCAGGAGGGATGACCGCATTCCCCTGGCTGCGCAGCGGAGAGAATGCGCGGCCATTCTGTCAGGCGGCTGTCGAACGTGGAATCCTCCTGGCCCCGGGAGATTGCTTCGACGTTCCCGATCATTTTCGGCTGGGCTTTGCCGCAAGCGGAGAAGAATTCTCTCAGGCTCTCGAGCAGTTCGGAGAATTTGTGAAGAGCTGGTCGGGAAAACCGGTGGCAGCGTGATCTCGAGCTCACCATTCTGTCTTTCAAGGAAGTCGCGAAGAACGCGCGCAGGCATCTTCTCTGATTAGTTCTATCGCCGCACCGAAGCGGGCAAGATTTCTTCTACATCGATGATTTCGGTCGGATACTGGCCGGTATAGCAGGCGGAGCAGTAGGAGATATTCTCGCCCTCGCCGCAGGCTTTCTTCAGTCCTTCGAGCGAAAGATATGCCAGCGAGTCGGCGCCGATATACTCGCGAATCTCCTCGACCGATTTATTGGCCGCGATCAGCTGCTTTTTCGAGGGCGTGTCGACGCCGTAGAAGCAGGGTGAGATGGTCGGCGGGCACGAGATTCGCATGTGAACTTCCTTCGCGCCGGCGCTGCGAATCATGCGGACGATCTTCCGGCTAGTGGTGCCGCGCACGATCGAGTCGTCGATCAGCACAACGCGCCGCCCTTCCAGCAAGGCGCGCACCGGATTCAGCTTCAACTTCACTCCAAAGTCGCGCACGCTCTGGCTGGGTTCGATGAACGTCCGGCCGACGTAGTGGTTGCGGATCAGGCCAAAACGAAACGGGATGCCACTCTCGGCAGAATAGCCCATGGCAGCGGTCACGCCCGAGTCGGGTACGGGAATGACGAGGTCGGCTTCGACCGGAGCCTCGCGGGCGAGCTGGCGTCCTAATTCTTCGCGGCTGGTTTGCACGGCGCGTCCGAAAACCACGCTGTCGGGACGCGAGAAGTACACGTGTTCAAAGATGCAGCTCGATTGCGGCGCAGGAGATGAATAGAAGCGGGAGGTGATCCCCTCGGGCCCGACGACGATCAATTCACCTGGCTTCACGTCGCGGACATATTCGGCGCCGATCAGATCGAAAGCGCAAGTCTCCGAAGCGAAGACGACGGTGTCGCGCTTCTGGACTTCGGTTGCGGAAATGCGTCCCATGGCCAGCGGGCGAAAGCCGCGCGGATCGCGGGCGGCGAAGATGCGATCGTTGCTCATCATGACGAGCGAGAACGCGCCTTGAACGCGCCGCAATGCGTCGGCCATGGCTTCTGGGAGCGTGTGCTCTCTGGAGAGCGCGATGAGATGAACGATGACTTCGGTGTCGCTGTTGGTCTGGAAAATCGATCCCTGGCGCTCGAGGCGGCCGCGAATGTCGTGCGCGTTGACCAGGTTTCCATTGTGCGCGACCGCGATGGCGCCCTTGTTCGACTGCACCAGGATCGGCTGAGCATTGAGCAGAGCGGAATCACCGGCGGTGGAGTAGCGCGTATGTCCTATGGCGAGCGTGCCGCGGAGCCGCGACAGAACTTCCTCATTGAAGATGTCGGCGACCAGGCCCATGGCTTTGTGGGTGTGAGCCGTGAGTCCGTCGGAGGTGACGATACCAGCCGATTCTTGCCCGCGATGCTGCAGCGCGTGCAGGCCGAGATACGCCAGCTTCTCCGCCTCGGGATGGGCGAAAATGGCGACCACGCCGCACTCGTCACGAAATTTATCGGAAGTTGGCATCTGACCCATAGTGTCTAGTCAATGCTAATCCACGCGGGATCCTTTTCTGCGCCTGAAAAACGGCTCCGCTCAGGATGACGCAAAGTCACTAGCCTCTTTCAATCCGCCGCCACCAGCTCGGGATCCGTTCGCAGTGCCGACTCCAGAGCCGACTCGTAAGCTTCGCTCAGCTCCGAGACAGAAGCCGCGATGGCAATCTTCCCGTTCACCGAAATCTCCAGCCGATCCGCGATTGTCTCCCCAAGCACATCGGCTTGAATCCCGTATTTCTCCGCTGCTTGTTTGATTCGTGAAACGTTGGCCGGGTCGCAAGAGAGAACGATACGGCTGGCGTCTTCGCCGAAAAGCGCAAATTCGGCGGGAAGCCCGTTGGAAGCCACATTCACACGCACGCCGATGCGCTTCGGAAATGCTTTTTCGGCGAGCGCCACGGCGAGCCCTCCGTCGCTGCAGTCGTGCGCGGACTCGACCAAGCCCTGCTGGATCATCTCAATAACGGCCCTTTGCAGCGTCGCCTCTTTTTCTATGTCGAGCTCAGGCGGATATCCCCAAAGCGCACCCAGGATTTGTTTGGCGTACTCGGACGACCCGAACTCGCTTTCGACATCGGTGATATCGCCCGCCTCGGCAGCGCGCAATAGCACGATCGTGCGTCCGGTGGCGGCGAAGGGCATCTTGGCGGCTTTGTGCACGTCTCCGAGAATTCCGATTACACCCAACACCGGCGTCGGATAGATACCCTCACCAAGCGTTTCGTTGTAGAAGCTGACGTTCCCGCCGGTGATGGGGATTTCGAGTTCCTCGCACGCCTTCGTCATGCCGTCAATGGTCTGCGAGAACTGCCACATGATCTGCGGTTTTTCCGGATTACCGAAGTTCAGACAGTTGGTCGCGGCCACCGGAGTCGCGCCGGTGCAGGCCACTTTGCGTGCGGCTTCAGCGACGGCATGCATCGCGCCCAGCCGCGGGTCGAGATAGCACCAGCGTCCGTTGCCGTCGAGCGCCATGGCGAGTCCGCGCTGCGAGCCTTTGATGCGGATCACGCCGGCATCGCTCGCGCCCGGGGCCTCGACTGTATTGGTCTGCACCATGTGATCGTATTGCTGCCACACCCAGCGTTTGCCGCAGATGTTTGGACTCGCGAGAAGCTGCGTCAGCTCGCGTGTGAAGTCATTCTTGCCGCTCAGCTTGATGTGCGCCGGCATGTCGCGCGGAACGGGCGGCTCCCAGCGCGCGAGAGGACGCTTGTAGACTGGCGCGTCGTCGGTGAGGGCCGCGTTCGGAATCTCGGCAACGACCTGGCCGTGTTCGAGCACGCGCAGTCTGCTGTCAGTTGTGACCTTACCGACCTCCACCGCATCAAGTCCCCACTTTTCGAAGACGCGGAAGACTTCTTGTTCGCGCCCTTTCTGCGCGACCAACAGCATGCGCTCTTGCGATTCGCTGAGCATGATCTCGTACGGAGTCATGCCGGTTTCGCGCTGCGGGACCAGATCGAGTTCGATCTCAATGCCCACGTGGCCGCGGCCGCCCATCTCGCAAGTGGAACAGGTTAGCCCGGCCGCACCCATGTCTTGAATGCCAACGATCGCGCCGGTTTGCATGGCCTCGAGGCAAGCCTCAAGCAGAAGTTTCTCGAGAAAGGGATCGCCCACCTGAACATTGGGGCGCTTCGCTTCCGAGGCCTCGCTGAATTCTTCGCTCGCCATGGTGGCACCGTGGATGCCGTCGCGTCCCGTCTTGGCGCCGACATAGATCACGGGATTGCCTTCGCCCGCAGCGCGCGCGTAGAAAATTTGATCTTTTCGCACGAGGCCGAGGGCAAAAGCATTGACCAGCGGATTGCCGGAGTAGCAGGGCTCAAATTTCGTTTCGCCACCGAGATTGGGTACGCCGAAACAATTGCCGTACGACGCGACGCCGCTGACTACGCCTTCGAGGATGGAGTGGTTCTTGTGGATCTCGTGCTGTGTGGCAGCCAAGCTTCGCTCGGCTGGGCGGACGAATGCGTCCGCCTCTACGCGAGCCGTGATCGGGCCGAAACGGAGGGAATCCATCACTGCAACTGGCCTGGCGCCCATGGTGAAGATATCGCGCAGGATGCCACCGACTCCGGTGGTTGCGCCTTGAAATGGCTCGATGAAGCTGGGATGGTTGTGCGACTCGATCTTGAAGGCGCAAGCCCAGCCGTCCCCGATGTCGATGATGCCGGCGTTTTCCCCCGGGCCCTGCACGACCAGCTTGCTGCGCGTGGGCAGGCGCTTCAGATGCACGCGCGACGATTTGTACGAGCAGTGCTCGCTCCACATCACGCTGAAGATGCCGAGTTCCGTGATCGTGGGTTCGCGTCCTCCGAGAAGTTGCTTGATTTTTTCGTATTCGTCGGGCGCGAGGCCGTGCTGGCGGAGGATCTCCGGAGAGAAGGCAGGAATCGTCGGGGTGGCCATGGAGAAAGGCTATTGTCGCATTTGCGGCAATCAATCGCCAATGAGAATCCCGAGAGAACAGGGGCCTACTGTTTCGTCCCGGTCAGTTCCCGAACGACCTTACCGGTCTCATCTAGAAAAGCCAAAGTAGGTGTTCCATCGGGCTCCACTGCCATGTTGACTCTTATATGTCCCTTGCCGTCGAGCAGACGAATGCCGACCGAGCCATCGGGCGAGCGCCCCAGGATCACTCGTCTCACATCGTGGCGATGAGTCGCAAAGAATTTTTGCCAGGCCGCTTCTTGCTCACCTGCAGGCAATTTCTCGATCTCGACGTTAGCTCGTCTCTTTTCTTCGATTGGGAAGTCTCCTTGATCCACAATGCTGATCTGCGAGAATTTGTTGTTGCCTTCCTGTCCGGCATCAATGGCAAAAACTTGATTCTCTTCATATTGATCAAAACTTAAATGGGCGTGATTCTGAATGCTACCGTCTGGAAGCTGGCCCGCTCCCCATATCAGGCCGCCTTGCTCGGTGCCCTCGTCATTCATGAACAACATCCCCGCGGCCTCGGTGCGGTCCGGTCGCGGATACTCCTTTCCCCGGTTCCAAGCTCCGGGAAAGTTTGCTCGATTAGAGATCGTGAGGCGTACAGTTCCGTCCGGTTCCACAATATTGATGCGCCGTGCGGTAATGACATCGAACTTTTGGCTTCGCACCATAGCCGCACCGCCGAGCACTACTGCAGCGAATGCGATGGTCAGGGCTCCGGAGTAAATCGCAAGAAATCTTGAATTGGAAAACATAAGTGAGGGCTCCTCGTTCCAGAAGTGATACGGTGTGTGGTCCCACAGTGTTCCCTGGAAATGCGGGTTTGCATGGCGGCCGGGTCTGCGAAAGAATTGGCCCAGGAAGAGCAGAGCACGCAAGGTACTAAGACTTCGTCATGAAATCTATCATCGTAGGCACAGCGGGACACATCGATCACGGGAAAACTGCGCTGGTCAAGGCGCTTACCGGGATTGATGCCGACCGTCTGGAAGAAGAAAAACGGCGCGGGATCACGATTGACCTCGGCTTTGCGCACATGGAATTGAATGGCGCAAGCGGGGAAAAACTGCGCGTCGGCTTTGTCGATGTGCCGGGGCACGAGCGCTTTGTGCGCAACATGCTTGCCGGAGTCGGTGGAATCGACCTGGTGCTGCTGGTGATTGCTGCCGACGAATCGATCAAGCCGCAAACGCGCGAGCATTTCGACATTTTGCAATTGCTCGGAGTGAAGCGTGGCATCACGGTGCTGACAAAGTCTGATGCGGTCGATGCCGACACATTGGAGGTTGTGCGCCTGGAAGTCGAAGACTTCCTGCGCGGGACATTTCTCGAAAGTCCGAAATCGCCGATCGTGCCGGTCAGTTCCCTCACCGGCACAGGACTGGACGATCTGAAGCGAGCCATCCTCGCGGTCGCGGCAGAGGTTCAGGCGCGCGACTCGCACGCACTGGCGCGCCTGCCTATCGATCGCGTCTTCACCATGAAGGGCTTCGGCACTGTAGTCACCGGGACTTTGATTTCAGGGACGATCCGCAAAGAAGACGAGCTGGAGATTTTCCCGGACCAACGGCGCGTCCGCGTCCGAGGCGTGCAAGTGCACGGATCGACTGCCAATGAAGCTGTCGCAGGGCAACGAACGGCACTGAATCTGGCTGGAGCGACAACCGAAGATCTGGCGCGCGGCATGACCTTGGCGCCGCCGGAGACATTTCAGACCACACGGCGTCTCGATGTTGAGTTGCAATTGCTCAAGTCAGCGCCACGTTCGGTGAAGTACAGGACGAAAGTGCATTTTCACTCGTATACAAACGAAATGGTCGCAGAGGCTCGACCTCACAGTGGCAAGAAGGAAATCGCACCGGGAGAGACTCGCTTTGCTCGCATCGTGCTGCCCGAACCGGCGCTGTTCGTGCCTGGAGATCGGTTCATCATTCGCCAGTTTTCGCCGGTGGTGACGATTGGCGGCGGGATGGTTCTGGATGCTGCGCCAATTTCTGGATTGAAGGAAGAAATCGTCGAGACGCTGCTTAAGCACCAGGCGGAAGGCCGCGCACAGGAAGCATTGAGCCTCCGCATTGCCCGCCGCGGGCGCAAGGGATTAACGATGTCGCAGGCAATCTCTGAGACAGGCATGACGAGGGCGGCGCTGGATGCCGAGTTGGCGCGACTGGTACAAAGACATGAGGTTCTGAGATTCGCAGATCTTTTGCTGGACAGCTCGGCATTGCGCGCTCTGACAGTTCTCTTCCCGCAGGCGCTTTCCAGGTTCCATCAAGCCAACCCTTTGGTTCCGGGGATCGGGAAGGAAATGCTGCGTGATCAGTGCGGATTAAGTGCCGACGTCTTCAATGCCGTACTTGATATGCTCTCGTGCGAAAAGAAAGTAGAAGTTGACGGCGACCTGGTCCGCCTGCCCGGCCGCGGCGTCGTGATGAAAGATGAAGAAGCGGAATCCAAAAAACAGATCGAAGATGCGTTTGCATCGGCTGGGCTGAAGGTGCCGTTTCTGAACGAGGTGCTGGCAGGATTGAAACTCGATAAGACACGCGCGCAGAAAATCGTCACGCTTCTGCTTCGTGATAAGACGCTGGTGAAAGTCTCGCAAGAACTGGTGTTTCACCGCGCAGCACTCGAGGACTTGCGGCGCCAGATGGCCACGTTAAAAACCAAGTCACGCAGCATCGATGTAGGCAAATTCAAAGAGATGACCGGAGTGAGCCGGAAGTATGCCATCCCGCTCCTCGAATATCTCGACCGGGAGCGCGTGACCCGCCGCGTGGGAGAGAGCCGCGAAATTCTGTAGATTCTCCGCCACGGATTTCCACTGATCAACACGGATTGAAGTCAGGGACTCTGTATCCGCGAGAATCCGTGGCAATCTGTGGCTCAAATCTTTTCTTCTGGAAATTCCAGCTCGAGACCGAGCGGATCCGTAAAGCGATTGGTCAGATTCGCCAGTCCGGTGAGCAGGTGAATATCGACGATCTCCGGCTCGGAAAAATGCGCCTTGAGTGGGACGAAATCGGCATCGCTGACATCGTGCGGGGTGCGCGTGAGTTTCTCGACATAAATGAGCGCGGCACGCTCTTTGTCGGTGAAGCGCGAGTAGTTTCCGGTCTTCAGTGCGGTCCAATCCTCGGCGGCCAGGCCCGCGCGCTTCGATGACGCGACGTGGTGCTGAGTGCAATAGTGGCATTGATTGATCAAGGACACACGCAGATAGATCATTTCGTAAAGCTTGCGATCAAGCGAGCGTCCGACGCTACCATAGAAAGCGAGAAACTCCTTGAGCATCTCGGGACGATGCGCCAGCGCCTTCTGCGCGTTTCCTGGCTTGCCGCGCAGGACGGTGTCGTAAATCTGCTTGACCTCCGGCGAAGCAGCTTCCGGACTTATCAACGAGATACGTGCCATGAGGGCCTCCGGTGTAAAGATATGTTCGCAGATTGGGGCTGTTTCTGCTCGCGGAGCGACTTATCTGCGATGATGCACTGCTCAAAACCATTCACCAAACGAGGGTTCCAAGAATGCTGTTGATCCGCAACGCAAGAAAAGAGGATGCGGCGCTGCTGCGCACGTTGATTCGCGAGCTGGCCGAGTTCGAACACGAACTGGAATTCGTTACCATTGGAGAGCGCGATCTGGTGCGGCACGGGTTCGGTGAAAGTCCGAAATTTCGCGCGCTGATCGCCGAGTGGGATGGCCAGCCCGCCGGGTACGCTCTCTTTTTTCCGTGGTTCTCCACATGGGTGGGACCCGGATTATTCCTGGAAGACTTGTTTGTGCGCGAGACGTTCCGCGGTCGAGGGATTGGCAAGGCGCTGCTGGCGCGGGTGTCGAAGATCGCTGTGGAAGAAAAATGTTACGGGATCCACTGGGAAGTGCTGAATTGGAATGAAAAGGCGATCGCGTGGTATCGCTCGGTGGGCGGGATTTTTCGCGACGAGTGGCGTCCGGTGCTGCTGACCGACGAAGCGTTGCAGAAGCTGGCGGAAAGCGCATGAGCCTCCAGGTTCACATCATCGGTGCGGGACTTGCCGGATGCGAGGCGGCATGGCAGTGCGCCCGCCGAGGCGTTGACGTGGAGTTGTTTGAGATGCGTCCCGTACGCATGACGCCGGCACATCAAACGGCGGATTTCGCGGAACTGGTGTGCTCGAATTCGCTGAAGTCGGACAGCGAGAATACGGCGCCGTGGCTGCTGAAAGAAGAGATGCGGCGAGCAGGATCGCTGCTGATGGAAATTGCGCGCAACTGCGCTGTCCCCGCAGGTCACGCACTGGCGGTCGATCGGACGACGTTCGCAGCCAAAGTGACCGAGGCGATTTCGCGGGAGCCGCTCATTCGCGTGCGGAGGCAAGAAGTTTGCAGCGTGGATGAGTCGAGCGGGATCACGATCATTGCCACGGGACCGTTAACATCCGATGCGCTGGCAAAGGAGATTGTGAGGCTAAGCAGGTCCGGGACCTCAGTGGCTAAAGCCACTCTTTCTGAGGCAGCGGAAAACGCGACGCTGAAGCGTTGCGCCACCCAAGATCAAGAGCATTATGGACAGCAGGTCTCTGAATCCGAACAGCAGGCCTACAAACCCGAGCGGGCGGGGGCGCCCGCTCCACATTTGTATTTCTACGATTCCATCAGCCCGATTGTCGACGCCGAATCGATCGACATGTCGCGCGTATACATGGCGGCGCGCTATGACAAAGGATCGGCGGATTACATCAACTGTCCCATGACGGATGAGGAGTACGACGCGTTCTATGACGCGCTGCTCGCGGCGCAGTCGGTCGAGCAAAAAGACTGGGAGAACCTGAATTACTTTGAAGGCTGCCTGCCGATTGAGGAGATCGCGCGGCGCGGGCGCGATACGTTGCGATTCGGCCCTATGAAGCCGGTGGGATTGCGCGATCCGCGGAGCGGAAAGATGCCATATGCCGTGGTGCAACTGCGGCAGGAGAATCTACGCGCCGATTCTTACAACCTGGTCGGTTTTCAGAATCATTTGAAGTTCGGCGAGCAGGCGCGCGTGTTGCGGCTGATTCCGGGGCTGGAGAACGCGCGCTTCCTGCGGTACGGGCAGATTCATCGCAACACCTACATCAACGCTCCCGCGCTGCTGAGTGAAACGCTGCAGATGAAAGCGCATCCCAGCGTTTTCTTCGCAGGGCAGATTTGCGGAGTCGAAGGCTACGTCGAGTCGATTGCCACCGGCATGTTAGCCGGCCTTCATGCTGCCGCACTGGCCAACGGCGAGCAACCTCTTTCCGCACCGCGACAAACTGCGCTCGGATCACTGACTCACTACGTGACTCACGCCGATCCCAAGAACTTCCAGCCGGCGAATATCACGTTCGATTTACTGCCTCCGCTCGAACGTAGGGTTCGAGATCGTAAGGAGCGGCATCGGCTGCAATGCGAACGGGCTCTTGCCGAATTCGAAGCTTGGCGGCTCACGCTGGCCGCAACCGCAGCTCAATCCTGAATCCCGGGCAGGATGAATTCTCGCCAACTATTTCGTGAACAAATCCCGCCTCCGCTGCGTATCTGAGAGCAGGGCCTCGACCGCGGAGCGTGTAGGACTTCCCGCCTGCGGGTCCCTCTAAACCTGTAGGAACCAATGTCTTTCCGCGACCTCCTTTACGACGTGCTGCGAACCCTCTGGGCACATAAGCTGCGCGCGTTCCTGACCATGTTTGGCATTGCCTGGGGCATCGTCTCGATTGTGCTCATGATGGCCGCAGGCGACGGCCTACGCGAGGGGCAGCAGATCCAGGCCCGAACTCTCGGCAAAGACGTGATGATCGTGTTCCATGGCCGCACCAGCCTGCAGGCGGGTGGAAAACATGCCGGACGGCTTGTCCGCTGGGAAATCCCGGACGTAGATGTGGTGCAGGCCGAATCCCCGGACTGCCAGTATGCAATTCCTGAACTGGAGCAGGAAACGGTGCGGGTCCACAGCAACTTCAACAACGCGGCGCTGGCCGTCACGGGTTCGTATCCGCCATTCGCGGAGATTCGAAGCCTCGATCTCGGCCAGGGCCGCTTTTACGACTGGGACGATCTGCGGGAGGAGCGGCGGGTCGCGTTTCTGGGAACCGATGCGGCCAAGCAACTGTTTCCCGGACGCAACCCGGTGGGCGACACAGTTTATCTGAACGATTTCCCGTACACGGTGATCGGTGTGATGCAGGCGAAGAAGCAGGATTCAAGCTACGACGGTTGGGACGTGAACAAAGTCTTTGTTCCATTTGCCGCCATGCGCCGGGACTTTCCCGATCCTCCCCCAGCCACCCCCACGACCTTCGACAATTTGCTGGTCACGCCAAGGTCGGTTCCCCAGCACGAGGCCTGCGAGCACGAGGTGCGCGCAGCGCTGGCGCGCATGCATCACTATGACCCCAACGATAAGGAAGCTTGTCCGATCTGGGACACGATCAAAGAAGCCCAGGCCTTCAAAACCATGACTGACGGGATGAAATATTTTCTAGGAGCCGTAGGAATCGTAACGCTGCTGCTCGGTGGCATCGGCGTGATGAATGTGATGCTGGTGGCGGTGCGCGAGCGGACGCGTGAGATTGGCGTGCGCAAAGCGATTGGAGCGCCAGCGCGAGTCATACTGCGGCAATTCTTTTTGGAAGCGCTGATCATAGCGTCTCTGAGCGGCGGCATCGGCCTGGGGGTTGCCTTCGGATTCTGCGCGCTGATCGACGCGCTACCCATGCCGGCATTCTTTGCCGGATTCGTGCCGAGTTGGACATCGGGACTGGTTGCAACTGGGCTGCTGGGAACGATTGCAGTTTGCGCGTCGCTTTATCCGGCGCGGAGAGCGGCGTCAATCGATCCCATTGAGGCACTGCGATATGAGGCAGGGGGATGAAAAGGATGCGATCCAAACGCGCGATTTATAGCGTCGCAGAAAGCGCAACGCATCGCGCGGATCGCTCAGGTCCTTCGGCGACGAAAAAACATGTCGCCTCAGGATGACAAGGGATTCTTGCAATGCTGACTGAAATCATCTTCGAGGCGTGGATTGCGTTGAAGCGCAATATCACGCGCAGCTGCCTCACCATGCTGGGTATCGTGTGGGGCATTGCGACAGTCACGTTGCTGATCGCCTATGGCAGCAGCTTCCGCAGCATCCTCGTCAACGGTTTCGATGCATTTGGCAGGAGCGTGGTCATCTGCTGGCCGCAGCAGACCAGCGAACAGCCTGGCGGACAACGCGCGGGAAAGAAAGTCGTGCTGGAAAAAGCAGACATAGAGATGGTCAAAGCGACGTCGCCTCTGGTGAAGTACGTTTGCCTCGAGACGGTGCGGCGGCCGGGCGTTGCATATGGCGATCGCATGGTGGGAACCGCAGCGGTGCGCGGCGTCTGTCCTGAGTACGGCGAGATGCGGAATGAAGTGCCGTCACAAGGACGCTGGCTCAATGCCGAAGACGAGCTGGAACGCCGCCGCGTCATTTTCCTCGGTGGACGACTGAAAGAAGAGTTATTCAGCGGCCGCCCGGCAGTTGGCGAGACCGTGCTGGTTTCCGGTGTGCGCTTCACGGTGGTCGGCGTGATGGCGAGGAAGATCCAGCTCAGCAATTATTTTTCCAGCGACGATGAATCGTCGTGGGTCCCGTATTCGACAGCCGGCGATTTGTGGAACACGCGCTATGCCGAGGTGATGGTGTTCGCTCCCATCGCTCCTCAGTTCGAGAAGAAAGCGATGGCGCAGGTCCTCGCGGCGGTGGCCACGCGGCAGGGATTTTCGCCCACCGATCCCAAAGCGTTCCAGATGTTCGGGCGCGACGAGTTCCGACCGATTATCGACGCATTAACGATCGGGTTGCAGGTGCTGCTGACATTTATTGGGACATTGACTCTCGGCATCGGCGGCGTAGGCGTGATGAACATCATGCTGGTCTCGGTGGACGAAAGAATTCGCGAGATTGGTCTGCGGCGCGCACTCGGCGCAAAAAAGTTGCACATTAAAATGCAATTCCTGGCCGAGACGCTGCTCATCATGTTGATCGGTGGTACGGTTGGAGTCGGGATCTCTTATCTGATCGCCTGGGCCGTCGGCACCCTGCCCATGATGGGACCGCTGTTCGAGGACGATTCCGGAAAAGGCGATATTCACCTGCGGATTTCCATGATGACCGTTATGGCTTCCACAATGGTGCTGCTGCTCGTCGGCATTGTCAGCGGGCTTGTACCCGCAATGCGGGCATCGAGGCTCGACCCGGTGGAGGCGCTGCGGTACGAATGATCAGTTTGCTATCGATCGGCGCGTTACAGAATTGATTTGATTGCCGTCCGCGTTCGCAGTAAGTTTCTCTAGGCAAACGATTGCCGGAGGTGCCCCTTGCCGATCTCTGCTGTCGATTCGATTCCTATTGCATTCCGTCACACCTCCGAACAGATCTTCAAACCGTTTCGCTTCGGACAATGGAACCGCCTGGCGCTGGTCGGATTGCTGGCCGGCGAGCTGGGCGGCGGTGGTTTGCGCAGCGTGAGCAATTTCACGAACCGACATCATGGCGGGCTGGGTGGTATGCACATTGATCCCGCGGCGCTCGCTGCGGTGATCGCGGTACTGGTGGCGTCAGGCCTGATCCTGGGCCTCATCTTCATGTATGTGGGAAGCGTGATGCGCTTCATTTTGTTCGATAGTGTTCTCGCGAAGGAGTGTCACATTCGCCTGGGCTGGAATCGCCGGCAAAGCGAGGGCATGAAGTATTTCTTGTTCAAGCTGGTCTATGCTCTGGTCAGCCTTTTTGTGTTAATTGTGCTGGTGGGAATTCCAGCCGCATTCGCGTACGCCTCCGGCTGGTTTCGGGAACCGAAAGCACACCTGGCGCCGCTGATCCTTGGCGGATTACTGCTGTTTTTTTTGTTGTTTATCTTTGTTGTAGCCAGTGCCGTCGTTCTTGTGTTGACTAAAGATTTTGTCGTCCCGCAGATGGCGCTGGAGGGGATCGGAGTGGTCGAGAGCTGGCGGCGACTGTGGGCCATGATGCAGACCGAGGCGGGCAGCTACGCTGCGTACATCGGTATGAAAATCGCACTGTCCATTGGCGCCGGCATCATCGTTGGAATCGCCACAGCAATCATGGCGTTGATCATCGCGCTGCCAGCGGTGTTCCTGGGTGTGCTCGCTGTCATCACCGGCAAATCGGCGGGACTGACCTGGGACGCTTACACGATCACGCTAGCTATAGTGGTGGGCTGCATTTTGTTTGCCGGATTTTTCTATCTGGTCTCGCTGCTTTCGGTGCCGGTGATCGTGTTCTTCCCCGCATACTCGATTTATTTCTTCGCCGGGCGATATCCGAGGCTCGCCGCAGCGCTCTATCCGGCCTCGGCAGTGCCATCGCCAGTGCCACCAGCGCGATTGATCCCGCCGAATCCGGAGCCAATTGGATAGTGAGGCAGTTCTTTGGGTAGTGAGCCTGCCCACCCAAAGAAAGCGAAAGGATGGGCACCGGTGTACCCGGCTCCCGGTGTGTCAGTTCTTCGGGGTAGTTTCGGGATGTTTCTGCGTCAGATCCTCTTCCATCCAGCGGAAAATCTTTAGGATTTCCTTTTTCCCTGAACCCCGGGAAAACACTGGTCCACCAGATTTCTCAATTGCGACTTTCGCGACGGATGTTCCATCAGACCGCGGTTCGACGGACAGCCCGACGTTATAGCCCCACGACAACGCGGTTGTTCCGATGTGGAATCTGACGTTCCGGATTTCTGGCTCCTTTGACATGATGTCATGATGCAAGGCGATCACTCTGACTGCGGCCTTGTAGACCTGATCGGGCGGCGCATCAAATCGTCTGGTAGTCCACTGTTGAGCGCTCAAAAAAACGGATGGACAGGAGATCAGTACCACTAGAGAGATGAGGTTTTTCATTCTTGCCTCTCGACGCTGGCCAAAACCGTTTGCACTCGTCGCTGCTGTCGACGCGGCAATAATCATATTCCTCGAGCCGTTCAGTCGTTAATGTTGCCTGGATCCTTCAACTTCACCCTGCTACCTCCCGGCCAGTTGAAGCGCCGCCCGATGATGCACTTGATGATCAGGTGATCAGTCGATCGGGTTGCGCCCACCCCCACGCCGAAGTTGAACTCCCACTGAGGTCCGAAGTCCACGTCGATGGTCGGGAAAAACTGTTGCTGCTGTTCGCGCAGCGGATCGAATCCCGTGACCGGGCCTAGCGATCCGTAATATTCGAGGCCTCCTGCAATTTTCTTCGTGATGTCGTAGCTGAACTTAAAGTTCGGCGAGAACACGACTCCCTGGTTTACGCTCGGCCCGTGAAACGAACGGTCGAGTGTGGGATTGAAGCTCAAATACCACGGCCCGAGTTTCTTGTCGATGATCGGGCGAATCTCCCATGTCCACGTATCGGGCGAAAAGGCCGCGCGCTGATAGCCGATCTCGTTCGAAATGCTGAGGGCGACCGGCCAATGCCATTTCTCGGGAACGCGCACCCGCGGACGAATGTGATCGCCCACCCATTGCCATCCACCATCGGATTGAATGCTGGTGAACAGGTACCAGCCGACTTCAGCCCAGTCATTGATGCCGTGGGTGAGCTCGAGCGTTTCGTGCATGGCATGGTTAGTCGGCAGCATCCCATCCTGAACCGTCTTGCTGCCCTCCGCGGTGAAGTTGGAATGCAGCTCGACCATGGTCGAACCCGGCTGGACGGTTTCCGCATCGTAAACTTGAATTTCGTAGTTATCTTGAGCCGAGGCCGACCCCACAGAGAAGATGATTGCGATGAGCAGAATTGCGGGAGGAACTGCCCGAATATGAAATGTCATGATGGTTCGTTCAAAAACCTCGCTGCCAATCGCCCCGAAAGTAGTGTAGCAATAATATTTCTGGGTCATCCTGAGCGTAGCCGCTCTTCAGGCGGAGCGAAGGATCTCGCGCGCACAACGAAATTCTCCACTCACTGCACGAGCTCTTACAGTTTGACAGCCTTCCCGCTCAGCCCCTAACCTAACTTTTCTGCATATGAAAGTCCTGGTCTTAGGTGGAGGCGGGCGGGAGCACGCGCTGGTGTGGAAGCTGCGGCAGTCCTCGCGTGTTTCGCAGCTTTATTGCGCGCCGGGCAATGGAGGCATTGGCAACGATGCGGAATGTCTTCCCGCGGATCTGAAGAACATAGAGTCGATCATCGCGCTGGCCGCTCGCCTGCAGCCCGACCTGACTGTGGTTGGCCCCGAGCTGCCGCTGACTCTCGGCGTGGTCGACGAATTTGGCAGTCGTGGCTGGCCGATCTTCGGGCCTACCAAAGCCGCGGCACAACTGGAATCGAGCAAGAGCTTCGCCAAAGAATTTCTGCAGCGCCATCGCATTCCCACGGCGCCGTATGCGATTTGCGATTCCATCGAACAGGTGCGCTCGGCACTCAGCCATTTTCATTTGCCGGTCGTGGTGAAGGCTGATGGACTGGCGGCAGGCAAAGGCGTGGTAATCGCGAAAACGAAGGAAGAGGCAGCGAGCGTCGCGGCCGAAATGCTCACCGGACGAATGTTGGGCGAAGCGGGTTCACGCGTCGTGCTGGAAGAATGCCTGAAAGGCGATGAGCTTTCGTTTCTCGTGCTGAGCGACGGCGAGCGCGTGGCACAGCTGGTCGCGGCTCAGGACCACAAACGTGTGGGCGATGGCGACACTGGCCCTAATACGGGCGGCATGGGCGCGTATTCGACCGCTTCGATCGTCGACGATCAGATGAGCGAGTGGCTGGTGCATCACATCGCGCAGCCCGTGGTCTCCGGCATGAAGGCGGAGGGCGCCGAATACAAGGGCATCCTTTATTGCGGGTTGATGATGACAGCACGCGGGCCGATGGTGCTGGAGTTCAACTGTCGCTTCGGCGATCCCGAGACGCAGCCGATCCTGATGCGGCTGGAGAGCGACCTCGTCGATGCGCTGGAGGCATCGATTCAAGGACGGGTCAGCGAAGGCGACTTCAAGTGGTCGACGGACGCGGCGGTGTGCGTGGTGATGGCGTCGGGAGGATATCCAGGGACGTTTGAAGCAGGCAAGAGGATTGACGGGCTGGAGCAAGCAGATGCGCTCGAAGGCGTGAAAGTATTTCATGCCGGGACATCAAGGCGCGAAGGAGCTTATTACACATCTGGAGGCCGCGTTCTAGGCGTGACGGCCAGAGCGCGGGATCTGACAACGGCCGTCTCCCGTACATATGAGGCATGCGGGAAAATTTCGTTTGCCGGGGCGCACTATCGGAAAGATATTGCGGGAAGAGCAGTAAAGAGGTAAAGCGCGGTGGCGGGAGTTCCTTTCGAAGCCGCCAGTTGCTCTGGCAGCGCGAGGTTCTTCGACATTCTTTAAATTATTTTTTAATGAGGAGCTGAATGAGCAAGCCACAAGTTTCGATTGTGATGGGCAGTGATTCCGATTTGGAGATCATGCGTGAGGCAAGCAAGGCGCTCGACGAATTCGGTATCGCGTATGAAATCGATGTCACGTCGGCGCATCGTTCGCCGGATCGCACGGCGGACTTTGCGCGCAAGGCTGCTGACCGCGGCATTCGCGTCATCATCGCTGGCGCGGGCGGAGCGGCACATTTGGCTGGTGTGATCGCGGCGCATACAACGTTGCCGGTCATTGGCGTGCCGATTCCTTCGACTTCCCTGAACGGGATGGATTCCCTGCTCTCGACCGTGCAGATGCCGGCAGGGATTCCCGTCGCAACCGTCGCCATCGGCAAGCCGGGCGCGACGAATGCCGGCATTCTCGCGGCGCAGATGATCGCGCTGGCCGACGCCTCCGTCGCGAAGAGGATGGATGCGCACAAGGAAAAGCTGGCGCGGGGTGTGGAAGAGAAATCGAAGAAGCTGAAGAGTTCAGTGTCCTGAGAGTTTGTCATTCCGAGCGTAGCGAGGAATCTGCTTCTTCGTGCACTCTGCGTGACCCCAGATTCCTCGTCGCTGCGCTCTTCGGAATGACAGACGAAACTGCAGGTATTCAATGTGGAGGAGCGGCGCTTTTAGCGCCGCGCCGAATTCCGAGAACAACCGGGGCTTCAGCCCCTGACCTCAGAGCTTCAATCCCTTCAAATATTCGCGGAACGGTCCCCCCAGGTCGTCGCGCTTGAGAGCGAACTCGACCGTCGCTTGCAGGAACCCGAGTTTGTCACCGGTATCGTGGCGGCGGCCCTCATAAACGTATGCGTACATTTTTTCTCGCTGCAACAGCTGCCGCATGCCGTCGGTGAGTTGCAGTTCGCCGCCCGCGCCAGTCGCGGTATTCGCGAGGCAGTCGAAAATCGCCGGCGTCAAAATGTAACGGCCGATGATGGCCAGATTCGACGGTGCTTCTTCCGGCTTGGGTTTTTCGACCATATTGCGAATCTCGAACAGGCGGCCATTGAATCCGTCGGTAGGTTTGGCATCGAAGACGCCGTAAGACGAAATCATCTTGCCTTCGACCACCTGCGCGGCGATCACGGAACATTGTTTTTCCGCGAAGACGTCCGCCATCTGCTTGAGTGCAGGGACAGGGTTGTCGATCACGTCGTCGGCCAGAAGCACGGCGAAAGGCTCATCGCCCACGAGTTCTCGCGCCATAAAGACCGCGTGACCCAAGCCGAGCGCTTCCTTCTGGCGAACATAGGCTACGTGGATCATGTCGGAAATGGAGCGCACGATGTTGAGCAGGTCAGTTTTCTTGCGCTCTTCGAGCATTTTTTCAAGCTCGTAGCTGACATCGAAGTGATCCTCGATCGCCTGCTTGCCGCGGCCGGTGATGATGATGATCTGGTCGCAGCCCGAGGCCATCGCCTCTTCGACTCCGTATTGAATGATGGGCTTATCGACCAGCGGCAGCATCTCTTTGGGCTGGGCTTTGGTGGCGGGCAGGAAGCGCGTGCCTAATCCGGCGGCGGGGAAAACAGCTTTGCGGAGTCTCTTCATGCGGTCGTCGGTGGTACGCTGTCGAGGTTCGCTGGGATTGCGCGGAACAATTGTACTTGTTCGAGGGCGAAAGTGGTCATGAGGAATTGGGTCCGCTGCTGGCGGATCGAACTTCTGATGCCAATTCATGCGCGCCAAGTTGCTACAAACTCTCGACAGGGTGGCCTTGTCCTCTTCACGATCCACGCGATATCACCAAGGTCAGGCACTCGATTACTTTGGAGAATTTTCTTGCTTCCGCAGAGCAACGTATACTCATCCAGCTTGGAGATACCATAATGCGGCTACTGCGGCTTGCCGATGTGCCCCTAAAACCGGAGGATCAGGTTTATTCGCATACGCGAGTAAGAGGTCTTGTTATCACGCTAGTCGGAGTTGCCTGCTTCGCGGTGCCCCTGTACGCTGCGCTCACCCACGGATGGCGATTGGGCTATTACATCGCGAGTTGCATTTTGCTGGGCCTTGCACTCATGCGCCGCTATGTTAGTGCGCGATTTCGACCCTCAAACTGGCTGCTACGGACAACGGACACCGGCATCTTTATCCAATTTCGTTCTTATCTCAATTTTCATTTGCCCGCGAACGACACCACAGTCGTGTTCATTTCTTTTGGGGAGATCCAATCGGCGCGGCTGGTTCGCGAGCGGGTACGAGTTAGTACCTCAGGCGGTCGCCCATCCACGCAGATTCAGCGCTATGTTGAGCTTGAACTGGCTGGCGACACTAAGCCGCTAGCCGACGCCTTGCAAGCGGAGTTGAACGAGCATGCTCCTAATGAAAAACGTTGGTATGGCAGCACTTCGACGCTTTACGAAGATCATCCTGTGCGCATGCGCGTGCCACCGTATTTGCAGGTGTGTTGGTCGGGAGTTTCCGGTGCGAAGAATTTTTTAGCAGCACTCCGCCCCTACGCGCCCATCGCCGATCCGGTGTTAATCGATCAGGATTTCACCAATTTGCAGCGTCTAGAACCCGGCGAGCAGGAGAGATGCCTTCGCGATTTAGTACAGAAAGGTGAGATGATCGCCGCCATCTACAGTGCGAGGCAGGTGTACGGCTGTGGCCTGACCGAGGCAAAACAAATGGTCGAACGCCTGCGCGCCGAGCCTTCCGTTCGAGCGTAAAAAAGCTGCATGCAGATTCATCAAGGAGTGAACCCGCCGGCCCCGGATCGCACTTCAGACGCATTTCCTGCATTCGCCAACTGCTCTAAAACCGTGCGCATTGCGCGCAGCACTTCCTCCGCCGCGCTCGCCTGCAAAGTAAATCGCAACATGCCATCCGGGGTGAACTGAGCACCACGCCTGGAGGAAACGAAACGCGCGAGTTGCTCGGGATCGACGGCGGCATTCTGCCGGAACTTGAACGTGACCGAATCGCGCTTGCGCTCGATCGCATTCACACCTACTCGCATGCACAGCAACTTGAGCGAAGCGTAGTCAAGCAGATTGCGCACGGCCGCCGGAGGAGGTCCGTAGCGATCCTGCAGCTCCGAACCAACATCGGCCAGTTGCTGCTCGGTTTCGACCCCGGCCACGCGTTTGTACATCCGCAAGCGCTGATTTTCTTCGGGAATGTAATCGGCGGGAATGCGGATGTTCAGTCCAAGATTAAGCTGCGTCTCGGCTTCGTCAGGAGCCGCTTCGCCCCTCATCTCGCGGACGGCGCGCTCCAGCATCTGCGTGTAAAGCTCGAACCCTATGGCTTCGATGTGTCCGCTCTGCTCGCCGCCGAGCAAGTTTCCGGCGCCGCGCAGCTCCAAATCGAGCGCGGCGATCTTGAATCCGGCACCAAGGTCAGAGAATTCTTTCAACGCGGCTAGACGGCGACGAGCAATCGGCGTGAGCTCCATTTCCCGTGGGATCAGCAGGTAAGCGTAAGCGCGGCGATTCGAGCGTCCCACGCGGCCGCGTAGCTGATAAAGCTCCGACAGCCCGAGCCGTTCGGCGCGGTTGATGAGGATGGTATTGCACAGCGGGATGTCGAGCCCGTTCTCGATGATTGTGGTCGCCACCAGGATGTCGGCTTCGTGATGCATGAATTTCAGCATCACTTTTTCCAGCTCGCCTTCCGACATTTGTCCATGGCCGACGATGATGCGCGCATTGGGCGCGAGTTCCTGCAGCTTGGCCGCGATCTCCCAGATGCTCTCGACGCGATTGTGAACGAAATAAACCTGGCCGCCGCGTTCCAATTCTTGTTCAACCGCCGATTGAATTAATTTGTCGTCCCAACTGGCGACGACGGTCTGGATGGCCATGCGATCTTTCGGCGGCGTCTCGATCACGCTCATGTCGCGCAGCCCGACCAGCGACATGTGCAGAGTGCGGGGAATTGGCGTGGCCGACATGGTGAGCACGTCGACTTGCTTGCGCATCTGCTTGATGCGCTCTTTGTGGCGGACGCCGAAGCGCTGCTCTTCGTCGACGATCAGCAGGCCGAGATCGGAGAACTTGATGTCTTTGGAAAGAATGCGGTGCGTGCCGATGAGAACGTCGATCTTGCCGGCTTCCGCTTTCTGCAGAATTTCTTTCTGCTGTTTCGCGTTGCGGAAGCGGCTGATCATGTCAATCGCCACAGGAAACGGCGCGAACCGCTGCTTGAAAGTTTCGTAGTGCTGGAAGGCAAGCACTGTCGTCGGCGCCAGCACCGCGACCTGCTTGTTGTCGCTGACCGCTTTGAACGCCGCGCGCATCGCTACTTCGGTCTTGCCGTATCCGACATCGCCACAGAGCAGGCGGTCCATGGGCTGCGACGATTCCATGTCGCGCATGACGTCGGTGATGGCCAGCGCCTGATCGTCAGTCTCGGTGAATTCGAAGGCGTCTTCGAACTCGCGAACCCATTCATTGCCGGCCGGAAATGCATGTCCCTCGGCCATTTTGCGCTCAGCGTAAAGCTTCAGCAGTTCCTCGGTCATGTCCTTCATCGCCTTGCGCACGCGCGCTTTAGTCTTGGCCCAGGCTTGCGTGCCGAGATGGCTCAGGACAGGCTTGGCTCCCTCTGACGAACGATATTTCTGCACCAGGTCGAGCCGCGTCAGCGGGACGTAAAGCCGTGCCGTGTCTGCGTATTCGAGCAACATGAACTCGGCGTTGCCGTCCCCCTGGTTGATTTCTTTCAGGCCCTGATACTGGCCGATGCCGTGCTCGACATGAACGACGTAGTCGCCGACCTGCAGATCGCGGAAATCGGAGAGGAACGCCGAAACCTTCGACTTGTATTTTTGCGGGCGCGACGCGACTGCCTCCGATTCGTCGAACAAGTCGCGTGACCCAAAGATGGCGAGGTTCGCGTCCGGGAAAATCACGCCATCGGGAAGATAAGCCTTGGCGAAGGTCGTGGTGAGGACTTCCCCGGCGAAGTAGCTGGTTTCGTCGGCATAACTTTCTCCCCCGCGCGTGCGGGTGCCGAGGCGATAAGGAACGTTGTATTCGGTGAAGATATCGGCCAGGCGCTCGACCTCTCCCAGATTAGGCACCGCGAACAAGACCTGCTTGCCGCCGCCAGTAAGATTTTTCACTTCATCGAGCATTGTCGGAATCGCGCCATGGAAGCGCGGAGTAGGCTGCGCGAGAAAAGCGATCGTTAGGTCACCCTCGCCGCGCGTGATTCCCAGATGCTCGATGTCGGCGCCGGGGAGCGCCGAGGTTTTCTGCCACCAATTCTCCGGCGGGAGATACAGATCTTCCGGGCGCACCAGATTGCCCACGCCGCTGCGCTCATGGGTCTCGACGACACGCGCCCAAAAGCGGTCGAACTCGGCGCGGAGCAGATCCGGTTCGTCGATCAATACCGTGGCACGAGGCAGCAGATCGAAGACGCTAGAATCCGCTCCCGCAACCGGCGCATAGAACTCCCATCCGGGAAAAACCGTTACACCAACCGAGCGAAGGGCCGCTTCGACGATTTCCTCCGAACCGGAAATGCGTTTCCCCGAAAGCCGCGCATGGATCGCGCCCAGCAAATGCTCGTTCACGGGAGTTTCCGTGAGCGGCAAAAGCAACGCCTCGTCCACGGGATTCGACGAGCGCTGCGATGAAGGATCAAACTTGCGGATCGACTCGACCTCATCGCCGAAGAATTCAATGCGCACGGGCCGCTCCGCCTCGGGCGAGTAGACATCCAAGATTCCACCGCGCAGCGCGTATTGTCCGGGCATCTCGACCACGTCGGCGGAGGTGTAGCCGACCGTATTCAGGTGCGCGATCACGGCATCGACATCGAGCGACTCGCCACGGCGGACAGTGCGGGCGAGGTCGGCATAATATTCGGCAGAACGCTGGCGGATCGCGGTGGCCGCGATCGAAGACACGACGATCGACGCAGCGCCGGTCGCCATTTTCCACAGCGCTGTGGCTCGTTCCTCCTGGAGTTCGGGATGCGGCGACAGATTCTGGAAGGGCAGGACATCACGAGCGGGCAGGGTGACAACTGAATCTGCTTCGCACGCCCCAGTCAGTTCGCAGAATCCACGCAGCATTGGAACCAGGTCTTCGATGGCGCGGTTGTCGGCGACGACATAGATCAGCGGCCGATCTGCCGCCCGCCGCAACAGCACGAGCAGCAAGGCTTTCGCCGTGGGAGTCAGCCCAGACAGACGAATCCGCCCCGTGCCCTCTTTCAGATGGGAGGCCGCACGCGTAAAGGCGGGAAGTTTTTCCACGTCCGCGAAGAGTTCGCGAACGAAGGGAAGAAGCATGCACTTCGATTTTAACAGTTAGTGCGGCTGGCGCGCCGAGGTGCATGAAGCCAGTTTTGCGCGAACTTCCGTAGCGTTCTTCGCTCCCTTTGCGGTAAAGACTTGAGGCCGCGGACGGGGGCTTCACGCGGGCAGCCGAATCTCTCCCCTGAGAGGCGCGAGCCGCGTCAGCTCAAGTTCGTCGCGATAGAACAGGTTGTAAGTGTCGAACGGAATCAGGCGACCGTCGGGATGAACGATGTGCACGCAGGTCTTCTTCACGCTGCGGACATCGAACGAGTGCGCATCGATGAACTGCATGATGATGACTCGGAAAATATTTTCGTACGTGATGTTTTCCGGTACGCGAACTTTGGGGAGGCAGCACAAAAGCTCCCGCAGCGTCCCGGTACTGCTCGCGGGCGAGTGATTGGTGGCGAACAGTTTGAAGAGATTGTCGCGCACCGCTGGTTCCTGCTCATAGAGAATCGTGTTCGCGGCTCCGTTGATCAAGACTTCCGCTGGAATCATGCTGGTGAGCGGCGTGACCTTGCCGTTCATCTTGAGCGCATACGCCATGGCCAGCGAGTCGGGATGGCACGGAACCGGAATGACATCTTCGGGTTTGAAAACGCTGGTTTGCTCGAGAATCTTTCGGCGAACCTCGGTCAACGTGAGCCGACCCGTTGCCGGATTGAAATTTTCCAGACGCCCCGCATCCTGAATCGGTTGGAACGTCACTCCGCGCACGCACGGTTGCTGAAGTGCGTAGTCGATGGTCTTGCCGATCTCGTGATCGTTCAGCCCCTTCTTCAAAGTAATCACCAGATTGGTGGATATTTCATAACGATTCAGCTTCTCCAACGCATCTTCGCGAACGCGGCGCAAATCCGCTCCACGAAGCTCCATCAGCGGCTCGCGCTCGAATGAGTCGAACTGAAGATAGACTTCGAAATCCTCCTTGCAATCAGCCAGCCGCCTCACGAAATCTTCTTCCTGCGCGATGCGCACGCCGTTGGTGTTGACCATGAGATGCCGAATGGGGCGCGCCTTCGCCCTCTCAACGATGGTGAAGAAGTCAGGATGCACCGTCGGCTCGCCGCCTGAAAGCTGCACCACATCGGGATGGCCTTCGTTGCACACGACCGCATCGAGCATCTTCTCGATCTGTTTGAGATCACGAAACTGCTGTCGCTCAGGCCCGCTCGCCGCATAGCACACCGGACAACGAAGATTGCAGTAGTCGCATATTTCGACAAGCGTCAGGCACGAGTGCTGTTCGTGATCGGTGCAAAGGCCGCAGTCGTACGGGCATCCCCATTTCACGGGAGTGTTGTAAACCAGCGGCATTTCCGGCGGCTTGATGAAGATTTCGCGGCAGCGCCGATAGTAATCGACATCGTCGGCGATCAGGACGCGCTCGGCCCCATGCTGCGGGCAGCGTTTCAACAAATAAACGTTGCCGTCCTGAAAAACGATCTTGGCGTCGGCGCGGCGATAGCACGTCGAGCAAATCGAAACGGCTACGTCGTAGAAAAGATAGGGTCGAGTGCGTGCCATTTCAGGCTTTCCGGGTCGCTCGTGTGACCCATTGTTCCCTTGCTATACCTATCTCCACACAAACCGATACAAGAGCGGCGTGAACACATGCAGACTTGAAAAATAAAAAAACATGACCACCGCCGCCACGATCAGCGACGATGGCGGTGGATGCGCTCCAACCTGCTGAATCGCACGATAGGCGAAAACCAGCACGGCAATATGGATCGCCCAGGGGATGAACATCAGCAGAAATCCCACGGGATGCTGCACGAAGTAGTAGCCCATGAGCGAAAGCCCAACCGGCGTTTGCAAAGCCAGAATGGCCGGGACGACCAGCGAGTATGCGAAAGCGCGACGATCGAGCCGCGCGCGCAGAGCATAAATCAGCATGAAGTAAGGAATGTGATACAGCACGTACGGCGCAAGAAAAATGACCGCCCACATGCGAGGCTCATAGTGCCTGGGCCCAGACCAATAACGAATCTGGCCAATGAACCAGATCGCGGCGCTCACCACAATCTGTGCGGCAATCGCGTAGACGAGACGGTCCAGAGCCTGGCGCCCCGGTGGCGAAAGGTGCGCGACATCCACCCGTGCTGACTCTTCGGGAATTCCGCCGGGACCGGCCGTGGCCAGCGCCTCCGTGTCGGAGTGAACAATTCCGCGCGCCAGCCACACAATGAATGTGATCCCCACAACCAAGACCAGCACGGCGCTCATAGCGTACGGCAAGACCTGCTCGGGATGTTTGACGCCGCTGAAACCGCCTTGCGCGGCGCACATTGACAGCAGCGCGAGAAACAGGCTGGTGATCAGCACGAACCCGGCCGTGAGAATGATGCCCAGCGTGCGCAGTGTGTTGGAAGCCCAACGTTCCATAATCTAGCGAGCGGCCTCCTGATCGATTATTTCGCGGTGAAGTCCAGGCCGCAGCCAACGAGCAACATCGCGGGAATAGTAAAGCAAGATGGCGACACAAGCCCATTGAATTCCGCCCAGCCCTAAAAGAATCCGCGGATAAGGTTTGATGAAGTCGCACAGCAGCCGGAAGAACATGTAAGAAATCATGAACATCTTGAAGACGTCCCCGGCACGGTAGGTGGTCGAAGACTCGCGCACCGCGATGATCACTCGCCAAAGCACCGGGATCATGGCCAGCAAAAATATGATCTCGTAGAGTTGCGTCGGATGTCGGAGCACGCCGTCTCCGAAATCAACCCCCCAGGGCAGCGTTGTTGCGGTGCCATAAGTGTCATCCGAAAGACCGGTCAGAAAGCATCCAATGCGGCCAATCGCAATGCCGAGCGCAAGTGGAATGGCATAGAGATCTCCGGTCGATTCTCGTAATCCAACGAAATGTTTCACCAGCTCGACCGTGATCAGGCCGAACACGAGCGCACCCACGATCGTTTTCCCGCTCAGCAGATATGCGGGATTGTGCAAGTTGCGCCACGTCATTTGCGGATCTTCCAACCAGAACAGCAGCTTCGATCCGAGCGCCGCACCGGCAACGGCAGCGGCAATTACCACCCAGCGAATGGTCGTCGGAATCGGGTCGCCGAATCGTTTCCGTAGTGATAAATAGACTCGGAATGCCACGGCGTATGCCAGCGCCTCGAAAAACAGGTGCGGATGCACGCGCCGTCCCCAAAAATTCAAGAAGTAAGGGAATCCGAAGGCGAGATGGAGCGGATAGAAGATGAACGCATTATAGAAAACGCCTGGCCGCTTTTCTTACGCTTCATATGTGTTCCTTAGTATTTCCCTGCTGTCGAGCGATGTTATGTTCAGACAGACTGAAATCAACTTCCCTCCGAAAAGGCCCGTCCAGCAAGCCTTTTCACTTGCTGATATTCCTGGTGCACCTTCGACGAATTGACAAATTATTGACAATTGGCCACACGTAGCGGTTTGCAGCCCATATACAATTCGCCGCATGAAAAAACGCTCCGGGGTTACAAACGCCAGTATCCTCGCCGTATCTGCGCTAATCGCCTTCGCATTTCTAACGACCCTAACCACTCCAGCCGCCGCGCAACGCGCGTCGAAGATTGTCGCCGTCGATGATTCCGATCGCATTACTCTGCCGCACACCACTCATCCTCTCGCACGTCCCGGTCTCGACCTCGGACAAGTCGAACCCGGCCTTCGCATGGAACGCATGCTTCTTGTCTTAGGACCTGGCGACGAAGTACAGCCGCAGCTCCGCGCTTTTGTCGACAGCCTGCACGACAAGAAATCTGCCAACTTTCACAAGTGGATCACTCCGGAAGCCTTCGGCGAGCGCTTTGGTCCCTCGCAACAGGATGTAGCACAGATCACGGGCTGGCTTCAGCAGAAGGGATTCGACAACATCAAAGCAGCGCGGGGCAGAACAACGATTGAGTTCTCCGGATCGGCGCAACTGGTGCAGCAAGCCTTCGGCACGCAAATGCACTACTACCAACTGGGCAGTGAGAAACATCTCGCGAATAGCGCGGATATTTCGATCCCGCGTGCGCTGTCGGGAATCGTTCGGGGCGTCACACTCGAGAATTTTTCTTTCAGCAAGCCCAGTCTACGCGGCCTTTCTTCGGTCACGCGAGACAACACCGGCAAGTTCGTCCGCTCCGATCCCAATGCCACCGATGGCGGCGGCAATCACTTCCTCGCTCCTGGCGACTACGCCAGGATCTATGACCTGAATCCTCTCTACAACCGTCATATCGACGGCACCGGCGCGAGCATCGCGGTCGTGGCTCGCAGCAATATATCGCTTGCCGATGTTGAAACATTCCGTCAAGCCTTCCATCTGCCAGCCAATGATCCGATCGTTACCTTAAATGGTCAGGATCCAGGGCAGAACTTCTTCAGCGCTGACTTCATCGAGGCGTCCCTTGATGCGGAGTGGACAGGAGCCATCGCGCCCAATGCCAACGTGAACATGGTTGTGAGCCAATCGACCGCCACCGCCGATGGCGCATTTCTCTCCGAAGCTTTTATTGTCGACAACAATCTCGCCGACATCATGAGCGTAAGCTTCAACGAATGTGAACCGGCTCTGGGTTCGGCTGGCAATGCTTTCTTCAACGCCCTGTATCAGCAGGCCGCGGCAGAGGGAATCAGCGTGTTGGTTGGCAGTGGCGATGCCGGTGCCGCCGATTGCGAGTTCAACGGATTCAATGGCGGCCCAGCTACAACCGGACTTGCCGTCAACGGCCTGGGATCAACTCCGTTCAACACCGCCGTGGGCGGAACTGAATTCAACGAGAACGGCAACGCCACGTTTTGGGGATCATCAAACAACCCTGACTTCTCCAGCGTTGTCGGCTATATTCCCGAAGTCGTCTGGAACGAAAGCTGCGATCCTACCGTCAATCCCAACTGCTTCGCCAATTTGTTCGCGTTTGATGCGACCGGCGGCGGCGTTAGTAGCGTCTACTCAAAGCCCAGTTGGCAAAGCACCGGCATCACTGGCGTACCCAACGACAATCAGCGCGATCTGCCCGACGTCTCCCTCACTGCCGCTTCGCACGATGGATATCTCTTTTGCGTGGCAGTGTTCTTTCCTTGTGTAACCAACAATGGCTCGCTGAGCCAAGCCGGAATCATCGCCGGGACATCAGCGTCGGTGCAAGCCTTCGCCGGAATTATGGCTTTGGTCGATCAGCAACAACAGGCGCGGCAGGGCCTTGCCAACTATGTCCTCTACAAGCTCGCCGCCAATGAGGACTTCGCCAACTGCAACTCCAGCAATCGCACCGATCCGACGCAGCCCACGCCGGCCGGGTGCATCTTCAACGACACCACGGAAGGCAACAACGGGGTCCCCGGTAACGACACGCTCGGCCAGAACGCGCCTCCGGGAGACACCCCTGGCCAAGTCGGATACAACGCTACCGCCGGCTTCGATTCCGCCACCGGCCTCGGTTCGGTCGATGCCACGAACTTAGTCAATGCGTGGAATTCGGTTGCGTTCCTCGGCTCGACGACAACCCTCACAGAGTCCGGGAATGCGACCGTTCAGCACGGCCAGCCGCTTACCTTCAACGTGAACGTTGCTGCCCTATCCGGTTCGGGTACACCGACGGGTGAATTCGTTATGATCGCCCGAAACGCTCCAGCTGCCTTCAACAACACTTCTGTCGCGGCAGGAACGCTGTCGGGAGGCATGTTCAGTGGCACGTTCAATACTCTTCCGGGCGGACAGTATCAAGTCGCCGCGCACTACGGCGGCGACGGCACCTTCGGCGGAAGCGAATCGGGCGCGGTGAACGTCACCGTTACACCGGAGAACAGTTCTGTCGCCATCACAGGTAACGATCAGAACGGCCTTGGGTTCACGGCTCCCGCTTCCATCACTGTTTCCTACGGCGTGCCTCAGCGATTCTTTGTGACCGTCACGTCTGCATCAGGCGCCGGCACTCCCACCGGGACCGTCGTCCTTTTGGATGGAGGCACTCCAGTGGCTCAAGCGCCGCTCGACAACAACGGCCAGGCGCAATTCTCAAGCTGTGATCTGAAGCCCTCGACCCTTTGCCTTGCCCCAGGGCCGCACACACTTACCATCAACTACTCCGGAGACAACAGCGTGAATCCGAGCACTTCTGCGGCACTGCGCTTCAATGTCGTCCGCGGACCGGCTGCTTTCTCGACTTTCATCGCTTGCTGCTTCTCGCCAGTAACAATCCAGGTGGCCTTTGAGTTCACGGTTGGGTTGGCGACGTCCAGCGCCGCGCCAACTGGCACCATACACGTCAGCGACAACTTCAACGGGAAGGTCACAACTCTAGGAAACATTTCCATCGCCACCGAAGGTCTGTTGTTCTTCAACTTCTACGACATATCAGGCGCTGGAAACCATAGCATCACCGTCACGTACCTGGGCGATAACAATTACCTGCCCACTAGCACCACCGCGGTCGTAACCGCACCTGACCCGGGCAACCTTCTGCCAACGCAAACCACCGCCAAACTAATTGGGGGTCCAGTTGCCGAAGGGCAGATCGCAACTTTCCAGGTCAACGTCACGTCGAATGCGTCGACCGCATTCCCCACGGGTGTGGTCCAGATCGAAGTGGGTGGGCATTTCATTGGATTCGGCGCCGCCCTGAACAATGGCACCGCCATCGTGCAGGGAGTGATGCCCAACGGTGCGACAGTCGTTCAGGCCACCTACCCCGGTGATTCCACGTTCCTACCCAGCGTAAGCGCTGTGCTGCCGGTGTCTACCAAAGAAGTGACGCCCGGAATCAACCTCAGCGCAAGCGCACAAACCGTCCAGGCTGGAGCGCAAGTCAGCCTCATTGCTCGCATGAGCTCTCCCCTGTCGTTTCCACCGAGCGGTACGGTTCAATTCTTCGACTCGGTGAACGGAGCGGCATCCGTGCCGCTTGGCTTGCCTCAAGTGTTGCTGCCCGGCAGCGGATCCGGACTCGTTACGACTAGCGCCTCGCTTCCCGCGGTGCTGTCAGCCGGACTCCATACCATCACCGTCTCCTACTCTGGCGACCCCGATTACAACCCGGTAGCGGCTTCCCTTGCGAACTCGGTGACCATTACCGTGAATCCAGGACCGCAGCCGGTCTTCGGATTCGGCACGCCAAGTGGCGGCAACCAGGCCACCATCAAATCCGGTCAAACTGCTCAATTCAACGTCTTTTTGAACAGTAACGGATTTGTTGGTCCTGTGGCTCTGAGCTGCAGCGGAGCCCCCGCCGGGATGTCCTGCGCCGCGAATCCCACGAGTGTCATGCTGAGCGCAACCGCGACCAGCGTGCCATTCGTCGTCACGGTCGGTCCAACCCAGTCGGCATCCGCCAATTTCCGAGGGACGCCGTTCGCGTTCACGATCCTATTCGGGATGGTGGGGATGGTGCCGCTCGGATTCCGCCGCAAGAAACGCGCCGGCAACGCGCTCTTCCTGCTAGGAATTCTGCTGCTCATCACGATCATGGGAGCGTGCGGTAGTCCATCGATGCAGACGACTCAGCATAATCCGCAGGGCCCGCCACAACCCAACGCGCAAACCTTTACACTGGTTCTAACTGGAACTAACGGCTCGGTGAGCACCAGCATTCCGCTTACCCTCACCGTAAATCCGTAGTCCGCTAGCTCACGTCGTCTCAAAACTTGACGGGCGATCTCGATTTAGTTCGGGATCGCCCGTTTGATTCTCCTGCAATTGTTGTCATCCCGTCTATAACGACGACGGCGTTGTCAAGGACCTGAGGACGTGTAAAAGCTTACTCAGGCCTCTGGAGCCGTTGTCGTTATCCAATCAAATTTCTATTGTCATTCCGAGCCGTCCGCAGCCGCGCTGCGGCGAGGACTTGTCGAGGAACTTGCTTCTATGTCCCTCCCACTTTGCGCTACCACGACTGAGGCTGCCCCCGTCCGTCGCGCTTTTGGACGGCGGGAATAGGTAAGCTTAAGGCATGGGAAGGCACAACCTACTGCTAGGCGCAAGTCCACCTTTGTAGGTACGATTTCCGCTTGTCAAGGCCACAAAAGTAGATGCTTCTTCCACAGCTTAACTTATTGCAAACTAAGGATCGCAAAAATAGCCCTGAGTAGAATCAGCCACTTGGGGGGCAACCGTCTTGTGCTTTTCCACAGTGTTCCGCCAGGAACACTGTCTCATCCGCGCAGCAGCGGACGCGTCAGGCAGGTCGGCCCTCCGCCGCCGTTAATGCACAGCTCTGATCCAGGGAAGGTTCGCACGGCGAATCCGGCAGCGCGCAGGCGGTCGCTGGTCTTGCGGTTCTCTTCGAGCGCGAGCAGGCGGCGATCACCCAGCGCGAGCACGTTGCAGGCGAGCGTGTCGCGCTCACTGGCATCGATTTCAATGAGGCTGTATCCGCGCGAGCCAAGCAGTTCGACGGTCTCCACGGCCAGCCATGCCAAATCCACTAACGCGGTTTTCTCATCGAGCAGGCTGATCAGCGACATCAGATGCAGGCACACGGCCGGGCCTGATCCGTGCGGCAGAGGAGCCGAGACGACTTCCACGCCATGTGGCGCGAGCAGATCACGCAGCTGCGCAATGCCAGCGGCGTTGGTGCGATAGCTGTGTCCCACCAGCAAAGTCTTCTCGTCGAGCCAAACGATGTCGCCCGCTTCGGTCGTCCCCGGCGCTGCGATCTCGCCCAGAATTGGAATGCCTTGCGCAGCGAAAAACTCACGATGATGCGCACCTTCCACCACTCGGTTGCTCTTTCCCGTACGCATGATGACCATGCCGTGGTCAGTTGCGAGCGAGGAGTCATGGGCGTAGACCGCGTCGAGAGAGAGATCGCTGGCCGGTGGCAGCTCTAGAATCTCCGTGCCTGCGGATGCAATCTCGTGGAGCAATTTCCCATGCTGCTCTTCTGCCAGGCCGAAGTCGGGCGCATGCAGGAATCCAAGTTGCTGCCAACCCGCGGCGCGAGCTGGATCGCTCCATCCTGCACAAGAAGGCGAACACACGAGCACGCGTTGCAGCGGGCCCGTCATCGAGTGGCCATTGCATTTGGTTTCTGTGATCGTGTGCAGCATGGTCGAAATCCTTTGCTTGTTTACGAATCTAAGGGAAGCCCGCCAGCTAAGGCAACCGGCACATCCGTTGCATCAGTCCGCTCACGCGAAGAGCCATGTTCTTGGAAGATCGTTCACTCGACCTGGTGAAGAACCCTCCGTTCAGTATGACGCCATCATTGTCTGTGTCGCGTGCAAGTTGTCATCAAAACTCGACGTGGGCCCGCAGTGAGGGAACCAGCACTGGCCCGCGGTCGTGATTGTATCCGGGATCGACGATGTACTGCAGGCCGGGCGCGAGGTAGATGCCCCGCCAGATGTGGGCGGTATAGAACGATTCGAGAATATTTTCGCGGCCATAATTCAGGCGTCCATCGCCGAGTAGGAATCCATTTCCTCCATGCGCAAGATAGTTCTGGTGATCTTTCTTGATTCCGTTGGAGACGAAGGCTATGCCGGCGCGATCGAACTTGCGGCGCCACTTGTTGCCACTCATCACGACACCTTCCGCCACGGTGAGGTCGACCTCGGTATAGGCGAACGATTCGGTGCGGCCGTCATCCCATCCCCAGCGGGCGAAGGCAGTAAGATCGCCCGTGAGTTTCTGCTCGACGTTGACGCCCAATCCATACTTGCCGGTGATGTGCCAGGGATGATTGGTGATGTCGGGGGTCACGGTCGCATCTGCGGCCTTGATAATCTGATCGCGATAGATGCCCATGTTGGCGTGATTGACGTAGCCGAGCAGGCGTATCGTGCCTGATTTGTATGGAATCACACTGCGTCGCAATTCGTATTCGAAGTTCTCGGCGTGCACTTGCCAGGGACGCCACACCAGATCGATTCCGTTGGCGACTTTGGGCATGAGCGCTTCGGCGAAGCGCAAGCCCCAATCGCGGTCTTCATAATCGAGCACCGCGCCCACGGTGTAGCCGCGAGTGTCGGCTGCGTAGTCCCAGGCACCATTGTTGTCGGTCGTCCAGTTGAGGAACTGATAGTGCGTGTCGGAGCCAGCGGCATTGACATCGAAGAAATCGGGCATGCTGAATTTGCCGAAGCGAAACTCGAGACGGCGGCGCGGCAATTCGTCAAAGAGCGAGAGGAAGCTGCGTTCGTTCTCCACTTTGTCTTTGCTCAGCGCGAAGACTTTGTGAATCATGCCGCGTCCCAGGTAAGGAGCTTTGCTGAGCGAGGGATTGCGCACGATATCGAGATCGGCGTTGCCGGCAAGACCAAGGCCGGTGCTCAACGCGGTCCCACCGGCTTCCTCGATATCGACGAGCAGTTCGGTCGAGTCGTTCAGGCGCATTCCGGTATAGAGCGTGAGCACGCGCGAAGTAGCTTTCTCATAGTTCGGACTGAGACTGTTCTTGCCGCTGTACAGAGCATGAAACGGAGGGTGCGTTTGAAAGACGAAGTTGGCCTGGCCGCTGAGCCAAAAGCGTGTACTCCGGAAGTGGGGCAGCATGGCAGGATCGGCCGAGTCTTCTTGCACTGCCGCGCCGGAAGGGTCTGATTCGGCCGCCGCGTCGGGCGTGCTGCGCCGGTCCTGTTGTCCAGCTTCTGGCGCAGGTGGCTGACCAGTCGCAAATGTGGCACTCAGCAAACACAAGAGCGCAGCGAGTGCGGTTGCGGGTTGGCGACAGGTAGCCTTCATTCGAGACTAGAGATTACACGGATTCCATGAACAGATTGTTACTGACCTTGCACCCCAGAGCCGCTCTTCCTCTCCGAAAGGTGCTTAAGTATAGCATTGTAATTTAGGTTAATCGTAGTTAACCTAATGACAAATCTAAAGTCCGCCACCATGTTGCTCATGAGAGCTCGGTTAGTCACTGAAAGTAAGATTCCCCACACAAGCGGAGCTTGAGTGGGGCGCCTTCATGCACGTTAACTTGCGCGCCGGCGCTACAATAGCGGCGTGCCCGATCCTGCGAACGAACACGCGCACAAGCACCACCGCCACGCCACCTATGCGACCGAGACGGCAGGCCTGCTGCTGATTGCGTTTTTGCTGCTCATCCTGACTCTGCTGCGTTACTGGCACGACATTCATTGGAACATCCGCTGAACTCTGTGGGCGCAGCCAAAGAGCCTTTGCTGGTGGTCGTTCTCGGTCCAACCGCCAGCGGGAAAACAGCATTGTCGCTGGCGCTGGCGGAGCGATTTGCTGGCGAGATCGTCAACTGCGATTCCGTCGCGATGTACCGGGAGTTTCAGGTGGGGACGGCCAAACCGAGTCCGGAGCAAAGGGCCCGGGCCCCGCATCATCTTTTCGATTTTGTCGATCCGACGGGCGAGATTACGGCAGGCGAGTATGCCCGAGTCGCGCGGCCGGTCCTGAAGGAAATTCATTCCCGCGGGCATCTGCCCATCCTGGTTGGAGGCACGGGCCTATATTTGCGAGCCTTGCTCGAAGGCTTGTTTGCTGGGCCGCAGCGGTCGGATGCGCTTCGCGAACGACTGCGCGAACGCGCGGCTCGGAATGGCTCGGCACACTTGCACCGAATACTGCTGCGTCTCGACCGTGCAGCGGCAGAAAAGATTCATGCCAACGACATCCCCAAGCTAATTCGCGCCATCGAGGTTTGCCTGGCGTCACGTAAGAAGATGACGGAACTCTGGCAGCGAGGGCGCGATCCGCTACGCGGATTTCGGATTCTGCGACTTGGCCTGGATCCCCGGCGCGACACACTTTATGAACGGATCAATCGGCGCGCCGAGCGAATGTTCGAGTCTGGATTGATCGAAGAAACACAAGCCTTGTTGAAGAAATATGGCGAAACAGCGCGGCCCATGTCATCGCTGGGATATAAACAGGCAGTGCAGCTTCTGCGAGGTCAGTCTACACGCGACGAAGCCTTGCATGCGGCGCAGCAAGCCCACAGAAATTATGCGAAGCGACAGATGACGTGGTTTCGGCGAGAGCCGGATGTTGAGTGGCTTAAGGGTTTTGGCGATGAGGACGAACTCCAGAAGGAGGCCGGGCTGCGAGTGTCAAATGCTAGACAGTGACCTCAACGCGCGGGCTAGCAATGATCAATAGGCATCGGATGGTACACGCGAGGTCCTTCGCTCTGCGAAAACAAGCGCTACGCTCAGGATGACACCGCGCGCCTTACGGCAAGGTGCGAGGCGCGGCCTTCGTGGATGCGGGTTTGTAGTCCGCAGGGTAGACTACGACGCGACGCCGCAGGCCTTCGCCATCACTTTCCGTGCGAAGGTCGGCATGGTCTCGAAGGGCGAGGTGCACAATGCGCCGCTCGCGCGAGGACATAGGAGCAAAAAAATAAGGGCTTCCCGTTTGCCGGACTTTTTCAGCGGCGGTGGTGGCAGCAACGCGGAGTTCTTCCAGACGCATGGAGCGATGATTCTGGCAATCGAAAGAAATTTTCTCGTGCTCGCCAGAGGCGAGATGCAGCATTTCGAGCGCCAGCAGTTCGAGGGCGCGGAGAAGCTCTCCGCCGCGCTCGAGCAATAGCGGCGCATCGGGGCCGGAGAAGTCGACGAGAATGTCGGGATTTTCCCAGTCGCGATTCTCAGGACGCGGCGGATCGATGATGATGCGATATTTGAAGCGCAATCCGCCCAAAGTGACGACGGCTTGCAGAAAGTCATTGATTTTGTTGGCGGCAGCGAGTTTGTCCATAAGACCAGTTCTCAGCAATCAGCCGTCAGCTTTCAGCTTGGGCCGAATTCGATCTCTAATCGTTGCTTCTTAGATAAAGCATGCGTCGCAAGTGATTCCAACAGGCAGAACGTTTTGTGCCGTTGTCTCTATCTAGTATTGACTGAATGACTAAACCTCGATTTCCTTAGGGGCTAAAGCCCACGTCCTTTGTGGTCTCTTGGCGGCACGGCTGAAGTCGTGCCCTTCCCAAGACACATACGAGATCGCTTTCTGAGGGCTGAGAGTTGAACGTCACTTATCTTTCTTCCTGGCGCGTTTCTCCATCATCTCGCGCATCTCGCGGCCCAGCTTGGTGCGGTTCATGATCGCTTGTTGTGCGATCGAAATCAGGTTGCTCAAGGCATAGTACAGGTTCAATCCGGCAGCTAAGTTGTAAAAGATGAAGCCCATCACGACGGGCATGGTCCAGGTCAGCATTTTCTGCTGCGCCGGATCCATGCCGGCTTGCGGCGTCATGCGCTGGGTGACCAGCATGCTGACCAACATGAATGTTGGCAGGATAAAGTATGGATCACGCGCTGAAAGATCGTGGACCCAGAGCCAGTGTGCGTGCCGCAATTCGAGGGCGATGCCTAACATGCGATAGTAGGCGATCAGAAACGGAAACTGGATCAGCAGCGGCAGACAACCACCTGCCGGATTGACGCCCTCTTTCTTGTACAGCGCGCTGATTTCCTCGTTCATCGCGGCTTTGCGCGGATCCTTGAGACTGTATTTTTTGTACTTTTCCTGGACGGCTTTGATCTGCGGAGCGATACGCTGCATTTTGAGCATCGACTTCATCTGCGTAATTCGCAGCGGAAGTAGCAGGAGCGTGATGATAAAAGTTTGGATGACGATCGCCCATCCCCAGTTGCGCACGAAGCGATACCACCAGCGCAAGCCGATGTAGGGCCAGCGGAGAAGAGGCTTGGCAATGAGGCCCCACCAGCCAAAGTCGACGAGGCCTCGGAGATCAGGCTCCGCGCCGTGAATACCGGGGACCGCCACAGCCTCGAGCACGTCCAAGTCCTTTGGCCCGGCATAGAGGCGCTCGACCGTCGGGCCATGCAGATTGCCCACAGCCGCGCCCACGACATCGAATGGTCGTTTCGCGTCCTGCGGGTTGTCCATGGTGTTGTGCAGAGTTACCATCGCCGCCGCTGCAGGCTCATCCGGCATGAAGACCGCGGCGAAATATTGATCGGCTGGGCTGGCCCACTGGAAGGGACCGCCTATGGTCGCTCCTCCGACGATTTTTTTTAACGCCACTCGCTCGATGTTGTTGTTGTTCTGATAATCCACGCGTGAGGCGGCGTAGGTGGGCGCGTTGGTTTGATCGCCGAATCCTGAGGGCCAAGCGGGAAAAGCTGCGACCGAGCTTCTTTTGTAGGTGACAGCCGTTTCAACATTGACGATGTAAGAGTGATCGAAGCGGAAAGTTTTGCTGACGGCGAGGTCCGTGTCGGCGTATTCGAATGTGATGGTGGAAGGCGCGGTCTGATGACCCTGGTCAGACGGCACATACAAAACTGTGCTCAGGCGATTGCGCAGGTTCTCGTCGTAGGTCCAGAGCGAGAGCGGATAGCCGAATTTTTGCGCGGCCGAGGGGTTGACCAAATCAAGCGGGCCGTTCTGTTCTTCGTTGTCGTACTTCTTGAGGATCCACGACTTCACCTGCGCGCCACGGTTGGTGAATGTGATTTTGTAAAGATCGTTTTCAATGATCGTTTCTGTTTCGCTTGAACCCTGCTTTGTGCCTACGACCGAGGGCGCCGTGGATGCGGGAGTCTCAGCCGGAGAGGTGGGTAGCTGCGGGGCTGTTTCCTGAGTCGCGGTTTTCGGGGACGGCGGTGGAGGTCCGTACTTTTTCAGAAATGGCTGGAAGAGCGCAATGGCGACGAAAGTCAAAAGGAACACCAGAAGAAGTCGGCGTTCGGTGCCAGGCTCGTGTTGTGGGTTCTGATATTCGGGCAAACTCAATCTTCCTTACGTGCCGTGCGCCAGATTGTGGTCGTGAGAACAGTCGTTTGCTGGATGACCGCCTGACTCGATTTTCATCACGGGGTCGTAACCTCCATCCGCAAATGGATGGCAGCGCAGCAATCGCAGGACCGCTTTGGACGATCCGCGTACGAGTCCAAAGTGATCAATGGCTTCCATTGCGTACTCGGAGCAGGTCGGGACGTATCGGCACGCGGGGGGAAGCCACGGCGAAACGGCGAGCTTGTAGATCCGCAGAATCCAAAGTGCGAACGATTTCCGAAATTGCGTCATGCCATCCCTGTTTTCCGCGGCCAGTATCCTGTTCGGACCCTTCCCATTGCCCTTCACTCAGAAGGCTAACTCGTAGTGAACTGAGAAACTTCGATTCCCCTTGGGGCTGAAGAATCTCTGTCGTCCCTCCGGGACTGGCTCAAATTTACACTTTACCCAGGGCTGACGCGCTGGGCTAAATTATTGCGCCGCTCCGCGGCTGCGTGCTTGTGGCCCTTGGCCCATGTTGTCGCAACGGAATTAGTACTCACGCACACTCTAAAGCCCCAGGTCATTTGTTCGCCTTTGGCGGCACGGACAAAACGTGCCTTCCCCAGGCCGTTTATGAAGATAACCTCTGAGTACTTTCCGATACCTCCGTCCGGCACTTTTGCTCGATGAGGGCAAACGCCCGCTCGACTTCTTTGACGACCGCTTGAAAATCCGCGCTCAACAACGACTTCTTAGGATTGATCACAACATCTGCGTTCGGACCAATCCTTGGCCGAGTTAGCCGGACAGCCTCGCGCAGCCGACGCTTCATACGATTGCGCTGAACAGCTCCGCCCAGAGCGCGTCCGACAGTAAACCCGATACGCAGCCCGACACGAGGTTGCAAATTCGAGTTCGATATTGCTGGCCTCGGCGGCTCGGTCTTCGACCGCAACCAGTAAAACACGGTCATGGATGGCGAGAAATGCCGCCGTCCTTGTTTGTACACCGCTTCGAAATCCGCATGGCGAAGCAGGCGCGCCGCGCGCGGAAAGCGATGCCCTCTGCGCTCCGGCCGCACTTCTTTCTCGAGGTCACTCATCGGAGCCACTGCGCTCACGGCAATCTCTTCCTGAAAGCAACGCCATACGCGGGATGCGCGAGTGGGGGGAACTCGCGCAAAAATCGACTATTCGCGGAAGCCGGGCTTCACCGAGACCCGCTTGCGCCCCTTGGCGCGGCGGCGTGATAGAACTTTTTGGCCGCCCTGAGTCTTCATGCGCGTGCGGAATCCGTGCTTCTTGGACCGCTTGCGCCGATTAGGTTGGAACGTACGTTTGGGCATGAAAAGTAGCTGCTCCTGATTCGTTGAACGCTGTTAGGGCGAATTGAAAGTATAAATCAGGGTTGGAGAAAGCGACAAACAGGAACGAGTGAACCTCCTACACCTGAGACACGACGGCCTGTGAGCGGGTGGCGCGTCTTTTGGCCTGGAAATGCGCGTGCGGGTGTCGGCGAATTGAGGGCTGTCGCATGTTAAGGTCAGGCCCCCCTGTGGACAAGCACTTTTGTCGCATAATGTTGTCCGAGGCTCACGACCAGTGTTCGAAAGAAAAACCAAGGCAGTCAAGCAGATTGGACTATTGTTTCAACTCCTTTTTGTTCTCGCCGGATTACGGTGCGCGATTCTTGCCCGAAATCTTCCGATCGGCTCAGATGGCCTGTCGTATCTCGACTTGGCGAGATCTTACCTTCGTCATGACTGGTCCACAGCTGTAAATGGATATTGGGGACCGCTGTATGCGTTACTGATGGCTGCGTGGATGAAGGTAGTACACCCCACTGGCGCTCACGAGTTCGCAGCGGTGCGGGTATTCAATTTCCTGATTTTCCTTTTTTGCTTCTATAGCTTTATGCGATTCTGGCGCTCGATTGCCGACTGGAATCTGAAGGAGAGCGAATCGGGGTTTCCGTTGCCAAGGGCCTTCCCCCTGGGATGGATGCTTCTTGGATACGTGTTGTTCATCGTACACGTGCTTTGGCACATCGGTCAGGTCGGTCCCGATATTCTTGTAGCGAGTGTAGTCCTATTGATTTCCGCCCGACTGCTTGAGCTTCAGGTTCGTGAGAGCAGCTTGATGGGCCACGTTGGGCTGGGCTTATTGATTGCTGTAGGTTATTACACCAAGGCAATTCTGTTCTTCTTCGGACTTGCCGTCTTAGGTGCTCTGCTTATTGGTACGCTCATCGTCCACGGCTTCCATTCACGTTGGTACGCTCATCGTCCACGGCTTCCATTCACGGCAATACCGGGCGTCAGTAGCGGCGGCTCTAGTATGCGCAGTGGTGGTGAGTCCTTATGTTTTGGTCCTCAGCGGTGTACTCGGCCATTTCAGCATCGGCGAGACGGGGCGCCTCAACTATGCGTGGTTCGTAGATGGAACGGAGCCGGGCAGTTGGGTTGATGGGGGCGCATCATTCCCTTTCTTTCCCGGCACTGTGGCCCTAGATACGCCAAGGGTCTTCGCCATACCCCGTCTTGCAGGAATAACGTATGCACCTTGGTACGATCCAGCAAGATTTGATAAGCACAGTCGAGCAAGTTTCAATCTGCGGGGACAACTCCGACAGATTTCGATTAACTTGAAATCCTTGGATGATGAGGTTCTAGGAAGCCATTCCGCGCTCCTAGTCTGTTTACTAGTTCTCGCATCGGCTGCCCCGGCAGCATTCTTGCGCCGTGTTACGGCTGCGTGGTTCTGCGTTATTCCTGTACTCGTGGTTGTAGGAATGTACTTACTGGTTCATCTGGTCGGCCGTTTTATGATCGGATTCTCACTCGTGATGTGGGGTATCCTTTTTTCCTGCGTTCGCATACCGTCAAATTATACAGTCCTTATGCGACGTGCCCTGGCGTGTGCAATTGTGGTATTTGTGGCATGCACGTTGCCTGGCTTAGCTCATTTTTTGATGTCACGGCCACAGAATCTGATGCAGCGCGACTCGGCAGTTGCCCAGGCGATGCCCAAGTATGGCATTCAACCCGGCGATGCGGTTGGAGTAATTGGCAATGGGCAAGTAGCCTACTGGGCTCATTGGGCTCGCGTTTCCATCGTCGCGGAGGTTGCCTCTATGGATTCTGCCTCATTTTGGTCCGCATCCGATTCCTCGCAGCAGGCAGCCGTACATTCAATGGCAGCTTTAGGAGCAAAGGCGGTGATTTGGCTTCGTGATTCGGATCATCCCTGCCCACGGGATTGGATAGGGTTACCCGGCGATTCGGGCTGCATTGTTCGACTGAATTCGACGACTGGAGCAGTGGATCGCTAGTTCAAGTGAAAAATTGCGAAAGCACTCAAAATACCCGCTTCACGCAATCGACGATTCGACGGCTAGCAGTTTCCGCTGACAGAGCGACCGCACACCGACCCCGTGACGCTGCAGTTTGTCGTTGACTTGATATTCACATTCACATTCAGCGCGCAACTTCCCGAGGGATGGGGGCCGTAGGAAATGCCTCCGCCTTCGGTGAACGTGATGGGAAAAGCCACCGCGTTGTTTTGAAAATTGATTTGCGTGGAGGCGGTGACATTGGGGTCTCCGTTGATGGTCAGGTTGTCGACGGAGCAGTTCTTGGGAGTGATGGTCAGCGAGCTGCTGGCCGAGCCGTCGCCCGAGGAATTTAGCGTGAAATCGAAATTGCCGGAAACGGTGATGGTTCCGCCGCTGGCGCAAGGGCCTGAGAAAGAGACCGGCACAGTGCAGGATTGTCCGGGCGTGCAACTTGGCAATTGATCGGGACGGATTTTTGTAACCGCAGAAGACAGACGCGGGCGCTCGGTTGCGGGCAAGGCCGCTGCTGCTCCGAAAGATGCCTGCATAGCAGCCGCCACACTCGACAGCATCTGATGTGAGATTGCCTGTGCTTGCTCGGCCGAAATGCTGTTGGAACTACCGCAACCCAGCAACATCATGGCAACGATGAGAACAAAACTCCAAGCCACAACCACTTTCGTGTGACGCATCGTTCAACCTCCTTGGGAGCCGCAACTGGCCATTGCGGGCACGATTCGGCAGCTGGACACGGCGAATGAAGCTCTGTAGCCAGACTCAAGCGCAGGCAGGGGAAGGGAACTAGCAGCGGCTGGAGCTGGGACTGCATAGCTGAGGCAGTGCCTCCAGTGGCGTGCTTCTCGAGGGGAGGATAGCACCGTTCAGAGCGAAGATCAATGAATTGGGCTCGAGTGTGTGCTGGATTGGTGTCACGGTTCTTCGCACTGCATGCCGAGCGATGCAGCCGTCGCGAGAAGAATCGAAAAGCTCTAACGATCGACTCCTTGTGGGAGATCGTTGAGGTCGCTAGCTTGCCAGGTTGCAACGCAATTTGCACAGATCGCGTTGCAGTAACATCTTCGCCACTTGACACGCGCAGAAATTCGGGAGCGGAATTTCGTTTTGCGAAAAATTCTCGCGCAAGATTTCCGCGCCAAAGAAAAAATTTGTGCTAGTATGCGATTCGTTCCTGCTTTCAAAAATTCTTTTTTCAGTTGGGCAACGGCGTTCGGCAAACCGGCGCATTCTGCAATCAACTTACTTAGGTCTTAAATCAGCTGCTTCAAACGGCAGTGTTAACCGGCGCTCTGAAACCAGCCACAGGCGCGCCATGGACGAGCATTTCACAATATGTCAGTTCCAAGCACAACCGTCTCTCCCAACCCCTGGCTGCGTATCCTGGATGCCCTGGAAAAAAAGATCAACCGGCACTCGTACGATACCTGGCTGAAGCCGACGCGCTTCAGTCATTCGAGCGGCGGAGTTCTGTTCGTGCGCGTGCCCACCGTGGAATTTTGCCGCGCCGGAGACAAGTATGCCGACTTGATCCAGGAGGCGATCGACAATCTGGGCCTGGAAATTAACGACGTGAAATTCGTGACGCCGGAAAACGACCCGGCGGCGACGGTGGTCAAACACGATGGCGGACTTTCGGCGGCCGCATCGGCCGCGTCCGCCGCCGCTAGCCAAGCTCCGGCGCAAGCGCGCTTCGATTGGGATGGCGCAGCCCAGTTGAATCCGCGCTACACGTTTGACGCATTCGTCATTGGCAGCGGCAACCAGTTTGCGCACGCGGCATGCCAGGCAGTTGCCGAGCGGCCCTCGAAGGCATACAACCCGCTGTTCCTGTACGGCGGGGTTGGCATGGGCAAGACGCACCTGATGCAGGCCATCGGTCACGAGATCAAACGGCGCATGCCGCAGGCGGCCATTTGCTACGTATCAAGCGAGAAGTTCACCAACGAGATGATCAACTCGCTGCGCTACGACAAAATGACTTCGTTCCGCGACAAGTTTCGCACCGTCGACGTGCTGCTGATCGACGACATCCAGTTCCTGGCGCAGAAAGAGCGCACGCAGGAAGAATTCTTCCATACGTTCAACGCCCTGCACGAGTCGATGAAGCAGATCGTGATCGCCAGCGACCGCTCGCCGAAAGAATTGGCCGAGATCGAAGACCGGCTGCGCAGCCGTTTCGAATGGGGATTGATCGCCGACATCCAGCCCCCCGATCTCGAGACCAAGGTGGCGATCCTGCAGAAAAAAGCGGAGCAGGAAAAGGTTACGCTCCCGACCGACGTGGCGTTGTATGTGGCTTCGAACATCCGTTCTAATGTTCGCGAGCTGGAAGGCGCGTTAATCCGCCTGGTGGCGCATTCTTCGCTGATCGGGGCCCAAATCACGCTCCCTTATGCCCAGCAAGTGCTGAAGAATTTCATCGATTCGCAGGCGCGGAAGGTCTCGATCGAGTCGATCCAGAAGACGGTCGCCGAGCAGTTTGGTCTACGCTTGGTCGAGATCAAGGCCAAGAACAATTCGCGAGCCATCGTGTATCCGCGGCAGATCGCGATGTATCTCGCCAAGCAGCTGACCGAGGCTTCTCTACCGGAAATCGGACGCCAGTTTGGCGGCAAGCATCACACCACGGTGCTGCACTCGGTCGAAAAGATTGACGAGGTCCGCAAAGTCGACAAGGACCTGAACCGGTTGCTCAACAAACTGACCGAGCAATTGGGGGGATAGCCACAGTACGGATCGCGCCTTCATTTGCCTGCGCCTTGACGTAATGCTGGTTTTGAGGGTTTTGCATTTGGTATAAGGGAGTATCAGAAGTAGTTCCGGAGTACCGCTTCAGGAGCGCACTTATGCCGGTCGAAGCCGCCGTGGCTGCGGGGACCATGGAGATTACAGTCAGCAAGGCCGAGTTGTTGCGTGAATTAACCGCGACGCAAGGCGTGGTCGAGCGCAAGACCACAATTCCGATTCTTTCCAACTATCTATTCGAGGCGGGCGGCGATCGGCTCTCGCTGACCGCGACCGATCTCGATCTCAGCCTGCGCACTTCCTGTGACGCGAAAGTCAAAAAAGAAGGCTCGTGCACGATCCCGGCGCGCAAACTGCACGATTACGTAAAGCTGCTGCCGGACGCCGACATCACCATCAAGCTGCTGGAAAATCACTGGGTCAGCATTCGCTGCGGACGATCGAACACAAAAATGGTGGGGATGGCGAAGTCGAATTTCCCCAGCCTGCCGGCGTTTCCGACCGCGGGAGTGGTGAAGATTCCGGCCCAGGTGCTTCGCGGATTGATCGCGCGCACAAACTTCGCTATTTCAAGCGAAGAGTCCCGTTACACGCTGAATGGCGCGTTGATGCTGCTGAAACCTGAGTCGATCACGATGGTCGCGACTGACGGACATCGGCTGGCACACTGCGAGCGTGCCGGAGAAAAATTTGATGGCGTTTCGGGCGAGATGAAAACGCTGGTCCCCAAGAAGGCGATGGACGAACTGAAGTCGCTGCTGGATGCGACCGACGCCGAGACGATTGAGTTTGCCAAAGACGAATCGACGCTGTTTTTTCGCATCGGCTCACGCCTGCTGACGTCGCGCCAGCTCACCGGGCAATTCCCCAACTACGAAGCCGTCCTTCCCAAGGACAACACTAAAGTGATTTCGATGAACGGCGATGAGCTGAACGCGGCGATCCAGCGCGTGGCGCAGTTTGCCGACGAGCGCTCGCGCGCGGTCCGCCTGCGCCTGGAAAAGGGCGAGGTGAAGATTTCGGCGTCGTCGACGGAATCGGGCGAGTCGGAGGATTCGATTGAAGCTCCGTATACCGGCGATCCGCTGACCATCGGCTTCAACGCCGCTTATCTTGTGGACTTCCTGAAGGCGGTCGCGTCCGGCGATGTGCGCCTGGAGCTGAAAGACCCGCAATCCGCCGGCCAGCTGCGGCCAGCCGAAGGGGATGACTACAAGTATCGGTACATCGTGATGCCCATGCGGATCTGAAGGATGCAGATGCCTAACGAGACGAGTTTGAAAGAGGAGCTTCGACTTTTTGATCAACACCGGCAGGAATGGGTGCGTTCAAATCCAGGTGACTTCGTCGTAGTCGTTGGGTCAAAGCTCGTTGGTTTTTATCCTGACTACGAATCGGCTTTTAGGTCAGGACTTAGTGTGGCTGGCCTTGGCAAGAGCTTTCTCGTTAGGCAAGTGTGGGCAGAAGATCCGGCGTACCTGCTTTTTTGACCGAGGGCCGTGCAACTGGGCTCGGTTCGGCTCCTATGTTCCCGTTCGAAGTTGAAGTTTTGAAGTCGCCTCCTACTGGCGCTGCTCGTAGGACGGGATCACTTTTATTCTATGGCACAGGACCGTGCTAGTGGAGCGAATACAAGAGCTATTGAAATCGTCTTTTCGTACTCCCATAAAGATGAGACCCTTCGGGACGAGCTTGAAAAGCACCTTAGCGTCTTAAACCGAAGCGGAATAGTCTCGGGCTGGCACGATCGACGGATTACGGGCGGAACCGAGTGGGAGCCTAAAATCGATGAGCATCTAGCAACAGCCGACGTCATCCTTCTGCTTGTAAGCCCTGACTTCATTGCATCTGACTACTGTTACGACAAGGAGATGAAGCTCGCCATCGAGCGGCACGAGCACAGAGAAGCGAGGGTCATTCCCGTAATCCTTCGACCCTGCGACTGGCGAGGCGCACCCTTTGGAAAGTTGCAAGGACTTCCGAAGGATATGAGGCCTGTAACCAGCTGGTCCAGTCAGGACGAAGCCTTTACTGATGTCGCTATTGGGATTAGGAAAGTGGCCGAGGAGCTACGCAGTACACCTCGGATGCCTCCGTCGACCGCGCATTCCAGACGGGAGTTTGTTGCTCAAGCACCACCGCTGAAAACCCGCGCACGGATCCCCATTTCAATTGAGCCTGCAGCTGCCGCCCTTAAGTGGAGGCCGAACCCCAGGAAGCTTCTCCTTGAAGGCCCGCATCTTCAAATGACCATTAGCACCACGCGCCCTGAACTGGACGAAGGGAGAGCGATCGGTTTGGAGTATCGAGAGCTCGCAGTTCACGCTCTAATCGATACCGGCGCTTCACTCACCGTAATAAATCCGCAAATCGCGAGCACATGTAAACTCCTTCAGACCGATTGGAATAGGATCACAACTGTCGGCGGCATGGCGGGCAGTTATCCGGCGTATGCGGCTGCAATCTCATTTCCCGGCTCCGAACTTCCCGGCTTCGACGTTATCCGCGTTGTGGCGTGTCCTATCATTGAGCAACGATATTTTTCATGCCTCATCGGCCGAGACATACTCCGCAAGTGGCTCTTCACTTACGACGGGCCAAACGGCGAGATCGAGATCCAGACGCGTTAACAATCACCGCTAAAAAAGGTTCTCGCATCGTCTTTGGCATCTTCCCTGTTTTCCGTCGCACGCCCACAGCTTTTCTCGGTTTTACACAACATTTCGAACGAGCCGCGAAAGATTCGTCTTCGCGCGTGATTTCATCTGCCCTATGATCACGTTCGACTTCGGACGAACTCCCAGGCGATCCATTGATGAGCACGGCGGCGTTGAAATGGTTACCGATTCCACTTGATTTCTGGATCCCTGCGGGGCTCAAAGATTTTCAAGAGGCATGGTTCCTCAACCTATTGCGGGCCTCTTTGCGATCGGAAAATATGGGCTACCTCATCCTCTGCCCAGAGGGGTGCAGTGGCTGTCCGTCTTGTCTGTGGCGGGTTGCGAATGCGCATCACCCCGAACATTTCAAGAAGCATAGTTCGTTGGTGCTGGCATGTTTCAACAGTGCACAGATCGATGGCCGCCGGGTACTCTATTTTCCAAAATTGCGAGAGACCGTAAGCAAGCAACTGCGCAAAATGAAGAGCCACCGTTCGTTAGGAGAGGGATTATCCGAAACGTCCACAGGGATTAACAAAGGGAGCGGGGATTGTTCTCCCTCTGGTTCTCTCTTTTTTGACTTTGATTTAGATTCTAAGAATCAAAAGAACAATGTGATTATGATGAATGTGCGCGAGGGAGAGGCCATGCGAGTGGGAGATGAACCAAAGTCTTCTGGAAGAACCGTTGAGGAAAAAGACTTCGGTGTGCAAGAAGGCGCCAAACGTGTGCTGCGAATACTTGGGCTTGAGGATGTTCATCTGCCGGCGGCGATGGCGACAGTTGAAGCAGAGTTGAAACAGACACGGCTCTCGATGGATGGAGTTGTCCAGCAGATTACGACTGAAGCCAATCGGGCGGAACGTATGGGAGTGTCGAAGGAAGAATTCCTGGAAGATTTTTTGGCCAAGATGTCGGCGCGTCGAATATTGGAAATTCTCAATCTTCCAATCACAAATAATTTCGTTTCCAGAGTTGCGGCGGTCATCAAGGCCGAGGCGAAGGACACCGGTCTCCCAATTGAAGAGACAGCAAACCACATTACGCAGGCAGCATCGGAAGATCGTCAGCGAGGAGCGAAGGTAGACATCTTCTACTTTGAAGATGTCCGATGGAGGTCCAATGGCAGGGTCAGCAAAGCCGAACAGCGAAAACTCGACAATCTCAAGGTTAACGAAAGGGTCAAGCAGCGGATCAGAGAAAGGCTTGGAGCTTCTTGATTGGATCAACGATGAGCTGACGATTCTGGCCGAGGCGTTCGGCGAGCCGCTGACAGAAGAGCGCCAGGAAATCTACTGTGCCGGTCTGGCGGACATTTCCAAGGATCGACTGCAAACCTGCTTTCGTCGGGCGCGATACGAGCTGAAGTGGTTTCCGAAGCTGGCTGAACTGCGAGAACTCGCAGGAGCTCTTCCGAGTGAAATCGCTGACGGTCGCCCGGGGCCGGAGGAAGCCTGGGCGCGAATGCCCAAAGGAGAGCGCATGGACGAGGACAGCGTCGTCTGGTGCGAAGAGGAGCGCATCGCTTACGGCGCTTGTCGCAGCCTGCTTCGTGAGGGCGATCATATTGGCGCACGCATGGCGTTTAAGGAGCGCTATGAAAAAGAGCTGGCAGAAGTCCGTTCGCAAAGGCGACCTGCACAGTGGACGCTTAGCGCAGGCTATGACATGAATCATCGCCTGGCGACGCTGGCCACTGCAGTGCAGGAAAAACGGCTCAGTTTAGAGAAGGCTTTGAACTTCGTTCCCGGAGAACGCCAGAATTACTTCGCGCAGATGCTCCCGCCGGCTCAAGGCAAAGGTCTGCTGACGGGGCGCGTTGAAAAGCTGCACGATATTCCTGGGCTACCTGGAATCCTGGCGAAGATGCAGATGCAAGGCATCGTGCCGGACGAACTGAAACCCGAGACGCGCCCTTCGAAGACAAGGCCGTCTGAGCATTCTTCGGAAGAATGGCACCAGCGGCGTGAGGACTTGAAGGCGCAGGCCGAGTTCCTGAAGAGATCGTGAAGCGGAATAAGAGCAATTGCCTTATCGATCGGCCGAGGCATTCAGGAAAACTCTGACTGAGGCTGCAAACGGAGACAGGGAGAGAATTCCTCGCGATGCCGCTGCGGGCACCTCACTTGCATGGGGTCCTTCGCTACGCTCAGGATGACAGAACGAGAGAGAGAATTTAGCCAGAGCTCCCCTAAGACATCGAGCCGCTCACTTCTTCGCTGTTTCCGTCTTGGCGTACTTGCGGCGGAAGCGTTCGACGCGGCCGGCGGTGTCGACCAATTTCTGCTTGCCCGTGAAAAACGGGTGGCAATTGGAGCAGATTTCGACGGAGATGTCTCCCTTGTGGGTAGAGCGGGTCATAAAGGTATTGCCGCAAGCGCAATGCACGCGGACTTCGTGATAAGCGGGATGGATGGCTGCTTTCATAGGGATTCCACTGCAATCCGTGATATTTGATTCTACTGGATGCTCGAAGGATTCAGCAAACCGCATGGCCCGAAAAACAAGCTCACCACAGAGGAACACTGAGGAATTAGCGCTCGCGCGAGATCCCCTTCACATCTACGCTTAGCTGCACAGATCTGTCAGAACCGGAACTGATAGCTCACCTTCACGAAGAACTGTCGGCTGTCGTTGATGTAATTCCGCGGACTGAATAGGCCGGCGAGGCCAGCCGGGTCGCTTTCGAGGGTGCGATTCAAATTCTGTAGATCGCTGTTGTATCCGACGTAAATCGCTGTTCCCGGATGAATAAGATAGGTAATCAGAAAATCGGCGTTGAATTGCTTCTGGGTGGGCAGCACGGTAAACGGATAAGTCGTGTTGCCGGGTGTGTTGGCCAATAGGGAGTTGTACTGCAAAATGACGCGCAGCGAAAGCTGTGGCGTGAACTGCCAGTTCCACTTGCTGCGGAAGATGTGATTGTTGAAGATGCCGTGGCCGATGCCGGGAATCTTCTGCTGTACCAATGCGAACGCCGCGTTGTCAGCGCGCAGCCGCTCGTAGAGATATGTGTTCTCGATCTTGAGCGGATTGGTCGGACGCAGTGTGAGCGTACCCGTCCCGGTATCGAACCGGGCAACGAACGGCACGTTGTAGGGAGTGGGGGCGGTAAAGCTAGGCACAAAATCGACAGCATCGCCCCAGTAGTAGCTGGCGCCGGCCGTAACCTTGCGCAGATAACTGCTTAGAAAGGATGCGCCGCTGTTGTGCTCGTGGTAGTCCTGGTCGTGGGCAAGCGCCGAAAAATCTATAGGTCGGAGCCGCTCGCGCAATTCCTCGTATGGGGTCAAGTAGATGGTGGTTTGGGCTCGTCCTTGAATCGCTAAATAGGGACGATAGTCGGTGTCAAGGCGCGTGCCGCTGTGGTCAAAAACGTAGCGGTTTACAAGGCTCGGTCCCCAGTCGACAATCCAGCCTTTTTTTGGACGGAAGCGGTAGTCAGCCTCCTGCCAGGCGTAGCGGATATCGGTACGATTGATAAATCCCGGGACGGTCACGAACCCTGGGCTGATATCGTCATAGATCGCTTCATAGGAAAAATGTAATCCCTCACGCTTCAGATCGAGCTTGTCGGCAGGGCCAGCGTAGTAGTAACCGTTGCCGCGGCTGCCAGTGTTATAGGGAAAGAGAAACGACTCGCAATTATTGGAAGAAAAGCTGGCCAGCTCATAGTTGCCGGTGAGCTTGCTGGAACTCACGACGGCCTGCCCTTCGAGCGTCCAGTTCGGGCTGAATTTTAGTCGAGTATCAATTCCGCCGATGCGGTTGTACTCGCCTGTCGCGGGGCACTCCCAATCGGTATAGAGCACGCCGACGCTGGACTGCTTGAAAATGTCGCGACTTACGCGGGCGACAGTGAAGTACGAGCGGACTCCGGAGAGCTTGGTCGAGCAGCCCAGGTCGTCGGCGGGACAGAAATTGGGAACCGCCAACCCGGGGCTGCGGTCATCCGTACTAATGAAGCCGACTGAGTAAGGGCCTTCTTTGCCAGTCACACGAATTCCCGCGGAAAGGTCGGCAATGTGGCGGGTGAAGAATAGATCCATGGGCGTGCGGAAATAATCTTCGTTTTCGAGAAAGAATGGGCGTTTCTCGGGAAAATAGACTTCAAAACGCTGATTGACCGTGATCTGAGGATCTTCCGATTCCACCTGGCTGAAGTCGGGATTGGCGGTTACGTCGACAACGAAGTGATCGTGGATTACGAACTTGCCATCCATTCCCGGCTGGCCCTGGGCGACGGCATGCTGGAAGTAAGGATTGTTGGGATCGACCGTGTTCAGGCCGCGAAAGCCGCGCATGACGCCATAGGGAATCAGCTCAATGCTGCGGCCGGGCGAAATGCCTTCCAGGCCATTGAGCGTGGCCTCCTGCGCCAGGCGTCCCTGGAATTTGTAGGAGATGGAAGGCCAGAATGAGTCTTCCGTCTTGCGCACGATCCCGCGATAAAGAATGATGCCCCACTCCTGCCTTTCTGTGGAGGGGAAGCGAAGGCTCTTGAACGGAATCGAGATCGCGACCACGAAGCCGCGATCGGTAACGATGCCGCGTGAATCCCAGACAGTATCGAACGAAGTGTCGAAGTTGCCGTTGATTTCGTCGCGAGTGGCTTCAGTGTAGATGGCGTCCCACTGGATGCCGAGGGGGGTGGTCTGGAAGGCATACGCGCGGCGCCGGTCGTGAAAGGTGTCGAGCATGACCTCCACTTCGTCGTCATCGAATATGTCCTCACGCCGCGACATGCGAGCGCGGACCTTCGTGGGATCGTCAAAGCAGACGAAGACTACGTATAAGTTCTTTTGGTCATAGCCGAGATAGGCGTCGGTAGACTCGGAAACCTGCTCGCCATCATGCGGGTTACGCTGCACGAAACCGGTTACCTTCGCCATTTGTTGCGCAACCTCGCTCGTGGGCGCCATGGTAAGAAAATCTTCCAAAGCTGGTCCATGCGTCAGTCGCGGGATAGTGAGGGTCGGTGCTTCGAGTTTGCGGATCGGAACCGCCCGCGCTTCAGGATTATTAATTGCGGGCTCGGGAAGTTGCGCCGAGGGCGGCGGATATTGCGGCGCAGGTTCAGGTTTCTGACCCGGAGCGGTGTTCGTCTCCGGCGGGGGCGGAGGGTTCTGAGAAGTCGTCGGCGGATTCTGCGGGGTGGGAGTCGGCAGCGCCGATGCATTTTGCGCTACGGGCAGTGGCCCCGCCATTGCCAGACATCCCAACAGAATCAGTATTATGACGAATAGGATTCTTCGAAGCGTCCCGCTTAGGAACGCCCTGTCTCGACCCAAACGCAAACGAGCCCTCGCTGCTCCTCGCCCCTCGTCCGAGGAAACTCAAGCACGATACACCATGGCGGGCACAGGCGGGCAGGAAAAGATTGGTTGTCGGTTTTGATGACTTGTCCTATCGCCCAAGCGGTAAGTAAAAAGGGCGGGCCGCCATTGTCGCGGGCCCGCCCAAAACTGCGCTTCATCTTGTCGACAAGGTGTTAATGACGGTTCGAGCTTGGCCGATCTCCTTCACTTTCAGTTGGGGATTGCGTCACGGTGACTGTAAAGCTCGTTGAACTGGTGCCGGTCCCGGCAGGAGTTATGACCGCAATTTTTCCTGTAGTTGCGCCTGGGGGGACGTTGGCCGAGATCTGCGTGCTCGTCTCCAGGGTGAACTTCGAGGTCGTCCCATTGAAAGTGATGCTGCTCGCACCAGTGAACGTGGTTCCCGTGATTGTCACCGGAGTCCCAACCGGGCCGCTCGTCGGAGTAAAGCTGGTGATCGCGGGCTGAACGGTAAAGGTAGTTGTGCTGGTGACAGTACCCCCGGTGGTTGTGACCGTGATGGTGCCGGTTTTCGCCGCCGCGGGGACAGTGGCGGTCACCTGGGTATCGGAATTGATGACAAACGTTGCGGCGGCACCGCCAATCGTCACGCTAGTGGTCTTCAAGAGACTGACGCCAGTGATCTTCACTGTTGCTGCGACTGGCGCGGCGGTTGGGGCGAAGGTCGTGAGTTGTGGCGTCACCCGGAATTTCGTGTTGCTGGTCAGAGTCCCCGCTGACGTGGTCACAGTGATGGGACCTGTGGTCGCTCCGGCAGGTACGGTGGTCGTCATGTAATGGTCGCCGGACGTCTGGAAGACCACCGGAATTCCATTGAAAGAAACTGTGATCGGGGTGGTGCTAGTAGTGAAGCCTTGGCCGAGGATCTGAACTTGCGCGCCTACTTTGCCTTGAGACTGTACAAACCTCACAAACGGCTTAAGGCCGGTACTGAGCTTGAAGAAGGTTCCGCAGCCATTACCGTTGCAAGGGCCGGTCATACCCCCAAGTTGAGAATCGCCGTAAAAATTTCCATCTGTTGCTTGCATCAAACCTGCGGGAGCAAAGGCTTGGTTCACATTTGGACTGAAGACGACCGAGTAGCTATTGGCGACCGTCGGGTTGAAGCTCCAGATCACGCCGCAAGTGGTGGCGAAGCATGCACCGCCCCCCTTTGGAGTGACACCGTAAAGCTTGCCGTCGTTCGCCTGCACGAGATTGCCGCCCACAATGCCGGCCATCGCGCCGTCAGTGCATCCCGCGACCTGGCAGAAGCTCCATAGAACGCTATAACCGCCTCCGGGTGTCAGCTTGTAAATCACGCCCTGCTGAAACGCGGAGCCTTTTTGGACGCCGCCTCCGGTAGTCGTGCCATAAAAATTGCCATCCGCGCCTTGGATGAGTGCGCTGGGACCTGATCCGTCGACGCAACCGGCCTTCTGGCAGAACTTGTGCACCACGCTGACTTGGCCCGCAGGAGTAATTTTGAAGACGACTCCGTCCCCATTGGCGCCGCCGTTGGCCGTTCCATACAGGTTGCCGTCGATCCCAGCAACGAGAGGCTGTCCGGGTGTCGCCCCGTCGAGTTGATTGGCTGGAAATGTGAACAGGATGGTTGTCTTACCTGTTGCTGGAGAGTATTTATAGATGCCGCCGCATCCGCCGGATTCGAACAAGCATCCAACGCCGCCTTGCACCAGCGTCCCGTAAAGGTTGCCATCGGCCGCCTGCACCGGCGCCGCCGCGGGAAAGCCGGGAGGGTTGCCAGTGCCGCCGAAGGTAAAGGCGGTTGTGGTGAGGCCAGCCGGGGTCGTCTTGAACAGAGTTCCGGCAAATCCGGCTGGGCCCAAGCTATTGGTCCCGTAAAAATTTCCATCGGTGCCCATCGTCGCTCCGCCTTTCGGGCGTCCGGGGCCCCCGGCGAACATGGGAAACGGGGTTAGAACCTTCAATGCTCCTGCCGGACTCATTCTGAAGATAGTCCCATTTGCATTGCAGCCGCCCAGAAAAGAGGTGGTGTAGAAGTTTCCGTCGCGGCCCTGCACGATTGCGCCTGGAAATACCGGGTTCAGAGGATCGCAAGTGTGAGAATCAAAGTTGTACAAGACTTTGAACGTCGGCTGTGCATAAGAGCCAACGGGGAGAAACACGGCTAGGAGCAACAAACCGAACGCATAGAACCAGAGCCTTTTCATTCCTAATCCTCCGCAGGGCAGTCACCGCACACCAATGGCGGCGCACCGCATGATTTGAGTTGGCGCTTACGTAATCGGGTAAAGAAAACCCTTGCAGGGGGCAGCAAACATCTGCAGAGCCACAAACGCTCGAGAACATTCGTGACTTTCTCGGGCGATCGTCAGTTATCTGCAAACAAGGCTTGAGACGCGGAGGACACAGGGACATCGTCCCGAAGTCCGCCCGTTAGGGGGATAGTCAAAAGCCGCGATGGGCGAGGATTTTACAACAATCGGACTATCAGTCAAGCGAAATTCAGAAATTCTGGCCGACAGAATTCCTTAATCGCTGCAAGAGCGCCAATTTTGGGTTTCTCGCGTACAACCTTCGTTGCAGTAAACCTACCTTGATCTCTGCTCTGCGATCCACTTGTCGGTGCGTGCCTCGAGAAGATCGAGCGGCAATGTTCCGCCGTCGAGAATTTCGTCATGGAACCGGCGCACGTCAAATTTGGGCCCCAGGTCTTTTTTTGCACGTTCGCGGAGCTCGCGAATTTTGAGTTGACCGAGCTTGTAACTGAGAGCCTGGGCCGGCCAGGCGATGTAGCGGTCGGTTTCGGACTGGATGGTAGGCTCGTCCACCGCGCCCGTCTGGCGGAAGAAATCCACTACTTGATCGCGGGACCAGCCCTTCGCGTGAATCCCTGTGTCAACCACGAGGCGCACAGCGCGGAAGAGCTCCGAAGAAAGCCGTCCATAATCCGAGACGGGATCCTGATAGAAGCCGACCTCCTTGCCGAGTTGCTCGGCGTAGAGTGCCCATCCTTCTGTGTAAGCATTGAAACCCAAGCCGTGCTGCCGAAACTTGGGCAATCCGGTGAGCGACTGTTGGACCGAGAGCTGCATGTGGTGCCCGGGCACGCCCTCGTGATACGCGATGGCTTCATCCTCGATGAGCGAACGCTGCGCGAAATTGGATGTGGCCACGACGACACGCCCGGGCCGCTTGCCGTCACGCGTGCCGAGCATGTAATGGGTGGCGTTGCCTGGCTCGAAGTCGGGAATCGCTTCGACCGTAACCGGAATCTTGGGGATGATCGTAAAGAGCTCAGGCAGCTTCGTTTCCATCTGCGAGATGTAGTGCCGAAAATCGTCAAGGATCTGCTCGGCCGAAGTAGGAACGTATTTGGGGTTCTTCTTCAGAGACGCCCGAAAGGAAGCGAGGTTGCTGAACCCTTCATTTTTGGCAATGGCCAGCATCTCGGCCTGGATGCGATCGATCTCGTGCAGTCCGATCTGGTGGATTTCATCCGGAGAAAGGTGAGTCGTGGTGCGGCCATGGATGTCGTTTTCATAGATCTTCCCACCATTGGGCAGAGAGGTGACCGCGAGGCTTGTGCGGCCTTGCGGCGCGTATTCGGTACGCACGAACGCGGCGAATGCTTTGTACACCGGCACTACGTCGTTGTTGGCCGCGTCGGTGATCTGCTGCGTGAGGCGCTTCTGCTCGTCGGCCGGAATGTCGGCCGGATATTTTTTCGTCGGAATCAGAAAAGGATCGGCGGCGACGATTCCTTCGCACTGCGCCGGAATCTTTTCAAGCAGGAAGCGTACCGGCATGAGCTTGTCTTTCATGCCGGCGCGCAGTACCTCGGTGACTTGTGACAGCGCGCGAGGAATCTGGTGCAGGCGCGAGATGTAGTCTTCGTAGTGCTTCACCGAATCAAAGGGCATCGAGAGCGGCAGGTCCGCCAGGCTGGTGTGGACGCCGTTCATCTGATTGACCGGCATTTCGTATTCTTTGAGATTGAAATCGTCGATTCGCTGTTGCAGCACCCGATCCATAAGCTCGTGTGAGAGCAGTTCCTGATCGTTGAATCCGTCGGTCGGTATGGCTCTCAAGCGGGCCTGGAAGTCTTCATCGATCTGGTGACGGCGGGCTATGGCGTCGAGCGAATATTGATTCAGCTGATCGTTGTAGCGATAGTCGCCAAACGCGGTCGCGCGCTCGGGAAAATTCCGCAGATCGGATTCGTATTGTTCATCAAAGAGCTTGTTCTGGGCGGCGAGACGGTCCGCAAGCAGTTTGGTGTCCTGGGCGAAGGCAGGAACGGAAAGCACGGCCAGAAGCAAAAGACCCTGGTGCAGGCGCATAGGGTTAGCAGGTTACCACGACGCAGTCTTTGCTGACTGCCACCGACTAATTGTCCGGATAAGCATTTCCCGCGAAGTTCTCGACTGTCTGCCAAAATTTTCCCGTGACGTGCGCCTGTGCCAAGATCCACGCCTGGAACCAACGAGGCCGAAGCAAGAGTGACACCAGCTGGTTCAGACAGTCAGGTGCGAGCGTTTACTGCGCTGATCAAGAGAGGATTTTATGCCTCTAACACCGGACTTGGCATCGCTTTATGCCATTGCCCTCATCCTTGAACCAAAGCAGCGCCTTTTTGCTGTTCTTGCACCAGTCTTTTACGTCGGCCTCGAAAGTTGGGCAATCGGCAACGCATTCGAGGATGTCGCCCGGCTTCAGGCTCATCGCCTCGATCGACATTTTAAGTCTGGGTTGCGGACACTGTAATCCTTTGGCATCGATGATTTTCGTCATGATTGCGAGCCTCCATGGCTTTGATTGTGCTCCCGGTGGAGCGGTCCCAATTTCCTGATCGTGTGGGTCATTTCCGTGATTACTTTTGCGAACTTCTCTCCCTCGCTGGCTGAAACGTAGTCAAAGCGGCATCGTTCTTCCGCGATCCCGTGCTGCCGCAATAGTCGCAGCAGCAGACGGTGGCGTTGCGTGGCGCGGAAGTTACCCTCTTTGTAATGGCAGTCTCCGAAATGGCATCCCAGGATCAGCACCCCGTCCGCACCTTTTTTATAAGCGTGCAGGATGAACTCCGGATCGATCCTGCCGCTGCACATGAAGCGCACAACCCTGACGTTGGGAGGATACGGAGTCTGCGCGACGCCGGCCTTGTCGGCCCCGGCGTACGAGCACCAGTTGCACAGGAAACCGACAATCTTGGGCTCGAAATCGGAAGTGAGGTTGGTCGGCGGATTCTGCTGGGTCATTGCAAGACTCCATCAAGTTCGGCAAAGATCTGATCACGCGTGAAATGGTTGCCGTCCATTGCGCCGGAAGGGCAGGCGGCGACGCAGGTCCCGCAACCATGGCAGAGAAGCGCGTTTACCACTGACACCTTGCGCTCGGAGTTGAAGTCGATGGCCTTGTAGGGGCATATCGAAGCGCAAACCTTACATCCGGAGCAGAAGTCGGCATTCACCTCCGCGGTGATCGGCTCAATTTTCAGTTTGCGCCCGGCCGGCAGCTGGGAAAGAACGTGGCCGGCGGCTGACATCCCCTGGCTCATCGAGGCCTGAACGTCTTTCGGCGACTGGCATGTGCCGGCCAAATAGATGCCTTTGATCTTGCTCTGTTCCGCGTCGGCGCGGCCGTGCAGTTCCTCGAAAAATCCGAACTTGTCCTGCGCGGTCTCAAGCAGGTCTCCAAGCTTCTTTGAGCTTGCCGTCGGCACAATGGCGGGACAGAGTATGACCATGTCTGCCGGAATATTGTGCGCCGTTCCCGCGACATCTCGGCAGTGAAGCTTCTGAGCGCCGTTGTCCATGTGAACTTCGACGTCGGCCAGGTCCGAATATCGGACGAACTGAGCCTTGGGATTGGCGAGGGCTCGTTCGTACAGAGCGCAAGCTTCTTTGCCCGGTGTCACCATTTCGCGATAAAAGTGATGCACCGTGGCGTCCTCGACCCGGTGCTCGATCATCTGGTTGAACTTGAAGGCATATTGGCAGCAGATGCCCGAACAGTAGGGTTTTTGCTTTGGATCGAGGCTGCCCACGCAGTGCACGATGGCCACACTTTTCGGCGGCTCGCCATTAAGTTTCAAAACTTTGCCCTGTGTCGGGCCGCTGGCGGAAAGAAGCCGCTCGAATTCGAGGCTGGTGTAAACGTCTGAGTTTTTACCATAGGCCAGGCCGGGAAACTGCGAGCAATCGTACAGAGTAGAACCAACCGCCAGGATGATGCCGCCCACGTTCCGTTCCAAAATTTTCTCCCGGGCGGAGAAGGACACCGCACCTTCGACCGGGCACGCGGTTTTGCAGAGTTGGCAATCTTCTCCGTGGGACCGGCGGCACGCCTGGAAATCGATGAAGGGCACGTTCGGCAGTCCACCGGTGACGGCAAAGGCAATCGCCTTGCGCTGGTTCAGTCCGAAGTTGAATTCGTTGGTCGTGCTGGCCGGACACGGATTCAAACACTCGCCGCAGCCGATACACTTGGCGGCGTCGACGTAGCGCGGCTGTTGACGAATTTTGACCGTGAAGTTGCCGCAGTATCCAGTGACATTGACGACCTCGGACAAGGTCAGCCGTTCAATTTCTTTCTCCTCGACGACTTCAGCCAGCAGAGGCTCCAGCATGCAGGGAGCGCATTCGAGGTTGGGGAACAGGTCCTCGTAACGCACGGGCATGCCGCCGAGGATGGGTGTCTTCTCGACCAGCACCGTCTTGCGGCCTGCCCGGGCGAGCGCCATCGCCGCTTTGAGCCCAGCCGGACCGGCACCCACGACCAGCACGTCCGGACAAACGTCGATTTCCTTTTCTTCGAGCGGAGCTTGCCAGTGCACGCGCGCGGTCGCAGCCCGCAGGTAGGCAATGGCCTTTCTCTCCGCCGCTTGCGGATCGGCCGTTACCCATGCCACTTGCTCCCGCAGGTTGACCATCTGCATCAGATAGGGATTGATCTCTGCTTTGGCCAGACACTCCCGAAATGTCTTCTCATAGTCGCGCGGCGAACAGGCGCTGACCACCACGCGATCGGGCTTCTCCTGTTTCAGGTCCTGTTCGAGGAAGGCCTTGCCTTCTTCGGAGCACAGGTATTCGCAAGTCTTGAAGTAGGCGACTTCGGGGATGCCCAGGACGTCGTCCTTGATCTTATCCGGAGAGATTTTGTCTGAAATGTTTGTGCCACAGGTGCAGAAGTAAACTCCAGTGCGCATCGTAGGTTCCTCCCGCGAGGTCGTGCCGCCGTGGTCGATTTGCTGGACGATGGCATCGACCACCTTCGCCACTGCCCGCTCCACATCCGCGGTGAGGCCATCGCTGAAAGTGGTTACGTCGCCGGCTTCGATTCCCCAAATCGTGATCTCCCGCGGCAAGACCAAGCCAATCTGCTGACCCAGCTCGAAAGCCTCTTGCAGGCTTCCATCATGGGAGCAGCACGCGTTTCGCGTCTGGCGAAGGTCCGAAGGACTTAGCCGGTAGACGGCGCCGGCTTCCCCGCCCGCGGTGACGATGGCATCGACGAGGATGGCGCGCTCGTATCCCTGCATCGCCTCCATCAGACGAATGCCGCCCGCGCTCAGCTCGCGCACCTCGACGTCGGGGCGGCCGTGCAATCTGGCCTCGAGAAGCCTGGCGATCTTGATCCCCACGCTGTCGTCGCTGAGGACGGGATTGCCCAAGCCGATGATGATCGTCTTCAACACGCAGTTTTTCCTCACTCGTCTTTCCTGAGCGACTGCAGGACTTCGCCCTGATGGTTCTTGATGTTCACGATCAAAGGCATCGCGCCGGGAAGCGAGTGGGTCGCGCAGGAGAGACATGGATCGTAGAGGCGGAACGCCATCTCGATCCGGTTCAACAGTCCTTCCTCGACGATTTGACCGCCGCGAATCAACTTCTCGGCCGCTTTCTTGATGGACATGGACATGGCCGCATAGTTGTTGGTGGTCCCCACAATCATGTTGACCCGCTGCAAAATCCCTTTTTCGTCGGTGACGTAGTGGTGGGTGAGCGTGCCGCGTGGGGCTTCGACCGATCCCACGCCGACACCGGCAATATGGTCGGGAATGTTTCTGATCTGCGGAGAAGCGATCTCCGGATCGGCGGCGAGCTCTTTCATCCGCTCGGCGGCATAGAGCAGCTCGATCAATCGCGCCCAATGCGTAGCCAGGCGATGGTGTTGAGGTTCGTATCTTGCGCCGATCTTCTTGGAGCCCAGAGTTTCATAAAAGCGCACGAACTGCTCCTGGGCCCGCTGGGTCGCCATCCGATCGGAAACATTGAGGCGGGAAAGCGGGGTCGCGGTGTAAACGCCACTCTCCGCGCCGTCGACAAAACCTTTCCAGCCCACTCTTTTAAGGTAGGGAAACTTCAGATAAGTCCAGGGTTCAACCCGTTCGGCGACATGGCTGGCGTAATCGCAAGCGTCATACTTCAAAAGCTCGCAGCCTTCGGGATCGACTACCCGGATTTTCCCGTCGTACAGGTTGAGGCGGTTTTCCGCGTCAACGGTGCCCATCGAATAAGTGCGGTGGTGATACACATCGGAGTTGACCAGATCGAGATAGGCAGGATTGCCGAGGACGATCTTGTCAAACAGCTGCAGCGTAAACAGCGCGAATTCGACGTTCTGCTCGGCGATGGCCTCGATTTCGGCCCGTTCTGCCTCAGTGACCGGACGGCTCCAGCCGCCCGGAACCCCGGCGACCGGGTGGATCGCGCGTCCGCCCAGCATTTGAATCACGTGATGGTTGCGGGCGCGGCAGTTCATCACCTGCTTGCCGATATCGATGCCGACCTTTTTGACCACGCCAAGAAGGTTGCGCTCGGCCGGAGGCGCATCCGGGCCGACGATGAAATCCGGCCCTCCCAGGGCATAAAAATGGGTGGTGTGATCGGTCACATAAAAGGCGGTATAGAAGAGTTCGCGGATCTTCTTCGCGGCCGGCGGCGGCTCCACGCCAAAGACCTGGTCGAGAGCCTTGGTCGCGGCCATGTGATGCGCCTCGGGACAGACGCCGCAAATCCGGCTGGTGATTACAGGCATGTCTTCAGCCGGGCGGCCCACACAGAACTGCTCGAAGCCTCGAAGTTCGGGAACTTGAAAATACGTATTGGCGACGTTGCCTTGTTCGTCGAGGAAGATTTCAATCTTGCCGTGGCCTTCCAGCCGGGTGATGGGATTGATCGTGACGCGCTTCATTCGGGTTTTCCGCCTAGTAGCGAAGCGGCAGCGCTGTACTTGTAGTAGGTGCCGCTCCCATCTGGGATCTGTTTCAGCAGTTCCTCGAGGTTTCGGTCGAGCTGCTCCGGGGTGATGCCCTTATAGCCACCCACATCCAGGATCGAGCCCAGCGCCGCGACCATCTTGGCCCCCTGGTCCTGCACACTGTCGGGCGGGCCGTAACAGCCCGTGCAGGGCATGTTCGCGGTGGGACAGAGGCCGCCACAGCCGCTGCGCGTGGCCACTCCCATGCACACGAGGCCTTGCTCCAGCAGGCATTCGTGAGGGTCGGGCGCCATTTCGAAAGTTCGATGGAGCTGCCGGATCCTTTTCTCATTCTTCGTCCGCGCGCACTCATCGCACACGCTCGCTGTGCCCGCTCCTATCACGCTTCCCTTGGGAGGCAGTGGACGCCCGCTGGTGATGAGTTCGATCACATTCCAGAGTTGATGAGTTTCCGGCGGACAGCCGGGCATGAAGTAATCGACATCCACCACTTGCCCGAGAGTTTTTACGTTGTTGAAAAATGCAGGCAAGTGAAGCGTGCCCTCCGGCACATCCGTCCGGCATTGAGGGAGGACCCCACCGGCGTTGTCGAGGCTCACGTTGTCAACGTAAATGGTTCGCAGGTGCTCTTCGCGGCTGTGGAAGTTACTTAACGCGGGTATTCCTCCTAAATAGGAACAAGACCCATAAGCGACCAGCACGCGGGACTTCCGCCGCAGCAGGCGGGCCATCTCTTCGTTGTCCTCCGTGCGAATCGCACCGTTGAACATTGTGAGAGCAATGCCGCCATCGGGCATGGCTTCGACATCTTTTACCTTGGTGTCTAGGAGGCACGGACAGAACACGAATTCGAAGGCCTGATCGACGTTTAAGATTTTTTCGTGGAGGTTTACGACCGAGATTTCGCAGCCTCCACACGAGGCCGCCCAATACACGCTTAGCTTAGGCCGATCTAACATATGGCTTCGTTCCCCTGGTCTCTATGCAATTTGGCGTGGGGTTGGCAGAACTAGACGTCCATTCGTGCATGCTCTTTCTGCATATCGGCTGGCCGAATCGAAGTCTTTAGGGAGACCAACTGATCGGTGTGATATGTCAGGCTTGGTATGGGAATGCAACTACTTGAGCTGTTCTGCGGGGGGAGCGGTACCTTCGCCGTTGGCGAAGTCGCTCAATGCAGGCTGAGAACCAGCGAAGCGGGAGCTCGCAAGCGAAATCCTGAGCTCAGTCGGAACAGTTTCAAATTGCGGGGATTTTGGAGGCGCGGGTCGGAATCGAACCGACGCATAAAGGTTTTGCAGACCTCTCCCTTACCACTTGGGTACCGCGCCCCGAACCGATACGCTACTGTCCGCTGCGGAAAAGTCCATCTGCCGGTGCCGGCTCAGAAGAACGAGGGATTCTGGAGCGGGAGACGGGATTTGAACCCGCGACTTCGACCTTGGCAAGGTCGCACTCTACCACTGAGTTACTCCCGCTCAACTTTCCGATTCTACAGTAGTCCCGACAACCACATCAATATAGCCGATCGCGATCATGCTCGGTCTTTCGAGTCGCATCCGAAAAGATCACGAGGATTTTACGCGTGCCTTCAATCCTGCCAGCATCATTTGGCAGCGCGATGGACGCTGCGTCCGAGGAGATTGCGCAACCGCTGCAAACTATCGATCCCGCCCTCCGGCCGCCTACAGTTACCTCTGGGTTTGGTGCCAGGTAGAATTGCGGCCTTACGAGCACGGCATCTAAACGCTGGTACTCGCATGCGGACACTCAATGTTGCGGGATCCACTGCGGATCTTCTTCCGGCTTCACGATCTGCCCGTCACGCATGTGAATAATGCGGTCACCGTAACCGGCGGCCGCCGGGTTATGCGTGATCATGAGGACCGTCTGCCCGAGTTCCTGGTTCGACTGGCGCAGCATGCTTAGGACGATGTCTGAGTTTTTCGAATCCAGATTTCCGGTTGGCTCATCGGCCAGCACGACGGCCGGCATATTGATCAGCGCCCGCGCTAGTGCAACGCGTTGCTGTTCTCCTCCGGAAAGCTCCGAGGGTCGATGCTGCAGGCGCTTGCTGAGGCCCAGCAAGTCTGTAATCCGATCGAAGTAGGACGGGTCGCGGCTTCCATTGCCGGAAATTTCCTGTGCGATCAGAATATTCGATCGGGCATCGAGCGTCGGCAGAAGATTGAACTTTTGAAACACGAATCCGATCTTGCGCTTCCGCATGCGGGTCCGCTCGGAGTCGGAAAGCTTGGCAAAGTTGTCTCCGTCGAGCACCACGCTTCCCGAGTCCGCCTGCGTTAGCCCTCCTAACAAATAGAAGAGCGTGGATTTGCCACTGCCGGAAGGACCGACGACGCTGACGAACTCTCCTTTTTCCACGGCAAAGGAAATTCCGCGCAGAGCTTCGACTTCGATGCTGCCCACGTGGTAGGTCTTGCGCAGTTCCGTTGCTTCAATGAACGCCATGTCCGGATTCGATCTTACACGAAGCTCGGCAGGCAGCGGGGGGCCGCAGCTTCAGGAACTTGCGATGAAGTTGTTGAATTGCGCCGAACTGGACTTAGGCGACCCCAACGTGCCCGGGAACAGTCGTTCCTCGTTGCTGCAATCGGGGATGCATGCGCTTGGGGCCGCGTTTTTTCACCAGCAACTGGCGCGTGCGCTCCAGCAAATCTGCCGGGGCGAACATTCCCTTGGTGAAGAAAACGTCGGCCTGAGAGTTGTGGTCGTAGGTGCGCAACTTGTTGGCAATGAGAATGGCGGGGGTTTGCGGAGACAGGTCTTTGATTGCGGCGATCAATTGGGTCCCGTCCAGGCCTGTCATCGCCATGTCCGTGATCAGTAGATCGATTCCGCCCTGCTTGAAACACTCCAATGCCTCCTGGCTGCGGGCAAAAGCTGATACTCGGTACCCTCGAGTTTCCAGCATAATTTTTCGATGAGAGAGCGATTGTTCATTTTCAGCCACGCAGAGAATGGTGCGTTTCGGTTTCATGGTTCGTCCGGCATCCGGATTGCGCAAGCTTGCACGCAGCGCTCGGAGTCTTTCTCGATATGAAGAATGTGAAGAGCGAATTGCATCCTATCGACAGAAGAAATTTCTGTAAAGTGTCACGAACGACAATGGAACCTTTCGGCTATTGCACTCGCCGCGACGGAGTGATCCGTCCGGATTTTTATTGATTCTGCTGCGCTGGGATCGGAGGAAAACATCGTGACGCGACTTACTGGGCTCAGAATAATGGCAACGCTCATTTACTTCGCGGTTATCGCACATTCAGGCACGATACTGATTTACGAACAGCAGTGAGCTGACATCGATAAGAATCGAAGCTGAATGGAAGAATCGCGCGGCGATTCTGGCTGAGTGACGTTTGACACTCGCGCATCCGGCTTCTATCCTTAACACGATGCTTCGTTCCCTTGTCCCTGGCGGGTTTGGTTGTTGTATGCGGATGCCAGGGTGTGGGTAGGGAACTCAAAAGATCACTTCCCGACCCACCCGTGGCGATTCCGGGTGGGGTTTCTTTTTCAGGGCCTACCCAATAACTCTTGAGGTTGGATCAGGGGACGCGGTTCGTTCTACCCGGAACTAACACAAATTTCTATTTGGTTAAGGAGACACCGAATGACTACCGCTGTTGAAAATCACGTGTCCGCAATTCCGCGCATTAACGACGTAGCACCCAATTTCACTGCCGATACAACGCAGGGCCAAATCGATTTCCATGAATGGATCGGAGATGGCTGGGCGATCCTTTTCTCGCATCCCAAAGATTTCACGCCGGTCTGCACCACCGAACTCGGATACATGGCCAAGCTTCAGCCCGAATTCTCCAAGCGCAACTGCAAGATTATCGGCCTGAGTGTCGATCCTGTGGCCGACCATCAGCGCTGGAAGGCCGACATCGAAGAGACGCAAGGCGCCAAAGTGGATTATCCGATGATTGGCGACCCCGAACTTCGAATCGCCAAGCTCTATGGCATGTTGCCCGCCAGCGCTGGCGCTACCAGCCAGGGCCGCACGGCGGCGGACAATGCGACTGTACGCACGGTCTTTGTCGTAGGCCCGGACAAGAAAATCAAACTACAGCTCAGCTATCCCATGAGCACCGGGCGCAACTTCGACGAAATCCTCCGCGTCATCGATTCTCTGCAGCTCACGGCGAAGCACCAGGTGTCGACGCCAGTGAACTGGAAGCCGGGAGACGATGTGATCATCAGCGGCAACGTCTCCAACGATGAAGCGAAGAAGAAGTATCCCAGCGGATGGAAAGCGCCGAAACCGTACATCCGCATCGTCGCCCAGCCAAAATAGTCGGCGACCTGGATTGCAAAAAATCATCGATCCCATGCTTCCGCCAGTGCGAGCATGGGATTTTTTCTTATGCGATGATCTGCGCCTGCTCCAAAAACAGTGCAAATTCAAGAAGATACGCCGCTCAGGTCACTGCCCGAGGAACCTCTGTGTCTTTTCTTTTCCTGATGCCTCGCTAGAATCAGACAAATTTCACTTCGTCCAGTAGAAAGTCGAACGGTAAATCCCAAAAACATCTCTCGCGCCCAGTCCCCGCTTGGATGGTGACCGTATTACAAGGAGGCATCGTGCATTTTTGCATTTCCCATTTCGCCCATTTTGCTCAACTATTTCGTTCCCTTTTTGCTCCCCTGGGTTTGCTCGCGCTGATTGCGTGCAGCGGATGTGGTTCAACGAACTGGACCGCGGCCGACCAACGCACCAAAACTCCTCCCTCGGTGGCCGACGCAACTCTTTCTACCCCCAAAGTGCTGCTCTTCGTCGGTAACGGAACGTCCTCTGGTGACGTATCGGCGGTCAAGACCATTCTCGGCGAGTTGGGGCTTAGCTATGCGACCGCGACCTCCAGCCAGCTCAACTCGATGAGTGAGACCAGGATTCGAGCCTACAGATTGTTTCTCATGCCCGGCGGGAATGCGGTTACGATCTCGAGGTATCTCACGCGGACCACGACCACGAATATCCACAATGCGATCGTAAACGGAGGGATGCATTATTTGGGTATTTGCGCCGGCGCATTCTTCGCGGGACATTCAACTTACAACTATCTCAGCCTGGCCGGGACCTGGTTCAATTTCTATCCCGAGTACTTCAGTGGCGTGCGCAAAGCCGCGTTTGAGATCCATAGCGCGAACGGAATCACGCTGGACCAATATTGGCAAGATGGTCCTGAATTGAAGGGATTTGGCGAGGTTGTTGGCAAGTATCCGGACGGTATCCCTGCGGTAGTGGAAACCCACGTGGGAAATGGCTGGGTCATTCTTTCCGGCGTACATCCGGAAGCGCCCGCGAGTTGGAGATATGGAATGAACTTCACAACTCCGGTCAGCGCGGACAACGCCTATGCCAAGACACTTGTGACAGCCGCTCTGAACGGTACATCGCTGCCGCATTTCTAAGCAGCATTTCTAAGCAATGCGCGGTGATCACTCAATCTCCAGCCCGGGGCCTTGACGGCTTCCGGGCTTCTTCTTGCGTGACGCTTGCGGAGCCCCGAAGAGGTCTTTATCTTTCATGCGGAACCTCCTCGCGCTCGGCGCATCCATCGTTGGTGAGTGTCGAACGAGCCCCTTCCTGCACGGAACTTTGGACCTCGGCCGTGCGTATGTCTATCTAGAAGTGGGAGGTTAATCTATGTTTGCTTTCCTCCTGTGGTGCATTCTGTTCGTATTGGGCTGGCCATTGGCAATACTTGCTCTGATCGCTTATCCGTTTATCTGGCTGTTGCTTCTGCCGTTCCGCATCATTGGGGTAGCGGTGCATGGCGTGTTGGAAGTCATCTACCTCGCGATTACGCTGCCGTTCCGGTTGCTGGCCGCTCCGTTCCGAATCTGATGAACGAGAGTTGAACGAACGAGCCTTACCCCTCTGAGTTTCAGTGGGCAGCCTTCTATTCAACATTTTGATGTTTGCCTGATTGTGAACTACGGGCACTTCGATGCTAGACCGAAGCGGACTCCATCGATCGGTTGACTCCTGTTCATCCATAATATATAAGTAACTTATAGTTATGGCTAGAGTTGAAAACCTCCTGATGGCGATGGCGCTGCACCTTTACGAGCAGATGAGCGCAGCTGCGGAAGAAAAAATTGGCCATGGTTTGGCCGATGCAAGCGCCCTTGTTCTGGTGTGGAACAATGGACCTCTGCCGATCCGACTATTTGCCACAACGATTGGCATGTCTCACCCTGCAGCCGTTCAGCAGATCGATCGACTTTGTGCCGATGGACTCCTCCGAAGATCTGTGGGAAAAGATCGACGCTACCGACTGGTAGCTCTCACACAAGAAGGACGAAGACGTGTTCGCGCATTCCTGGCCGCCCGATCCGCCATAGCCCAACGTGTTCTCTGTGTGTTCAACCGCGCCGATCGTGCGATGCTGGAGAACCTCATCTCCCGCATCCTTTCCGACTCAGCGACCGACCGCGCCACTGTCGACCATCTTTGCCGATGTTGTGACGAAAAAGCGTGCCCGCCTCAATCCTGCCCCGCTGAACAACCCGTTGCTCACCACCCGAGTCCGCTCCTCTCGGCTGTTGCTCAGAGGTCCGGACAAGGAATATCGGATTAGCCGAACTGGACCCGTTCACAAATTGACTTGGGCCCGAACTAGAGAGATCGAACAGATGAGTTATCGAATCTTGCATGTAGCCACGAACCTGGGATTGAGGCCCGGCGGTGTTGAGCGCCTGGGGGACGTCTTACTCGAGATGGACCTGGCTGACCGGATCAAAGCAGCCGTCGATCCGCCGATCAAAGCTCCAGCTTTCAACGACTCCATCGATCCTGCAATCGGCGCGCGCAATGTGCAAGCAGTGGCGCAGCTTGCGATCGAGCAAGCGGATGAAGTCGAAGCCGTTCTAGCTGATGGTGACTTCCCCATCGTTCTTGGTGGCGACGACAGCGTACTATTCGGCAATCTGCTGGCGCTCCGGCGAAAGGGGTCGGTCGGAGTGTATCTGCTCGACGCGCACACCGACTTCTGGGATCCCCACAATAGCGAGGCAGGCGAGCTATCCGAGAGCGACATATGGATTGCTACCGGACGAGGCGTTCCTCAGATTGGCAATTTGGAAGGTCGCAGCCCATTGGTGAAGGACCAGGCGTGCGTCCTTTACGGTCATCGTGACCGAGATCTTCAGTTGAAACACAAGAGCGACGATGTCTACACGACCCCAATGCTTGTCCGCAATCTGGGCGAGGTACGTGCGGCGGGAATCTCCGATGCCGCCAACCACGCGATCGCCTTCCTCAGAGCCAGTGGAGTGGATCGGGCGTGGCTGCATCTGGATGCCGATTGCTTGTCCGACGAACTCATGCCCGCGGTGGACTGGCGCGTTCGGGGAGGCTTCACAGCCGAAGAAGTAGTCGGACTTGCCAAACCGCTGATCAATTCCGGTCTGGTCGCGGGGATGGACGTTACGATCTATAACCCCAGCCTCGACACGCCGGAACATGCGGCGGGAAAGAATCTCGCCGATGTGGTCGTTTCGATTCTGACATGATGACGGACATTCTCGTTGTCGGAGGCGGAACCGCAGGGTCAGTGATTGCCGCTCGGCTGGTCGAGCGAACCGATGCTCGTGTCACACTTCTTGAAGCTGGACCGGATCCCGGGCCGTTTCAGTCCGGACGATGGCCCCGCGATCTGCTCGACTCCAACCGAATCGGCACCTCGCATGACTGGGGTTATGCAGGACCTGCCGCCGACGGACGAACCCTCGCCATGGGCCGCGCCCGCGTGGTCGGCGGATGCAGCAGCCACAACGGCTGCACGCAGTCGATTGGATGGCGGGGAGACTACGACAAGTGGAGCATAACCTCACCCCGCTGGAGTGCTGAACGGCTCGTGTCGTTTCTTCCCGATGTCGTTACACGGCTGAAGATCCGCCAACCGGCGCGAACTGAGCTGCAGCCGCTGCAGGAAGCATTTCTCGACGCCTGCGTTCGAGTTGGCATTCCACACAGTGACGATCTGCTTGACTTAGATGCCGGCGCCGCAGTCTCGATCAGCCCGGTGAACATCCACGGCTCGACACGCTGGAACGCGGCATTCGCCTATCTCGATCCGGTTCGAAATTCGAGCAGGCTTGAGATCATCGAGCACGCGACGGTGGAGCGCGTGCTCATCTCCGGCGATAAGGCCGTGGGCGCGGCCGCGAACATAGCAGGCATCCGCCAGCAACTATTTGCAGACAAGATTGTGTTATGCGCCGGCGCTTATGGCAGTCCCGAGATTCTGCTTCGTTCTGGGATCGGTCCCACCGATCAGCTTGGAGCTTTGGGCGTGCCGATCGCCATCGCGCTCGATGGAGTGGGCGCGAACCTGCACGATCATCCAGTCCAGACGCGCACTTTCGCGGCTTCTGCCGATCTTGCCAGGTTGCTCAATCTCGCCGGACCGATCCCCGATGAACAAGCTGTCGCAAAAATTGCCAGCGGCTGCGACCCGGAACGCGCGCCATACGACCTCCACTTATTCCCGTGGACGGAACGTAACCCCGACAGTCCAACGGGATGGAGTGTCACACTTCCGGTCGGGCTGCTCCGTCCGGCTTCTCGGGGAAGGCTCACACTCAGATCGAGCGATCCTGGCGTACGTGCTCTTCCCGATCATTCATTCTTGCGGGAAGCCAGCGATGCTACTCGGCTTCTCGCGGCGCTACCCCTTGTCGAGGAACTCATCAGGGTTCTTCCTCTTGGGCCTGAGCTTTCCATTCCGCCGCGTGGCGATCTTGAGCAATGGCTGCGCCACAATCACAGCCACTACTGGCACCCGGCCGGAACCTGCGCTATGGGATCGAATCCGACAGATCGCGATCGGCCTGCGGTCGTGGATCATCGCGGGCAAGTCCATGGCTGCAAGGGATTGTTTGTTTGCGATGCCTCTATTTTTCCCAACCTGCCGCGCGCCACACCAGCTCTACCGGTGGTACTGGCAGCAGAACAGATCGCGACGAGTCTCCTGTATCCACGTTGAGTTGTCTTGCGGGCGGGCCCCTGAGCGCTAGCAAAGGGGGAATCCGCAGAGCCTGCCTTGAGGCTAGTCGAGGGACTAAGGCTGCGTGGCGGAGGATCCAGTCCCGAGCGAACTGTTCTCTTGCCAAATTCCCTGTAACAGGGAAAAGTATAGGGAATTTCAAGAATTTTGGGGGAAGTAGATGCCAGCCGGTTGCGCCAGAAATCCATCCCAGAGCCACCCTTCAGTACTTCCGCCAATATTGACGAATAGGGAATTCTAATCGGCATAACAGGGATTTAATCGGGCGAGATCAAGGACACCATGTTTACGGACAATCCGTGAAGATCAACACAAAGAACTCGACCCGGACCAAACTTGGCAAATTGTGTTCGGAGGTCAACTAATAATATTTTGTGCCTTTAAGGTTTCTTGATAGAATCGAAATGCCAAGGAGTGGCAGATTGATGTCGGTTCCCCGACAGAGATCGCCACTTCTTGGCGTTTTTTGTTCGAGGTCACATCGGTCTGCCCTTCTGTGTATCAGAACCTACTGATTCAAGGAGCTTTCCGATGAAGACCAAAGAAACCGAAGTACCTGAAACCAAAGTCGCAGGTGGCCTGATTGATCGCCGGCCCGGTGATCTCAAACCGTGGCCCGGAAACCCCCGGACCCACAATGACAAGCAACTGGCCAAGCTTAAGGCCAGCATCCAGAAATTCGGTTTCACCGCCCCGGTTCTGGTCGATGAAGTAGGGGTTATTCTGGGCGGACAAGGTCGCGTCCAAGCGGCTAAAGAACTTAAACTTCCGAGTATCCCTACGCGCGTCATTTCCGGCCTGTCCGAAGCCAAGAAACGCGCTTATGTCATCGCCGACAATAAGATCGCCCAACTAGCGGGCTGGGACGCCACACTCCTCAAAGACGAGTTGGAACTCCTGATCGCTGAAAATTTCGACATCGAGACGACCGGCTTCAGTACTGCCGAGATCGACATCCTGTTCGACGGTGCGGAAGATTCCTCGGGGCGTGATCCCGACGACCTCCAGCCAAACGATATGGCGACAGAGGTCGTTTCACGGGTAGGTGACCTGTGGCGGCTCGGGAGTCACTCCCTACTCTGCGGCGATGCACTGAGTTCCGATAGTTACAAGACGATCATGCAGGGCGGTCTGGCACAGATGGTCATCAGTGACCCACCGTACAACGTGCCGATTGATGGTCATGTCTGTGGCTCTGGGAAAATCCACCACAAGGAATTCAAAATGGCCAGCGGCGAAATGACGCCCGGTGAGTTCACGGCCTTCTTGAATAAGGCGTTTTCCCATACACACGCCTTCAGTCAGGACGGTGCCGTTCATTATTACTTCATGGACTGGCGCCATTCCATGGAAATCCAGAAGGCCGCTCTGCCGTTGTTCGGCTCACCGCTTCAGCTCTGCGTCTGGGTCAAGGACAATGGAGGTATGGGGAGTTTCTACCGCAGCCAACATGAGCTCGTGTTTGTCTTTAAGAAGGGCGAGGCACCCCACATCAACAACTTTGAGCTCGGCCAGCATGGCCGCTATCGGACGAACGTGTGGACCTACTCTGGCGTCAATACCTTCACCGGCAAAGGTTATGAACTGTTGGCGTTGCATCCCACGGTAAAACCGGTCCCTCTCATTGCTGACGCCCTCCGGGATTGCAGCCATCGCCAAGAGATCATCCTCGATCCCTTCGCGGGGAGCGGCACGATCCTAATTGCAGCCGAGCGCACAGGTCGCCAGGCCAGAGCCATCGAACTCGATCCGCAGTACGTCGATGTGGGGGTCGTCCGCTGGCAGCGGGTCACAGGAAAAGAAGCCGTTCTGGAAGCGAGTGGACAGACCTGGGACCAGGTACGGACCAGCCGCTTGTCTGCGGCAGAGGTGGAGAGCGGCCATGGCCTATGAGATCGGTTACAGGCGCCCACCAGAGAGCGGGCGCTTCAAGAAGGGAAAATCCGGCAATCCCAAGGGCCGTCCTAAGGGCTCAAGCAACTTTCTGACGATTCTGGAACAGGAACTCGGTCAGTCCATCGTCGTTAACGAAAACGGCAAGAAGAAAACCATTACCCGCCTGCAGGCCATGGTGAAACGGATCGTGGCCGGGGCCCTGCAAGGCGACCTGAAGGCGTTGATGACCCTGTTCGAGATCTTGCGTCGCACAGGCAAGTTTGAGGAATCCGGTGTCGAGACACTGCTCCCGGACAATTACCAAAGCGTCCTCGAGTCCTATGTGGCTCAGCGGCAAAAGGCCGGCAGCGCGAAATCAACGAAGACTTCAGAGACTTGATTATGCAACTTAGCGAAGAAGAAGCTTACTGGGCCGCCGTCAGATTGGATCTTAACGTCTTTCTGTCGCAGTCATTCCACACCATTTATCCGGGCAAGGCATTCCGGGACAATTGGCACATTCACGCCATTGTCCACAACCTGGAACTCAGCATTGAGGGAAAGCAACCGCGGCTGATCATTAACCTGCCACCCCGGCAACTCAAGTCCTTCATCAGCTCGGTCGTCTTGCCCGCGTTCATTCTAGGCCAGGATCCCAGCGCAAAGATCATCTGTATCAGTTATTCAGATGAGTTGGCCAGAACGCTCGCGCGTGATTTTAAGCGCATTGTGGAAAGCGCGTGGTACTCCAGAATCTTCTCGCATGTCCAGCCCACTAAAACCACCGAGAACGAGTTTGTAACAGATCAGGGAGGCTTCCGTTATGCGACCTCGGTCGGCGGCACGTTGACCGGGCGCGGGGGCGATTTCATCATCATTGACGACCCGATCAAGCCTGAAGAGGCGAATTCGGACAGCACGCGTAAAAAAGTCAACGACTGGTTCCAGAGCACCCTGTTCAGCCGGCTCGATGACAAGAAATGCAGCGTGATGATTATTGTCATGCAGCGCCTGCACGTCAATGATCTGACCGGGTTTGCACAGGACAGCGGAGGCTTCGAGAAACTCTCCTTCCCGGCCATTGCCACCGGCGACGCGGTCATTCGGGTTAGTGCTACGGAGACCTATTACCGCAAAGGTGGTGAACCCCTGCATGCCGACTACGAGGATCTGGATACGCTAGAACGGATCCGCGACCAGATCGGTACCTACAACTTTGTGTCGCAGTACCAGCAAAGCCCGGAGACACCGAGCGGCGGATTGATCAAGCGGAAATATATTCACATCATCGATCACTTACCCAAGATCAGACCAGGGGGCTATTGGTGGGTCAGCATCGACTCTGCCTTGTCAACATCGGAAACGGCAGACTATTCTGCGCTCACTCTGGGTTATTCCAGCGATGACGGCCACTTTGTTGTCTATGTTGAGCGCGGCCGCTGGGATTACGAAACGCTGAAATGCAAGGCATCATCCTATGTCCACCGTCTGGGTGACGGCGTGATCTTTATTGTGGAAGCTGCCGGCAGCGGTATTTCACTGATCGAGTATATGAGAAAAGCCCAGCTGCGCTATTTCCACCACCGAGCCAAACATGACAAGATCACACGGGCTTCCTTGGTGTTGCCATACTTTCTGGCTGGACGTGTCCATATTTGTAACGTGAAATCGCACAATAGCTGGGTGGAGGGATTCATCAACGAACTGTTGACGTTTCCGAACGGACGGCACGACGATCAGGTCGATAGTCTGGTGCAGGCATTGCGCTGGGCGGAGCCACGGGTCAATCCGGGTGGAAGGTGTTATCTTGTATGACGATTTCGCCGCTGATAGCTCCGCAGAGAAATACAAACGCCTCTTCGCGCTAACACGATATAGATCGCACCCCTTTGTCGGTTCTTCATCGTGGATCAATGAATACGGCGGCGGCTCTTCTTGCATAGTAAGACTTTTCGGCATCGTTCCGGAGCCAGTCCCTACGTCTGAGGCCAGGGCGCATGACGCGCTCGCCAATCCACCAAGAGTCAAACCGCACAGCCGAGCGGGCGCATACGGACAGCCAGCGAACATCATTACTAGTGCGAGTCTTTGCCCGGTGAGCAGTACACGATACGGTTCCTCCCCCTCAAAAACAAGGACTGAAGAAAATTCTGGGACGTGGCAAGCCAGAATCGACTTGACTGTCTGCCCAACCAGAGCGTCACTGATAGTGCCGGAGAACAAGATCGCCGGCTCTATATGGACCTATCTGAACGCCTGAAATCAGTCCCCGGATTGGATAAACCTGCTCTTTGTAAGCTCTGGAGCGAGCTGTTCCAGAAACCCGTTCCGGTCGGCGTACGGCGGGAATTGGTGGCCCGGATTCTCGCTTACAGACTGCAGGAACAAGCCTTTGGCGGCCTCAGTCCCGCCAGCCATCGCCGCCTGCGGCAGATCGCGGCGCACACTAAAAGCGGAAAGGCCAATCCGACTGCAGAGCCCCAGCGTATCAAGGCCGGGACTCGTCTGACTCGCGAGTGGCAGGGCAAGAAACACGTTGTGACGGCCGCCCAGACCGGTTATGAGTATCTGGGTAATCGGTACGGCAGCCTGTCCGAGATTGCCCGACATATCACTGGCACTCGTTGGTCCGGGCCACTTTTTTTCGGCTTGAAAGCGGCTGGTTCGAAGCGGAATGGAGCACAGAATGGCTGCTGAGACGAAAGCTATTGTTCGCTGCGCGATTTACACGCGGAAATCATCCGAGGAGGGGCTAGAGCAGAACTTCAATTCTCTCGATGCCCAACGCGAAGCCTGTAACGCTTACATTCTGAGCCAACGCCATGAGGGCTGGCGGGTCGTGGATCGTCAATACGACGACGGCGGCTACTCCGGGGGATCGATGGATCGTCCCGGTCTGACGCTCTTGCTTCAGGATATCGATGCCGGAAGGATCGATACCGTCGTTGTATATAAGGTGGATCGTCTCACTCGGTCCCTCGCCGATTTCGCCAAAATGATCGAACGCTTCGACGCCAGCAGCGTTTCCTTCGTCTCGGTTACACAGCAATTTAATACGACCACCTCGATGGGTCGGCTTACCCTAAACATTTTGCTCTCCTTCGCTCAATTTGAGCGTGAACTAACCGGCGAGCGCATCCGCGACAAGATTGCTGCTTCCAAACGCCGGGGCTTGTGGATGGGTGGGACAATCCCGCTCGGTTACGATCTCAAAGACCGGAAATTGATTGTCAATCCAAAGGAAGCTGATCGCGTGCGGGAAATTTTCCGGCTCTACCTAGAGTTAGGTTGCGTCGCCAAACTCAAAACGCACCTCGACCGTAAAGACATCAGGAGCAAAGTGCGAATTAGCACAGCGGGGAACAAGTCAGGCGGAGCCAGCTACTCGCGCGGTGCACTCTATGACATTCTGCAAAATCGCATTTATCTCGGCGAGATCACCCACCGCGAGGAATCATTTGCCGGTCAGCACCAGGCCATTGTTGTACAGGAACTTTGGGACAATGTTCAGGCGCGTCTGGCTGCCAACAATCAGGCACGGCGGAACGGGAGCAGTGCAAAATGCCCGAGCCTGCTTTCAGCCCTGATCTATGACGAGCTGGGTAATCGCTTCACGCCGTCGCATGCAGTCAAGAATGGAAAACGCTATCGCTACTATGTTTCCCAGGCTGTTATTCACCACCGGACCGGAGCGAAGGGGCCGAGCAGAATTCCAGCCCACGATATTGAGGATCTGGTGTGTCGGAGGCTGCGGACGCTCTTGGAGGCACCGAATGAGTTACTCAAGCTTGTCACTTCACTCGCGGAGGAAGGTATCGATTTCCAAGCTGTCATCGGCGCTGCCCAAGCGCTCTCAAGTGCATGGGAGTCCGAGTCTTCAGTATTAATACGCCAATTCCTCCATGACGTTGTTGCGCGCGTTGTGGTACTTGAGGCAGGTGTCCGGGTTCTGGTCAGAACGGGAGCACTGATCCGAGAACTATTGCGTTATCCAGGTTCACCGGGCAACGTCAAAGTCCACAAGATCCTCCCAGCAGACAAAGCCGAGGATCTTATGACCCTCGAGGTTGACACCAGATTGAAACGCTTCGGCGGTGAAGTCCGGTTGGTTTTGTCCGCTGATTCCGTGGCGGAAAGCGAAAGGCGCCCCTTACCTTCGTTAATCAAGGCAATTGCACGAGCTCACGACTGGTATGAACAGATCGTCGCCGGGAGGATGACCGGGTGCCGCTCGATCGGGAGAGCAACTGGACTCGACGAACGGTATGTCGCGCAAATTCTCCATGCGGCATTCCTGGCTCCCGACATCGTAGATGCGATTTTGCGTGGTCAGCAGCCTGCAGGTCTCACAATGGAGAAGCTTAGGAAGAGACCGCCGATTGACTGGCAAGAACAACGAACGCGGCTCGGATTTACTTGTGCCATGTAAGGCGGGTGCGCAGAATTGCTTTCACCTGACGAGGTTAGGCCCGCTGATCACTCACCAGGCTGAGCATTGTGGCGTTGACGGAGATGCCCAGCGCGAGCGTGAGGACGGCGATCTGGTAAATCCGGGATTTTCATGCAACTTGGTGCGCGTTGCGTAGCGCATGTCTGAATGAACTTATTCATCTCAATCCCTCATTCATAGGCTCAGGGCCACCATCGGATCGACCTTCGCCGCATGCCGCGGGTGCAATCATGGCAATGATCCCGCTGTGAATCAAGCTGAGAAATTTGTAACCGAATCCCTTTGCCATCGCGATGTCGGTCAGCATTTCGTCGGCTCAGTAGCAATGGATCGGCACCAGCAGCCGTTACTCAACTGGGAGCAGTCCACCTGGTTTTCGACTTTCAGCAGCACAGCTGAATGATTTCGTTTTCGGTGTTAACAACGTGAATAACCTAATATCCCGTCTTCGGGTCGCCTGCCGCAGCACCAAAATATCGCACGTAACCAGACGCTCCGTCGCTATGGTACTCGTGATTCCCTGGGGCGGGGCGAGTTCTGTCTTTGAATCGTCCCCAGGTCGGCCCGTAGCATGTAGCGAACTGCTGGTCGGAACCGTCTGGATACGCGAGATCGCCGACCGCGAATACAGTGCCTGGAATGTTGTCAATAAGCTTGGCCGTCGTCTGTGCACCCTTGAGATCGTCGCAGGCGGCAATGTCACCCGCCCCAACGAGCACTGCGACGGGTTCGGTTGAACCTGGCTTAGTCGATTCTGATGGGGGCTTCTGGCTTTGGGAGCCTAGGCAGAGCACCAACAAGAACAGGCAGGAAAATACATTCAAAGGGCGCATGAGTCTCGCAATTCCGATTCGCGATTCTATCTTACTTGGGTGATTTGTCCTGTCGGGAACACAAAAGGCGGCAAGTCAACTCTTCAGCTTTGTGTTCGCGACGAAAAGCTTGATTTCTACCGGGGAACGGTTCTCACTAGTAGCATGTGGCTAACCGAGTTTACAGCAATACGAACCGAGCTGATTGCCATCGAGGAATTCGACCGAATGTTCATGGAGGAGGAAAAGCCTCTAGGCAACGAATCCCTCGCCTATCTCAGCCGTCAGGTTCGGCGAAATGAGCTGCTCAAGCAGTTTGCTGATCTGATTTCGCGGAACTGATGCCGCATAAACACTGGGGATCCGTGGTGTCGGTTTTGGTACGGGGTCTGGGTAGTGGTAGGCACTCTGCATAGTTTTTAGTTGTGGTGGGTCCCCGCTTTTTCACTCCCAAATATCCTTCAGTGCTTTCGGGTGGAGGAAACTATGCAGACCCTTCCCTCGCTTGTCTGAATACAGCTTTGCCACCACGCTCTCGCTGAGCAGGACCCCAAGAAGTTCAGAAAGATGTGTGCGCAATTAATGGTGCTTCTCCAGGACGAGAACGCCAACATCGATAAGAACGCACACATGGTGCGAGTTCAAGCAGCTTGATCCTTTCCGGCTCTCAGCTACCAACCTGTTGTTACAAAATCCGTAGAAATTAGCCGCAATTGTCCAGTTCGTCAGAGATTGGCATACGATTCCAGGAAGTAATACCCCTGTTGAACGCGATCCCGTCGGAGTTGTCTCCTTGGCTCTTGGCGGGATCGCTGAAACGCCCTCCCGCGAGTTTTCTGGCTCCCGAACCGTATTTGTTCCAAAAACTCCGTCTCCGTCGTGGCGCATCTTGGCGCTTGTGAAAGAGTGCTAATGCTCGATCATTCGGCCAACCATCCTCCCTCCGCTCCCAGAAGAAGAAACGTGACCAACAAAGAATGCGACCGTATGTACGATCTGTGTCGCCAGGATTGCACTAGAGAAAAATCCCGAGAAATTCCTTCCCCTCGTGCGGGAACTCAACAATTTGCTTGAACGGAAAGAGCAGCGCCTAGAGCTTTCAGGCGCACCGAGCAATCACCCCTAGGCAACTTTGTGCATCTTTGCGGCGCTGCGATCCGGCACACATTTGTGCGCCGCGAAACGAACCCTGATCTCTGCTTTTGACGCCATAGCTCCGGTGAAGGCGGACTTGAATTGGGCAAAGCATCCCTCCCAGATGCCAGTAACCGGCAGAACGCGCTTGAGTAGCCTCAGTTTTCTTCTTGCCATGATGTGAACGCCTAAAAGGGTTAGGGCCTTATGGCGTTTCGCGTTTATGGTCAGGCTCTTTGCTTTTCCATGATGGCATCAATTACGGGGAAGGGGATGAGATTGCCGCGTAGTTTCTCAGTGCGTTCGTGGATGAGAATGCGCATCTCGCGTGCTAATTCGATTTGCCGTTCTACTGATTCGCAAGCCCTAAGTTCTTCGCACAACTCTAGAATCCGCGCTTCAAACGGCGTTGTTCGCATCGTCCGGACGAGAGGCGATCTAGAAGAAGATCAAGGAGTTTAACAATGTCAGAGCCGCTCCAAGCGTGGAATACGGTGAAGGGGTTAGAGCTTTTCCGCGCGGTGTTCTGTCTCTCGGCACTTTGGATAGTAGCAACGAAAATCCGCGTCTCTAGGCGCAACCTCGTGCCAATGGCTGGAAGGACGGAATCAACACTCACAAAAGTATAACGAAACGTGCGAAGATCTTGGGCCATGCCGTCCCGCAGGAAGATCGTTCTCACATCTTCGCTGGGAGCGCATTTACCTGGCTTTGACCATTCCGGCAGCCTCATCTTGACAATTTAGAGACAAACTTTTTACAACCCGCAGACATCGCGCGCGGCTTCTAAGTCGCAGCTTTCGGCCCAGGAGGGCCGTTTTATGCAACAAGTATGGAGCAGCATGAAGAGCGCGATCAATCGCCGTTCGTTTGTGAAGAGCAGCATGACAGCAGGGATGGCCGCGGCTGGCGCCGGACTTCTGGCAAACAGCTCATCATTGTTAGCGCAGGAGGGGACCGAAGAGGGCAGCGGCAGCCTCATACCGGGAGATGCAGCCATGCTGAGGTTCGCAGCCGCAGCAGAGATCCTGGAAACCGACTTCTGGGTGCAGTACAACGAACTTGGGGGCATTCAAGACAGCGAAGTCCCAGGTGGGAGCGGTAACCCCGCCTATACTGCAGCCCTGACAAAGCTCGATTCCGATATGCCGCAGTACATCCACGACAATACCGATGATGAGTTCACACATCAGAACTTTCTCAATGCCTACCTTGTATCGAAAGGGGCAGCACCTGTCAGCCTCAGTCAATTCCGAACTCTTTCGGGCAGCATGGCAACCGGCTCAAGTGGGAAAAAGCGGCTCACCAATCTGAAGCAGCTGACCGTGGATACAAGTTGGTGGACACGCTATCGCATAGACGATCACAATCCGGACCTTGACCCGACTTTCGCGTTCCCGCAAGCAGTCCCAAGTTTGGGGATCGGAGAACATACAGCGATCCCTAGGACCAATGCGGATCTCAAGGATCCAAAATTTCTTCAAGCCATCGCCAATACAGCGGGGTTCCATTTCGCAACCATCGAACAAGGCGGCAACAGCCTCTATCCATCCATGGCGCAACGGGCCACAAGTGTGGAAGTGTTGAGAATCCTGATTAGTATTGGACCCACTGAGACCATGCATTTCCAAACCTGGTCCGACAAAGCGGGCAATGCGCCTCCTTTGACCGATGTTATTGATCCTGTAACCGGAGTGTCTGTGACATTTCCGGATCTGTCGAATGCTGGCCCAGACCTCAAAGCCAACCTGATCATGCCCGAGCCCTGCCCATTTCTGAGCCGCAAGCTCCCAAGATGCTCGATCATCCGGCCGACAGAAACGGAAGGCGTGGCTCAGAGCGTCGTCAAGTTTTTGTCGGATATGGGACTTTTCATCGGACAAACCCCTGCGTTCTTTGCCTTCCTGCAGGATCTGGCTGAAGATGCAGATGAAGCTAGGCGCGGGTGCTGAACACGCATATATCGGGCATCAGCGCCGGTGCCCGAACTGGGCTTTGTTGTTCTGCAACTCTGGATCAGATTTCTTTGCGGCAAGTGGGTTTGGAGGCTACCCAGAAAGGAGGTTTTCGAGAACCGACGGATGCTGAGGAGGCATCATTGCCTGAAGATCGCCTTGTTCCGTGAATCCGGCAGTATGCAGCGGATAATCTAGCATCGTCGTACGCCGCGCCTGTGAGAACTTATGGCACGGCGTTTTAGTCTCTACTCAATTACAGCCCTTGAAGAAGGAGGATTAACTCAAGCGGGGTTATGGAGCCTTTTTCACCTTGCTCAGCGTCTCGTGGGCGCGAGAATACCGTGTTTATTTGGCAGCCACTAGATGGGGAGTTCCTTCGATGATTGACCCAGAAATCAGACAATTAATCGTGAGGTCGGACCGAATAAGAGCGACGAGTAAGAGACTGGTTGAACAGAGTCGCAAGCTTAAGCGACGGTCGGACCGACGGATTGCACAGTCCGAAAAGGCAATCACGCAAAGCGACCGCTCAAAGCTATCCTAGCAATTCTTTTTCGCACTTTTGATGAGTCGATCTTCACAATCGATTCCTTGACAACCAATGATCTACGGGCGTAGCGTTCACATAAATTCTCCACCAAAAAAGGAGTATTCCTCTTGCAGATAGAACCCTAGCCTCTGTCGCCAAGGTGGAAAGTTAAGGGTCAGGACGCGGCAGGCGGCTTGACCCTTTTCGTTGCGCCGTTGATCGTTTGTTTTATTACCACGAACACGGGGAACAATCGCCTAATTGGAAAACCAGCATGGCTTCGGTTCTTCTTGAGAGTGAATTTAACCTTGTTCGGGAACTTTACCGGCTCACGGGTTACAGAGGCGGCGTACAGTTGGGCGATGTTGTCGTGGGTGCGTGGCGCGGAGATGATCTTGTCGGCGTGGCGCGGATTGCAACGGAGGAAGGAGTCCGTGTGTTGCGTGGCATGCGGGTTCTGCCCAAGTTCCAACGGCAAGGGATCGGCACCGAAATACTGGAGGAAGTTCGGTCGCTTTTGAACGACACTGAGTGCTTCGCAATAGCGTATGCACACCTAAAGGACTTTTACGGAAGGATTGGGTTTCGCGACAGCAACGAACGGGAGGCCCCGGCATTCTTGCGTCGGCGGATCAATAAGTATCGTGCCGAGAATCCGCAACAAACATTCGTTCTCATCAGAAAAGCGAGTGAGTCTAGAGCAGCTACAGTTGATCGATCAGAAAATGGCTCGGCTCAACAGCATATCGCGCACGCCATGAAGACGCATCAGGACTCATGCGACTGGCGGAGGTGCCTGGTTTGGGAGTGGGAGTCACGAGGTTAGGTTTCATTGTCCAAGTGCCGTTCGTCTCGATGTTGGCAACGGGCTTATTCAGAGAAAAGTAACGGTGCCAGTCGGCTGTTTACGACCGCTATTGAGCTGTCGATGTGCTTAGAGGCTTTGAGATTTCGTTCTGCTGTTTCATGAATCGGAGACTACTGTCGCTTTCCCGACGAAGTGCTACCAACAAAAACAGGATTAGCAGTGCGATGAGAATGATGTATCTCTTCCGCATTTTCGTTCGGGGCTGCGCCATAGCGGTTCTCGGCTTTTGCGCTCACGGATAGGTGCTGGGCTGACGAACGAATCTAGGATGGTGTAACGGCCCTACTAGACAAATCAGGAAAACTATTGCGACCAAGCTAATGATTCCATCGACATGTTCGGCAGCTTCGGCTTTGTCGGCCTTTTCGTTGTAACTCTCGAAGGCAGCATGACTCCAATTGACCGTCGCAAGCGTCCTCATACCATTGACAGCTTCCCGTCGTTTCTCTGAGTCCTCGATGTATCCGTTAATTGCGACGATGGATAAAACAATAGCGACGATCAGCGAAAGAACAGCCCCAGCTTTCACGGCGGAACCCTCCAAGACGGGGAAGGGAGCCACACTTTGGCACATGTGCTAGAAATCTGCAATAGCCCGAATCACGCAAGCCAGTTTGCCTGGAATGGCTCTGGTTTCGGGCAAGTGTCAGCGGCAAGCGCTAATCGGCTATCGCGTAATGGCACGGAAAACAAGGCCGAGGATGGACACTGCGATGAACGCGTACGTCCACAGCCGCAAGGAGCGTCTGATCCGAGAATTGATTGGCAAGATCGGCACGAGCGTTCCCCAAGCCGAGGAGATTTGGACGGATGCTAGTCCTGGAGATTGTGCCGGTCAAGACGGGATCGAAGGCGTGCTGATTTGGCCCGATCTTTGGCTTTCGTGCAGGCGTTTGTCTTTTGTACCAGATATCTACTCCGTCGCCGCTCCCACGATTCCAGACAGTTTTTGTGGCGCTTTGACTTCGAGTATCAATTCATTGGAAACGGCCGTTCCCCAGTGAGTCCGGATGTGGTGTATGCCAGCTTCCGTGATCATTGGCGACAGGTCAATGGTGTTGCTTCGCACGGCATTGGGTCCCAGACTGTCCTGGAACTCCAAGCTCCCGCTATCCAACGCTTCCTGCTGTGTCTGGGTATATAGAGGATAGGGGTATTTCCGGCCATCTACGAGCAGCTCGGCCGATGCGGCCGACGGATTCAGATAGAACGGCATGGCTTTGTCACCTACGTTCTGAAGCATTGTTGTGACCTGGATCGAATTGCCAACCTCTGCGTGTAGAGGCAGCAGCAGCAGCAGCCGGACGCCGCCCGAAGGTCTTCCCCAGCCTGCCGTTAACAACATAAGGGCCGTCTCGGCGGCTTTTGTGAACCAGTCAGGGCCGTCGGCGATAAACCAATCCGAGGAAAACGCCGTAGTCGCGCAGGCGCCTTTGATTGTGGGTATGGCGGGCAGGTAGTGAATACCTGCAAGGGCCATCATGTACGACTTTGCCAGTGATTTGTCATGCTCACGATGCAAATGCCCTAGTAGAACCGAACCCGCCGGCTCATAGCGCATTCTACCCAGAGCGTCGATCAGATATGGTTTTGCTTCGCTATAGGAAACAGTGTCCAGCGCTCTGACCAGCGCCGGACCGGACGCAGGGTCATTAAGGGAATACAGCACAACTGCGGCATCTTTCTGAGCCTGAGCCGGGGCGTGCGAATCGGCGAGGACCTTGTCCAGAATGCGTATTGTGTCATGACCAGGCCAATAGCCCAGCATTGCTAGGCAGTAGCGTGGGGCCGGCGAACGCAAAGCGCATTCCAATGTGACTTCACGAGCAGGCACACCCAATGCAATCAGAGAATCGGCCGCCACATCCCTGCACACCGCATCATCTCCGCAGTCGTTATTCACGAGCTCTTGCGTTTGCTGATCAACCTCTTGGATGTGACCCTTGAAGATATTTTGTGAGGAGGTCCAGCCATTGTTGGTCAACATTGCGGTGGTTCCCAACACCCCCCACAGAGCTGCTTTGATTGAGTAATCCTGCGACTCGACGATCGCCTTGTACTCTTGTCCAACCAAGATGTTGCCCCAGCTCGCCTTCTTACCTGTCGCACGGTTGTACCCGATAGCAATCCAGTCCTTCGGAACCAGCCAAATCTTGAATCGTAATTCGCCCCGAGCTGCCTCGATCCTCACGGATCTTGCATCCGCGCCGTACCACCCTTCCGGCACTTCTGCCTCGCTCGCGGTAATCGTCCATCCCGGCATGACGGCACGAACATTCTCGACTATCTGTTCAATGCGTTCTGCTGGAAGCCAATGCTGCGAATTGCCGGCGAGCACGGTTTGCGCTAAGAAGAAAACCGCACATGCAATGAAAAACGCTGGCACGATACTCATACGGCAGCGCGAAGCACTCTGGCTAGATGGAAAATGTTCTTTCATCGCACGGAACTGATCGGGTGCAATCCCATGGTCATAGAACGATAGCAAAGCCTATCTTTGCGGGGCAATCATGAGATATATCCGGTTGGTTACCGGTTGGTGCCCGTAAACAGTCTGGAAGGCTCCTGTAGTCCTCGCTGAATTTGTATCAGGCGATCCCACCGATACCACATGGCTGACTGGGACAGCATGATGCTGCCTCGATAAGGCCGCGATTCCGCTGCGAATTTTCGTGGGCCGTTCGGTGCATTACCAGCGATGGGTGAATATACTCTACGCAGATTTCTTGGCAGCTTTCACCTTCGCCCATCTTGCCCGCTGGGCGGCTGCGATCTTCCTTCGGGCTGCGGCGGACATCGTGCGCTGCTTGGGCATGCTGACAACCTTCGCCTTCACTCCCGCGCCGCTGCCTCCTTTCAGCTTTGCCCATCGCGCCCTCTGCGCCGCTGCAATCCGGGCGCGCGCCGCCGCCGAGAGCCTGCCCTGGCGCGCTGTGCTCGTCGTGGATGCGCCGTCTCTCGAGACTGCGGTGAGCGCGGCCAGCGCCGCATTCAGCCGTTTCACTTCGTCAGCCGCTCGATCCCGTTCTAACCTCAACTGCCGGACCACTACAGTCAAGTTAGCCATTGAGTTCCCCCTCGCGAAGCATTCTAGCAAAGGCTGCAGTGTAGCTTTTGCTTTGGTATGGTCTGGAACCCCACTTTGGTGCTGAATCCTGCTTTGTGGGTCAATAAGCGTAATGGCGATGTTACGACAAGTAGTCCTTGGGAGTCAGTCACAGTCGCTGATGGGCGGCAATGTTGTGCACTGTTTGTTCGATATTTGCCGGGATAACCAACTTCGGGTAGATTGCAAACTCGGCGTAGGTTACGGGACCAAGCAAGTAGGCGAACCCAGCGATCAGCGCCGCCTGACGCAAAGTTAATCCTTCGCCACGATTTTCCGCAGTTGTCGAATTCATTGGCCCGTTCCTCGGCTTGCTCACGTTGTTCGAGAACCAACACGACGGCATTAAGCTTCATCATACCTCGCCAGATCGGGCGAGGCTGTCGCGGTAATCCAGGGCATCCATTCCGAGGGGCGGGCGGCAACCAGTTTCACCTTTTGGGGGGTCGAATTTCATCTTAATGGTGTATACCCACACGGGGAGACTCGTCACGGTGAAGAAACTCGGCCCTCACGAGGTGAAACTGGTGCCTCCATGAGATGAAACGATGACACTGGCCTTATGAGGTAAAAACGGCGTCTCGGAAGCGTGACCACAGAGTTACTGTTTGCTCTGCCGTCGTGCAGAAGTCTTCAAGCCCGGACTGTGCGGAGCTGGCCCGGCACGATTACTTCGTAATAAGCGGCGCATTCCGCAACCTGATCATCCACGTTATCGTCGTCGTAGAAGACGAGGACATCGCTACCTTCACGCAACAGCCCTGCAGAATCAGGGCTTTCGCCTTCCAAAACATTGCCCTTGCCGTCACGGAAACTGTACCTGACGTAATATGGCCCTGGATGGCCACTCTGGTATCTGGATTTCACCGTTGCCATCGCCACCTCGCCTTGCTCGAGCAGATGCTTCTGATGATCCAGCGAACGCCGATAGAGAAATGGCAAAAATGGCAGTAACAGCGCTGAATAAAATGGGAGAGCGTGATTGTGTATCAGTTGCGCCCATGAGCCAGTTGGGTTCCAGCGCGAACAGAGAAATCCAATCAGCAGAATTTCGATTCCTCCCAGCACGCTTCCTAACAGCAATAACCACGATCTCCCTCGGCGGCTGAGCCGCACGCGTCGTGGGCGACGCTGATTGAGTATTGCGTGATAGGCGCTGTCCATTTGGCTGTTCACCCCTGCAAAATTGGTAGATTGGCGCTAAAATGGCATCACACTCAAATTCCTCGGCCCCTCATCTTATGGGGGCACCATTTTCACCTTATGGGGGCACATTTTCATCTAATGGTGTACACCCACATGTGTGTGTACTAATAGAATGAATTTACCGATTCGAAATTGTTCCCAAATTGTAAAACATCGGTTAAACAGCGGATTTTTCTTGACATTTAGGCCGCAGGATAAATGCCGGGCTGATGAGTTGAGTTGTCTCTTCTGAGCCTCAAGGAGCTACCGTTCGCCAGCTTTTGCTCTCGAATTCGTATGGAGCAACTCCTGTGGCACCGGATAGAGGTCGTACTCCGCACGCACGAGTTTGTCATGTTCGTAATATTCCCGGCTCGCGACTGTTCCCCAATATGTCTGATATTTTGTGAATTCGCCGTTCTTCTGACCGTCTAAATAAAACCCACTTTCATCCGTCATTGGACGGTAACCCTGATTAGTGTTCGTCCAAATACGGCGAATGTATGGGCCGTGCGCAACAAATTGTCCCCGCTCAATGGGTATCCGTATTGAACGATGCCCGGATATGGCCAGCCCGGCATGCCCGTCCAATACCAGATCATGATGCGTGGACGTACCCATCGACCCGAAACTACTTGGGGGTAGCCCACCCATCGCACATACGCGGTCGCACCACCAGCAGCAATCACTAGCGCGGTCAAGGCCATTCCGAAGAGAACCTTACGTCTCATTTTTTGTCGAACCTTAGGGCACATGGACTTCTATGTGAAATTCGGAGAATCGAGACGCAGTACGCTTGACCTGCCTTCGTTCCTGAATGTTGCGACCGCCGTCTCATCCACATTTGGACCTCGCAGATGAACGGATGCCGAATAGGAACCCTCTGGCAATTCCAGTTGGGGGTTGCACCATTCGTCGCAAGACCGACTCCCATCATTTACTCCATAAGCACTGGATGCATAGTAAAATTTAAAAGCAATTTCGAGATATTCTCGAGCGCCGATGCCGATGTCCTTCCGCTTGAGAAAACGTATAGACTCTTCTTCCTTTTCAATGATTCTTTCTGGCCACCATCCATCCGGGACGAATAGTGGCTTTCCATCCTTACTAAAAGTGACTTGGGCAGAAACACTTTCTGCGATGGCCCCAAATTCATTTTCCGATGGTGCATTCTCAATCCATAGCTGAAGACCGATGGCACTCCCCGATTTGCTGTGCAAATCTACTTGACCTGAGTTTCTCATGACTCGCCAGCCTCGCTCCACACTGTTGTATCCAACAACTTTTAGGGATGAGCGCGGTCTTTCTCGATTTTAAGTCGCAGTTCGCGTTCCTGATAGGCGAACCACCAGGCTGCAACTGCAGAGATGAACGCAAGACTCAGAACTGACGGCCGGGGTACGTCCTTTCCAGCTAATGCATACCCAATCGCAATGAGAATCGAGAATCCGCCGCTCGCGGCTGATAATGTCTGAGACAGGATCCAGGAAAAATTTAATAATTTCCTCTTCCCAGGTACGTTCATCTTCGGGCTCCACGACTTGTTTGACGTAACTCTCTCACACACAGCGTCCTGCAACGGTGAAAGCAAGCTGATCTTCGTTGCGGGCGGAAGAATATCAAGTGTGTCGTTGGTAATCAAACACCGATTCGTCCCTGAATTCTTCCCCAATCACCTCAGAGGTGAGACCCATACCGATCTGCATGACTATCGAGTAATGGCGCGGAAAATGAGGCCCACGATGGATATTGCGATGAACACGTACGGCCACAGCCGTAGGCTGCGTCTGATCCTAGGACTGAGCTGCACGAGAGTTCCCCAAGCCGAAGAGATTGCGCGGATAATAGTCCTGGAGACCGTGCCCGTCAAGGCGGTTGAGTGCGGGTTTGCGAAGACTTCGAACGAACGGACCTTGCTGATCTTCACTGCACTGTTGTGCTGAGGCTTGAGAGAATCGTGGTTGATGCGTCCATCCGTGGATTTCGCAAAAACCTTAAGCAACAAGAAACAACCGAATGTGTCCTGATGTGTCGCCGGTCCCGGCTGCTACGTTGACGCAGGAACGTATTCTCCACTTCCAAGCGAGGTCGGTCCCGTTTGCGGACGGCGCGAAAAACGTGACGGTTGTCGGACCGAGATTACAGACGCGGTGTAACGGTCGCCGCGCAACAGGGACACGCTATACTCGATCGCGACATCCTCTTCATCGTACGTCGTTTCTCGAATGATCAGAAGAGCGCTGTGCGGTTCCGTTTGGAGCAGGTGTGCATCCTTCTCTCCGGCCTTTGTGGCCCCAATGACTTCCTCTGCACGCTGTAGTTTCCTCTTGTACGTATTCTCGATTACGTAGTAGAGCGACTGATTCTCCAACTCTTGGCGGTCAATCCCCGGGAAGACTCTCGCGGGCAGATAACTGGTGACCACCGCTACGGGGTCGGCGTTGACGAAACGCAGGCGCTTCAGGCGATAGACGCTTTCACCCGGAGCGAGCTTCAACGCTTGAGCAACCTCTACCTCCGGTTCCAGCATCTCCAAGGCGAGCAATTTGGCGGAAGGGACCAGTCCTCTGCGACGCATCTCTTCACTAAAGCCGCGCAGTTCCTGAAAATTCCAGGAAACCCGGCCTGTGCCGATCACGGGCCGTTTGCCTTTGGCTATGATGAGGAGACCTTCCGCGCGGAGCTTCTGAAACGCTTGCCGTACCGGCATCTTGCTTATGCCGAGGGAACGCGCAATCTCTCCCTCAGAATAATAACTCTGACCAGCTACAAGGTTTCCGGCACGAATCATGGTGCGAATTTGCTCGCTGATCTGCTCGTAAAACGGAACAAAGCTACTGCCTTCAAGGACTAGGCCAACGTCACGACGGCGCGAAGACTCAGGCGACGGAATCACAAAAGCAGAGGGATTGTTCATTACGTGTCCGGTTAACTGTATACGTCAATATGCTGTCGAATGCAACATTTTTCGGACAAGTCTTGAATTGGGCAGCAATATTGTAATTGTTATCAATGTGATAGAGCATGTCAGTCAATTCCATGAAGATTTTACAAAATCGTGCTTGACAACCATTGACATATATACATAGGATGTCATCCGGTTTAGATGTAACGCAATAACCAAGGCGATCCCCAGCAATAAGGAGCTTCCGCGATGATGACCAAACCTCACGCATTCTTGCAAAACCTGTGCAGGCCAACACGCCTCGGCCTGTTCGCGACGATGTTGCTCGTAACGTCCCTTTCACTGTGGGCGCAGGTAGATAAAGGGTCCATCAACGGCACGGTGACCGATCCATCCGGAGCCGTCATTGTGGGCGTGAACGTGACCGTGACGAACGTCGAGACCGGCGTGACCTACACGGGAGCGTCCAACAATGCCGGGATCTACCGAATCTCCGCACTGCCGGTGGGAGCGTACTCGATCGAGTACCAAAAGGGCGGATTCAAGAAAGCGGCTCGGACCGGCTTGACACTGTCGACCGCGCAGGTCGCCGAGGTCAACATCACGCTGCAAGCCGGAGCGCTGTCGGAAACAGTTGAGGTTACGACGGCTCCTGTGCTGCTGGACACTGAGACCACCGATATCGGCACGGCGCTGACCGCGAACTCCATGCGGGACTTGCCGCTGGACATCAACGCCTCGGGGGTAGGGCGCGACATCACGCAATTCATTTATTCGAACATCGCGACCACCGAGGGCGGCAACTGGCAGGGCCACATCGCCGGATCGCAAAACGTCACCAAGAACGTGATGGTTGATGGAGTGGACGCCACGGCGGGATTGCAGGGGTTCATCCAATCCATCGGCATGGAAGCGGTACAAGAGATGAACGTGCAGATCAGCGGCGTCACGGCGGAGGGCGCGTCCACGGGCGGCGGCACGGTCATGCTCGAAATGAAATCGGGGACGAACCAGTTCCACGGTAGCGGCTTCGGCTTTCTGCAGAACGAGGCGCTGAACGCAAATGCCTGGGACAACAACATTCTGCACATCCAGCGGCCGCGAAATCGATTTGACGACTACGGCGGCAGCCTGGGCGGGCCGATCGTGAAGGACCGCACGTTCTTCTTTGGGGCATATGAGCGGTTCAAGAACTCGCAGCTAGCGTTTGCACAGAACGCGAACACGGTGCCAATACCGGCGTTCCTGCATGGCGATTTCAGCGCGCTGCTCAAAGGGCCGCTGGTGCTTAACGGTGCGCCTGTGTCGGACGCTTGCGGACGGCAAATTAATATCGGAGAAATTTACAACCCGCTGAACCCGGTGGTAAGCGGCGGCAATACCTGCTATCAGCCGTTTGCCGGCAACATCATTCCGGCCAACCAGCTCAGCCCAATCGCGGTGAACATCGCAAAGGTATACGCGAATGGATACGCGCCGACCGGTTCGGGACTGGTGAACAATTTCGCCAATCTGTCCGGCTATTCCCACGTCACCAGCGACCACTGGGACTTCAAGGTCGATCACAATCTGAATACCAAGCAACGGCTTTCGGCGGGCTTTAATCTGTGGACTTATTCTTCCTTGTCGGCGGGCTTTCCACCGGGACAGCTCTGGCAGAGAGGGAGTTCCGATGGAGGGCCGCTGAGCAACGGCGACAACCAGCCGCAGCGCGACTGGTCGGCGCGTCTGCAGCATTTTTACACCATTAGCCCAAGCCTGCTGAATGCCTTCTCGATCGCGTACAACCAGCACATGGCTGGCGATAAACCGCCGGCGCCTTTCGACGCAAGCAAAGTGGGAATTCCGGGCACGAATGGCAGCAATTTTCCCACCATCAACTTCATTGACAATGGCTTCGAAGGTGTGAACAGCGGCCCAGGTGTCAACGGTGTTACCGAAGCTGCGATTGGGCCGCCGTCTAACGACCGGTATACCCCGTACAATTTTGTCATCGCGGACACGGTCTCGTGGGTGCGTGGGCGGCACAGTTTCAAGTTCGGTGGCGACGCGCAGATGCGCGGCATGAACGCCCTGTACGAGGGAGGCATCCGGGACTACAACTTCACCAGCCAGACGTTGGCGCCGAATGTCGGTAGTGGCGAGGCTTTCCCCTTTGTAGGATTTGCCTTCGCCAACTTCATGCTGGGCGAGGTGCACGACGGATCGCAGAGCGTCACGTCGGCGCTTTATGGGCGCCGGAAGCGGATATCGTTGTTTGCCTCCGACGATTACAAAGTCAACACCCGCCTGACGCTCAACTTGGGCTTGCGGTGGGATGTCAATGGCCGCTTCCACGAAAAGAACGGCCACTGGTCGAATTTCGACCTTGGCGTAAACCGCGGAATCTGGGGTCCATACAACGGCGGATGGGAGTGGGCTGGAAGCGGCGGCGCTTCCTTTGAACGCAACCAGAACTACCACGAGTTTGCACCGCAAGTCGGAGTCTCGTACCAGGCGCTAAACAAACTGGTGCTGCGCGGCCACTACGGGATCACGTACGCGCCATTGGCAATGAACCAGTGGAATGGCGTTCCGGCATTCTATCCGCCGGGATTCACCGCGGGTGCCTTCGGGTTTGAAGGATCGAATATCGTAGCCAACAACTCTCCGGCCTCACCTTCCTTCAACTGGGACACAGCGCCGGGCACTTACCCAGGACAGACAGTTTTTCCGGAACGCATTCCGACGCAATCCAACGTCACCGGAGGCGTCTCCTATGTCTGGCCAGATGCTTTAACAATGGGCATGGTGCAGAACTGGAACGCGGGAGCGGAGTATGAACTAGGGAAACGCACTGTGCTGTCGCTCAACTACCTGGGAAATCATGGAACTCACCTGCATGACGGGAGCATTTGGCCGGATAACTTCCCCACGCAGAGCGCTTTTCAAAAGCTCTATAACTCCGGACATTCTCTGGACATGGTCACGGATCCCACCAGCGCAGGCAAGGCGGGTGTTCCTTTCCCGTTCGCCGGTTTCTCGGGACCTGCCTATGCAGCCATCTCGCCCTATCCGCAGATCAGGTCTCTGGATGCGTTCCACAACAGTATCTTTCTTGTGAACGCCGATCTCGCAGCTAGCCATTACAACGCAATGGTGGCTGAGGTTAAATCAAATAACCTCCGTGGCCTCACGATGGATGTGAATTACACGCTGTCGCAAACCACCGGAACTCCGACATGCTCGGTATGCGGTGGGGCGTTTGCGGACGCACAGTCCAGCGGGATCACAACCCAGGATCCGTATTTAGTGCCCCATCTCGTTGGTACGCCGATGCCGTGGGACTACAGGCACCAAGTGAAAGGCTACGTGGTGTATGACCTGCCGTTTGGTTTTGGGCAGAGCCTGAAGTCGCACCGGGATTGGCTGGATAACTACCTCTTGGGCGGCTGGAAGATTGGCATGGAGCTGGGCTATCGCACCGGCGCACCCCTGCCCACCATCATGTCTCCCACTCAATACACGGGTTGGTCTGGAGTATTTGCACAGAGAAATTCAGGTGTGAGATTGTCTACCGGCACTTTCAAAGGGGAGAACCCAGTCTGGGTGCAGAGCGGCGGCGTGGATGCCAATGGCAATCCAATCCCCGATCCGGGCAGCCAGTCTTTCAATCCGGCGGCGTTTTCGTCACCTGCGAATGGGACCTTCTCCACGGAGAAATACTCGTACACAGGCTATCTGAGAGACTTTGGTCTCTCGGACGAAGACTTGAATATCGCCAAGCATTTCAAGTTCGGTTCGAACGAGCGCTATCTGCTCAGCTTACGGGCCCAGTTCTTCGATGTCTTCAACCGGCATCACTGGGGCACTCCTAACCTGGTCATGGGCAGTCCGTTGTTCGGACACGTCACCAACGCCTTCGGAAACCGCTATGGACAGTTAGCAGCCCGCTTCGAGTGGTAGTAGTCCTCTCCTACTCTGCCTGGACCGTCGCGAATGACGGTCCAGGCGATGAGAACTCTGGATAGGTTATGAAGGAGCGTGGCATGCGTAAATTCGCGATATCGATTGTCCCGTATTGCGCTCTTTTATTCTCACTGTGCACATGTTGCTCGGCACAAACACCGAATTACCGCGAAAACATAAGGTTGACGGGAGACTGGCTGGTATCGAGCGCTTCCTCGCTGCCGGACGGGGCGATTCTGTTCACTCCCGACAAGATTAATCCGTATTTCTCAAATCTGGCTGCGATTGGACTAACGAAAAACAAGAGCTACTATCTGCAGGTCAAAGCCTGGATGCAGTGGTACATCAGACACTTGAACCGGCCCGACAAATGGGGCCTTCGCTGCACGATCTATGACTACAGCGTTTCGGGGACAATCGAGACTCCTCTCAACGATGCCGATTCTACTGACTCTTACGCAGCAACTTTCCTCTCGCTGGCTTGGGCATTCTGGCAAACCGACGATGACGACGCGAGAGCTTACATCAAGACGCTTTCTCATCAACTGAACTGCATTGGAAGCGTGCTAACTAAGACCCAACAGAGCAACGGGCTGACCTGGGCGAAACCTGACTATCAGATCCAGTTCCTCATGGATAACGCCGAGGTCTACAAAGGAATGCGGGATGCCGCTAGTCTGTTCGATGCGCTGCAAAAAGCGAAAGTAAGCGACTGGTACAGCGCGCACGCGGAAAATGTGGCGAATGGAATCAGGGACAACCTGTGGGACGCGGCGCATGGCAACTATTTTACGTGTGTGGGAGCGCCAGCGACCGACTGTACAAAGTGGTATCCCGATTCCACGGCACAGCTGTTTCCGGTCTTGCACGGCGTGATTTCGCCTTCTGATCTTCGCGCGAAGCAAGTGTACAAAACGTTTAATACCAAGTGGCAGAATTGGTCGATACAGTTCGCCGATCCGTTTCCGTGGGTCGCGGTGGCAGGCGCAAGCACACTCATGGGCGACAGATACCGGGTGAATCAATATATCCATACAATTCAGACCACTTATGTGGAAACCGGCTTCCCTTACCCGTGGTATTGCGCGGAGGCGGGATGGTTCATGCGGGTCAACAACTACATGCTGGGTCGGAGGCCGTTTTAGAAATTCTGGCGCAGCTTGTTGCAGCACTCGAAATGGCAGCGTAAGGTTCTGCTTTTGCGAGCGATGATGATAACAATAAGAAAAACAACCCGGGTAGCGGTGCGGCGAATGATGATTCGGTGTGCGATGGCTATGCCTTTGCTTTTGCCCTCGCACTATCTGCTTGGCCGAGGAAATCCGCCTACCGCAGCCCAGTCCATGGGGACAGCCGCGCGGCTGCCCAAAGTTCACTTCGATGGCGAGTATTTTGTTCGTGACGGAAAGCGCTTCCTGCCGGTTGGCGCGCACTGGGTTCCGGCCAAAGCTGCTATGCAATGGCCGGTACTGTGGGATCCCAAAGACATTGAAGCCGACTTCGCAAAAATGCATGAACTCGGCTACACCATGGTTCGCTTAGATCTGATGTGGGCCTGGTTCGAGCCGCGGCCAGGAGACTACAACCCAGAAGCGTTCAAGCAGTTGGACTATCTGATTTCACTGGCTCACAAGTACGAAATCTATCTGCACCCATCTCTGTTTATCGGCGGCGAAGTTGGCGAGGCTTATTGGGATGTTCCGTGGCGGCACGGACGGAACCCGCAGGCTGATCCGGAAATGTTGCGGCTGGAGACCAACCACGCGGCCGAATTTGGACGTCGCTACGCGAATGAGTCCGCCATTCTGGGTTGGGACTTAACCGACGAGCCGCCATTCTGGATCGTGGCATCTCAAACCACCGACGCCATGGCGATCAACTGGACCCGACTCATTACTGGTGCTCTTCGCCGCTACGACACCTCGCACCCAATCGTCGCCGGGACCAGCCAGGAAGATCTGGATCATGGGCCGTTTCGCCCCGACAACATTGCCGCAGAAGTAGATTTTTTCAGCGTACATCCTTTCACGATCTATAGCGCGAATCTATATCCGGATCCGATGGTGTCGCAGCGTGGGACTTATGGTGCTGCGTTCCAGATCGCTCTGTCCAGCGGGGCCGGACGGCCGGCAATGATTCACGAAATGGGAGGCTCTTCGGCGCAATATGCACCCGAAAGAATCGCGACTTACGACCGGCTAATGATGTATTCAGGCCTAGGAGCTGGCTCTATTGGTGTCGATCTCTGGTGCTACACCGACGCAGCGCCCGAGCAGTTTCGGAAGGCGCCTTATCTGAGGACTCCTCAAGAGACACGTTGGGGAATGACAACCTGGGACCGTCAAGATCGTCCCCTGGCAACTGAGTTCAAGAAGTTTGCGCAAGTAGTCAAGAAGCTGGATCTGACAGGCATTCGCCCCGCGCCCGCGGATGTTGCGATCGTGGTGCCCGATGAATGGTCCAAACCGCATGGAGACTTTTCCCACTTCGGCTTGGCCGGTCCCGAAGTTACTCCGTACGTCTCTCTCTTCGACGGGGATGCCGTAGCCGGACAGCAGCCGGCTAATCAGATTGAAGATATTCAGTGGCTCAGGAGTTCGTGGCTTAATTCCTTTGTTCTGGCGCACCGCGCCGGTTTGAAAGCGGACTTTCCCCGCGAGTATGCCGACTGGGAAAAACGCCGGATGCTTTTCATGCCCTCTCCGCTTACCAGCACCAATAGCTATATCGTTCATGTACATAGCGACTTCTATGAAAAGGCGAAGAAATATGTAGAGCGAGGCGGCGTTCTATATGCCTCGGTCGCCGCGGACGCTGCCATTCCCGAGATGGAATCCCTGTTCGGGGCCCGCTTGGTCGACACGGTGACTCTTTCAGAAGTCACGATGAAAGTCGTGGAGCCGTTCGGCGATCTTAAGCCGGGTGATACTTTCCACTACGTGGTCCCCGCGCAGAGTCCGAAATATTGGGGTTCACTTCTTGAGGTAAGGGGCGGGAAGGTCATCGCGGTTGACCAGGAGGGGCGTCCGGCGCTGGTGGCAAACACGCTGGGCTCAGGAAAAACTCTGCTCTGCGCTTATCCCATAGAGCAGTATCTTGCGAATACGCCTTCGGTTTTCGAGAAACCAGAAAACACTCATCTTATATATAAGGCGATTCGCGATTGGGCGGGGGTGAAGCCCGTCTTTCTCAGCGATCAGGCCGACGTGGAGGTCTCCAGCGTGAACGCGGATCACCGCGGCTATATCGTGCTGGTGAATCACAGCGGGCAGGCGCACCAAACCTCCGTCTCAACAACTTTACCGTTGCGGTCGGTTAGCCGAATTACTCCTGATGGATCAGCTTCGCTACAACTGCAGGGGTCAAGTTGGAAGATCGACATGCAGCCCTACGATACCGTGATTGCGGAATGGAAATAAGGATGACGCCGAAATCTCATCGAGAGCAAAGGGTGATCTCGTTACGGCATAGGCGAGCTAAGCTGCGCAGCCTTGTCCCGATGTTCCTTCTTGGATGCTGCTTGTTGGGACAGACCTTGTGTGCTCAAGCGCCGAGCGATTCAAAAGAAGCGCCAAGCAGCGGCTACGGTCCGGCGACATGGCCGGAAGCCGTGCGGATGGCAGACTTCATTCTGTCACTTCAGAACGCTGGAGGCGCTATACCGGATGAGAAAGGCGTGGTTACGGTCAACCAGGATTCCAACATGGAGTATGCGTTGATCGGCCTTGGAGCTGCCTACGCCGCCACCAAAGACCACAAATACCTGGAGGGGCTGGAAAAAGGCATCAAGTGGCTGGCTGATCGGGAGGAGATGTCCGACGCAAACTGGAAGGGAAGTTGGTACTACGTGTTCTCCGCAAATCCTCCCTACGAACACATCGCAACCTCAGCAGGTCCAGGCATCACAGATGCGCGTGGAGTCGATGCCACTTCCGCACTTTTTGCTTACCTGCTATACCTCGATCAGAGATTAAGTGGCAGCAATAAATTACCTCAAACATATACCGCGAATGCCCACGCGGCCTTGGATTTTGTCATCCATCACAACCTCGACGCTGATGGCTTAAGCCGGAGTTCGTGGCAGTTCTATGCCGCCGATGGCAAGTGGCATTTCTACCAGGAAAAGTATTCGGCCGACCAGGGCGACGTCTACCTGGGCATGCACGCTGGCGAAACGCTTTATCGCGATGCGCAGTATGGACAAGTTGCTAAAACCTTGAGGAGCCAGACCTCGGCTCGAATTTTTCCGACTTCACTTGGCAGGTATGGTCTGGGTCTCGACCAAGATGGCAAGCTCGACACTAGTGATGACGGAAACAGCGCGGCTTTTTCGCAAGGGTACTTGTCTTGGATATGGGGCGACAACACTCAGAGTCGCGCTGCTCTGAAATGGCTCCAATCGAAAATACAATCTGATGGCTCAATCGTTTCAGTTCCTGGGAAGCCTGCATACAGCCTGAATGTCGCAATGCTGGCCCTAGCGGACAAGTCTTTGCGGAAGCCGGCACCAGTGAAGTCGCTGCGGTGGCTCATTGATGCGACTTACGACCGAGAAACCGGTGGAGTCAGGCATTCTTCTGATCCCGGGGAGAAACATGAGTTCAACAATGAAACCGCCTTCACTTTGCTTGGATATCTTGGATTCTTGCCTTTTGAGTAGTACTTGGAAACAACGGAGAACCGAATGATCGGCGCAGTTGATATCGGTGGTACTAAGATCGCCGTGGGAGTGGTGGACGACAGCGGGCGGCTTTTGTCTCGCGTGGAGTCTCCGACTGACGCGGATCGCGGGTACCAGAACGCGCTCGACCGGATCGCGCGAATGTTGCAAGACGCAGCCCGTCAGGCAGGCACTGAAATAACGGGTATCGGCATTGGTTGTACCGGGCCAGTTTATCCCTGTACTGGGAAGATTGGGGTGGTCGATTTTCTTCCCGGATGGGAAGACAAGAACCTGGTTGGGGATCTCTCGCAAGAGTTTCGCGTACCGGTAGCGATGGAGAACGATGCGGATGCCGTCGCCCTGGGAGAAGCACTACTGGGAGCGGCGAAGGGTAAGGCGAGCGTAATTTGCGTGACCGTGGGCACAGGTATCGGAGGCGGCATCATCTTCGAAGGCCGGCTCTACCGAGGCGTCGACCAGTCCCACCCCGAGATTGGACACCATGTTGTCGACCCGTCCGGCCCTATTTGTTTTTGTGGGGCGCGCGGCTGTTGGGAAGTATTGGCGCGCGGACCGGCGATGGTCGAGTGGCTGACCACCCAAGCTCCAAAGGATTATCCACATCTAAAGGGTTTGACCGCCAAGAAGATTTGCGAACTGGCACAGCAGGGAGACGCGTTAGCGCGGCAGACCGTCGAAAGGGAAACGTATTATCTGGGCTTGGGTGTGGCCAATCTGGTCACACTATTTTCTCCAGAGGCAATTGTGCTGGGCGGCAGCGTTATGGGGAGCGCACATCTTTTTCTGGATGACTTGCGCGCGACTATTCGACGGCATTGCGGCCTCGTACCCTTCCACCGGACCGAGGTAACACTCGCTTCACTCGGGCCCGATGCCCCCTTACTCGGGGCTGCTCAGGTCTGGCATCACCGATTTGCATTGGGCGGAGGTAAATATGTTCAGTGATCTATCTTTGATCGAGGGTGAATATCTTCGAGACATTCTCAACCAGCCACAAGCATTGGAAGACACGCTGGAGAGATTGGAAAGTTCAAAAGCGCTGCTCGATTTGGCAAAGCGCCTGAATGCTGGGAAATTTCAGCGGATTGTACTGACCGGCATGGGTTCCTCTTTTTATGCGCTGCACCCGCTCTGCCTCGACCTCATCAATCACGGATTCTCCGCCATCATGATCGAGACTTCGGAGCTAGTTCACTACCAGAGCCGGTTCCTTGATACGAAGACTCTCATTGTGGCAGTTTCACAATCCGGACAGAGCGCCGAGATGATTCGTCTGCTTGAGATTAATCAGAAGCGTGCCGCCATCATTGCGGTAACCAACACGCCGGAAAGTCCTCTGGCACTGCAGTCGGACGCCGCACTGCTGACATGGGCAGGCGATGAATTCTCTGTTTCGTGCAAGACCTACGTTACTGCACTCATGGCGCTCAAATGGCTAAGTCACACCTTCTGTGAAGGCGGCAGTCGTCATGCACGACAGGAATTGCGAGAGGCTGTTCCCGCGGTCGCGTCCTACTTATCGAATTGGAAGGCGCACGTCCGCGGCCTAATGCCGAAGTTGGCCGAGATTAGACATCTGTTCCTGATAGGGCGCGGGAGTTCGCTGGCCGCGGTAGGTACTGGCGCGTTGATTGTGAAGGAAGCGGATCACTTTCATGCCGAGGGGATGAGCAGCGCCGCCTTTCGTCACGGCCCGTTCGAAATGCTGGGAGATGAGACATTTGTCCTCGTTTTCTCCGGAGATGCTCGCACCAAGGACCTCAACATACGTTTGTTTGCCGACATTCTGGACCAGGGGAGCCGGGCCGAGTTGTGCGGCGAGGACGCATCATCACTCGCGTTCCGATTTCCCGACGTGGTCGCGGACACTCGACCGATCCTGGAGATCCTGCCTGTGCAGATGATGACCCTGGCTTTGGCGGCACATGCAAAGCGGGAGCCTGGCCGATTCGAACTGGCCACAAAAGTGACCATAACTGAGTGATGCTAGGTGACAGTTGGAATCCTTTTTCTATGACACGAAATCGCTCTATGGTCGCATTGGTTTTTATGGTGTTTTTTGTCATGTCACTATTGACGAACATACTGGGACCGATTGTCCCGGACATCATTAGTGGCTTCAGTGTAACCCTAGCGGAGGCGGCCTTCCTGCCTTTTTCATTCTTTATTGCTTATGGCGTAATGTCGATTCCCGCGGGATTCTTTGTCGAACGATTCAGCGAAAAGCCGGTGATGATCGCTGCCTTTCTCGCGGGAGCAATCGGGTCTCTTACTTTTGCTCTTTTTCCCAGATACTCCGTCGCGGTTTGGTCGCTGTTCATCATCGGTGCGGGTATGGCAACGCTTCAAACTGCCATCAATCCCCTGTTGCGCGTGTCGGGCGGGGAAGAACACTTCGCCTTTAACTCTGCGTTCGCACAACTGATTTTCGGCTCCGCTTCTTTTGTGAGCCCGCGAATCTATTCGTACCTGGTGCAGAATCTGAATAAGTCGTCGCGCGATAGCAGCGTTCTCTTGCGCATATTGGGCAGGCTTACGCCACCCCAGCTTCCATGGGCGTCAATCTACTGGATTTTCGCTTTGGTTACAGTACTGATGATTGGGGTCCTTTCCAGAGTGAAATTTCCGAGAGTGCAGCGAACTACCGACGAAGCTGCAGGTTCGCGGCAAATGTATGGCAAGCTCGCGCGCCGGCCGATGGTTTGGTTCTTTTTCATCAGCGTTTTTGCCTACGTGGGCTCTGAGCAGGGCACTGCCGACTGGATTTCAAAGTTCCTCGCCCAATACCACGGATTTGATCCCCACACCACGGGAGCAACCGCCGTCTCATGGTTTTGGGGACTGCTCACCGCCGGCTGCTTCATTGGCATGCTGTTGCTGAAAATATTCGACAGCCGAAAGGTGCTAATTGGGACGTGTACGGGTGCCCTGCTCTGTGTGACAGCGGCCCTGTTCGCCCCCGCAAATATTGCTGTAATTGCCTTTCCTGCGATTGGCCTGTTTGCTTCGGTGATGTGGCCAATCCTGGTGTCGTTGGCCTTGAATTCCGTGTCGGAATATCACGGCTCTTTCGCCGGAATACTCAGCACTGGGATCATGGGTGGCGCCGTCGTGCCTCTCATTATCGGCCGCATCGGCGACCACTTTGGACTGCGCGCCGGATTGGCATTCCTCTACCTAACCTTCGGATGCGTTCTCAGCGTTGGGTTCTGGGCTCGGCCCATTGTCAGTAACGCAACCATCACTATCAAGAAAACTGCAGTGCAAGCCGTCGCCTAAACACTCTATTGGAGAAAAGACAAATGTCCGCCCATCATTACATCAATCGGCCTTGGTATCCGGAAGTTGCACTATTGTTGACCATCACGTTCGTTGCGCTTTCGAGCTGGGGACAATCACCCGCAGCCCCAAAAGATTCGGGACCGATTCCCTATCTAAAGCTAAGCGAGCCTCGCCACATACTGCCCACTGCGCAGGCTTGGGAACGCAATGAGTTTCCTCACACCATGAGTGTTCTGGAATACAACCACGATGGATTTCGGTATTGGGGCTGGTACGGTTTGAACGAAGGGGAGGGGATTGGTTTGGCCCGCAGCAAGGACCTGAACGATTGGGAGAAATACGACCAAAATCCAATCTGGACCAATGCCCGTTGGCCTTCCGCGATTGCAAAAGCTGATCCAAAACATCCTGACGTTCTGTACTTTGCCATTACGCGGGACTATGACACCCCGAGCAGCCACATCGTGTTGGCTAGCTCTCGCGATGGTATTCATCTCACCGAAGAGAAGGTGCTTGTGCAGGGTGTTCCGAACCAGCGCAATCAGAATCCTAACCTTTTCCAGGATCCCCGAAGCGGTCGCTTTTACCTGACGTTTTACCGAGGGAATGACCACGATCACTTCGAAATTATCAGCAAGAGCGCCGCTGCTGTAACCGATCTTGATAAAGCGACGGAGAAGGTACTGATGACCGACACAATCACTATTGCAGCGCCCACTCTCCTCTATGTGAAGAATGCGAAAGATGCGGAAGGCAAGAAGACCGGTATCTACTATCTGGCCACTGAGATCTATCCGCACCGCTACACCACCGACCCGGAAGGAGAATGGCTGGTTAAAGTGTTCGCTGCCGATTCGCCCGATGGAAACTTCCAGCCCGTTCAGGGCAATCCCATCATGAGCGGACAAAGGGCCTGTCTCTTCCAACATATCTTCAACGGACGGTTTTACGGATTCGACTGTCACTTGGAATCGCCCAAGGAGAATCATTGGATTCTGGAGGAGACAGAAGCTCCCCTCCCGTAGCGCAAGTCTCATGCTCCTGTGGGCTGACCTCGAAACACAATGAGATGCGGCAGGGTGCTAGCCCAGCACGATATCGCGGAAAGAATGTGCCGTGTGACGGATGTAATTGAAAATATTTCGGTGCATGTAGCGGAACGCATGAGCGTTTGCGCGCTGGATCATTTAGAAGAAGTCTCCGCAAAGTCCAAGGAGTAAACGCGGAGTTTCCACTCTGATTCCAGTCGAAATATTACTTCGGCGGCTTTCCGCCGACAGATTTTCCGCGCGGCATCTGCTTGTGTGGGCGCACGGTCCGTGTCTACGCAAAGTGATTCCGGTCGTTGGCGTGGAGATACCGGGCCCTCAAGGCAAGCTTCCGTGAACACAACGGCCCGCACACCTCTCCCGTCTAATTTGAGGCGTTCCACCGGTTGCAAGATGTTCGAAGAAGGGCGGCCAGAGAATCAGCAATAGGCTTTCGGGTTTCGCGTGCCAATTCCTGTCTAGTGCGATCATCCACGCACGTCCACAGGCTCCGCCAGCGCGTACAGTACCTCGATGCAGGAGGCGCACTACTACTGCCCATCGGCAGTGTTCGCGCACAAAGGTGTGTCCATAAAGCTCATCGTTTGATCGACAACTTCATGGAGGGTTGTCAAGCTTGCCTGCCAGTAGCTTATAGTTATACTTCGTTTCTCCACGTGAATATCCTCCTCAGAAACCATGCGGGCCAGTGTGATTTCAGAGTTCTCATCCGAGATCAAATACTGACTCAAAGGACCGATGGTCGAATACGGGGCCTTATCCGATTGTGCCCTCGCATATGGAATGGCGCCGTTTAAAACAGCTTGGGATGTTTCTTGGAAACCCAGGGATGGCTAGCAATTGCCGAGCACCGTGCTTAGCGGCCTATCAACACGCGAATTGGTGGTGCGATCCCGCGATTGGAGCGTAGGTCAGCTACATGCAATCGTCGAAAGCTGAAATCTGGCTCGACAGACATTCGCCACGTCTTTAGCAACCACTCAGGTACGTAGCGCCGATCTTTGTTGCACTCACACCAGTGCCGGAGTTCGCGGGAATGAGGATACTCCTTCTCGTTCAATCCCAGTCTGCGAACTTCATCTTCAAAGCTGGTGAGCGCTACCCGCCTGAGTGGAACGGATATTCCAGAAGACCAGTACGAGTTTTGACTGCGGGAATTCACAGCAAACCGCTGGGATAGCCAAAGATCATAAACTCGATCACGCCAGGAAATCAACCGCCTTGCCAAGCGGAGCACTACCGACGGGCGCGGTCGCCGGGGCTATCGTGGGCGTCATTACTGCGGGCTTAAGTGACCGTCAAATTGATTGAGTCGTAGATGCCCGAAAAGATTGTTGCGGGCAAGAGAGAGCCTTAAATCGCTGTTTGGATGCTAGTGACGTCTGAATCGTAGCGTAAATTTTTCAAGTGCCAGCAGACACTCCCCTCAAGATCGATGGCAACGTCTGCGGCCAGGGAGCGATCCATCATCGCGACTTCGCGATGGCTTCGGGTGAGATGAGCGAGTCGGAGTTCTTCGATTTCCTATGTGGTGCACTCTCTCTGCTGGAGCGTCATAGCTCGGACGGGTCCGTTCACTTCATCTGTATGGATTGGCGTCATGCCGCAGAAGTCTTGCTGGCTGGCAAGAAAGTCTACGACACACTCCTCAATCTCTGCGTTTTGACGAAAATGCTTCTTAAGTAGTTCAACCACTTCATTGAGATCGTGACATCCCGCGGCCGAACCTCCGCGTAAACCAGGCCGGAGGAACAAACAACCAAGCGGGGGAGGCTGAAGGAGCTATGTTCCTCACTGGTGGCGGAGTCACTGTCAGGCTGCGCCATCTTTAGATCGAAGTCGTTCACTGCGATGAGACGGGTAGCTATCTGCCCCGTTGAAACTACAATTCCGCCCTAGTTGCGTGAAATCAGATCAGCCAACTGCCTTATCAGCTCATCCTGCCGGACCTGGCGAAAAAGATAAGCGAGGGATTCGTTGCCTAGCGGCTTTCCCTGCTCGACGAAGATTCGGTCGAATTCCAGGATGGCAATCAGTTCAGTTCGTATTGCTGAGAACTCGGTCAGCCACATGAGGCACTCATCGTCGAACACTGAGGTCTGGCTGGACAGACATTCGCCACGTCTTCAGCAACCACTCCGGTACAAAGCATCGATCCTTGTTGCTCTCACACCAGTGCCGAAGTTCGAGCGAGCCGGGATAATCCTTTTCTTCCAGACCCAGCCTCCGAACTTCATCTTCAAAGCTAGTGAGGGTTGCCCGCTTGGACGGAGCGGATAGCCCAGAAAACCAGTACGGGTTTTTGCTGCGGGAATGCACAGAAAAACTGTCGGGAACATCATAGACTTGCTCACGCTGAAAAACAACAGTCTGGCAAGATAAGAACTGTGCGAAACTGTCGGGCGTGGAAGAGAAATCCGCATCTATCAGGATCTTGGTTGACCCTTCTTCACTGCGATAACATTTGTTCCTGAAGGAACACTGTGTGAAAGTCGCCCGGCGATTACCACGGAGCCTGATGAATTACGCTCTCTTTTGCCGACCGAGTTCTCACCGCCGCTGCTCTTCAAGTAGTACAAAATCAAACACCGAGCTTTTTCACAGCGGTTCACAGTGTGGACGTGGGGTAAGATGCGCGCAGAGCCGGATAGCTGCCGGCAGATCACCGGCAGCAAAAGGGCCGGTACTTCTGACCGCCCCGTCCAGGTCACAACAGAAGGTGACCCACGTCCCGAGCTGGCAACAACGTTCTCGACAGGTTGCATCGACGCTTCGTTAACGAAGGGTATGGGGTCGATACTCCCTTTTCTCGAAGAAACCTGCGCCAGCACTAATGTTCAACTTGTCCCATCCCTGGGCATAAAGGCCAGGTGTTAAGCAGAAAGTAAGTAAGCAAGCAAAGAAGGCGATGGAATGAAATATCCATGAAACCCTCCAGAAATTGCTTGAGAGTCAATTGTTAGATGGCTGACGAGGGCGATGAGGGATCGTATGTTTCACTTAGAGGGATTGCGGGATGCGACGCTAAGTTTGGGTAGCGCCCAATTTTCTTGGCGCATGTTGGCGCACGCCAGAGCGTCGGGAAATCGCACCGAACAGACCTACGCTTAATGTCGGTAGGAGGCTTCTATGCCGGTGCACGCATGGGAAGAAATCGTCCGACAGATAGAACAAGAATGCGATCCTGGCAAAATCGCGGAGCTAACTAAGAGACTGAATGATGCGATGGTTATTGAGGAGAAGGAAAAAGTGAGACACCGTCTCGGTATTTTCGCATGTGAAAAAGGCTCAAGCCGGGAGCCTTCAGCTTCGCGACAGCCTAAAGGCAATTCTCTGCAAGAGGACTCCTGAGGTTACCTGGCTGTGTCCGAATTCTCTAGGCGCTGCTCTTTGGTTCAAGCAGATCGTTGAGTTCTCGCATGAGCTGCAGAAGCGACGAAGACGAAAGCGCAAATCTCCTTGAGATCCGGACGCAACTGTAGAAACGGCTTGCCGGTTCCGCTGAACAATCCGGACTGACCCAAATTCGTTCAAGGACTCCGCGAAGCTGGCCGAAAGGAGTACCAGGTGGCGCCATCAAAAAATCAGTCCAATATCCTGGACGCGGCGGATGCGGTGACTAGGGCATGTCATCTATGCAGCCAACTTCTTTCGGGCAATCGTTCCTGCATCTGACACCTCTGTTGCGAGGGGAATCGACACAGCTATGAGCGTACCGTCCCCACTAGACTGAATGTCAAACGTCCCACCTAAATCGTTCACACGCTCCCGCATACCACTCAGACCCACACCGAAGTGTTCCCCATTTGTCTGAGACCCTTGCAGCAACTCAGCCGGCACTCCTCGTCCAAAGTCTTTTACTGTGAGTACGGCTTGATGGTTGACTTTCAGGCGAACTTCAACCGAAGGACTGGCTGAATGGCGATGAACGTTAGTGAGACTCTCTTTGTCCGGTAGCGACGGACACGCCCACCCCAAGTCGAACCGGTGCGACCCTACGGCGGCTATTGTAGCAGTCTCTCAGGCTGTTGACTTTGAATAAGTTCCACAACTCACAGAATCCTCATCTTCCACTCCTTGACGGAACCAGGCCTCGCGCTATTAGGTTGTACGTGTTCGCGCCGAACAGGGCCGAAGAAGCTTGGGAGTGACGGAGGAATCTATGTCACGGATAGTGCCGAGGAGTCTTGGGCTGGGCGCAACCCTTTTGATCGCTACGCTTTCAGCTGCAGCCAGCAAGTTCGACCACGCTGAGTATATGAAAGCCACTGCCACAGGACAAAAGAAGGCCCAGCCCGCGGTAAAGGGAACGCTCCGTTTCGATCAGGGAAAAAAGTGCAACGATTTCTGGACAAGAAGGGAAAGTCGGCCTTCAGTCCTTCTGACACGATCAAGACTCTGGTGTCCGAGCGGGCTGCCAAGCCCCGTTATTCCGAGGCTGTGTTGATCTCACCCATTGGGGAAGGACGTCCAGTGCCGAACCCTTCGCCACCGGCGTGTACGGGCAAAGCGCCAGCACTCAGGTGCGGTGCTCATGGCTGGGGGAGAGAACGTGAACGGAGTCAGCATTTCGAAGGCAGAGCTTTACAATCCGGCCACAGGATTGTATGCGGCTACGGGAAATATGCCTTCGAACCGCCAGGAACATGTGGCCGTGTTGCTGCCCACTGGCTCTGTCATGGTCGTCGGTGGCAACAATGTCAACTTGACTACCACTACCCCGCTGGCGATCTGCGCGACTTATAATCCCGCTACCGGGACCTGGACGGTCTCGAGCAGCATGAAGACCGCTCGCGCTGATCACACTGCAACCCCGCTGCACAACGGCCATGTTCTGGCCGCCGGTGGCGACAATAACAACGGTGAACTCAGCAGCGCCGAACTATTTTAGTAGGGAAGATAGGACGGGCGAGGCACAACCTGCCCGTCCTTGCTTTCCAATAGTTGCCTTGTTCGGCGAAAGGTCGGCGCGTCACTTGATAGCGTCACTTGAAAAATCGTATCGTTACATCGTGGACTTGCGAGAGCCCAACGGAATCGGCCCGCGACTCTTCAAAAGACTGTTCCGCAGCCATCGAATGCTGAAATCAGGCCCAACGGTTATTCGCCAGGTCTTCAGCAACCGCTCCGGTTCTAGTCATCTATGCTTGTTGCTCTCACACGCCTTCTGATCATGCAAGTTTAAGGTTACGCAGCTTTGGTGACCTCGCCTGGCATGGACAGGCATTCAAAAACCTCAATCGCAAAATTTGGAATCCGGCCATGCGGATGGTCTCGCAGTAATTCTTTTATGCCTTCCATTGATTCGGCTTGGAGAATCGAATATCCGACAGCCCTTGAGCCGCTGCTGCTCGCCGACGCCCCGGTTACGGTTCTGCCATCATCCAAAGGTGCGCCCAAGTCTACGATTGCATGTCCAGCGTTTTTCGCCCATTTCATCCAAGCATCCATGCCCGCTTTGGCTTGTTCCGAGTTTGCGTTGGCCATCTGCTCACGCGCAGAAATAGGTGCCCTGTAGATCACCAAGAATTTTTTCATCGTCTGCCTGCCCTCTCGTTGAATTTAGACCTGGATTCGATGTCGAGTCATTCAGAAATGTTTACTAATCACTCTCAAGCATTCAGATTTTACAAATCCTAAACATTCGCATTGTCCATCAACACTCAGGCGGCGATACACACTGTGCATTCGAGGTTAGCGCCATGCTACCGTCGAATGCTGAAATCTGGCTCGACAGACATTCGCCACGTCTTCAGCAACCACTCCGGTACGTAGCATCGATCCGTTTTGCGCTCACACCAGTGCCGGAGTTCGCCTAAGCTAGGGTAATCCTTTTCCTGCAGACCCAGCCTCCGAACCTCATCTTCAAAACTGAAGGGGGTTGTCCGCTCGAATGGAACAGATACTTAGTGCGCTCATAAGCTTGGACGTTCTGGTCTCCTGGAGTTGGACGATCATCTTATGGCCGCTAGCAGAAACCCCGACACAGGAGGGGCATGTCGGGATTTCCTGTCCGCAATTGGGTGCGAGAGAGCAGACATTCTAGCAGAATCTCCCGGCACAGTGTCTAAACAATTCACGATTCGCCTGCGGTCGGGCATAAAGCCCGGTGGCGTCTCAAGGTGCCAGAGCTTTCTTATTGTGCGCGACAGTCGAAGTTTGGTATTGTTCGCGCTGGTTTTTTCCGTTTTCAGCAATTCGCAACTGGTTTCAATGCGCCCCCCAACGGCGGAATAAACTTTCCTTTGGAGGTAGAAAGGAAATCCGCGGAGGTAGAAACGAAATCTGCGGAGGGGGAAAGGAAATCTGCAATCTGGCCTCTTCCAATGAACCACTTGTTTCTCATTGTTCTTACTATTTTTGCGCTGTGCAGCTTGGTGCCGATGATCTTTCGGCTCTTTCGTCCTAATCCGAGGGACAAAGTGAGAAAAGTGGTTGAATACGCACAAAAGAGAGGGTTTGTGCTGGTTAATCCTGCTATTGCACAAGCCTTGGACAATTCCTTCCTGCAAATGTTGAAGAATCCGGCCCTAAGAAACTCCGTTCGCGCAGCCTCCGATATCACCGATATCGAGGGGCTCGAAAACGGAACAGGGGACTGGCTAGCGTTCACCTGCACCATCGGGTCGAAAGAGGTCACCATCTTCAACTTCAATGTGACTCCAAGAAGCCCCAGCGCAAGCGGCGGGAATATTCGCTATAAGGTGGCCAAGATACGCGCTCTGGGATTGCCGCAATTTTCCCTCGGAACGAATTCCGCTATCCATACTCTCGAGAATGTCGTGGACAAAATTTCAGGAACGCCAAGGCCGGCGATCGAATTGAATCGCATCCAATACCCCGAATTTACAGCACATTATTGGCTGAGAGGGTCGGATCGTGCTGCGGTTACTGCCTTTTTCTCCCCCAATAAAATACGATTCATTGAAACCACGAGGCTAGCAGGCACTATAGCCACAAACGCAAATTATCTTGTGTATTTTGAAGATGGGGTACTTGTCAGGGAAGAGGATTTCGATTCTTTTATCGCCAGAGTAGAGAAAATGGTTGCCAATCTATTGTGAATGAATTCCGCGCGATCGGGGCATTTCAGATTGGCAACTCGAGAAGGAGTTGAGTTGTCGAGATGATAGTAATGTCGTGTCCGGCTTCGACGCTTGTCGTGTTGGCCTGCATCATGACCGGAAACATTGGAACATTTCGGCCACTCCGGAGAATACCGCCGCTGAGACGATGAAGAATGTCTAGGTGCTCAAGGACATCCCGGCGAGCGAATTAACCAACGTCATGTTCTTCATTGCAGAATCGCTCAAGACGTTGGCTCCGAGCGTTGCCACAGGCAGCCCTTTGACGCTGACACGAAAGAAACGAAACAGACCGCGCGCAGCATGCTGTGGATGGTTCAGGAAATCAATTCCGCGACGATGAGATTTCGTTGACATAAATTTGACAATCGCGTGACAACACTTTGACATAGCGCTGTCAACCCGCTTCAAACGAACACCCTCCAACGTTCACACAACTGAATCACCCAATTCGCAGATCCAACGAGCCACCTACTTGGTTCTTCTCTGAAAAGAGACCCCCTGCGGTTCCAAGCGTCGCTCCAGACGCAAGTCCATGTCCCATCCATTCCAACGTGTAAACCACGTTAGGGGAGGTTTAAATGTCCCGCTCAAGTTTGCGATCAACTTCGATGTTCATCGCTGCAATCTCGTTAATTAGTATCGGGATTGCTAACAGCCGATCGAGTACTGTCAATGCCGATAGCCTTCCTCACAACTCAACCGTCCAGAATGCAGTCAGCAAAGTACAGCAAGGCGAGCAGATTTTCCGATTCGACACCTT
>DASTCY010000049.1:0-45583 GCA_035710725.1 Candidatus Sulfotelmatobacter sp. | reverse complement strand
ATTTGAAAAAGAGTGACGACCTTGGTCTGGCAAGTCAACACCTTTCGAACAGAGCGAAATGGCGCTTCTGAAATATCAAAAGCGTCGAGGGGAAACGTCCGCTCCAAATCGCTTGACACCCGGCATCGTCGTTAGAGACGGAATGACAGCCAAGGAAGGGAGCACGTGCGGAAGCGGACCAATTTCGACTCAGAAATTCCACCGCTCGAACGCAGGCATCTTCAGACTCGTGCTCTTGGATGACACTGGCTGCGCTTGTGTGAGAGACGCCGGGCCGGGCAACACTTCGAGAACGTAGTTGAGAGTGGCCGTAGTTCCGGCAGAAACAGTGATATCGACTTGCAATGCACCGGTTAACGACCCGGTGGAAGGCTGGAAGCGTGCCAATCCATTGGCGTCGGTGACAGATGTGGCCTGGGCCTGGCTGAGGATCACCGGCATGCCCGGATTGCCGGTGTTGGTCTCGCCCGAGCCTCCCGCGGGATTGTCGCCCGTGGGGCGCATGATCGTGCTCTGAAACAAGACGCTGGCTCCGAGCACGTTATTCGGCGGGCTTGAAGAATCGACCACGCGCACGACCATCGGTTGAAGAGCTGTTCCGGTGGCGACGATTTGTCCGGCGCCCGCGACGGTTTGCAGGTTCTGTTGCGACGTAGGCGCAAAGTTGAGATAAAAACTCTGGCACGGAGCGTTGGCCGGGGCCACGCACGCGCTCACCTGAACGTTGGCGCTGAAATTCGCGAGCGAGAGTGTCACGCCGGCGTATCCGCTGGAGTTGGTCGGGGCACTGGCGGCATTGAGCGTGCCCGATCCGCGCATGATTTGAAAGTTTACGGTCGCGGTAGTTTGCGGTGAGCCATTGCTTAGCACACGCGCAGTGAGAGGAATCGAGATTGTCGCTCCCTGTGCGACCGAGACGTACGGCGTAACAAGTCCGATGTCTAGCGCCGACGATGTGGCCGACAATGTGGTCGTCACCGACTTCGGAGATATGTAAGATTCCGGCGCGAGCGTGGCGGTGATGGTTGCAGTCCCTGAAGCGGTGGGCGTGACCCAGGTTGCTGCCATGCCGCTGTCATCGCTTGTGACCGAGCACGCTGACGCTCCCCCGCACTCAGAAAGGGTTACGCCGTTGGTCGTGCTCCAGGCAATGGTTGCGCCGGCCACGGGCGTCACCCCGTCAGAGGCGACGGCCTGCACGCTGACGGGACCGGCAGCCTGCGTTCCCACGGGGGTGGGAGGGTTTCCCTTCGCGATCAGCACCAGGCTGTCGCTGGCGGCCGCGCCGACAGTCACAGCTCCAGTCATCGTGGAAGACGAACCGGTCGCGGGATCGAAGAGGGTAATCGTCTGCATGCCATCCTGTTGTGGGCGGAGCAGAACTACGATTCGGCCCGCGCTCAGAGCCATCGGCGTGAGCTGCGTACTTCCCATCGTCAGGTTCAGTCCCGAGTTGAAGCCGATGCCATTGATCGTGACTGCGCCGCCATTCACGCCGACACGGTGCGGGACAACCGAGTCGCCATAGAGAACATGCGCGTGATAGTGATAGTCGGGGCGTCCGTCGCCACGCAGGTCGGCGATGCCGATGAGGAAATGGCCCGGCGTGTTGACCTGCACATCGAGCCGCGTCTCGCCAATATTTACAGCGTTGAATGGAGCATTGGTAAACGCAGGCGGCGCCGTGCCGGCGGGATCACCCGCGCTCCACATTCCAATCATGGGGAGCGCTTTGACAGTGCTCGGCTTCTCGTGCTCATCGAGCGCAGTCACAGCGACCGAGAGCGTGCGATTACCCTGCGCGCCGAGCGAAAAATAGGGCATGGCGCCGTAGCCGCTGAGCGAGCCCATCCAATCGCCGCCGGCAGGTACCGGAGCGGGATTGGTCCAGGTGGACGACTTCGACCACGGCGGCACCGGCTGCGCGCTGCCCGTCATCAAAATATTTTGTTCTTCATCGCCTCCCTTGGTAACAGTGACAACGATAGGAGCGGCGCTGCCCGACGGCAAAACCTGATTCGGCGCATACGGCCTGACCCCTGCTGACCACAGCGGATCAATCGCTTCTACGCTCAACTGATATTGCGCGCTGCTCGCGCCGGTGGGAAAAGGAAGTCCAGCGAGATCGAAGAAGCCTTCGAGATTCGAGCTTTCCGATCCCCAGCAATTGAACGGATCTCCAAGAGGATCGTTATAGCCCGTCATAGGATTGCCGGCGTTGCCGATGAAGAGAAATCCCGAGACCGAAGAGACGGAATAGTGGTGCGAAGGCTGGCCGGTCACGGGATCGATCCAGCGCGCGACCACGTTGACGCCCTGCATCGGCTGGGTTGGATTGCCGGAGGGGTCGGTGAACCAGACCGAGCCGTGAATGCGCCCGGTCGTGCTGGAAAAAATCTGCTTGCCGGAGAAACTTGACTGGTTCTGCGCATTGATCGGATAGAGCCGCGAGATCGCGGCAATATCGTCGGGCGCGAGCGCATAGGGATTCGCATAGCAACGCGTAATGGGATTGCAGCTCCAGGGATCGGTGTAGTGCATCACGGGAAAACCGGCGAGATCGTCAGCGGTTGGAGCAGGCTTGCCGCTGCTGACATTCCCGTTCAGCTGCGACCAGCCCAGTCCGAGCACGTTGCCCATCACGCGCACCAGCCGGTATTCAACGTCGGCAAGCTGGGAGCTCTGCTGCACACACTGGCCGTTGATGACGACCAGCGCGTGCTGGAAAGTCGCGTATTCACCATAATTGTCGGGCGCACCGAAAACCGCGTTGAAAAAGCATTGGCTGGGATCGCCGGCGCCAGCGCCGAGAAAGGCGTCGGTCACCGTTCCATCGGAGTCGTAAACGATCCCGATGGGAGTGGTCGTGGCGCTGGGCTGAATGTCAGCGGGAAGAACCAGTGATCCATTCAATCCGCGGCTGACGTTGGTGCCGTTGACGTCTTCAGCGAGCTGGCCGCCGCTGGTGGCCGAGAGAGCGGCGGTCGAAACCGACGTCCACTGTGCGAATGCAGTGGCAACCAAAGAATTCGCAGACGGGTTGGGCAGAACGGGGCTGAGATCGCCTTGATCGGTGAAATATGTGACTTGCCCCGGCGACCAGACGAGCGGCCAGCCGGTGACGGAAGAATCGAAATCGGTGACGCCGGCGACGTATTTTGGACCCCCGGCGCGGGCGGCCATGGCGACCGACAGAATCAACGCAGCCGGTGCCGCCAAGCGGAGAAGGAAAGAGCGCGCGCTCGATGCTGCGGTTCCAGTCATCGTCGTCACTCATTCCTTTCCGCTGGCCCGCCGAACAGCCCCGGCAAAGTCGCGCAACCGAACCAGCGACTTCCCCGCCAGGGCCGGGTCCGCTCGAAAAAATTGTTGATGTTGCGGCGAAAGGACAACGCGTCCCCATTCGTCGACCGCGAATCGGCCGAGCGCACCGGCCACCGCGCTGGTCAGTCCCAGCTTGCTCGCGGGATAGAAAAACACGAGCACGCGCTCCCCGACGCGATAGCGCTGGCCGGCGTTCCAGGCGCCGATCCACTGCAGGATCTGCAACTCTTGCCCTGGCTGAGAGCCGCGGATGGCGTTCTCCACGTGGAAGCGAACCGCGATGACCTGCGGGACTCTGTCCCGAGATGACGCGGGCGAAATCTCGACAACCGTGCCAGAGAAGATGATGCCGGCGGCATTGGTCAGCAGCGGCAGGCCACTCGCGACCGGCGGCGCAGATATCGGTGGGAAGGGCACTGGCTCACGCGGCAACGGATCGATGGGAAATGGCGTGCGTTCGCCGATGCGTTGCGGAATGCCTAAGCGATCTGCGGCTTCATTGCGAGGAAGTTGAGCGCGAGTTGACGGGTTCAGGCCCGCCAATAGCAGGAAAATCACGCACCGTCGAGCACAACCTGTTCCGTACATCGGAAAACCTGGAAGCGGATGTTGGCTCGGAGGGTTTGGGAAACCGATGTCATCGTAAGAAGGTCAAGCAGAACGTGCAGTGATTGGTGTCACAAATGGAGGAGGATGTGCCGAAGTGGGAAACTTGGGTTGTCATCCCGAGCTCGGAGCAGCCGAGGGAGGGACCTTACGTCCGCCGATACTCCGTGTATCGCAGCGAGGGCCAATCAATTGCGCAGGCAACACGCTTGTTTCCCAATTACTGCAGTGCCGATGTCCGCACTTCGTCCGGTCCCTCCGAGAGCTTCGCTTTCGTCGGGATGACATACTCAACAACTACGGCTGTTCTCCCCGGCTTGCCGGACACGTCCTCTTCGGCCGAGATCCCTCGTCGCGTTGGTAAGAACACGCGACTTCGGGATGACATCGCGACAAGGCACGAAGAAACGCAGCGCTACGATCCACTCTGGACTTACCGCGGTGACACTGTCAACGGCGGCTAGCGGCAATGGCGCGGATGCTCGGTTTATTGGCGTCCGGCTTGCGCCAGTTTTTTCCTTTACCCGAAGATTTCGGGCCGACCTTGCCGCTCAGAAAGATTCCTTTGCCACATTGGTCGAGGGTGTCGCAATGGCAGCGGGACATCATTCGGCGCAAGAGACGGCGTACGGTTTTGATGTCGTTCAGAAGCGCATCGAGTTCACCCATTTTTTTGCGGCACAGCGATTGCCAGCGGGCGGAGGCGCGGGGTGCGTCGCGGAATCCAAAAAACAGTTGGCGAACTTCCTCGAGAGTGAATCCCAACTGGCGCGCGCGTTGGATCACCGACAGCCGATAGAGCACGGCCATATCGTAGCGACGCTGTCCGCTGACGCGGTCGGCCGGAGGCAGCAGGCCGATCTGCTCATAGTAACGAATGGCCGAGGCCTGCAAACCGACCTGGCGGGCCACCTGGGAAATAGTTAAAGCCGGCATGACCGCATCATAGACGAGGTTCGTAGTTTCTGGTCCCAGCCGGTGACAAATAATTTACAAATTAATCTCTTGCCTTAAAGTTGACTTGAAGTTCTAGCCTCAATGATGGACCTGTGGATGAATGGCATCGTTCCGCCGGAAAGCCGGTGATAGGGCCGTGAGAGTGTCTCGGGCAGGCTGACCGGAAGCAGCCGTTGCAACCGAGATCCCTCGGCCGCTGGTAAAAGCGCGGGCCTTCGGGATGACCGGCGTACGGAAGAATTGCAAATACAAGGGAGGATCGCATGAAAGCATTGTTCGTACTGTGTTCATTCCTGGCAGGGGTGTTCTTGTGGCAAAGCACTGCGCAAGCTCAGACTTCTGCGTCCGCTGCTACCAGCATGGGCCGCAAAACCGAGTCACCGTTTGCGTGCAATCGGCTGGCGCTCACGCCGGAAGCGCGTAAGCGGCACTTCGACGAGCTTGGGCCAAAATTGCGAAGCATGCGCAAGAGCGTTCGCGAGTTGGCGGACGGTTATGAATTTGAATTTCCGGCAGATCCGGCGACGGTGCAGTTAGTCGCCGAATGGGCAGCGGGGGAGCGGCTGTGCTGTCCGTTCTTCAACATCGAGATGCGCATGGAAGAAGAAAACGGACCGTTCTGGCTGCGGCTTACGGGACGTCCGGGCACAAAAGAGTTCATCAAAGTCGATGCGGCTTCGTGGACCAAACAGATCGGACAGTGAGCAGGGGAGCGACGAAGCATTATTCGATGTTCCGCGCTTTCTCCTAGCCGAGCGGGGGATTTCCTGGCGAACTGATTCGCGGGAGAGTCTCTCGAACGTGCCTGCCGGCAGCGCAATTGCAAGAGAGCATAGCTCCCTCGCTACGCTCGGGATTTCGGCAGCGGGCTCAGACGCCCGCTAACCGCCTCAACCTCGTCGCGCTGGTGAGAACGCGCGACTTCGGGATGACCGGGGGTGAACTTGAGCTGCAGGATCCATTCAGTCTTCCAAAAAAAGCGCCAGGCGTGCGAAAGTAGTTGGATGTCCCTCGTGGTACGACCATCTGCCATCCATTCTGTCGGGGTCTTTACCAGTAAGCCGATTCGCAAGGGCGCGCGCATTGTGGAGTACGCGGGCGAGCGCATCACGCCCGAAGAGGCCGACCGGCGCTATGACGGCGCGTCGCGCACGTATCTGTATGGCTTGGAGGACGGCAAGACGGTCATCGACGGACATGGGTTGGGGGCGTTCCTGAATCATTCGTGCGATCCCAATTGCGAGGTCGACGAGATCAAGGGGCGCGTCTGGATTTTTGCGCGGCGCAATATCGCCGCGGGTGAAGAACTGGTCTGGGACTACAACCTCTACGACGATGAAGCTCCGGCGCCCTGCCAGTGCGGATCGCGAAAGTGCCGCGGCACGATGTATTCGCGCGAGTGGATTGCGAAGATGCGGCGGCGGGAAGCAGGGAAGAAGAAAGCGGAGCGAAGAAGCATCGGCATTACAGCGGGAGTGTCATCCTGAGCGTAGCGAAGGGACCCCATGTCTGTGAGCGGCGGCATCGGCTGGTCAGGGAGTTCTCACTATGCACTGGTGAACTGTGAGAATTCCTAACCAGGCCCGCCTCGCCGCAATCGATTGGGGGGCGAACTTGCTTGCCGGCGGCTACTGTTGCAACCAAGATCCCTCGTCGCGCCGCTGAGAACGCGCGACTTCGGGATGACCACTGAGCTTTGAGAAGCGGTCTCATAATGGACCAAGGAAGTAAATCGCGGTTCCCTCAGGGGCTGAAGCCCGCGTGGTTTTTGGCATTGACGGCACGGCTAAAGCCGTGCCCTTCCACAAAACCATTTATGAGATAGGTTCTGAGTACTGAGAAGCTGTCTCACAAATGAAGCCGGAGAGTAAACCCGGTTTCCCTCAGGGGCTAAAGCCCGCAACTTTTTTGGACTCTTGGCGGCACGGCTAAAGCCGTGCCCTTCCACAAAACCATTTATGAGGTAGGTTCTGAGTACTGACTCCTGACTCCTGACTCCAGACCCCTTGACTCCTGACCCCTGACCCCTGACTCCTGACTACCGATGCTCGGGAGCTTTGCCGTGCTCGCGCCAGCTTTCGATGATCATGTAGAGAACGGGAATAAAGAGAAGATTCAGCACGGTGGACATGATCATGCCACCAAAAACCGTCGTGCCGACGGAGTGGCGTCCGTTTTCGCCTGCGCCGGTGGCAAAGACCAGCGGCACCACGCCCAGGATGAATGCGAGCGAAGTCATCAGGATCGGGCGCAAGCGGATCACTGCGGCCTGAATTGTGGCGTCCAGCAGCGGCTGTCCGCGCTCGCGCAGTTGCTCGGCGAATTCCACGATCAGAATGGCGTTCTTGCTGGCGAGGCCGACGAGCATGACGAGTCCGACTTGGCAGAAGACGTCGTCCTGCTGGCCGCGCATCCATTGCGCTCCGAGCGCGCCAAGCAAGGCCATGGGCACGGCCAGCAAAACGATGAACGGCAGGACGAAGCTTTCGTATTGCGCCGAAAGCGTGAGGTAAACGACCAGCGTTCCCAGGCCGAACAAAATCAGCGACGTTCCCCCGGCCTGCAGTTCCTCGAGCGATAAGCCTGTCCAGCTGTAGCCAAACCCCTGCGGCAGCTTCTTGGCGAGATCTTCCATGGCGTTGATGGCCTGTCCGGAACTGAATCCAGGAGCGGCCGAGCCGTCGATTTCCGCAGAGCGGAACAGGTTGTAGTGGCTGATCACCTGCGGCGTTGTGGTCTGCGAGATGTTGATCAGATTGTCGAGTGGCACCATGGCCCCGGAATCGGAGCGCACGTAGAACTGCTTCATGTCCTTGGCTTCGGAGCGGAATTGCTTGTCAGCCTGCACGTAGACGCGATAGGAGCGGTTGCTGAAATCGAAGTCGTTCACGTAGGCCGAGCCCATGTAGACGCCCAGCGTGTCGGTGATCTGGGAGAGCGGCACGTGCAGGCTCTTGGCTTTTTCGCGATCGATGGTGACCAGGTACTGGGGATCGTTCGCGGTGAAGGCGGTGTAGAGACCGACCAAGTCTTTGTGGGTGCTCGACTGCTGCATCAATCCGTGGGTCGCGTTCGAGAGTTCTTCCAAGGTGTGAGCGGTCTGGTCCTGCACGACGAACTGGAAGCCGCCAAATTGGCCCAAACCCTGCACAGAGGGAGGCAGTGTGGCGAAGACGATGGCGCCCGAAATGCCGAATAGACGCGGGCGTACGCGGTTCAGGATCGCGTTGGCGCTGTGCTCTTTACCCTTGCGCTGGCTATACGGCTTCAGGGAGACGAAGGTGAGACCCTGATTGGAGGCGCTGCCGGAAAACGAAAATCCTGCGATGGAGAAGATGTCTTCCGCCTCAGGCACGCTGGCCATCATGTCCGTGACTTGCTTGCCGATGCTTTTCGTATATTCGAGCGAAGCGCCAGACGGCGCTTGAATGACGATGATGAGATAGCCCTGGTCTTCATCGGGAACGAATCCGCTGGGCACGATCTTGAAGACGAAGTAGGTCAGGCCGAGTCCGGCAAAGAAGACCAGCACCATGGCCAGCTTGTGTCGCAGCAGATGATGCAGCAGGCGCTGGTAGCCGCGCGTCATTGCGCTCACTCCCTGATCGAACTTGTGCAGCCACCACCACTTTTCGCCGTGCGGACTGGCCAGAAAGATCGCGGCTAACGACGGCGCCAGCGTCAGCGCATTGAAGGCGGAAATGGCGATCGAAAATGCGATGGTCAGGGCAAACTGCCGAAACAGAATGCCGGTGGTTCCGGGAAAGAATGCAACTGGAACGAACACGGCTACCAGCACCAACGAAGTGGCGATGACGGCTCCGGTAATCTCGGCCGTGGCGGCAGTCGCCGCTTTGCGCGAGTCGTGCTCGCCTCCCATGATGTGGCGCTCGATGTTTTCAATGACCACGATGGCATCGTCGACGACCAGTCCAGTGGCGAGCGTGATGCCAAACAGGGTCAGCGTATTGATAGAGAAGCCGAGCAACTTGACGAACGTGAAAGTCCCGATCAGCGAAACTGGGGTGGCGATGAAGTGAATCATCGTGGTTCGCCAATCGCCGAGAAAAATGAAGATCACCAGGATGACCAGCAGAATGGCCGAACCGACAGTGAAGAGTACGTCGCGAATCGACTCGCTCACGGCGTCGGTGGTATCGAAGGCGAGCTGGTAGTGCATGCCGGGAGGGAAACTTTTGGAGAGCCGATCCAGTTCGGCGATGGCGCGCCGGTCGACATCGAGCGCATTGGCGGTCGAAAGTTGGAGCACTCCCAAACCAACGGCATTGCGCCCGTTAAATTTCAGGTCGCTGGAATAGCTCTCCGCTCCCAGTTCCGCCCGTCCGACATCTCTCAGGCGAACCAATGTTCCATCGTTGTTCGTCTTCAGAATGATGTTGTCAAACTGAGTCGGTTCGCTCAACCGGCCTACGGCACGGACACTGACCTGATACTGCTGTCCTTCTTTGGCTGGCTGCTGCCCCACCTCACCCGCCGCGACCTCCACGTTCTGCTCCGACAAGGCATTCACTACATCGGGCGCGGTAAGGCCGCGTCCCGCCATGCGCACCGGGTCGAGCCACAAGCGCATGGAATATTTTCCCCCGCCGAACGTCTGTACGTCGGCCACGCCGGGGACGCGCTTGAGCGCATCGCGAACATAGATGTCGACGTAGTTGTCCATGAACAGCGTGGAGTATCGGTCGTTGTCGGAAACAATCGCGGCACCAAGTACAAAGTTCTGCGAGGTCTTCTGAGTGACGATGCCGACGGATTTGACCGCGCTGGGCAGGCGTCCTTGAGCGGTGTTGACGCGGTTCTGAATGTCGACCGCGGCCAGATCGGGATTGCGGGTCAGATCGAACGTGACCGTGATACTGCTGGTGCCATCATTGCCGCTGGTCGAGGTCATATACTTCATCCCCTCGGCACCGTTGATCTGCTGCTCCAGAGGAATGGTGACCGCGCTCTCCACCGTCTGGGCACTGGCTCCAATGTAGGAGCTTACGACAGCGACCTGAGGAGGTGCGAGATCGGGGAACTGCGCCACCGGCAGCGTGGGGATGCAGGCCGCGCCCGCAAGGACGATCAGCAGCGCGCAGACCGAGGCGAATACTGGACGACGAATGAAGAAATTAACGAACATAAGAAACGGGCTTCCGGCTGCGGGTGCCAGGCTTCCGGAATGAAAGCTCTTAGGTTAACAGGGAGGCAGGAGAAAACTCACGGGAAAAACTTAACGTGCCGCCGGCGACATGGTCTCTGTGAGCGCTCGATTCCAACCACGTCATCCTGCGCACAGCAGAGGACCCTATACGCTTGATCTGCCGATGGCGTGTCGGGGAGTTCTCATTGTACCCGCGATGACATCGTGAGAATTCCTGGCAGTGTCTTTTCCGCTTCGGGCAAGCACGGGGTCCTTCGACTCCGCATGGCATTGGCTTCGCGAATACCATGCTGCGCTCAGGATGACAGTGCAGCAGTCATCCCTGAGGGATCACGGGCATGCCGTCGAGCAGGAACTGCGTGCCTGAGACGATGACTTTGTCGCCGGGCTTGATGCCATCCTGCACCTCGTAGTCATTGCCGACGGTCTGGCCAATCTTCAGCGGTTTTTGCCGGGCGATGTAAGACCCGCCATTCTGCGGTTCGGCGATGAAGGCGAAGTACTGTCCAGCGAGCCGCGAGACCGCGAGGATCGGAACTTCCGGATTGTTGTGCGTTCCCCAGACCACGCGCGCGCGAATGAACTGTGATTGGCGAAGCGCGTCGTTTCCGTTCGCGATGCGCGCTTTTACCAGAACGGTTTGCGTGGTGTTGTCAACTTGCGGCGAGATGAAGCTGATCCGGCTCTGAGCTTGGACTTTGCCGCTGCTATCGACCACGTCGATGGGCAAGTTTCGCTTGAGCTGCGTCGATCGCTCAATCGGCACATAGACGTAGACTTCCAGGCTGCCGGGCTGGTCGACGGTGGTGAGTTGGGTGGAGGTGGTGACGCGATCTCCCACGCGCACCGGAATGTCGCCGACGATGCCCGCGCGTGGCGCAACGACCTTGTAGTAGTGGAGTTGCACCTGCTGTTCGCGGACGGTGGCATCGATCGCGTCCATTTGCGCCTGGGCCGCATCCATAGCGGATTTCGCCTGGTCCAGATCCTGCTTGCTGACGACGCCAGCGGAGGCCAGTCCTTGAGCGCGCTGGTATTGCTGTTTGGCCAACAGGAGATTGGCTTGTTGCGCCTCACGCGCACTCTCCTGGCTTTTGACCGTGGCTTGCTGCTTGAGAGGATCGATCTCGATCAGAGCGGCCCCAGCTGCGACGCGCTCGCCGGAGTGAACGAAAATCTGCGTGATCTGTCCTTCCACCTGCGGCATGATCACGGCCGAGTCGCGCGACTTCAACGTGGCGACATAATCGGAGGCATCATTGATGGGGACGGCACGGGCCTCCTGCACTTTGACCGGCATCGCGCCGGGGCCAGCCGCCTGTGGATCGGGGGCGGAATTTTTGGAACAGGCGATGGCCAGGCCTATTACAGCGCAGAGCAGAATGATCTGGAGTCGCCGAGGAGTGCGGTTCTTCATCAAGTCGTTTGCCCTTTATTTGGCCTCGATTGTACTGTAACGCGGATATCCCATGTCTCGCAAAAGCAGCGAGACATGGGGCACCCCATATGTTTTCCTTCTCTGTTACATTGTTGGCCTATGCGACAGGCTACAACGGAGGTCACGCGCGGATTTGCCAGCGATAACTATGCCGGCGTGCATCCGGAAATTTTGGAGGCATTGGCGCGCGCCAATCAGGGGCATGTCGCCGCGTACGGGGACGATCCTTATACGCACTCGGCGATCCGAAAATTCAAAGAGCATTTCGGCGAAGGCATTGAGGTTTTCTTCACGTTCAACGGAACCGCCGCGAACGTTCTCGGGCTGCAGTCATTGAATCGTCCCTATCATGCGGTGCTTTGCAGCGATTATGCGCACATCTATACCGACGAGTGCGCCGCGCCGGAAAAACATACGGGATGCAAGCTGATCCCGCTGCCACATGAGAACGGCAAGATCACGCTCGATGCGGTGCGCCACGCCTATCACGGCATCGGCGACCAGCACCACGTACAGGCGCGGGTCATCTCGATCACGCAATCGACTGAGATGGGCACGGTTTACAAGCCGGAAGAAATTCAAGCGCTGGCGCGGTTTGCCCACGAACGCGAGATGTTTCTGCACGTGGACGGCGCGCGCCTCGCCAACGCTGCTGTTGGCTTGGGACAGTCCCTGCGCGAGGCTACGCGCGACCTTGGCGTCGACGTGCTGACGTTCGGCGGGACGAAGAACGGCATGATGGGCGGCGAGGCTATTATCTTTTTTCATCCGGAGCTGTGCCGCGATTTTCTGTATCTGCGCAAGCAGGGGATGCAGCTGGCTTCGAAGATGCGCTTCATCGCGGTGCAGTTCGAAACATTGCTCAGCAACGATCTCTGGCGCCGCAGTGCCGAGCACGCGAATCGCATGGCGCGAGCGCTGGAACAGGAAGTCCGCCGCGTTCCGGGAGTGAAGATTGTGTGGCCGGTCGAGGCCAACGGCGTGTTTGTACAGCTTCCGCCGAGCGCCATTGAGAAGATCCTGGAGCAATATTTTTTCTACATGTGGATCGAGGAGAAGTCGATCGTGCGCTGGATGTGCGCGTTCGACACGACGGGAGAAGATATTCAGGAGTTCGTCAGGGTGGTGGCGGAGGCTATGAAGGGGTGAAGTTCAACTGTTTTCCGGGCTTGCCGGATAGTTCGTTGCCAATGGAGATCCTTCGCTACGGCTTGAGAAGACGCCTTCGCTCAGGATGACGTCGTCTACCTCTTAAGCGCGGGCGCTCCGGATGACCGACTACTAATGGTGTCATCCTGAGCGAAGCCGCCTTTACCAGGCGCAGCGAAGGATCTCGGGTGGCAGGAACCTGTCCGGCAAGCCTGGAGACACCCGACGAGATAAACATGCGTTCGCGACGACCGCGTCACGGGACAAGCGGGCGTTCAGGATGAGAAACTCGCTTAAACGCCTAGCTTCTTGACTTCCTCGTTGTAGTACTTGCGATAGAGGATGTCCCACTCTTGCGAGCCTTCGAGGATGGTACGCTTCTGGCTCTCGATCTTTTGCCGGGCGGCTTGATCGATCCTCTCTTCCTGGTTCAGCAGTTCTTCCAGAATTTTGCGGGTTTCCTGGCGGATAGTGTTGGGGTCTTCGATGAACTCGACCTCGTCCATCTGCTTGAGCACTTCGCTGACCCCGCGGGCCAGCACGTTGACTTTGTCGCGGCTCAATCTCACGGGAGTAGATCATAGCATGCGCGGTTGGAGCACGGGCCGAACGGCGAGCGTCACACTGGGTTACTTCAGCGCTTTATCAATCGCGGCTTGCGCCAGCGGCGCCATGATCTTGTATCCCGCAGCATTCGGATGCAGGCCGTCATCGGAAACCTCGCGCTTCATCATGCCTTTGTCGTCCACCAACGCGATGAAGTAATCGAGATAAACGAGATTGTTCCTGGTGCAATAGTCCTTGAGCCACGTGTTCAGCGCCAGGATTCGCTCGCGCGGACGCGCCGCGAACGATTCCTTGGCATCTTCGGTATAGTTGTGCACCGGCAGCAGCGAGGCAAATACCACTTTGATTCCGTGCGCACGCGCTAATTCGGCGATGGTGGCGTAGTTGGCTTCGATATCTTCGTTACGCGCAGGGCCGGTGACGCCCGCAACGTCGTTGGTGCCCGCGAGCACCACGAGCACGCTCGGGTGCAGCTCAATCACATCCTGACGGAAGCGGACCAGCATTTGCGGCGTGGTTTGACCGTCGATGCCGCGGTTGATGTAAGGTTTGGACGAGAAGTAGTCCGCCAGCCTCCAGCCGTCGGTGATCGAGTCGCCGAGAAAGACGACGCGCTTTTCGCTGGCTGTGGGCGGCGGCAGAGCGGCATCGTCGGCGCGATAGCGCGAGAGTTCGCCGAAATCATCGGTATAGATGGCAATCCGCGAGGCCCGGTATTCGTCGAGTCCCGGAAGGCCCGTGGAGGGGATCGAAGAAGCGGTTTTGTGCGCCGCGCAGGAAAGCGTCGCGAGGGTTGAGAGAACCAAAGTGAGTTTCAGAAATTGCCGACTCATAAAAATGCTCCGGCCTATTTTAATTTCGTGACCGCTTCGATGACTGCGTCATGAAATTTTGGGCGAACTTGCTTGATGGCTTGATTGGAGCAGTCCGGCCAGGTGCGATTGGTGAGCAGCGTGATGGAAAGTTGCCTGTCCGGATCGACCCACAGAGACGTGCCGGTGTAGCCAAGATGGCCGAAGGAGCGTGGACCGAAATGTTTTCCGGATTGCGAAGGATGCGATGGAGTGTCCCAGCCGAGCGCGCGTGAAGTGCCGGCAGGAGAAGGTTGACGCTCCGTAAAAATGGCAACGGTCTCTGGCCGAACAATCGGGGTTCCAGCGCCCAGCATGGCATGGGCGAAGCGAGCCACGTCTTCAGCGGTGGAAAAAAGTCCGGCATGTGGGGCAACTCCGCCGAGAACGAAGGCATTCTCATCCTGCACTTCGCCCTGGACGATCCGACTCCGAAAAGTGCTTGGACGGACAAGAGTGTCCGTCCCACTGGTATCTGTTTCGTCGGCGGTGGGTGGAATCTGTGGACGGAGTTCCCGGGCGGGATTGAATGTCGTGCGCGTCATCGCCAGAGGTCCAAAAATTTCTCGTTGGCAGAAGGTGTCGAGTGCTTCGCCAGCCAGGCGTTCGAGCGCAACGCCGAGGATAATGAATCCGATGTCGCTGTATTCGGCGCGAGTGTTCGGATCAGCGTTGAGCGGAACCGCAAAGGCGGCGCGCAAGAGTTCGTCGCGGGCGTGAGCGCGAAGAAACAGCTTTTCGTACGCCGGCAGGCCGGAAGAGTGCGCCAGCAACATGCGAAACGTGACTTCGTGGCGTCGGGGATCGGGCGCAGCATCGGCGAGAAACTCTGGCAGGGTGCCGGCGATCGACGCTTCCAAATCGAGCAGGCCGCGTTCATAGAGGACCATTGCCATCGTCGTGGTGGCGAGAACTTTGGTCAGCGACGCAAGATCGAAAAGGGTGGAAGAGGTGACTGCAGAGTTAGCAAAATCCCCGCCCAAGCGAAGCTTGGACGGGGCACCCTCGCAAATTTCAGAATGCCCTCCCTGCGGGGAAGGGAGCGACGAGAGTGAGGCAGCGCCAAGTCTGTCAAAGGTAAAGTTTCCGAAAGCTTTTAGCGCTACCAGCTTCTCTCCGTGCGTTACGGCAATCGAGGCGGCGGGGAAGGCTCGCTCGGCAATCGCCGCTTCGAGGATCTGGAAAGCTTCCGAAAAAATTTGGTCCTGCATCTGGAAGGAAGGGACGAGCCGAGATTCCGGATCAGGAAGTGTCAGAGTCAGCGCTTTCTTGGTTGGAGTTGATCTGAGCGGTTTATAGCAGAGTTAGGGCTGCCGGTAAAGAAGTGCTGCATGAGCGAACGCGCCGAACTCGTAATCCAGGTGGCGCTAATAAAAGGCTTCTTGCAGATGGGGGAGAGCGCTTCAGAGCGGCGTATGGGCAGAAATTGCCACGATCTAGCCTTCTTCGTCCTGGTCCGACTCGTCGATGGCGAAGCCGCCGAACTCGTCGGAAACTTCCAGCAGGCTCTGGTAGCGCTGGTGCCAGTCCGTGCTGAGCTCACATACGAACATGGTGCCCTGATACGCCCAGCCCAGTTGCAGATATCCGACCTTGCCGATGTGCGTTCGCAGCCAGCGCGCATCTTCTACGTCATCGCCGTCGCTGAACTGGGAGTGCGACAGCCGCTCCACCATGTCGTCCAGTTCCTCGCGCTCCAGGCTCCAGGAGTGCATGGTGACGAACGCCGCGCCCGCCGACTTGGCCAGTTCGACAAAATCCTTCCAGCGGTCGGGATTCGATCCCATCTCCCACGAGATGGACTGGATTTCTTCGAAGTCCACGAAGCCGTAGAAGCGGCGCATGCCTTGCCCTTCGATGAAGGCAATCATGTCGTCTTTGGTGGAGCTGAGATCGTCTGGGATGGGAGACATAGAAAACCTAATTGTATTCTGGATCGGAAGAAGTCACCAGTCATGGTCTGCCCGGTAGTGGCTCAACTTGAATCCCAGACACTGACGGAGTCATGGGCACTGCCGCCGTGCAGCCGCCTTTCAGGCGGAGCGAAAAGCCTGCCCTGTCCGAAGCCGAAGGGATCTTGCGTAGTCCCTGCCGATGCACGCGAGATCCTTCGCCTAGCTGGTAAGTACGCGAGGCATCAGGATGACGCACGGGAGGAGTGGATTCACCCTGAGCCAGTATGATCGGCCGGCAGCAATGCAGCAGATGGGGGCGCATCGGGGCCGCCCATCCCCCTGTGTTACACTTTTTTCTTCGCACACAACATCCCGACACACATCGACCCGCGCATGATCTTCTCCAAAGAATATGTGGGCTATTTGGCCCGCGAACTCACCAAAAAATTGATTGCCGGAAAATTCATTGAGACTTCCGTCGTCCCGCGGGTCACTGAGCGCGTCAACGCCGCTTTGGTCGAGGAACTCTCGCTCGAAGACCGCATCAACGACGAAGTCCGCGTCATTCTTGAGGCCTACTCCGACGAGATGCAAAAAACCGGGGCCAACTATCAGGAAATGTTCCGCAAGGTGAAGAACGAACTGGTGCGCAAGTACAAAGCTGTGCTGTAGCAGCCTTGCGAGCCGAACCGCTGCACAACTTAGCTTCTTCGAGCTAGAAAAAATCTTAGATACTGTTCTCCCGAACTCTGGGCAGCCGACAGAGGGACCCGATGTCTGCCGGCGGTATCAATATCGTCGCGAGAAATACCGCCGGTTTCAAGGAAATCTATTCGCCCTTTGCGCCCCTTTGCGGCCGTTAAGCTCGCTCTTACGCAGCGGCCCGCGCCGCCTTCGTGTCGGTTGTTTCCATGTTGTCCGTGGTGCTGCGATTGGCATCAGCGTGCGTGCGGTCCGCCTGGTTCCCCGCAGTATCCTTTTTGTAGCCGATAAACTTCATGATGGAATTGAAGCCCTCGGTACCGGCGCTGATCACCAGCGCGGTAACCAGGATTTCTACCCAGGTCGGGATCGTGCTCGTCGATGTCGTGTTCGAGACCAGCGGACCGAGAACGTGAATTCCGTTCGTGGCAAAGATAAAACCAAGAACCAGGGAGGCCAGCCCCGCCAATCCAGTCTTGGCGGCAGTAGTGATTTTTCTGTCGAGGTTCAAGAAACTATCCAGGATCTGTAATCCCTGCTGTACCGCGAAGCCTGCGGCAAAGGCGGGAGCCAGTGTGGTCACAACAGTGGTAATCGTCGAATCAGCCATAGTGTCGCTCCGAATCTCTCGCGCCGAATGTGGGACACGAGATGGAATTGAGATTTCATTAGCCCGAATTTCAGGAGCCGGATTTCACGAGCCGAAGACCACGAGCCGAAGATCAGGGCCGAAGGGGCCTCTGGCTACGGAATTGAAAAAAGAGGAACGCATCGTATCACCAATTCCCCGCCAGGCACTGTGATGTGCAACCCGATTGGCGTATTCCGAACCTCAGTCCTTCCCGAAATGGAACCTGCTGGGCTCATTGCATTTATAATGATTTGAGGTTTCCGACCGCATCTGCCTCGGCATACCGAAGGCGGCTGCGGCGAGGGATGGTTCGCGCGGGCGAGGGCGCCCGCGCCACACTTTCCCGAGGGTGCAGGTGGAAACGCCTGCGCCTCCCGGCTCGATTGAGCCATTGGAAAGGAAACACCAGCGGATCGTCCGCCTGTTGTGTCCTTTCCGTAAGCATTCAGTAGTCAGAAGCTATCTCATAAATGGTTTTGGGAAGGGCACGGCTTCAGCCGTGCCGCCAAGAGTCCAAAAAAGTTGCGGGCTTTAGCCCCTGAGGGAAGCGGGGTTTTACTCTCCGGCTTCATTTGTGAGACAGCTTCTCTGCACTCAGCATTCAGTCAGTTCAAGATGACTGCTGCGTATGCGAGGTTCGTTCCTTTCTGATTGCTGAATGCTGATTGCTGAGCGCTGCATGCCTCTTCACGACAAATTCGGACGCGCCATCACCGACCTGCGCATCTCGGTCACCGATCGTTGCAACTACAAGTGCGTCTACTGCCGCACCGGAAACGACGGCCCGCTCTACGGCGACCTGCCCTTCGACGACTACCTGCGCATGGCGCGCGTGCTCGTTGGCCTGGGGATAACCAAGATTCGCCTCACCGGCGGCGAGCCGCTTTTGCGCGGTGGCATCGTCGACTTCGTCCGCGAACTGCGCAAGCTCGGGCCGGCGACAGAGGTTGCTCAGACGCTGAAGGCCCGCGGTAATGACAATTCGGCCAGCGTCACGCTGCTGCACAACTACAACGCGCCAGCGTTTCGGGAAGCCGTCGAGCCGGATTATGAAGCCGCGGGTTTGCCCGAAAACAAGCTCGACATCGCCCTCACCACCAACGGCCACTTGCTCGCCGGGATGGCGCAGTCCCTGAAAAATGCCGGCCTGAATCGGGTCACCGTTTCAATGGATGCAGTCGATCCCGAGCGCTTTGCCCGCATCACGCGCGTGCCTTCCGGCTTCGACAACGTGCTGGCCGGAATTCGCGCCGCCCGCGAGGCCGGCCTCGGTCCTGTCAAAGTCAACTGCGTCCTGATGCGCGGATTCAACGAAGACCAGATCATCCCCTTCGGCATGTTCGCGCGCGAAGAGAACGTGATCGTCCGCTTCATCGAATTCATGCCGCTCGAAGAAGACCGCGTCTGGTCGCGCTCGACCGTGGTCTCGCTCGAAGAGATTCTGGCCCGCATGGCGGAGTATCGTCCGCTGGTCCAGATTCCGCACGCGCATTCCGAGACCGCGCGCCGCTATCGCTTCAATGACGGCCTGGGCGAGATCGGCATCATCGCACCCGTCTCGCATCCGTTCTGCGGACACTGCAGCCGCATCCGCATCACCAGCGATGGCAAGATCCGCACCTGCCTGTTCTCCGTTTGGGACCACGACCTGCACGCGCAGATGCGCCGCGGCGCCAGCGACGACGAATTGGCCGACTTCATTCGCAGCGTGGTCATGAAGAAGGAAGAGCGGCACCATATCGGCGAGCCGGATTTCGTGCCGGCCTCGCGCACCATGGTGCATATCGGCGGCTGACGATCCTTCGGCTTATCCAAGCAACCGCACGCCCCACAGAGGTGTCGTCCCGAACGCCCGCGTTCTTGCCAGCGGGCGGAGGAATCTCGGTTGCCGACGGCCTCGGCGGCGAGCTCGGGCAAGAGCGTTATGGTCGAGTAGCGCGGAGGGATCTCCCAAGGATGACTTGTGGGAAGCATTTTTCCCGCGCTCACCGGAAGGTTGAATCTGCAACCGAGATCCCTCACTCGGCTGGTAAGACCGCCGAGTTTCGGGATGACATAGTTTTTGTTTAGTGAAAATGCTGTTGTGAGTGCGCGGGGAACTCTCCACCACTTTGCGGTACGATATGCAGCAGAATCATGCCCCGAAAAAAGAGAAAGCCCAAGCCCTTTCGCGCTGTTATTGCAGTGAAGGCGCTGGCGCGGGAGCGTGTCGGCACGCCTCCACCGGAAAAAGTCGTGCCGAACAAGAAGAATAAAACCGAAAAGCACAAACCGACCTTGGGAAAGATGCTCAACGACGTGGAGCAGACGTAGCCACAAAGAAACAGGCCGGGTACAGACCCGGCCTGCACTTCACAAACTCCACAACTATTTCAGGAGTATTTCCTCCAACAATTCTGAACTGACAATCTCCCGGATTTCTTCGCGCTTCTCGCCGAGCTGCTGTGCGGCCTGTTTCCCGCCGAGGATTTTGTCGCGCACGGCTTCTGCTTTCGCGGCCATGCCGTCCATGGCAGCGTAATTCTTGTATTGGATGGCCACGCAGATGTTCCAGTCGCTGGGATCGTGCATGGTTTCTTTGAGGAAGACTTTGTAATCCAGGATCATGCCTTCCTTTTTCTGTTCTTCAATCAGCGGTTTGGTGGATTGGCGCAGGCTGGCGAGATATTCGTCCATGTGATTCGGTTTCACATGGATCAACTGCACGCGCCAGATGGGGCCTTGAGTGTAGTGCTCCTGAGCCAACAGAGCAGGGGCGAGGCACAACAGCAGTACCACGAGCCCATAGAGCTTCCTCATAGTGATCTCCTGATATGCAGAGGGAATTTGGAACGGCAGGGATCATACGCCGGATGGGAAATAATCGAAAGAGAAATGCTTGGTCTTCTGTTGCTATTCGCAGCCTTCTACGTATTGGATGGCTTGATAGGTCCCAGCGTAGATCGCAGTTATCTTCCTCCCATCTGTCACGAATCGTATGCTGCCGCGACTGCTACCAAAGCTGACGGTTAAGAGGTGACCTGTGTCAATATAAGGATTGTGGGTTACCCTCATTCGAGTTCCGTAGACTTGACGGACGTGAGCTTCCGAATCTCCGACCTCGATGCCAGTCGAAGTCTTCACGCCTGACGCATCAACGTCCACTCGCACGAGGCGCCTATCGATAATCATGAACGCCACGGCCTCATGCCCGAGCGGATGGGCGTAAAAGCAATTTTCAGCACCAATGTCGTCGACTGAGACCTTTCCTTGTAGAGCAACCTTCAACTTGGCGAGTGTCATACCAATCTTCACCGGTCCAACGCCATCCTCACGCACGATCCACGTGTCGGCGCCAAGACCGTTCGTTGGCAAAAGTGCGCAAAGCAAAATTGGCAGAATTATTTTGACGTTGCGCATTTGAGACTAGTTGGAATTCCCACTTCTCGCAAAGTCGGCGAGAAGTGGGGTACCCATGTTTTGCTGAAGGCTGAAAGCTGACGGCTGACAGCTGCCTCACGGCGCTTCGATCAGTTCCATCTTTCCGTCGCGCTTGCGATGCAGCACCATGACTTTTCCCTTTGTGTCCCGAAAGACGAAGACATCGCGGTCGCGGAAATGCGCTTCCTTGATCGCTTCCTCCAGCGTCATCGGACGCACCGACACTGCATCGTCCGACCGCACCAGATGAACCTCGGTCGTCTTCGCGACGGCGGGGTATTTGTGGACCATCACGGGCACGGCGGTCTTCTCCGACAATCCAACCGCGGTCTGCAAATCAGCCTGCACGTCAGCCTGCGACGAGTGGCCATTCCACTTCTCCGCTTCTTCGGTCTTGCGGGCGGCACGCTTTTTGGCCTGCCAGCGCGTCTTGTATTTCACCGCTTGCTTTTCCAGATGGTCGAGCGCTTCGCCGACGGCCTGCGTCATGTCTTTCGCCTGGGCGAGCCCGACCAGCGGGCCGTTCCGCGGGCTGATGGTGATTTCGGCCTTGTGGCGATGTTTTTCGACGGCAAGAATGACCTTGGTTTCGAATCGGTCGCCTAAGATTTTGCGGATTTTTCCGAGGCCGGTCTCAACTTCCTTGCGAATGGCGGGAGTGACTTCGTAGTGTCTTCCGGTGTATTCCACGTTCATGAGCGCCCCTCCAATAAGTTCGTTCTCCGAGATAAAACGGGCACTACACTTTGAATTTGGTAATTGAGCAATTTTGTAATTTAGTAATTGAAAACCGGGTTCCTCTTTGACGGTAAATTACTTAATTACCCGATTACTAAATTACTAAATTATTTCTTGACCCGGCGCTGGTGCGTGCTCGGGATGCGCATGTCTTCCCGGTATTTGGCTACCGTGCGGCGAGTGACCTGAATCCCCTGCGACTGCAGGATGCGGGTGATCTGCTCGTCGGTCAACGGACGGCTGGGATCTTCTTCCTCGATCAATTTTTTGACGCGGCGCTTCAGGATCAGCAGGGAAGTGTTGCCACCCTCCGGGCCTTGCACGCTCTCGCTGAAGAAATATCGCAACTCGAATACGCCCTGCGGTGTGTGGGCGTACTTGTTGGCCACAGCACGGCTTACGGTGGAAGGATGCACGCCGATTTCTTCGGCCACCTCCTTGATCATCATGGGTTTGAGCTGATCGATGCCTTTTTCCAGAAAATCCTGCTGCCGCGCGACGATCGAATAGCAGACCTTGGTGATGGTCTGCTTGCGCTGCTCGATGTTCTTGATGAGCTGGATTGCGCTCTTGTAGCGCTCTTTGACGTAATCGCGCGTGGTCTTTTCGTTGCCGTCGCGCACCAGCAATTTTTTATACGCGGGATTGAGGCGAAGTTGGGGCAGGTCTTCATCGTTCATGATGACCAGCCACTCATCGCCGTGCTTTACGAAGGCGACGTCGGGCTCGATCAGCCGCGGCTGCACTTTGTTGTATTGCAGTCCCGGACGCGGGTCGAGGGTGCGAATGTAGTGCAGCGCTGACTCAACCGCTTCCAGCGGACGTCCGATGGCCTTGGCAATTTCTTTGTGCTGCTTGTTCTGCAGCGCGCGCAAGTGCTGATCGACGATGGCGATAGCGTCCTGCAATCCCTGCGCGGTGCCGTTGCCGTTCCCATTCTTGTGCGAGTTCAGTTGCTGCTGATGATAGCGAAGCTGGCAAAGCAGACATTCACGGAGGTCGCGGCAACCGACTCCCGGAGGATCGAGCTGCCGCACGGCTTCGAGCGCTTCTTTGAGATCGGACGCGGAAAATCTTGGCTGGTAAACGGGGGCGTGCGCCGGCGCTACAGCCGCCGCAGCCTGGGACGTTGCTGGCACGAACGGAGCTTCAGAAATCTGTGCGGGCGAGTTTTCTACAGTCGGAGCAGAATCTTCGTTCGTAGCTTCGTCTTCGACCAGAATTCCGTTCGACGCGGTCACGCTCTCGGCTGTAACTGGCTCGCTCGCAAGCGCCTCTGGCTCGCCTGATTCTTCTACGATTCCCAGGGCAAGCGCTTCGCTCACAATGTTTTTGGCCGCAGCCGCATCGACTTCCGGCGAGGTGGGTGGCGCGATGCCCAGCAACTCCTCGTCGCTGGCGATTAAATATCCGTCTTCGTTCAGGTTGCCGATGATTTCTTCAGCTGCTTCGCGAACTTCCGGACGCAGGCTCAGCGATCCCAGCTGCCACTTCAGGTGATCGGTAAGATTGGTCGGCTTGGAAAGAAAATTCTCGAACGAAGGCCGCTCGATCTCTTCCATCTCGCTGTGGGTGCGATATCCAGGATCAAGGTAGTCCTGAAAAAATGAACCGAAATCAATCTCTTCGAAAGGATCTTTCTTCTCGACCGCAGTAATCGGATTCTCTTCGGTTGTGGCCGAGGTCGCGCGGTCGAGTCCTTCTTCCTTCTTCCCGACTTCATCGATCAGGGGGACCGCGTCTTCCAACTCTTCCAGGACGGGATTCTCCACCATCTCGGTGTTGATCATGTCCTTGAGCTCGAGCTTATTCAGCGCGAGCACGGACACCATCTGCACCAGACCCGGCGTAAGGATCTGCCGCTGCGAGAGCTTAACGTTCAGTTTGTGCTGGAGCAAAACCATGTCGTTAGTTGTTAGCCTACTATTCCAGCTTGTCCAGTCGATCGTCGTGACTGTCGAGTCGGTGTTCGTGCATCTCCACAACCCGCAGCAGACGCGCGGTGCCTTCAGCGACTTCAGTGACCAACGTGCTCAGTTGCGAGATCTGCTTGTCGTGTTTCTCGGTTCCGTGGGACAGCAACTCCAAATTGTGGGTCAGAGCTTCCAATCTTTCGTCAATCGTCATCGCTCCACACCTTCTTGTTCTGCTGTTCCCAGGGTCGACGATCAGTTGCCGACGACCAACGGCACTTTCTCACACCAGCGAGAAACTCTCGCCCAAGTAAACCTTTCTTACTTCCGGATCAGCCGCCAGTTGTGCCGGCGGACCGTGACGGAAAATCCTTCCGTCGTCAATGATGTAGGCGCGATCGGTCACCGAGAGCGTCTCGCGCACGTTGTGGTCCGTAATCAGCACGCCGATGCCGCTCGCCCGCAGACTGCTGATAATCTTCTGCAAATCGAGCACGGCAATCGGATCGATGCCTGAAAACGGCTCGTCCAGCAAAATAAACGTGGGACTGATGCACAGGCAGCGGGCTATTTCCACGCGCCGGCGCTCGCCCCCGGACAGCGCATATCCGCGATTCTGGCGGATATGCTCCAGGCCAAGCTCGTCGATGAATTTTTCCATCTTCTCGCGGCGCTCATGCCAGGAAATCGGCTGCGCTTCTAACACCGCGAGGATGTTTTCTTCCACCGTGAGCTTGCGAAAGACCGAAGCTTCTTGCGGGAGATAGCTGATGCCATACTGACGCGCCCGCAGATACATGGGAACGTCGGTAATTTCCTGGTCGTCATACAGAATGCGGCCAGTGTCTGGGGGGATCAGGCCAACAATGGCATAGAACGTGGTAGTCTTGCCAGCCCCGTTAGGTCCAAGTAATCCAACAACTTCGCCTTGCTCGACCCGGAGGCTTACGCCGTTTACGACCCGCCGGCCACGATACGATTTCCCGATCTCAACTGTGGCCAGCGTCCGCATTTATCTTGCCATTAGTGGGCCACTTGCATTTGTGTTACCACAGGGGAACTTGCTTCGCCTTCTACCAGCACCCTATCATCGCGTCTAAAGAAAGTCAACGAAACCCCGGTAATCTTGCCTCGTTCGGCATCAAAAATGCTAGGCGGTCCACCCGTCAGGACGAACTTGTCATCCGCGGCGGTATAAACCAGCTTATCTCCGACAGCCCTGCGGTTCGGCTGGACCACGACCACCGATCCTTCCGCCACCATGTGGTCGAGTTGGGACGGGCCAAGTAGCGTCTCACTAGTTTTCCCCGGTTCGGCTCCCGCTCGCGGCGAGAGGTAGGCATCGAGCGTCTTCGAAGTTTCTGTGAACGTCGCACCCTTCGCCGTCACTCCACCCTCGTAGTGCGCTTTTCGCTCCGCATCGCTATAAGTGAGTTGCAAGCCCGTGATGGCAATCGGGCTTTGCCCTGCTTCTGTGCCTTTGCCGTGTGGCTTTGCCGACCCATCCTTTCCCAATGACCCATTGGTGGATCCTCCGCTTTCCCCCTGGCTTAACTGCACCACAATGGTCGAGACGGGCTGCGCCGCCGTCCCTTTCGCCAGCACGAACCGCCGCTCGCGATCGAACGTGATCGACGGGGCCTCGATCACATTGGCGTCTTGCCAAAGCCGCGCCTTGCCCGTGTAAGTCGCCTGCGAGGGTGCGTTGTGCGCGGTCATGCTCATGGCGGTCACGTGAATGGGCGACGAAGACGCCAGCAGAGCGCCATTGGGCTGTTCTTTCACGTCGCTATAGGTGGTCTTCACATCGCCTTCGGCAAATGAGTCGCCGGTTCCGCGATTGATGCGCACGGTGCGGGATGTTGTTGCCATGCTTCCGCTAACCACGCGCGGATTCCCCGTGAGCGTCAAAATTTGGTCGGCGGGCGTATAGCGCGCGCGGTCCGCCCAGGCTTGCGTCCGCTTCTCAGGGACATCGGTATCGGTATAGGCAACAGCGCCCTGCTGCGTCAGCGATTCGATTCCGCCTTGCGGCAAGAAGACGGCGTCTATGGTCTGACTGGTGCTGATGCGGTCCGGCTGGTCGGGAGCCGTGCTGACAATCTTTGCGTCCGGTTCGCCATGAACCGAAGCCAGTCGGCTCTTGCCGTCGGGCATTGGCTGGAAGTGAGCGTCAAATTTTCCCGCTGTGATCACGGTTTCCTGGCCGGCGTTCGTTGCGGAACCTGCTTTTACAGGAGTAACGGCGGCATCAGAAGGTCGGATCGTGATTCGTGCCGCACCTGCCGTCACCGCCCGATCGAGCGTTCTTCCATTGCGCACGAAAAAGTCAATGATGGGCGATTCGATATCGAAATTCTGGGCCACTGCTCCGGTTTGCTGCGCGGACTGAGGGGAGCCAGCCGCTGCGTGCTGTATCAGATGAACGCCCTCTTCCGCTCGGACTTTGTCGAGTTGGTTGTCCGTGGAAAACGTCAGCACGGCGCGTCCGGCGGTGCCTTGCATCGTCTCAGAGCCGACGCGGTCGACCCGCACATTCCCCGTCAGGATGGCCCGCTGCAGCTGATTTTGCTGACCGGTCAAAAACAATTCGCCGGTATCGGAGCGCGCATGGATTGCCGATTCATCCTTGCCAACATTTTCCGAGTTGCGCTGCGACTCCGCATCGCGCTTGCCTTTCTGCCCTTCGCGGGTATCGGCCTGTACGTCGCCCTTGGCCAGCACTCTTTCGACATTGTTGGTTGGGCCGAGAAAGAGCGTGGCTTCCCGCGATCGCAGGATGCCGGTCGGCTGCTGCAGTACTGGACCCTGCATCACGATCACGTGCGGATCATTCGTGACCACCGCGCTCGAAGCCTCCAGCTCCGAGTGGCGCTCGCTCATGGAGATGTGCACACGCGACGGAAGCACGAGATTGTTGTTGTGTCCGTTATAGCGAGCTCCCAACGCCCATCCCGCTGCCTCTGCCGTGCGGAACTCGACACGCGCGTCGGTGGTGGCAACGCCCGTATCGCGATTGAAGGACAAATCGCTTGTCTTGAGATGAATAGGATTCTTCAGCTCTCTGGGTACGGCCTGATCCGGGCCGGTCTGTCCCGAAGGATTGGCATCTAGATCGATCTGCACTTCGCCATTGGCAACAATATTGCCGGTTTTCTGATCGTAGGAGAAATCGTCGCCCGAGATGCGATCGTAACGGGAAGAATCTTTGCCAAAGACGACAATGCTGACTTTGCGCAGCTCGGCGCGGCCATTGAGTTTGAATTCGGTTACGTTGCTGGCCTCGACGGTGAAGATCGTGCGGCCGCCTTCGGATTTCGATAGCTTGAAACCATTTGCGGTCTGGCTGATATTCAGGCCGATCTTTTGCGGGATCTGCTTGAGCACGCTGCGTTCGCGCGAACGTGCGTAGAAATACATTCCGGCCACTATCGCCGTAAACACCATGGCGATCGCCGCCAGCCAGCGCCGCAAACGATAAACCGGAAGCGCCATCCAGGCCCAGTGTAATGCAAAGCGAAGCCTAATGTTCCCCCTGAGCACTGGAGAGCATTTGCTCTAACTAACTCAAAAGCTCTCGTCGACGTTCACTTCCAGGATGATTCGATCCAGTTCTGCTTGCGCCTCGTCCTGCTGCTTATCAAGATCGGCCCTCTCCTTGCGCAGAGCGGCGATTCGGTTCTCTTGCGAATCAAGCTGGCTGACATAACGCCGCAGAAGTGCTTTCTCCCCTGAACTTCCCTTGAGCGCTTTCATGTTGTCCCGAATACGCGTCTGGTCCGCCGAAATCTGATCGCTTTCGCGCGTGCGGTCGGTGATCTGGTCGGAAATCTTTCCCACTTCTAATTGCTGTTTCAAAATGCGGTTAAACGCTTCTTGCATGACAGGCGTCAAGCGTTTTTGTTGGGTTAGAAGTTCGATTTCATCCTCATCGAGATCGCTCAACTCGTAGCGAGTTTCTTCGGGATGGATCACTTCGATGGCAAGCTCGGCAGTTTTTCCAGCTTCGACAGGAACGCGAAAACGATCGAAACTGGCGGTGGATTCTTCCGGCTTCGGCGAAGATGGCGCAAGCTTCCACTGCTCTTCCGTGGGATACTCCACTACAACTAGGCGCGCGCTCGAATCAGCATTGCGGATTGTGTATTTGGTGCTTTTGCGTTGCTCTGTGGTCAGCATCATCACGCCTTTCGCTATGCGCACGCGAGTGTAGGGTTTCTCGCTGGACTCCTCGGAATACTTGACGTGAACCGCGGCGTCCCCCGCGTATGAAAGCAGACGGCGTTCATCGGGATGGATGGTTTCGAGCACGCCTTCTCCGGCAAAGGCGTCGGCCTCGAGAATGTTGAATGAACCTCCGTCGAGCACTTGGCCACTGTTGTTTTTGATCCAAAGAGCACGGAGAGGCGCGCAACCGGGGTTCCAGAGCGTGACTTTTTCCACTTCCACGTGCGTTTGCAGAATCGGCACAAGCGCCGACTGATTCTTCTCAATTGTGATCTTCTGCTTAACCGCGTATTCGAAGAAATCTCCAGCGGATTTGCCCTCGGCTTCGGCGACCTGCCTGCCGACCACGGAGGCCACGCTGGCCATAGTTGTATTGACCGTCGGAGCACTGGCTTGCACTTCTACCGTCTCATTTGTGCCGCCCACCCAGAGGGTAGCGTCGATTTCGTTATTGCGGCTGACGCCCAGATAGATGTTCGTCAGATTGAATTGCTGGAATCCGGTAGCCGCCACAAATACTGCCGAATTTCCCGCCTGAATGTCATTGAAACGGTATCGGCCCTGGCCATCGCTGTTCGTGACCTGGGATGATCCCGTCTCCTCATTCCGCACTGTCACGCGCGCGTTGGGAATCACGGCACCTGATTGGTCTTTCACGACGCCAAAGAGGCTGGTTGTGGCATGTGCAACTGCCATTCCCGCCACAACCTGTGGCGGTTCTGCAAGCTCGACCGTCGCTTCGTGCGATTGCGGCGTGAGCATTGCGGAAGTGGGCAGGGGGACGACGGGACGCCGGGTGTAGAACGGCTGGGAAATATCCTGGACGAAAGATTGCGGCGCGCCCGCGACCAGAGACAGCTGAACGTCATTCCAGTCTTCGCCGATCGTATTGTCGACGATGGCCCACGCTTGCAGCAGCGGTTTCTGATCGGGCTTCTCCGGCAACAGAATGCGATAGGTTGTTTTCCAGACTGGGACCTCGCTGATGTAGCTCACAAATATGTCGCGATCACCCATGCCGGCGGCGGAAAAGATCATGCTGCGCACGTCTCTCGCCCGCGACGAGCTCACCAGGCTGAGGTAACGGGCGACTTCGTCCGTCAATTCACGCTCGGCGATCCTCACCGACGTGCCAGCCCCAAGTTCATAATTCTTCATCTCGCCGGCGTCGGTCACGATCGCGAAGGCGGTGACATCTTCGAAGTCGTCTTTCGAGTGCTGCTTGCGAAGTCTTTCGACGCTCAGAAGGCGTCCTGCGGCAATTGTCGAACCGACGCGCACTTCTACGCGCGCCCCACGCAACGCGGCGAGATATTCCGCTTGCGTCACCTGCTCGCCGAACGGCAGCCGCAAGGATTTCAGCCGCTGCTCGAGGGGAGCGATCGAGTTATAGCGAACCGACGAGACGCGTCCCTCTCCCAGATCGACAGCGGTAAGCGACTTCAGCACGTCGTTCAATTGGGCGGTCGTAAAATCAATCTTGAGGTTCTGCGTGCCGTGCACGCGCGTCGTGTGCTCGAAATATCCAACCCCGTTCTTGTAAAGCACAATCCGCTTGACAGGCAGGCGCGGCGAAGTATCCCTGGATTTGTCTGCTGAAATTTGCCGCGCTTGTGCCGCTCTCGGTTCTGGATTTTTCTGGGTTTGAGCATTGGCGACGAGGGGGACGATCAGGAGGACTACCAGCGAAAGGCGCATCTGACACCTCCGGCGTGAGAACGCCCGAGTGGCAAGGTCTTGCAGGGGAAAATCCGCTAGACTCCGAAGAGCATTGTGCCCAGAGGTATCTCTCTGCAAAACAATTTCCTCTACATCCCACTGCTATCATTCCCGCATGATTCGCAATTCTTCGCTTAGGCTGCTTCGCCTGCTGGCTTTGTTGGCAACATTCCCATGTCATGCGCAGCATATGAACCAGCCGGATTCCCCTTGTCCGGCCCGTGCAACGGCGGAGCTCGTGAACTGCCTCGCAAAAGCCAAAGATCAGGCGGACGGTGAGCTAAATGCGCTATACCAGAAGCTTCGGAAGCGGCTAGATCCGGCGGATACTTCCCGCCTCCTCGAAACACAGAGAGTGTGGATCAAGTATCGTGACGCGAACTGCCAGGCCGAGCGGGAGCTCTATGGAGGCGGAACAGGCGCTCAGCCGGCATATCTTGCCTGTGTTGAGGCGATGACCCGTGCTCGTACAAAAGAGCTTCGCGTGACCTATGTGGTGAAATTGAAAGATTGAGGGTGGCAATTATTTCGGGAGGACCTTGATATCCCGTAGCTCCAATTCCAGTCCTCCATATTCGGGGTGATTGTTGTGTCCGATCGAAAAGGAAATATCCACCGTGTCTCCCGCGAGCAGAGGGTCTTTCTGCAAGCGCTCGGCCATGTGCCATCCCATGGCATCGAGCACGATCGACTTTCGCCACGAATCAGTTGTCAGTTTCGTCCCCAGTTCTCGATTCTCAGTTTTCAGTGGGTTCAAATCAACGGACACAACGTTGGGCCGGCGCTCTGTCCAAGCTGGGCTGGGGCGGGAGTTTTCGCTGGCCTGCAATTCCTGCATGGCCGCGGCCCGATCACCTCGTCGAATTCCGCTGCTGTCGGGATCGCAGCGCGGCGTCGTCAGAATTGCCACTGCTGAAAGTTCTTCCTCAGAACTTGCTGTGGCTGCGACGGCGGCCGGGTGCCCCGTCCAAGCTCCGCCTGGGCGGGGATTTTCTCCCGCCTTCAGTTTCAGCTTGACGTGCTTTTCTTTTAGGATGCGTGGTGGAGCCGTCAGCCTCACTCCACGCGCGGCAAACACCGGCTCGGGATTGGCCACGCCATATGGCTCCAGCATTTTCAGTACTGCAAACAGTGCCGGCGTGATCTGGTCGAAGCGCATTTCGGCGTCCACCTCGAGGGCCGGTTCAAAATCCATAGGCGTGAGCCGAGCGCGAGCAAACGCATCCAGCTTCTGCCGAAGCGGTTCAATATTGGCGGCGGGCATAGCAAAGCCGCAGGCATGTGCGTGTCCGCCATAGCGGGTAAAGAGATCGTGGCAGGACTCCATCGCTTCCAGCAGATGAAAGGCGCGAATCGAGCGGCCCGACCCGAACGCTTCTTCGCCCTCGCGCGAAATCACGACCGTCGGCCGGTGATAGCGCTCGACAATCCGCGTCGCGGTGATGCCGATGACGCCGCGATGCCAGCCATCGCCGTCGATCACGATGCAGCAGGCTTCGCACAATGCCGGATCGCCGCTGAACCGTTCTTCCACCGCGCGCAGAATACGCCGCTCTTCGTCCTGGCGATCGGTGTTGAGCTGGTCGAGCTTGGCCGCGATCTCGCGGGCGCGCACAGGGTCTTTCACGGAAAACAGTTCGATCACGTCGCGCGCCACGTCCATGCGCCCGGCGGCGTTGATGCGCGGCGCGACGCGGAATGCCACCTCGCCCGAGGTCGGCGGACGCTCGGTCGAAATCTGCGCCATTTCCAGCAGCGCCTTCAGACCAGGATTCACCGCACGGCGCAGCGCGTCCAACCCCAATCGCGCAAAAATTCGATTCTCCCCCGTCAGCGGCACCGCGTCGGCAATCGTGGCAATGGCCACCACCTTCAGGAACGACAGCGTCAGCTTGGGCAGATCTTTTTCCGGCAGACGGCGCCGCAATAAAGCCTGCGCCACTTTGAACGCCACCGCAGCGCCGCAAAGCTGCTTATAGGGATATTCGCACCCAGGTTGATTCGGATTTATTACCGCCAGCGCCTTCGGCACGCCGTCGCCGCCGGGCAGGTGATGGTCGGTGACGATCAGATCGACGCCGCATCGCGCGGCCGTTTCCGCGGGTGCGAAGGCGCGAATGCCCATATCCACGCTGATGATCAACCGAATGCCAGCCGCCGCGGCCCGCTCGATCACATCGTCGCGCAGGTCGTAGCCTTCGCGAATGCGATGCGGCACGTGAAAATCGGCAGAGCCGCCGCAAAGTTCGATCGCGGTTTTCAGGATGATGACTGCCATCGTGCCGTCCACGTCATAGTCGCCATAAATCAGCATCGGCTCTTTGCGCTCGATCGCGGCATCGAGCCGGTCGACTGCGGCCCGCAAGCCGAGCATCAGCTCGGGCGCGTGCAGATGGTCGAGCGAAGGTTTCAGATAGCGGATAGCGGATTCGCCATCGCGAATGCCGCGCCGGACTAGCAGTTCCGCCAGCGGCCGTGTGAGTTCGGGGTCACATCCCAAGTGCGAGGCATTCGCGTGCAACTCGGCCGCGAGGCGGTCGATCGCGCTCGGGTCGGAAGGCTGATAGATCCACTGCATGAGGTGATGCAGAAGTTTACCGCAATCGTAACTCGGCAGCAGCAGGATGTAAGCCGTGGCGATCCTTGCCAACGATGGCTACTCGCAATGATTGATGACGAACCACGGGATGTGCAGAGCTCCATTGTGCAGGCGGATACAAACATCGTCACCAGTCTTTGTGGAGCGATACAATCTCGTGGATACCGAGACCTGCTTAGCTTCGGTACGCGGGCCCCACGGAGCGAGGCGTAAATAGTAAGAAGTACTTCTCCCGTGAGCTACATGTTTACCTAAAACTTCGACTTCGAAGCTCTGTGGAGTCGAAGTGTCGAAAAGCGAGTTGGCCTGCAAGATTAAGCCGGCGGCGTAAAAGACTCCGAAGATAAAAATCGGCAAAAGACCCGAGACGCGTTTCTGTAATTGTCGATCCGCACGTCGAACGACAGCAGGCAAGATCAGCCCCAAAGCGATCGCAAACAGAACCAGGTTTCCCCACCGGAGAAGCTGAAATTCTCGCAGCGCCAACATGCAGAGACCGATGGAGGGAAACAGGTATGCAGGCGCGAGGCTGGGGCGCGCATCATGGCGGCGGCCTTCGATCTGGTAGATCCCGCTCGAGCGAATCACGAGCGCCACAGCCACCAGCGGCAGGGCCGCAAGCACAGTTACGACCAGCCCGTAAGGGTGGGGATAGATCAGGGCCCAAAAGAAAGAAGTGAAGGCGACGATAGTCATGGCGCTTGCGACGTTCTTTGCATTACGAACGCGGTGGGCGCGGTCGTGCGACTGGAAGCCCAGGTGAGGATCGGTTTCCAATTCTTTTTGCGATTGGCTGAGTTCTTCGGCATCGAGATCGGTAATACCGGCGAACCACGCATTGAACGGGGTGTCGGTCTGCATGAGCATCGCCAGCTTCATTCTCTTGCCATGTGACTGCCGCGGCACAAGCACGAGGGTGGAGATATATTGTGTGGGGATAACGCGATAGCCGGCAATATCAGAGCGCATCATCGAACGTGAACGAAAGAGGCCCTCTTCGATGATGGCATCCGCGCGGAGAGTGATCCGGGACAGAATCATTGCAGCAACGAGATAGGCACCCAGTAGCGCAAAAGCGAAACAGAGGCCGACCATGAGCACGGCGGCAGGAGGATTGTTCATTTCGTGCCCTGTTCCGAAGTACCAGATTCCGAGGCAGGCAGCTCCGGCCAAGAGGACTCCAAGCAGGCCGAAGCTCCACGCATACGCAGGTGAGACGCGATAGGTCCTCGGATAGGCTGAGGCGTCAAATGAAACGGCGGTCGACTCGATCACGGCGGTATCGTAGCACCAGAAAGTCCCCACCCGAGGTGCGCAAGACGGTACACCACACCACAGTTTCTTGAGCGGCGCGTTGCGGGTTGTGTAGAGTTTGAATATCTCTTCTTACTTAGCCAAATCGACCTTATCCAAATCGAGGCCGTTTCGCAGGCCTGCGCGCGAGATGTGCCGCGATGAGGCGCGAATGCTGTTGGGCATCCGCATCTTTGCCATCTTGCTCGTTTTCGCGACGGGCGTTGTGGCATATGCCGCCGAGCCCCCCGAAAAGAAGACGACCAGCTCGGTAACGGTGAAGTTGCCAATGGTCGATTCCGTCATTCAGCAGTCGATTGGCGAAGGAACCATTCCCGGCGCAGTTCTGGTCGTCGGCCATCACGGAAAAGTTGTTTATCGCAAGGCCTATGGGTCGCGGGCGCTGGATCCGCGGCGCGAGCCGATGACCCTGGACACGGTGTTCGATATGGCGTCGTTAACCAAGGTGATTGCGACTACGACGGCAGTCATGCAGTTGATCGAGAAAGGGAAGGTGCGGCTCAATGATCCGCTGGCGAAATATTTGTCGGAATTCGCACAGAACGGGAAGCAGGACATTACCGTCAGGCAATTGCTGACGCACTATTCGGGATTGGAGCCGGACCTGGATCTGAAGACGCCATGGAGCGGGAAAGAGACGGCGTACAAGATGGCGTTTGCCGAGACGCCGCAGCAGGCGCCTGGATCGTCGTTTGTCTATAGCGATATCAATTTTATTGTCCTGGGGGCGCTGGTCGAGCGCGTGTCGGGCGAAACGCTGGACCAGTACTGCACGCGTCACATCTTTGCTCCGCTGAAGATGGCGCGCACCCGCTTTCTGCCTCCCGCGGCATGGCGGGCGAAGATCGCTCCCACGCAATATGACGAGAACCAGCACATGCTGCGCGGGGTGGTGCACGATCCGACGGCGCGGCGGATGGGCGGCGTGGCCGGACACGCCGGGCTGTTTTCCACCGCCGACGACATGGCAAAATTTGCGCAGGCGCTGCTGAATGGCGGCGACGGAATTCTGTCGGTCTTGTCGGTGGAGAAGATGACGACACCACAGACGCCGCCGTCGGCCCCGGTGCTCCGCGGGTTTGGGTGGGACATCGATTCTCCGTTTTCGTCGACTCGCGGCGACCTGCTGCCGGTGGGATCGTACGGACACACAGGATTCACGGGCACTTCGCTCTGGATCGATCCGACCACGCAGACCTACATCATTCTGCTGACCAATGCGGTGCATCCCCGAGGGCGAGGAAACGCGATTGAGCTGCGGTCGAAAGTGGCGACCGAAATTGCTGCGTCATTGCCGCTGACGGCTGGCGAGAAAGATGCTTTGCGCTCTGAAAGCATCACCGGATACAACGAGGCATACAGCGCGGCACGGCGCATGGGCGCGCGGAATGGGAGCGTCAAGACCGGTATTGATGTGCTGGAGGAGCACAAGTTCGATGTGCTGGCCGGGCCGACATCTCAACCTTTAGCGCCGGATTCAGAAGCAACCGGGCGGCAAGAGCCTGCCGCGAGCTTGCCGAAGGGAGTGTCCGCCCCACAACGGAAACGAATCGGCATCGTGACCAATCAGACGGGCCTCGACAGCCAGGGACGAAGAAGCATTGACGTGCTGGCGTCGGCTCCGGGAGTGTCGCTCACCGCGATCTTCAGTCCGGAGCACGGCGTGGCCGGCACGCTCGATACGACCGACATCAACAACTCAAAAGATTCCGCAACCGGGGTGACCGTCTACAGCGTGTATGGAGCAACGGATGCGGCGCGGCGTCCGTCAATTGATGTGATGAAGCAACTGGACGCGGTGGTGTTCGACATCCAGGACGCGGGCGTGCGCTATTACACCTACGAAACGACGCTGGGATATTTTCTGGAGGCGGCAGCGCAGGCAGGAACAGAAATTATTGTGCTCGACCGGCCCAACCCGGTGACGGGATCGTTTGTGCAGGGGCCGGTGGCAGATGCGGGACGGCAGAACTTCACCGACTACTGGACGACTCCGGTGCGGCACGGTATGACCATCGGCGAGCTGGCGAAGATGTTCAACGCCGAGCGTGGGATCAACGCAAAGCTGACTGTTGTTCCGATGGAAGGATGGCAGCGCGGCGACTGGTTTGATTCGACCGGACTGGAGTGGGTCAATCCGTCGCCGAATTTGCGCACCGTGACCGAGGCCGCTCTCTATACGGGAGTGGCGCTGATTGAAGGCACAAACGTTTCGGTGGGACGCGGCACCGACACTCCGTTTGAGCTGGTTGGCGCGCCCTGGATCAAGGGCAGGGAACTGGCGGCTTACCTGAATGCGCGCGGGATGGCGGGCGTGCGCTTCGTGCCGACGACATTTTCTCCGATGGCGAGCATTTATGGCGGGCAATTGTGCCAGGGCGTGAACATTGTTCTGACGGACCGCAATCTGCTTGAAGGGCCGGAACTTGGCATCGAGCTGGCATCAGCGCTGCGGAAGCTGTATCCGAACGATTACAAGATCGACCGCATGATCGAGATTTTGGCGAACCAGGCTGTGTTCGACGCCATCGTGGCCGATGAAGATCCGCGGCGAATTGCGCAGGACTGGCAGGAGGATGTGGAGAAGTTCGGGAAGATCAGGGAAAAGTATTTGATTTACAAATGACGCGTGCCGGGAACCGCCCGGAATTATTTCGTCATCATTTCGTCTTGGGCCAAACGGCCCACAACACAAAGGCGACGAAGGCTATCCCGTAGAAGATACGCATCGATCCGAGCAACAGCCCGAGACCCATCCCGGCGGGCCGATATCCGCCCAAGCTAAGTCCGGCCAGTGCGACGAACACAATTACAAAAAGGACCGCGGGCCAAGCTCGCCCCTTGAAGCCACCGTACAATCCTCCGGGCTGCATGGTCATCGCAGGAACTCCGCAAGACGCGTGCGGAAAGATTGGCAAGTCGAGCACGCGCACAGCGGAAAGCGGGCGCCGAGCTTCAATCGTATCTTCCCATCCTTCGCACAGAACGCGGTATTTGGTCTACAGACGTCTACCGCGGGAGGTCGTCGAGCTACTTAGATTCACCCCAAAACACCCAAATGATGAATGCGATAAACGTGACCCAGCGAAGCACACCGACCAAAATTCCGAAGGCGGTGAGCGCCGAATGGGCACCAGGATAGTTGCCTGTATCCAAGCCCGCCAAGATCAAAAACACTAGGACAGCGACGACAGCAGGCCAAGCTTGGCCTTTGGGGCCACCGTACAAACCTCCAGGCTGCATGGTCATCGCAGGAACTCCGCTGACGCTCGTTGCGGAAATGATTGTAGCAAGATAGGTGCGAGGTTGAAGGCGTATATTCCCATCCTTCGCACAGAATGTGAAGAATGGGGCACCCGTGTCACGGGCGCCCCTGGAGATGAATATCGATCGACTCGTACCAAGTCTTACTCTATTGCTTTAGCGAGACGGTCTTTGGCTCTTTCGAGTCTTTCGAGTCCTTCGAGTCTTTCGTCTGGGCTTGCGACTTCGTCTTGCTGGCAGTCTGTTTCTTCTCTGACGAACTGCTGGTCTTGCTTGCGTGCTGCTGTGGTTTCTGCGTCTTACTGGCGGTGGTTTGCTTTGTCTTGCTCGCCTGCTGCTTGTCCGCTGTTGCCTTTACGGGCTTGGGCTCTTCTCTCTTCGAAGTCTGCGCCTTGGAAGCCTGGGCCTGTTTGCCTGCGGGCTTTGTGCTGTGGGCGGGTTTGGCATTTTTGTCGGAGTTCTTGTTGCGATGCCAGAATGCCATCTTGGAGAGCCGACCGTGATGCTGATCGCTCTCTTTGCCGGAATTGTTTCCGCTCGCCTGGGCCACGCCGATTGTGCTCAACAGGGCCATGCTAAGGAGCACGGCCGTATTTCGGATTCCTCGTTTCATAAAGCCTCCGGTTCTACGGATTGTGCGGGCGCCGTCGCGAGGTAACAAGTGACCAAGGGGAATTCCGAAGCGGGAGTTGGACAAGGTCCGCAGTGGCCATTTTCGCAATCAGTGAGGGCGCGAATTCGATAATCGTCAGTTTGCGCGCGCATTCAGGCATGAGCCCGCTATGGCATAATCCGTCAGCCATGAAGAAGAACATTTGGCGAGCGGCCGTAGAGATTGGATTTATCGTTTTCCTGTTCTACTCCAATCTTCTGATGGGCGAATTTGAGCGCTCGGGAATGGGCCGCATTAAAGGTCTCGCGTGGGCCATTTCAGATGTGTTCACTGCATTCAATTTTGGCATCGCATGCGTGGCTGCGATTATCGGCTACCTTCTGTTTGAATTCCTGCGAACGAAGTCTTAATGCAATATTTCGGGTTACAATGCCGGGTGCGATTCCTTTGCTTAGTAGGCGCAGTTCCCGAACCGCCTTGCCAAAGTAGGGTTCAGTCCTGAATGGAAAGGAATCGCCTGTTGAAGCCCACCCGTGGTGTCCAGCCTCTGGCTTACGAACCCGTCGCCTGCGGATAACCATCCCTCCTGCACCGGGCATCTTAGGCGCTAAGGGCGGGCGGTGTTCTTCCGCCCGAGTTTTCCTTTAAAATTGCCTGGTTTGGGAGGCGGATGATGCGAGCTGCTTCGATTGCGATCTTAGCTTTTTCCCTGGCTTCAACCTTGGCGCTGGCGCAGGCGGCCAACGATGCGCCTGCGACGCCGGCGGACCAGACTGCGATGCCCACGAATCCAGGAACGGCCCGACAGAGTGCGAGCGCGAATGCAACTCCAGGCGAAGCGGCACATTCCAACGCTCCGATCATTCCAGCCGGGTCAAAGATTCCGCTCGCTCTCAAGCAGGCGATTTCGACCAAGAATGCGCGCGAGGGCGATCCGGTGTACGCAGAAACGACGTTTCCATTTGTGGTGAATGAACGCGTTCTCATTCCTGCCGGGACCTACATTCAGGGAAAGATCTCGCACGTGGCGCGTGCGGGCCGGGTGAAAGGGCGTGCTGAAATCCTGATGCACTTCACGTCAATGATTTATCCGAGCGGATATACCGTCATGCTGCCGGGATCAATCGAGAACATGCCGGGCGCCGACCACTCCACGCTGAAAGACCAGGAAGGCACGATTCAGCAAGACAAGAATACGGGCAAGAAGATTGAAGACGCGGCCAAAGCCGGCACGTACGGCACAATCGGAGGCGCTACAGCCGGTGGGCTGGCGACGGGCGCATTAAATGGGGCGCGGGCGGGCGCCGGCATCGGAGCGGCTGCAGGCATCGCGTGGGTGCTGCTGAAGCGCGGTCCGGACGTGAAGCTGGAAGTTGGGACTTCGATTGAGATGGAAATCCAGCGTGATGTTGCACTCGACGCTAACCGGGTGTCATGGGCACGAGCGCAGTGAGACGCCCTTCAACCGCAGAGAGTACAGAGAACCACAGAAAATCCCTGACCGCGCCGATTTGACGTCCTGGTGAGGAGCGGTGCGGACGAACGCCGTGTAAGCCGCACATCGTGTATATTCCCCTCGACCCATGCCCACTTTCTACGACCGGTTTGTAGAGTGCGCCGAGCGCTGGCCGAATAACGTTGCGCTCCAACTGCAACGCCATGATCAACTCGAGAGCTGCACTTATGGCGAGTTGCGGCGCATGGCCGAATCAGTTGGGCGCTGGATCCACGAAAACAAATTTGAACGCGGTTCGCGGCTGGCCATTCTGGCCGACAATCATCCACGATGGGTGGCTGCATACCTTGGAATCGTTGCGTCGGGATGCGCCGTCGTCCCGCTCGATACCGCACTTCATGCCGATCAGGTAACGAAGCTGCTGAAAGATGCGGGGGCCTCGGCAATTTTTTGCGACGCCAAGCATGTTCCCATTGTGCGCGACGCGGCTGCGGAACTGAAGATCGGGATGGTGCTCACCGATCCCGAGAAAATCAAGGAGCGCGCTTCGCAGGATCACTGGCTGGGCGATCTGCCGGCCATCTTCAAAGCCGGCCCCGGACAATTCAAGCCTGCCGAATCGAAGCTGGATGATCTTGCCTCGCTGATTTACACCTCAGGCACGACTGCCGATCCGAAGGGAGTGATGCTCACGCACGGCAACATTCTCGGCGAGGTCGAGGCCGTGTTCGACTGGGTGAGCATTAGTTCAGAAGATGCGCTGTTGGGCGTGTTGCCTATGTTCCACGTCCTGGCTCAGATGGCAAACCTCCTGTTGCCTTTGGTGAAGGGTTGCCGCGTCGTCTACCTGGAAACACTCAATACGACCGAACTGATGCGCGCCTTGCAGGAGCGCGGCATTTCTGCGTTCGCCGTCGTACCGCAGTTTTTCTATCTGATTCACGAGAGGATTCTTCAAAAAGTCGACAAACTGAATCCCTTAAAGCGCAGACTCTTCCGGCCACTGATGGCGATCAATCGAGCGCTGCGGAAGATCGGCCTTAATGCTGGGCGCTTGTTCTTCGGAGACATTCACCATGCTTTCGGCGACAAGATGCGGTATCTCGTGACCGGCGGCTCGCGCTTCGCGCCGGAGATCGCGGAGGCCTTCTACGCGCTCGGCATTGACATACTGCAGGCTTACGGATTGACCGAGACCGCGGCAGCAGTCTACTGCACCCGGCCTGGCGACAACGTGATTGGGTCGGTGGGAAAGGCGCTGAAGGGTGTCGAAGGCAAGATCGTCGATCCGCAGCCGCTGGAGGAGGGCGGACCGCCGGCAGGCGAAATCGCGCTGCGCGGCCCGGTGGTGATGAAGGCATATTGGAACCGTCCAGATGCGACCGAAGCGGTGCTGCGCGATGGATGGTTTTATACCGGCGATCTCGGCTACTTCGATGGCAAAGGCAATTTATTCATTACTGGCCGCAAGAAAGATGTGATCGTGCTGAGCAACGGGAAGAACATTTATCCCGAGGAGATCGAGGCGCATTATCTGAAATCGCCTTTCATCAAGGAAATTGCCGTCATGGGTCTGGAGGGCAAACCGGGTGAAGGCGGTGACCGTCTGTACGCGGTCGTGGTTCCCAACTTCGATGTGCTGCGGCAGAAAAAAATCGTCAACGCGAAAGAAGTGATTCGCTTTGACATCGAAGGATTGTCGCAGCAGATTGCCTCGACCAAGCGCATCGGCAGCTACGAAATCTGGCAGGAGGACTTGCCGCGCACGACCACGCGCAAGATCAAGCGGTTTGAGGTCGAGAAGAAAGTCAAGGCGAACCAGGCGCGGAAGTTGTCAGATGATTCGGACGTTCCCGCCGATCAGCCGCTCAGTCCCGAAGAAACGGCCTGGCTGGAAGAGCCGGATGTGCAGCGCGCATTGAAGATCATTCGCGAATTCGCCAACCACGCACCCGCGGCCTTGCGTCCGACGCACAACCTTGAGCTGGATTTGGGGCTCGACTCGATGCAGCGGGTCGAACTGCTAAGCCGCCTCGAAGAAGAACTGGGCGGAAATGTCGAAGAGTCGCAACTGGCGGCAATCTACACGGTGCGCGATCTGGTCGATGCGGTGCTGCAGAGCGCGTCGACGGGAGCGAGGCCTCAGGGAGAGCGTCCCGCTTTTGCGGGATGGAAGGCGATTCTCGCCGAGGAACCGACGGACCCGGATGTGCTCGAACTCGCCAAGCCGAAGCCGTTGCTTGAGATCTTCTGGTACTTCGTATCGCGAGTCGTGCAGATCGTTTCGCTCGATTTATTTCGCCTGCGCGTATGGGGAATTGAAAATCTCCCGCAGCAGGGCCCATTTCTGATTTGCTCGAACCATCAGAGCTTCATCGATCCGGTAGTGCTGGCGAGCGTGCTTCCGGAAAACATTTTGCGCAATGGGTTTGCCGTGGGAACGAGCGAAATCTTCGGCGAAGGATTTATGCGGAGGCTGGCGCGCTGGGCGCGCATTGTCGTTGTCGATCCCGATGCGAACCTGATTCCCGCGATGCGAGCGGGGGCCTATGGATTGAAGCATGGGCGCGTGCTGGTGCTCTATCCGGAGGGCGAGCGATCGATCGACGGCACGCCGCGCATGTTCAAGAAAGGGGCGGCGATTCTTTCCATTCACCTGCAGGTGCCGATTATTCCGGTAGCGATTGATGGATTCTACGAGGCCTGGCCGCGTGGGAAGAGTTTTTTTCAGAAACTGGCGCCGTTGAAAATGCGGTTTGGCACGCCCCTGATGCCTCCGCCAGAATCCTCGGCTTCGGAGGAGGCGTACGAGAAGTTCACGGCCGAGTTGAAGGCACGAGTGGTGGGGATGTGGGAGGAGTTGCGGAAGACGAAGGGTAATGCCGAAAAGTCTGCGGATTGACCTCCAGCGACATTGCCAGCGCACGCAAACGTAAGGTCCCTCAGCGTGGCGAGCACGCTTCGGGATGACATCCATCATTCCTTCTTGCTTTGTGTTCGTTTAAGCGCCGGCGCCGGCAGCTTGTCCACCAAAGGATTTGGCGAACGCGTCAACCACCATGGAATCGTAGTGGCCCTTGGCGCGACGCAGCACGTCTTGTTGAGCCTGCGACGGCGACATCTTCGCGACGCCCTGGCCGCTGGTGAGAGCTTCGTATTCTTCCGCGAGCAGCAGGATCTGCAATTCGAAGGAAGCGTCCTCGGCGTTGGTATTGCTGGTGCGCAACTCGCGTTCCGCCACGAACAATGGTATAGCGCGGCCCAGGGAATTTCCCATGGCAGTAGCCTTGGCACGAAGCCTTGATTGCTTGCGCCATCCTTGTTGCTGCTCGATATCGGAGACTTGAGCGGCTTTGCGCAGGACCTCATCGCTGATTCCGAGCTCTTTCATGCTGAACAGCAGGGCGGCATTGCGGATGTCTTCCACACTTCCGGGGTCGAGGCCAACGGTTTCGGCAATTTTCATGGCGCACATCGAGATGCGATAGGCCCGCGCATCGCTATATTTCTGATTGGCAAGAAAGTTTTGCAGGATGACCAGCATGCCTTCGTATCCGTCTTCCATTTCACGCAGCGTCTTCTGGTTGCGCTCGTAAAGCGTTCCAGTCGCGTATCCGGCGATCATGAGCACTCCTCCCCAGACCGCCAGGTCAAACCAGCGCGGATCGATAGGGAGAGTAACATGCCGCGTAAACATAGTGGGATTCACAAAAGCCAGCAGCACCACGAGGGCTACGCTGGCGAAGGCGGTCAAGGTTGCGTGGCGGCGTCCGAAGTGATAGGCGGAATACAGTGTGGGGAGGAAATAGAAAACCAGCGCCATCTTTTGCGATGCGACCAGAAAATTCAAGATCGCAGCAATCACGACCAGGGCCAGCAACAGAAGGAGTTCCGGGTTGATCTTACGCAAGGGTGCCTCCACCGCAGCGATACACTTTTCGGGCGACGGAAAACTGACAATTCTTAAGCTTCCAGCTTCACTATTTTCAGATTTCATTAGAGGAAAGGAAAATTACTGGGGTAATGCAAATGGCATTCAAAGCGCGGCGGGGATGCTGATTATGAAGCCCAGACCCGCTTGCTGAATTTCCTAAGTGTTCCCTGCATTCCGGCGCGGTCGCAAGGCCGACCGCCATCAAAGCCGAGCTTTAAGGTCCTTCGCCAACTGCTGGATTATTCCATGGAGTTCAACCAATTGGCCCTTCTTGAATTGCACCTCCTCACGCTGCAAATCATCGTGCACGGACCGGCACAGTTGAAATGCGGCGCGGACCCGCTCCGACGCCAGAAATGAGGTCAAGCCGCTCGGACCTTCGTCGTACAGCTTGGAAAGAACGAACTGCTGCGCGGCCCAGGCGGTATTGCGCACGCGATTCAGCGCGTCGCGAAAATCGCGCAGCACGCGGGGATCGACTTCGTCGTCGGAAAGCACTTCCTGCAAGGCCAGCAGTTCGACGATGGCGCTCTCCAGGCGCTCATCCACTTTGACTTTCAAGGCTCGATTACGGCTCACAACCAAACTCCTCCGAACTTTTGCTAAGTGAGTTGTCACGATGCTTTGGAGCGTAAAGCCGCTGGCTGAAGACCGCCAGAGTTCGACAGGGTAGTTTCCTTGGTGTGAATCGGATTAGGAGAAAATAAATTTCTGAAGGCGGAAGTTGTGATTCATTTCGCGCGGGGATGGGTGCGGTCGTAGACCTCGAGCACGTGCTTCATGGAAAGCTGGGTGTAGCGCTGCGTGGTGGACAGGCGCTCGTGGCCGAGGAGTTCCTGAATGGCGCGCAGGTCGGCACCTTCCTCGAGCATGTGCGTGCCAAAGGCGTGGCGGAGGGTGTGCGGGTGAACGTCGGGCGAGAGTCCTTTGGCCACGGCAATTTTCTTGATGATCCGGCCGACGCTGCGAGAGGTGAGGCGTCCGCCGCGGCGATTGATCAGGAGAGCGGGTGTGTTCTTGTGTTTGGTGGCGAGAATTTTTTGGCGCTCGGGAAGATAGGCAGCGAGCGCGGATTTCGCGACGTCTCCGAAAGGAACGTAACGCTCTTTCTTCCCTTTGCCACGGATTAGAATGAGCTCGGCGCTGGGACGAATGTCGTCGAGATTGATGCCGATCAGTTCGGAATTGCGGATGCCGCATCCGTAGAGCAGTTCGAGCATCAGGCGATCGCGCTCGGGGAAGGCCGCCTGCTCGGGCATGGGGCCGTCGAGCACGCAATTCATTTCTTCAATCGTTGGCACGCGCGGAAGTTTCTTGGGAAGCCTGGGTGTAGCTACGAGTTTGGCGGGATTCTGCTCGACGACACCTTCACTGGCGAGCCAGCGATAGAGTGATCGTACCGCAGCCAGCGATCGCGCGACGGAAGTTTTGCTCAGCCCTCTGTCGTAGAGCTGCGAGAGGAATCCGCGAATGGCGAGATGGTCGAGCTCCTTCCAGCCGCGAGAGCCGGCATAAGCGGCGAAGTTGGTGAGATCGCCGGCATAGGCTTTGATCGTATGCCGGGAGGCATTGCGCTCGCCGAGATGGCGGAGAAAATCGCGGACGGCAGTCGCAACCGGTGTGCGCGACTGCAAATCTGGAGACCTCTTTGTTTCCCCAATGTTCGACATACTCTTGAATCTTGCCGCCGAGTTCTGGTCGGCTTGTGACCTTTCCCACTTCTCGCCAGAGCAGCGAGAAGTGGGGCACCCCATTTTTATTGTTCCACCATCATTGCTTCTGCCGATGATTATGCGTGAGCTTTCTTTGCTCTGGGATGATGCTTCTGGTACACGCTGCGCAGGCGGTCGAGCGCGACGTGTGTATAAACCTGGGTCGTCGAAATGTCGGCGTGGCCGAGAATGGTTTGCACGGTGCGCAGGTCGGCACCGTTTTCGACCATGTGCGTGGCGCAGGAATGACGCAGCATGTGCGGCGATGCGCTCCGACCGGAGGCCGCGGACGCCGCGCGCACCATCTGCCACACGCGCTGGCGCGTGAGCGGGCGCGCTCCGCGGGCAATGAAAAGGTATGGCGAGTTTCCTGAAAACGCGCTTCTCTTCCCTGCGGCAACCCCCTCGGCAAGAATCGGGCGTGACGTGGTCAGATACTCAGTCAGCGCGTCTTGCGCCGGTTTTCCCAAAGGAACGATGCGCTCTTTGTCTCCCTTGCCGCGAACCAGCATGTATCCGGTTTCGAGCTTCAGATCTTCGAGCTTGGCCGTTACAACCTCGGACACTCGCAGCGCCCCCGCGTAGAGCAATTCCAGCAGAGCCCGATCGCGCAAGGCAAGCGCGGCATTGAGCTTGGCGTTTTTGCCGGTGTACAGATGTTGCGGGGCGGCAAGCGTGGTCTCGATTTCGTCGTGACCCAATGACTTGGGCAAAACCTTCCATTGGCGCGGCGATTCAATATTGAGGGTGGGATCGCGGTCGATTTTTTTGTCGAGCAGCAGATAGCGATAGAGGTGCCGGAGGGCGGAGAGCTTGCGCCCTACGCTGCGGGCATCGACGCTGTGCGAGAAAAGCTGCTGGAGGAATTCGCGGACATCGTCGCGACGGGCGCTGAGCAGCGTGCGTTTTCGATTCTCGAGAAAGCCGAAAAATTGCTTGATATCAGTTTCGTAGGCGGAGATAGAAAGTCGAGCTAGGCCCTTCTCGATGCGAAGGTAATCGAGGAAGGCGGAAAGCACGCGCAAGTTGGCGTCCGCCGGCACAGATATAAGTATCGGTGTTCGCGGACGTGATGAAAAGTCCCGACCAAGATGCGCAGCTTAGAGTAAAGCGGAGTCGCTTTTGGCTACGATTTCCAATGGCCAGCGGAAGCCGCGGACGGTTTCGAGCAGCTTCATCATGCGGACGGCTTTCTGCTGAGCTTCTTGCCGGGACGGTGGCGAAAAGCCTGGGAGCCGCGTTTGGCGGACGCTGCGTCCGTCGGGCGAAACTTCGACTTCGAAACCCATCTGCCGCAGTTCAGCCCTGGCGGCGTCGCCCTCAGATTGCGGAATTGGTTCCTGCTTGGCGGTTCGGAAGATTACGAACTCGTGGCCTTGCCGCGTGA
>DASTCY010000048.1:0-81813 GCA_035710725.1 Candidatus Sulfotelmatobacter sp. | reverse complement strand
GAAATATTCCTGCTCTGCGCTGCTGCTCTGGTGCTAACCTTCTTCATTGCCGGTCTCCTTCTTATCTGTGCCTTGAGCACGTCGATAACTTGGGAGCGTACACCGCATCCCGTCCGGAGACCGGCCTTCTCATCCCATCTGTTAGTGTAAATCATGGAACTGCTTCGAGCGAAAGCGTAAACTCCTTGTCCATGCGGAGCAATGACTCTCGTAGGTTTGCGTTGCTCTCGGCTGCTCTCTTACTTCTCGGCAGCATCGCCGTCGCGGTCATCGAGAAGCAAATGGTGCGATACGAGCACCCGATTCGAGCGATTCGCGGAAGGGTAACTGGAGGAGGTCAAGAGATGCGTGTCGTCTGGGTCGATGTCTATGACAATGCACGGGTGTCTCTCGATGATTCACTGCCCCCAGTTGAGCAACGGAAGAGGCAAAGCAAGGTCGCCTCCGTCGAACCAAATGATAAGGGCGAATTCAGCATCAAGCATTTGCCGAAGGGATTCTATGAAGTTGAGGTTGGCAACCACGGGATGGGCGGCTACCATGTACTGTCTGTACTTGTAAACGTTGACCCCAAGGGAACAAATGACAAGCTATGCGTGGACTTGAGCCTCGAAGGCGGCAACGCACGAAGCACTGTCGCCAAATGTGGGACGAAGTAACTGTTGTAACATCGCCATGACACTCAAAATCCCTCGCACCAACGCACGCAAATCCCTCGCACGAACGCACGCTCGAACGCGCGGGCCGGTGGGGCGGCCAACGTCAAAAAACCAGATGACGAATCCTGAGCAGCCGCTGGACTCACAAGCCCACAACCTATCCCTAGAACGCGTGGGAAAATCCGTGCCCTAGATTTCAGCAATTACTGCGCAGTTGGTTGCTCTGAGGACAGGACTTGGAGAAGTACTCGGAAACCATGTTCTGAGCCCGAAATCCATTGGCGGCAACCCCTTCGGTTCGGGACTTAACCCTACTATCGGAACGCCGGTCAGCCTTCTAGTCGGTCCTACTGGGCAAGGGCCTGCCGCCGCACGCCAGTGTATTAGCAATGTTGTGATTTTCAACAGTGCCCCGCAGATCTATTTTTTGAATGAGTTCCAAACCGGAACTCTCCAGAGCGGGCTGGAAACCTTCCTAGGGCTGCGTGCCTGCGTTATTCGCGGGCTTCTCAAACAGCTTCGGGTCGACCGTGGGATTTAATTCCAGGGCAGTGTACTGTGACGAACTGGAGTCTTCGCCGTTCTGTTTGGTCTTGCGCAGGGCTGGAACCGTGATTCCACCCAACTCGCTCCAGTTGTCAAACACAGTCTCGGTCCTCACCGCTGACCCTCGTGCAACGGAGTCGAAGGTTTCCTTCAAAATATGTCCGCTCTGCGGATCGACGTACCACCGAATCGCCGTGCCGGCCGCGTTCACATCGACGACGCGAGCTTCCACATCGCCGATCTTCTCAGTGCCTTGGGCGCGGAAGAATACGTCGGACGAACTGAAATGCGACGCGATGAAGATGGGGTCGCGCTTGATTTGCTCCACGAGATCTTCCTTCTGCTGGGGTGGTATCTCCCGCACTCCCATGCCCGGGAACGACGAAAAGCTGCTATTGGGTGTGACCACAAAATCGAGCGTGCCGTTTGGGGTCTTCATTTCGGCATGCAGCCGATCGGGGAAGATAATCGTTGTTTCGGCGGGAATCTGGAACTCCCCCTGGGGAGTTTTTTGCGTGACGGTCATCTTTGCGGTAAAGGCCTTGATCCCCGACAGCTTGGCTTCGCCGCCCATTGCCGCGACAACCTTGGCAGCCAGCGCCTTGCCGTCTGCATTCGATGCGGTCGGCTTGTCTGCATCGCCTTTCTCGGCAGCCGCTTTCTCGCCCGGCGCCGGCGGTATGGTGATGTCGATCTGCTTCACCGCTCCGAGAGACGATAGCGGCTTGTCGAACTCTTTAGTGTTGCCCACCACCAGCACCGCAAGCTGTTCGCGGTGCAGATATTTCTTCGCTACCCGGTTTACATCCGCCGCCGTCACCTTCTTGATTTCCGCCGGATAGCGGTCGAGCCAGTCTGCCGGATATCCGTAAAACTCGTACGTCATGCGCTCGCCCAGAATCTTGTCGGGCGAGTCGAGGCGAAAGACAAAAGTATTAAGGATCGCGTCCTGCGCCCGTTTTATCTCGTCTTCGGTGAAAGGCTTTTTGTCGATATTATCGATATCCTCGTCGAGCGCCTGCACCGATTCAATCGTGCTCTGGCTCTTTGTCCCCATCAAGAACTGTAGGATTCCAGGGTGGCCAAAGCCCGCCTCAATGCCACCACCGACGTTATATGCGAGTCCGCGCTGGGTGCGAATATCGTTGAACAGCCGCGAAGAAAATCCTCCCGCAAACGCTTCGTTGAAAACGCTTACTGCATAGTAGTCGGGATTGTCGCGCTTCAATCCCAGCGCCACCATTTGAATGTTGCTTTGATTCACATCTTCTTTCGGAATCAAATAGTAGCCCGGCGGCGCAGGATGAAACGTAACCTCGTCCCGGGTTGCGGCCGGCCCCTTGGGCCAGGAATCAAATGCCGCGCGCAGCTTGGCTTCCATGGCTGCGGAATCAAAATCCCCGGTGATACCGAGGATGATGTTGTTGGGCTGAACGTATTTGTGATGCCAGTCAATCAGGTCCTCCCGCGCAACGGCAGAAACGGTCGCATACTGCGACACCCGGGCGTAGGGATTGTCAGCTCCATACGCCAGCTTGGTTGCTTCCCGGAACGCGATGTTTTGGATCTGGTCGTTGCGGCGCGAGATCGCGTCAAACATTCTTTTCTTGGCCAGGTCGATTTTGTCGTCGCGAAATTCGGGGTTGCGCAACAGATCGATGAAGACCTTGAAAACATCGTCCAGGTCGCCCTTCAGGCACGACCAGCCGATCGAAGTGGCATCGGAATCGCCGCCGGTTTCCACCTTCGCGGCGCGGATTTCCAAAAAGTCATCCAGTTGATCGCCGGTCTGCGTCTTCGTGCCGCCGGTGCGCCAGACCTCGCCGTACATACGGACGAGCCCAACCTTGGCCGCCGGCTCGTTATGCGAACCGCCGCGGATTCTCGCCGTCCCGTCAATCAATGGCAACTCATGATCTTCCTGCAGGAAGATGATCATGCCGTTCTTCAGCTCAATGCGCTTGGGCTGATGGGGATGAAATTCGGGGAGTGGGGAGATAGGAATTTGAGAAACGTCGGCGGGTACCGCTGGAGCGGATGGAGTATAAGGCTTTATTCGATGTCGCTCGCAACTTGCAGCAAACAGAATGAGCGCGGTCCCAGCCAGCATGAGAAGTGAAGATGTGCGCAGTCCTCCGCGATCTCTGCGCGTCCTCTGCGATCTCTGCGCTTTCAGCTTTTCCGGGCACAAAACTAGAAGTCGCTTCATTGCCCACCTCCAGCAGTCGAAGAATCCCCGCCTCTGGGACTGGGCCCTCGACTCATCGCGCCGGAATCGTCCGCGCCCTGCCCGCCGCCAGCCTCACTACCCGTTGCGCCTGCGTTGTCAATGACTCCCACCGTACGATTTGTGTCGACGAATGTGGTGTTGGCCACGCGGCGAATATCCGCTTTGCTGACCTGGTCGATCCGGTCCACCGAGCGGAACAATTCCCGCCAATCGCCATATCGCGCCTGATAGGTTACCAACTGCTGTGCCAGGCCCTGATTGTCGCCAAGTCCGCGGATCAAGTTTGCCTTGGCGCGCGTCTTGATCATCTTCAATTCGTCGTCGCTGATGTCTTCTTTCTTCAATCGCTCGAGCTCGGCATGGATGGCGTCGGCCATCTCCTGCGGCGTGTGGCTTGGCAGCGGCACAGCGAAAAGCGCAAACATGTGCGGATACTTCGTCCCGGGTAAGCCGGTGAATCCTGCAGAGAACGAAGCAATCTTTTTGTCTCGTACCAGCGCGCGGTACAGCCGCGATGTGCGCCCTTCCGAGAGCAGATCGCTGATGGCGTCATACACGGCGTCATCTTTATCTCGGTAGTCCGGCCGATGGTATCCCTCGAGATAAATAGGCTGCGTTTGTTCCTTCAGCACGACGCGCCGCTCGGCGCCTTGCGGAGGCTCCTGGGTCGTGGTCTCATCCGGTGCGGGCCGATTAGGCAAGCGGCCAAAGTATTTTTCGAGCATTGGCATCGCCTCTGCCGTTTTAATGTCGCCGGCCAGACCCACGACCATGTTGGATGGTACATAGTAATGATCGAAAAACTTCTGTGCGTCGGTCGCGGAGAACGCATTCAAATCCGACATCCAGCCCACGGTCGGCCGGTGATACGGATGCGCTTCGAACGCGGCCGCGTTGAACTGTTCCAGCAATCGTCCGATAGGATTGCTGTCGGTGCGCAGCCGCCGCTCTTCAATCACCACATTCCGTTCCTTGTAAAACTCCCGCATTACAGGATGCAGAAAGCGCTCCGATTCGAGGTACGCCCACAGCTCAAGCCGATTCTCGGGCAGGGAATAGTGATAGGCGGTTTCGTCCAGACTGGTGAATGCGTTGAGACCTTCCCCGCCATTCTGCTCAATGATCTTAGGGAAAGCATTCGGCACCACGAATTTGTCGGCAGCGGCGGTCGCGTCCTTCCAAGCCTGTTCCAGTTCTTTCAACTTCGCTTCATTGCGTCCCACCCGCTTATCGCGTTCCGCGATGTAGGCGGCATAGGTTTCCTCGACCTTGGCCAGCGCGACTTTCTCGTCGGCATAGTCTGTCGTTCCGATTTTGTCGGTGCCTTTGAAGGCCATGTGCTCGAACATATGCGCCAGGCCAGTCTTGCCCATGGGGTCCTGCACCGAGCCGGCATCGACCAGAGTAAAGAAGGAAAACACCGGCGCCTCTGGGCGCTCGCAGATCACCAGGGTGAGCCCGTTCGGCAGTTTCTTCACCGTGACGCGCTTTTCGAACGAAGCAACATCTTGTGCCGTAGCCAGGATTGATAGAAGAACAACAACAACAAGAGCCTGGAGATTGCGTTTCATGAGTACTCCCGGTAGGACTAGCAATTCGTGCCCTTTGTTTTGGACGCGTGACAGGGGCGAAAGTTTGAAAGTAAGTGTTTCGAAAGCCGCTTGTCAAATTGAGGCGCTTTGCGGGCGTGAGCGCCGAGCGCAAGCGAGGCCGGGAGCCCGCAGCCGAAATCCTGAGCATCGCGAAGGATCTCCGAAGACTCCCTGCGGTCCCATTCGGCGCGCTCACTGCGCTCACTTACTTCGCGATCAACTTGTGCTTCTCGCCACCGCGGGGCCAATGGTGGCGAGGGTGCCGACTTCGCGCTGTTGCTGGCGCGCGGGCTGCGCAGCGGTGGGAATTACGCCGATGGCCCGGTTTTTGCCCGCCTGCTTGGCCTGGTTTAGTGCCCGATCCGCGAGGGAAAGTACTTCTTCGTAATTGACTGCAGAGGGGTCCGAGGGCAGCCAGGGAAAGGCCGCCCATCCGACCGAGCATGTGCGGAAGATAGTTTCATCGGGGGTCCTAAGCGTAAATGGAGTCGAACCCACCGCGGTCAGGACGCGCGAGGCCAGGGTCTCGGCTTCGCGGCGGTCGGTGTAGCGCGAGATGATCAGAAATTCTTCGCCGCCCCAGCGCACCAGCACGTCGGAGTTGCGGATCGAAGAACTGATTCGGCGCGCCATTTCCATCAGCACCCCGTCACCCGCGGCATGCCCAAAGCGGTCGTTGACCTCTTTGAAATTGTCGGCGTCGATTAAATAGAAAATCAGATCGCGAAGGCGCGAGTCATGGGAGTCCGCGTAAGCGCGTAGGGTATGGCTCACGTCGCTCTCGATGGTCAGTGAGAAGTAGCGGCGATTGCGAAGGCCGGTCAAAGGATCGGTGAGGGAAGCTTCTTCCAGAATCACGTTGCTGGTCTGAAGTTCCTGATTCAGGCGGCGCAGCTTTACGAACACCAGGAACGCCATGGCAAACATCATGCAAAAGGTGATCAACACGCGGAAGTGGACAACTTCGGGCGGAAGGCTCGCGGAAGAAAACGAATGAATGGCCAAGACGGGCAGCGACAATACCGCCAGCATGGCCACGATCGCCATCGCAGAGGTGTACGCCTCATCCTTGCGGGATTCAGCAGTAGGATGCAGCCCGCGACCCAGCAAACCACTGCCCGTGAATACGACGAAGGAAACAGCATAGGGAATGTCGTACCAGCTTCCAGTGAAGTACGTGTTCAGCTCGATGGCCCCGTTCAGCAGGTAGAAAGCTATGGCATTGAAGGTAATGGCCCCAAAGAAGCTGGCGTAAAAGATGCGCCACTTGCCGGAACTCTGACGCAACAGCATGCCAGAAACGCCGGCCAGAACCAGGGTCTCGGCGCCAAAAAGCCAATCGTAATTGCGATGATAAGTGATGGGATTGTACAAAACATACTGCCAGCAGATGATGAAGAAGATGTAGAGGTAGACCCACCACAGCAGGAGCATGAGGAAGTCGAGCGTGCCTAAACGCGCGGTGCGCTGACTGGGCTGCATGTGCGGACGCAACAGCAGGCTGGCGAGCATAGGGACCCCAGCCAGGAACAGCAAGACATCGGCGATATGCATGGGGGGCATGGGCGCGCGCATGATCAGGTCGTAGTCGATCCAGACGACTTGATCGGCGACCAACAGGGCCCAGCCGAAGGCCTGCAAAATCCAGAAAAGGCGGGTACGTCCGCTGGCCGAGATGGCATTGGCGCCGAAGGCGCACACTACGGAAAGCATCAGTGCCGCTGTGATTAAATCGCTGAGCGCAATGCGCACCATCCCCGGCCGAAACAGAGCACAGCCGAGCGCCAGCACCGCCGCGAGCAGCGTTGCGGCGCCGACCCAGATTACGGATTTGCGAGATATCGGCACTGCATTCCTTCAAAAGCAACAGTTAGGGAGGTAGTCGAGAGTGTTGCCGGCCCGAATTGGCAGCGCATCAACATCGCAACGTTATTGGGGGGAAGTTTCTCACTTATCCTTTGCCGGTCGAGTACGCAACGCGGTGCATTTGCGCGTCGATAGTCTTGCGCAAATACTCCCAGATGTCATCGGGCATTTCGAGAAACGCCGTTACCACGTCGGGATCGAATTGCGTGCCCGAGCATCGCTTAATTTCGTCACGCGCCGCCTGCAGGCTCTGCTTGCGGCGGTAGGGACGATCCGAGGTAATCGCATCGAGCGTGTCGGCCACGGAAAAGATGCGCGCCCCGAGCGGGATCTCCTCGGCCTTCAAATGCCGCGGGTAGCCGGTTCCGTCGAACTGCTCCTGGTGTGAGTAGACGATCTCGGCCGCGTCCTTGAGCACGGGAATTTTCTGCACCAGCCGGTATCCGAGATAGCAGTGTTCCCGCATTGTGGTTATTTCGTCGGGCGTGAGCTTGCCCGGTTTCTTCAGGATGTTGTCAGGGATGGCCATCTTCCCGATGTCGTGTAGCAAAGCGCCGCGGGCGATGGTTTCGATCTCTTCATTGGAAACTCCCATGCTCCGGGCGATGGCCATGGTATAGGCCGTGACGCGCCGGGAGTGTCCTTCGGTCTCATGATCTTTGTAGTCGAGCGCTTCGACCAGCACCTCAAGCGTGATGTCGTAGGAGCGCCGCAGCTCCTCGACCGCGTTTTGCAGCTGCTTGGTGCGGTTCTCGACCAGAGACTCGAGGTTCATCTGGTAGGTGCGGTTTTCGAGCTTCAGACGGCGGTTTTCCAGCGCACGGCCAACGGTGGCGAGCAGTTGCTCGCGTTCGAAGGGCTTCAGCAGGTAGTCGTAGGCGCCATTGCGGATGGCAGCAAGCGCGACCGAGATATCGTGCACCGCGGTAACCATTACCACCGGCATGTCGGGAAATTTCTCTTTGGTGCGCTCCAGCAGCCCGATGCCGTCGAGGTCGGCCATCATGAGATCGGAGAGCATCAGCTCGAATTCTTCGCCGGAGTTCAAGATGGCGAGCGCCTCCATGCCGGAACCGGCTTGTTTGCAGGCATATCCGGCGCTGGTCAGCATGGAAGCGACGATTTCGCGGATCGCCTCTTCATCGTCGACGACAAGGATACGTTCGGCCATTGGGATCCCCAGAAGTGTAAGGGCGATTGTAACGAAATCACGAGATGCCGAAAGTAATCATTGAGGTCCCAAAACTCGGCGGAGAAAGCTGCCGATCATGATATTCAGTGAACGGGCCTACGTACGTCCTACAGCAAATGAGCGTTTCGCTTCGATCCCTTGGGAGCATGGCCGCACAGATGGGTTTGGTCAAACCGAGCCCCCTGGAGCTGGCATTACTAGTTCTCCTCGCAGCCCTACTGCTCTCGCTGCGTGCCAACCGGGAGCGGTATACACGTTTTTTCGTCCTCGGATGGGCCGCTTTTGTGGCTTCGCGAGTGCTGACGCACGTTTGTGCCGCTGACATTCAGGCCCGCTTTCTTCCGGTCATTGAGCAAACGTTGTTTGTGGGTGCCGTCGGATTGTTGGCGGGTGGAATCTTGTTGTACACGCGGGAGCGGGACCTGTTCATTCCGCTGGCCGTGATTACTCCGGTGCTGGCCGGATTTGCGGCCGCGCGCATCCTGCTGTGGCCAGACGCGGTTCCTTTGCGGGTGGCGCAAGAAGTGGGATACAGAATCGTCCTGTTGACCGCTGCGCTTGTGTTGTTGCGGGCGCGGCGCGGGCGATGGGAACTCGGCTCGTCGGTGTTGGCGCTCAGCTTGCTTGGCCTGCACCTGGATTGGCAGCCGTTCACTAGCAGTCTTTCTCCGGCACTGTTTGCCACGACGGAAATCGCGCTCGGGGTGAGCATGATTCTCGTGGCCCTCGACGAGGCGCGAATTCGCGGACGACGGCTGGCCGTGCTGCAGGCACTGACTTCCGGAATGGCCAGCGCGCAACAATACGGTAACCTGGTCAACACCGCGCTACACGAGCTGCAACGTCTAACCAAGATCAAAGCTGCCTGGTTCCGTCTGATTGAAGGCGGGCACTTAGTGGCTACGCATGCCGTCGGCGTGTCGGCAAATTTCCTGCGCGAAGCGGGATTTGCCGAAATCACTCAAGATGTGAACCGCATGCTGGAGCAAGGCCGGCCGCAAGTGGTGTCCCCCGATAAAGCAGCCGCGGAAAACGCCGAGTGTGTGAAAGCGGAAAAAATCAAGCAGGTCATGATTCTTCCGGTCGTGGGCAAGAAGGCTGCGGTTGGCGTGTTGCTGCTGGGCAGCGCGCGCAACCTTGGCTGGACCGTAGAAGAACTGGAGTTCCTGCAAGGCTGTGCTCGGCATCTGGCCATCGCAGTAGAAAACTTCCGGCTTCTGGAGCAAGTACTCCGCTCGCAGCGGCAGTGGATGAATACGTTCGATTCCATCCACGACATTATTCTGGCGCACGACGCCGACTATCGCATTATCAAAGCCAACCAGGTGCTGCTCGAGCACATTGGGCAGGCCGCCGCCGACGTTCTCGGCAATACATGCGACTCGGTGTTGCCACACACCCTCGGCGAATGGACGGGATGTCCCTACTGCGCGACCCGAGGCGAGGAGGAATTCAGCGAAGGAGCCGACCCATGCTTTGGCGGCTTCTCGGTGGTGTCAACCTCGTCGTACTCGGAGCAGGGAACACCGCAAAAGGGCGTGATCCACGTGGTTCGCGACATCACCGAGCGGCGTTCTGCGGAGGAAAAATACCGGCTGTTGTTCGAGCAGGTGCAGGAGGGCGTATACGTCGCCACACCCACGGGGCAGATCGTGGACTGCAATGACGCCTTCGTGCACATGCTGGGTTTCGGCAATCGCGCCGACGTGCTCGCGTTGAATTTGAATTCGGAAATCTGCGTCGATTCGGCACAGCGTGAGGCCTTCCGTAAAGAGATGGAGGCGCACAACTTCGTGCGCAACTTCGAAGTCACGCTGCGGCGCAAAGATGGCTCGCTGTTGCTGGCCGCAGAAAGCAGCTTTGCGACCCGCGATGCCGCGGGCAAGATCGAGCGCTACCAGGGGTTCGTGCTCGATGTGACCGAGAAACGCCGCGCGGAAGAGGAGATGCGGCGGCGCAACCGCGAACTGAACGCGCTGAACGCCATGGCGGTCGTCGCCACACAATCGTTCGACCTGGATGAGATCTTGAACTTGACGCTGCGGCAGGTCGTGTCGCTGTTTGGGGCTGAGAGCGGGTCGGTTTACCTTGCCGATACGGACGCTCCGACATTCCGCCGGCGTGCCGCGTGGGGCCCCCGCAGCCGCGATAAAGCGCGTCCGGCGGAGATCACGTTTACCGAGGGATTCGGCGATTTGGTCATGCGGTCGCGGACAGAGGTGATAACGGCAGACTATCTGCCGCATCTGCCCAAGCCGGTCGCGGAGTTTGTCCGCTCCGAAAACGACCGATCGTGGATCTGGGTCCTGTTCTGGGGCAAAGACAGTCCGACCGGCATCATGGGGCTGTGCAGCAATGCCGGCTACGAATATTCGACCGATGAAGAGAGCCTGCTGGTCGCGATCAGTCGCCAAGTCGCGACTACGATCGAGAAAGTCCGCCTCTACGAAGAAACCTGCCGAGCCTACGAAGACTTGCGCAAGATGCAGGAGCAGCTGCTGCAGAGCGAGAAGATGTCGGCGGTGGGCCAGTTGATCGCCGGAGTAGCGCACGAGCTCAACAATCCGCTGACTGCCATCCTGGGTTACGCGCAGTTGCTCGAGACCGAAGGACTGAACGAACGCGCCAAGGATTACGTCGGCAAGATGTTCAAGCAGGCGCAGCGCACGCATCGCGTGGTGCAGAACCTGCTCTCGTTCGCGCGTCAGCGCACCCCGCAGCGGGAAGAAGTGGACCTGCGCAAGGTGCTGGATGAGACGCTGGCACTGCGTGACTACGATCTGAAGACCAACAATATTCGTGTGGAGAAGGACGTTCCCGAGGCGAGCGTGCCGGTCGTGGCCGATCCCCATCAGATCGAGCAGGTTTTCCTGAATATCATCAACAACGCCGTAGACGCGATGTTAGAGACGGGCAAGCCGGGCACGCTGAGAATTCGCGTTGGTTGCGAGCACGGACAAGCGTGCACGCAGTTTGCTGACGAGGGGCCAGGGATTAAAGATCCGAAGCGGATCTTTGACCCGTTCTACACGACCAAGAGTGTGGGCAAAGGAACAGGCCTGGGACTGAGCATCTGCTACGGCATTGTGAAGGAGCATGGCGGCGACATCACCGCGCGCAATGGAAAAAAAGGCGGCGCAGTGATCGAAGTGCGCCTGCCCCTGGCGACCGATGCGAAGGTGCCGGCAGAGCCGGTCCCCGCGGCTGCAGCCAAGCGGGAGGGCGCGATTGAAGGCCGCGTGCTCCTGGTGGAGGAAGAAGAGGCGGTGCTGGAGTTCGAACGCGACGTGCTGGCTGGGGCGGGCGCCAACGTAGTCACGGCCAAGAAGAGCGACGACGTGAAGGCGCGTCTGCTGTCGGAGCCGTTCGACGCCATCATCATGAATGGAAAACTGCCGGGCGACTGGCAAGCCGAAGAAGCGTACGACTGGATCAAAAAGAATTGTGCAGGCATGGAGTCGCACCTGTTATTTACGTTCTCGAACGGAGTGGAACAAGGCGACACGCGCCCGTACCTGCAAGAAAACAACATCCCGCATTTAGTGAAACCCTTCGAAGTGGCCGACCTGATTGCGCAAGCTCGCAAGCTATTACAGAAGGCCAAGGCTGCGGCGGCCGCGGCTGGATAGCTTCTCCAAGCTTCTACAAATTCGTTTTCAGCAATTTCAGCAGGCGGCGAATCGCCGGATCATTGCGGCGGTACCAGCGCCACTGCCTTTCCTTAACCGCGGTTACTAGCCCTGCGCTCGTGAGGATTGCCATATGGTGCGAGATCGTTGGCTGCGATAGTTTGACGCGTTCTTCGATATCGCCGGCGCATAGGCCGCTGCAGGTTGCGCCAGAGTGTGAAGCGGGGGCAGCTTTCGGTGTGCGGCCTGCACTCTTTAGCGCAGCCAGAATGCGGCGGCGTGTCGGGTCGGTGATGGCGTGCAGGGCGCGGTCGAGATCAAGGTTGGAAGTCGGCATGAGTGAACTACAGATAGCCCGAAAATTGACGGATGTCAATGTACCAGTTGTGAGCAAGGGATCATGTTCTGTTTGGCGGTAATCTCGTACTCTGTCATCCCGAACGCCCGCGCTCTTACGAGCGGGCGGAGGGATCTCGGTTGCACCGAACCTGACCGGCAAGCCCGGGCAGCACTTCACCACGATTCATTTTGTTGGAGATCCCTCACTCGCTTCGCAACAACCGGCTGAAAAGCGAGTTTCGAGTTGATTGAGTCCGTCACTTCTTCAGGATCGGGTTATATCCGTCGCTGATCAGGCGGGCGCGCAGCGACTCTGCTTCCTTAATGTCGGCAAAGGGTCCGACTTGCACGTGAAATAGCTTATCCGGGCTCGCGGTGTTCGCGATGAATGCCGGATATTGCTTCTTCTTGAGGGCTTCCACCAGCGCATCGGCATCTTCTTGTTTGCTGACCGCGGCAACCTGCACGAAGTAGGCGGAAGTGGGAAGCGTGACGGAAGAATCGGCGGGAGTCGTTGCGGCGGGCTGAGCCGAAGAGGCGGCTGGCGCATTGTTTGCATCCGTCTTGGCATCGGCGGGATTCTGATCGGAGCTGACTTCCTTCTGCTCGACTGACTTGTAGGAAGTCATTGATGACTGCGCGCTGCCCGCGGGTTTGGACGTGCCCGGAACCGTTTGTGGTCCGCTGGCCGCGGAGGCGATGGCCGGTTCGGAACGGCGGCCGAGCGAGTAGCCCAGCGCAAAGAAAAGAGCGCAGAGGGCGACGAGCCCGAAGAAGATCACCAGCAGTTTGCCGGTGCCGAGAGTAATTTCGGTGTCTTGTGGCGATGTGGACATGGTGAGCTCCTAAAACGGCCTCAGCGGCTAAAGCCGCGCGTCTTTCCTTCCGTCGCTTGCGGCACGACTGAAGTCGTTCCCTTCCCGATTGGCCGCCCACGCGGCTATTACGCACTCTTGGCCGGAGGGGGCGTCGGCTTTTCGTCTCCGCCAGCCTTAGCGATGATTCTCTGAATGCCGGGGAAGAAGTCGACCGGCACCGGGAACACAACCGTCGTATTTTTCTCGACGCCGATTTCGGTCAGGGTCTGCAGGTAGCGCAACTGCACGCTGACTGGCTCTTCGGCCAGCAACCGCGAAGCATCGACCAGGCGTTGCGCAGCGGAAAATTCGCCTTCCGCATGGATGATCTTTGACCGCTTCTCGCGCTCGGCTTCGGCCTGCTTGGCCATGGCGCGCTGCATATCTTCCGGCAGATCCACCTGTTTGACCTCGACATTCGCGACCTTCACGCCCCAGGGTGCGGTGTGCGTATCGAGGATGCTCTGCAGGCGGAGATTGATCTTGTCGCGATGGGCCAGCAGTTCGTCGAGTTCCTGCTCGCCGAGGACCGACCGCAACGTGGTCTGCGCGAACTGCGAGGTCTGGTAGACGTAGTTGGAGACCTCGACCACGGCTTTGCGAGGATCGATCACGCGCAGGAAGATGATCGCGTTCACCTTCAGCGTGACGTTGTCGCGCGTGATGATGTCTTGCGGCGGAACTTCTAAAGCTTCCTGCCGCAGAGAAACGCGCACCATGCGATCGACGGGCGCGAAGACGAGGATGACGCCCGGTCCTTTTGCCGCAGGCAGAAGGCGTCCGAGGCGGAAGATCACGCCGCGCTCGTACTCGGCCAGAATTTTGATGGAACTCAGAAGATAGAGAACGACGATGATGATGATGATTGTAGTGAAGCCAAAACCGAACGCTTCCATGACGCCTCCACGCTTGGAGCGTTCGACAACCGCTCCTACCGCGGATTGTATAGCAGCGGAAGCAAGCCGGCGGTGAATTCGCTCACAAGTGTGGTTGCCTGCTTTGATGCGTTGGCGGATCGCGTAGTTTTGATTTTCCCACTTGCCGCAAAAACGGCGAGAAGTGGGGCACCCCAGGTCGGTCCAAGTCCAAAAGCCGAGCACTTCTATTTTGGCGTTTGTGATGTTTCGGCGGGATCGACCTGAACCGTGAGGCCATCGACCTCGCGAACGACGACCTTCTGACCCAGCGGGATCTCGGACGAGGAAACTGCGTTCCAGAGTTCTCCGTGAACAAAAACCTTTCCTTGCGGAGATAAAGCGGTCTGGGCGATGCCGGTTTCTCCCACCAATCCCTGGATGCCGGTCACGATTTTGTTGCGGCGTGCCTTGACCGCAAGCCCCATGAGGAAAGCCGTGATGGAGCCGAGCGGGATGGCGACTGCGATCGCCGTCACGAAATGCACACGCATTTCGGGAATTGGTGAATCGACCAGCAGCAAGCCGCCCAGCGTGAGCAAGGCAATGCCGCCAATGGTGAGCACGCCGTGCGTGGCAAACTTGGCCTCGGCGGCGAAAAGAGCGAATGCACCGAGAATCAATCCCAAAGCGGCGAATCGCGTGGGCAGAAGGTTCAGCGCGAAAATCGCGAGCAGGATGAAGACAACGCCCACGGTTCCGGGAACGACTGCGCCGGGATGGTTGAATTCGGCGTAGAGCGCGAGCGCTCCGACGGCGAGCAGGATGAAGGCGACGTTCGGGTCCATCAGATGCGAGAGGATGTGCTCCTTGAGCGTCATGTCGTAAGGCACTACGGGCTTGCCGACCAGATCGAGGGTGACGGTCTCTCCGTTGAAGCGCTTGAAGCTTTTGCCCGACATTTGGCGGAACAGGTCTTCTTCGCCCGAAGCGACATAGTCGATCAGGTGCTGCGAGAGTGCTTCCTGCTCGGTGAAAGACTTGGAGGCGCGCACAGCGCTCTCGGCGACTTCGACGTTGCGGCCGCGCTTGGCGGCGACCGAGCGCATGAGAGCGGCGGCATCGTTCTCCATTTTTTGCTTCATGATGTCGTCCATTTTTTCGCCGCCGAAGATGACGGGATGCGCGGCGCCAGCGTTGGTGCCGGGAGCCATGGCAGCGATGTCGACCGATTCCATGATGAAGAATCCGGCGGAACCGGCGCGACTGCCGCTGGGAGCGACGTAGAGAATCACCGGAACCTGTGAGGCCGTTATTTTTTCGATGATGTGGCGCGTGGATTCGACCAGGCCTCCAGGAGTGTTCAGTTCGATCAGCAAGGCCTGATCGTGGCGACGCGACGCTTCGTCGACCGCACGCGAAATGTACTCCTCGGTAATCGGCTGGATGGTGTCGTTCAACACGATTTTCAACACTTCTGCGGAACCGGTGACACTCACCACGACAACGCTGGCGAATGCAAAGAGAAGCAGGCGCGCGAATGTGACAGTTTTGGAAACCATATGTTTGAATTGTGGCAGCAACGCGGACAAGAGTGTCCGCGCCACACACCCATATTTTCCTCTTATTTGCGCGCGGTGGTGGGAATTTCTTTGGCCGCGGATGACTCTGGTACTGACGGCTCATGACGCAGGCTGCTCCAGCCGGGAAGGTCGGTGCTGCCAGTGATCAGGCGGGCTCCGCGCTCATAGGTCACATACGACCAGGCCCACTGGATGAAAACCAGCAACCGGTTTCGGAAGCCGATCAAAAAGAAAATGTGGACGAAGAGCCACGAAAGCCAGGCGACGAATCCGGAGATGTGAATCCGACCGAACTGCGCCACCGCGGCGGCCCGGCCGATGGTGGCGAGACTGCCTTTGTCCCAGTAGTGGAATCGGGGACGAGATTCGTTCCCACGTCTCGCAAAATCGGCGAGACGTGGGGCACCCCACTTCTTTTCTTGTCCCTCCTCTTTGATTTCTTGTCGAATCAGCTTGGCCACGAAACGGCCTTGCTGGATGGCTACCGGTGCGACGCCGGGAAGCATTTTGCCGTGCTCGTCTTTCGCCGCGGCGAGGTCGCCGATCACGAAAACTTCTGGATGTCCGGGCAGGCTGAGGTCAGGCTCAACCGGCACGCGTCCGGCGCGGTCGGTTTGAGCGCTGAGTTTCTTGCCGAGCGGCGAGGCAGCGACTCCCGCAGCCCAGAGTACGACGGCGGCATTCATGTGCGTGTCGCCGATGTGAACGGCTCCGGGCTCGACTTGCGTGACCACGGTCGAGGTACGCACTTCCACGCCGAGACGCTCGAGTTGCTCTTGAGCACTGCGCGAAAGGTCGTCGGAATATGCCGGCAGAACACGCGGTCCGCCCTCGACCAGCAGAATATGAGTACTCTTGGGATCAATCGCGTGAAATTCGTGCTCCAGCGCGTGGCGGCTGATTTCAGCCAGCGTGCCGGCCAGTTCGACGCCGGTCGGGCCTCCGCCGACGACGATGAAGTTCAGGCGCTCAGTGGCTTCTCCGGCAGCGGTCTGGCGTTCGGCCAGCTCGAAGGCGAGCAAGACGCGGCGGCGAATTTCGAGTGCGTCTTCGATGGTCTTCAGGCCGGGCGCGAGCCGCTCCCAGTCGTCGTGACCGAAATACGAATGGCCCGCACCGGCGGCAACGATTAGATAGTCGTATGGAATGAAGCGGTCGGGAGTCTGCACGAGTTGCCGGTCGAGGTCGAATCCGATGACTTCGGTCATAAGGACTTCGACATTCTCATGCTTGCTGAGAATGGCGCGGATGGGTGCAGCAATCTCTCCGGGCGAAAGTCCGGCGGTTGCGACCTGATAGAGCAATGGCTGAAACGTGTGGTGATTTTTGCGATCGATCACCGTGATCTGCACGGGGGCTTTGGCCAGCGAGCGCGCGGCATTGAGTCCGCCGAAACCGGCGCCGACGATCACTACGCGAGGCTGAGCCTTGCTGTTCATCGCTTCACTCTATAAGATTCAGCGCGATGGCAGACGATTCCAGATCTTCGGCGAAGGCAGGTCGCGAACATGCGTGGGCCCGATGGTTGCTGCCTTCGGTGAGCGATGTTGTTTTCGTTGCGTTTTTGAGTGTGGTGGTTTGCACGTCGATGTCGGTCAAGCTGCTGAACGACGGCGGCATCGGATGGCATATCCGCGCCGGCCAGATCATACTCGCGTCGCATTCTGTTCCGCATGTGGATCCGTTTTCCTCGACTATGCAGGGCCAGCCGTGGTTCGCGTGGGAGTGGCTGTACGACGTGATTGTCGGCGGATTGGAGCACGGGGCAGGTCTGAATGGCGTGGTGTGGTTCAACGCGTTTGTGATCGCAGCGGCGTTTGCGACCGCGTTCCGCATGTTGATGCGGAGGGGAACTGGGCTGTGCGTGGCGTTAGGGCTGTTGCTGCTCTCGACGGGGGCGGCGATGGTGCATTTTCTGGCGCGTCCGCATGTGGTGAGCTGGCTGTTTGTCGTGGTTTGGTTCTGGATTCTGGATGGAGCGGAGGCCAGCGATTCTGTTTTCGGGCCACGGAGGCAGGACTCGCTGTGGCTGTTGCCGCCGCTGATGCTGGCGTGGGTCAATCTGCATGGTGGATTCCTGATTGGATTTGTCCTGCTGGCAATCTACCTGGTTGAGGTGACCTGGCAGTGGTTTTCGAATCCGGCAGACGACCTGTCAGGATCATTGCGAAGGACTTCGGCGGTGCGGCGGGCGAGAAGCCTTGTGGCGATCGCGATTGTGTCGGGAATCGCGACGCTGGTGAATCCCTATGGATGGAAGTTGCACCTCCATATTTATCGCTACCTGACCGACCGTTTCCTGATGGACCATATTGAAGAGTTTCAGTCGCCAAATTTTCACGGCGTCGCGCAAAAATGTTTTGCGGTGTTGCTGCTCCTCACGCTCATCGCGTTTGCGGTGCGCCGTAGCAGGCTGCGCGTCAGCGACGTGCTGATCGCTTTGTTTGCGGTTTATGCCGGAATCGACGCCGCAAGAAATATTCCGGTGTCGGCGCTGTTGCTCGCTTTTGTGATCGGGCCGCTGCTGACGGGAGTGGCGGGTGGGCGGCCGAAGCAACCCATTGGCGATTCGGCAACCGAGCCCGGCCTTTTCGCGCGAATGCTGGCGATCGAACGGAAATCAGCTTGGGGACTTTGGAGTGCATTCGCGGCGGCGATTGCGCTGGGTGTTGCTTTAAATGGTGGCAAAGTCGGCGGACGAGTCTGGATGGACGCACATTTCGATGCGCGACGGTTTCCGATGGAGGCTGTGGACTACCTGCAAAAGGCGCACGTTGCAGGTCCGGTCCTTGGGCCGGATTACTGGGGAGGCTATTTCATCTATCGGCTTTATCCTTCGGCGCTGGTTGCGCTGGACGATCGGCACGATTTGTACGGTGCGGATGAGTTGAAGTCTTACTTGAGGTTTCTGCACGCCGAGGCGGGATGGGAAGAGTTCGTCGATCAAGCGCATTCTTCGTGTCTCGTGTTGCCCGTGAATTCTGCGATGGCGAATGTCGTAGATCTTTCCGGCAAATGGAACGCCATATATCGTGACCAGAGTGCCGTGGTATTCGTACGGAAAAAGCTTTAGCGCAGAGATCGCTGAGATCGCGCAGAGAACGCCGAGAAAATCTCTAGACTCCTGCCCTGATTGCTGACTGCTGATTGCTGAGGGACTTTTCAGAACCGATCGTTGGTATCGATTCCGAATCCCAGCATGGCGTTGACCTCGATGGGCTGATTGCCGCGCATCGCGGGACGGAATTTCCAACTCTTCACGGCCACCATGACTTTGGCAGTCATCGTGGCCGGGCCGGGTTCCAGAACGCGAGCGTCTTTAATATTGCCGGAGGCGTCGAGCACGCACTGCACCACCATGCGGGCGTGCGGAAGTCCAGCGGGCAAGTCGGTGTGCAGTCCTTGCGGGCCAGTAACGCTTCCGGCATAGGGATGCGCGGCCGATGTGGGATCGGCGAACTGCATCACGACCGTGCCGACGATTGTGTCGATATAGACCGTGTAATTGTCCCCAGGTAGCTTGCCGTAGAAATTGAATGCGCCGCCGGAGCGTGAGGTTGCGACGATGGTCACGGCGGGGCCTTGCTGTTCTTTGACGGAAGAGCGTCCGGGGATGCCGCTGCTGCCGCTGCCGACGTCGGAGCCAAAGCTGGGCAGCGTGACAATGGTGCTGCCGCCGTTGACCGAGACGCCGGGAACCGGCGGTGTACCGCTGGCGCCGTTCCCTGCGCCGCCTGGACCCGAGGTGGGAGAGATACCTGCATGCGCGCTGGGATCAGACCCGTGGCCTGCGCCTGTTTTGCCCGCGCCAGCTCCGGATCCATCCAAGCCGCTGCCGGGGCCGTTGCCGCGCCCGATGCTCGATCCACCGCCATTGCCGCCGAGTCCGGGCTTGTCGGCGCCCGATGGCGACATGGCAAGCGATCCGGCGCTGCCACCTGGGTTGCCAATCTTCGATCCGGGCTGCGTGGAGGCGACCACGGCCGAACCTGAGCCGCTTCCACCTGAAGCCGGGGGCGCGAGAGCGGATCCGTTGTTCAATGCGCCTGCCAATCCCGACCCACGTGACCCTAGGCCAGAGCCGGACGGGCTCGAGCCTCCGCCGACAGACGGTGGCGGCGGCACGATGTTTTCGGCGAGCAACGTTCCGCCGGGTGCACCTGTGCGGGTGGAAGGACTGCCCATGCCGTCCGTGCGCGAGGCGGTTGGTGGCGGGGGAATGACGGAGGAAACAAGCGATCCTGAGGAGGAGCCTGAACGTCCAACCGCAGCAACTGATGATGGCGGAGGCGGAACAACATCCTGACCCAAGGACGAACCGGCTCCGCTGCGGGCCCCGCGTGGAGTGTTGGAAGTGCCGGCGTTAGGCGCGGTCGGCGGTGGCGGAATGACGTTGGCACTGAGCGAGCTTCCCGCGCTCTTGCTCGCATTGGCTGTTACCGAGGGCGGAGGAGGCACCACCTCCGAAGGTCCAAAGATTTTTCCAATGAGGCTGCTGACGAATGATCCCCCGCCTGACTGTGTCGGTGGCGGAGGAACAACGGTGCGAGCTGGTTCCGGCGTATTGCCGCTGGCCAACCTGCGCATGTCACGTGAAACGTCGGCCGAAGGTGGAGGCGCGATCACCGACGGAGCCGGCAAGCTGAGCTTCGGATCGCGGACGGAATCGCGCTCGGGTGCGGAGACTGGTGGAGGCACGACCGCGGCATTGGCCATCTGCACTGGAGATCGCGAATAATCGGGGCTGATGTTCTGCGGGGCCGGGGCAACCACCGAAGCGCTCATGTTGGGAGCGGAGCGCGTGTGATCGCGCGCCACATTCGGTGCCGGGGCGATGATGCTCGAATCAAGCTTGGGCGCAACCAGCGTGTGATCGCGTGCCACATCTGGAGCGGGCGCGATGACGCTCGTGTTCAGCGAAGGAGCCGTAATCGGAGTATCTCGCGCCACGGCGGGCGCTGGCGGCACAACGGCCTCATAAGTCAGACCTCCGCGCGTGTAGTCGCGAGTCACGTTCGGGGCCGGAGCAATGACGGTTGTCGCCAGATTCGGCGTGCTGCGCGAAGATCGCAATCCCTCGGATGGTGGTGGACCTACATTCGGATTAATGGCCAGCAGGTTGGCTACTGCCTGGCTGGAAGCAGGAAGCTTCAGGTTCGGGGCATCGACGACTTTTGAAACCAGCGAAGCGCCGCGGGCAACGCGAATCGTTTGCGTCTGGTGCGCGGCTTCGTTGCCCCCGGCGGTTCCGGATTTTCCAGATTGCGATCCGCCCAAATCTTCAGTTCGAGGCAGTTCCTCTCCCGAGTAATAAATCACGTCGTGGCTGGTAAGGCGGGGGGCGACATACGGGCGCAGTTCCGCGATTTTGGCAGGAACGACAATCAGCAGGAAGAGACAAAAAGCCTCGAGCACCCACGCGGCCAGCACATTGCGATAGGGCGCCAGACCGAACGGAGTTTCACCCGCCAGCCGTGCTGTCGATCGGGACAAAGCCGGACGGATGGACGTGCGAAACTCATTCCAGCGCGACGGCCACTCGATCAGCAGCTTGGGCGCGTCGTGGAGGTGCGTGAGTTCGACGCCTTCTTCGAGTTGGAGAGTTTCAGGCACTGGATTTAATCAGTTCTCTTGCCAAGTGATCTCAATCTTATCGCCCAATGCCGTCCCAGTCTGCAGCACTGTTTGGCACGGCAGTTCCAGAACCGAGACAGCTTTGATCTTTACCGGTGCAAACCTCCAGGGCTTGAGATTGCTTTCAATGTGGATCACCGTGCGCGCGCGATCCAGATAAATTACGTCGATCGGAAAGCGCATCCCCCAAGTATGAACGCCATGGCAAGGGACGATCCAGAGCCCCGATCCATTACCGAAGTCATTCGTTCCAATCAGCCCACGCAAACGCAGCCAGAACGTGTCGGCCGGAACCAAAGCTGTCGCCAGCAATACTTGCCGCGTTTGATTGAAGGCTTGCCCTGAAGAAGTACTGCTGACCATCGACTCTACATTCCCCTAAATGCCAGGATTGACCTTTTCTACTCCTGCCTTTATCGGCCGCCGGCCGCCGTTGGACCAAGCTGCCGGATCAGTGAAATCACGGCTGGGCCAATCGTCACGAAAATAATCGAAGGCAGAACGAACAGCACCAGGGGAGGCACCATCTTGATGGTCGTCTTGGCCGCTTGCTCTTCAGCCCGTTGACGCCGCTCGGTACGGAGGGAGTCGGAATGAACGCGCAGCGCCTGTACGACGCTGGTACCGAAACGGTCGGTTTGTACTAGTGTAGCAACAAGTGCCCGGATGTCGTCTACCCCCGTGCGCTCGACTAGGTTGCGCAGGGCCTCGGCGCGGGGTTTGCCGGCGCGCATCTCCAGATTAACCAGGTGAAATTCGTCGCTGAGGTCGGGATGGGCGTGGTGCAAATCCTGGCCCACGCGCATCATGGCCTGATCCAAAGCAAGTCCTGCTTCGACGCAGATGACGGTGAGATCCAGAGCATCGGGCAGGCCCAGCCGGATGCGGCGCTGGCGGGCTTTGATCATGCGCTTCAGCATGAAGCGCGGCAGGATGAAGCCGAATGCGGGAATTCCCACTAAAAGCATGGGATTGTCGAAACCGGCGAACAAGGCGACGACCAAGCCCATCAGCGCGAACAATACCCGCGATGCGTAGTAGTAATTGACGTGGGCGGCGTCGCGATATCCAGCCTGAATCAGCCATTGCCGGGTTTGGGAAACGTCGGAGGGCGAAAGCGGAATGGCTTTGCCGATCGGGTCGAGCGCCTGCTCGATGCGCTCCCTCACGGCTGGCCGCGCTGCCGCCTGCCGCGATAGCCCGCCTCCGAGCGCGCGCAGGCGCTCACCCAGCATTGAAGACGGGGTGACCACCGCCGCCCCCAGAGTAAAGATCACCAGCGCGATGGTGACGAAAACGAGAATGGCCAATGCCAGGGGAGACATGGGTTACACCTGAATGCGAATCAGCTTGCGAATCACGAAATATCCTACGGTTTGCAGAGTGATCCCCCCGACCACGAGCGCGTGGCCGATGGGATCGGAAAACAAGGGCTGAATGAACCCCGGATTCAAAATCTCCATTGTGACGACTATGACTGGAGGCAATCCCATCAAAAACGCCATGGTCAGCCGCCCTTGGGCGGTATACACGCGCACTTGGCGTTGGATCTTGAAGCGCTCGCGAATAACGTACGACAGATTGTCCAGGATCTCGGCCAGATTGCCGCCGGTCTCGCGCTGCAGCATGACGGCGGTGACGAAGAACTTTACGTCCACCAGCGGCACGCGCTCGGAGAGATTCAGGAGGGCATCGCGGACCGGCATGCCAAACTTCTGTTCTTCGTAGAGCTGGCGAAACTCGCTGCACACCGGCTCCGCAATTTCATTGGAGATCAGTTCCAGAGCGGTGGTGAAGGCGTGTCCGGCGCGGACGGCGCGGGCCAGCGTGTCGATGGCCTCAGGAAACAGTTCTTCGAATTTGTCGAAGCGTTTGTTGCGGCGATAAGAAATGTAGCCGTAAGGCAGAATACTTCCGACCAGTAGCCCTCCGAGGGCGATCCCGGGATTGCCTTTGCCGAGCACGAATGACACGATCGCGGCTACGAATCCAATCACGATACAAAGGCCAAGAAAATTGCCGGCGCGCAGATTCAACCCGCCTTGGGCCAGTTTTTCCTGAATGGCAGAGACGCGCGCGGAGCGGCGCAACAGGTTATCGAGAACGGCGATCCTGCTGTATTGCTCGTCACGCAGAAGGGCCAGTTCGTCATCCGGTGCGCGCTCAGGAGCTTTCTGCGCCAAGGACAGTCGTTCCTTAATTACGCGGGCCTTGGCGCTGCGCTCATCGAGCAACGTGGCGATCACGAATACGGCAACCGCGACCACGAAGAGAACGATTATGGCAATTACAGCTGGCATCAGACCTCAGCTTTCGATTCAAACAAAGCCGACCGTAGAGGTGCGCCGGCCGTAGCCAGGCGGTCGGCGAAGTCCGGACGAATGCCGGTGGCGCGAAATGCGCCGCGAACTTTACCCTTCTCGTCAATGCCGGTGCGCTCGAAGGCAAAGATATCTTGCAACTGGATGGACTCACCATCCAGGCCCATGATCTCGGAAATGGTGATGACCTTGCGGGTCCCGTCGGAGAGTCGCGCAATCTGCACCACAGCGTGGATCGCGGAGGAAATCTGCTGACGCACGGCGCGCTCGGGAATGTTCAGGTTCGCCATTGAAACCATGTTTTCCACTCGCGAAAGCGCATCGCGCGGCGAGTTGGCGTGGACCGTGGTCAGCGAACCTTCATGGCCGGTGTTCATGGCCTGAAGCATGTCGAAAGCTTCCTCGCCACGCACCTCGCCCACCACGATGCGGTCGGGCCGCATACGCAAGCTGTTGATCACGAGTTGCCGCTGGCGCACGGCGCCTTTGCCTTCGATATTCGGCGGGCGTGTTTCGAGGCGGACGATGTGTTCCTGCTTGAGCTGCAATTCGGCAGCGTCCTCGATGGTGACGATGCGGTCGGAGTTGGGAATATATCCCGAGAGAACGTTGAGCAATGTCGTCTTGCCGGCGCCAGTTCCGCCAGAAACCAGAATGTTCAGGCGCCCTTTGACCATGGCGGAAAGCAATTCCAGCATCTGCTCCGTAAGCGTGTGGTTCTCAATCATCTGGCGCGCAGTAATCGGCTCGCGCCCGAAGCGGCGAATCGAGAGGCATGGGCCATCGATCGCCAGCGGGGGAATGATGGCGTTGACGCGTGAGCCGTCGGCGAGGCGGGCATCGACCATGGGCGAAGATTCGTCCACCCGGCGGCCCACCCGCGAGACGATGCGCTCGATGATCTGCATCAGATGCGAATCGTCTTTAAAGGAAAATCCTGTGCGTTCAAGCTTTCCGGCGCGCTCAATGTAGACGCGGTCGAATCGGTTCACCAGAATGTCGGAGACGGTGTGGTCTTTGAGTAGCGGCTCGAGCGGACCCAGCCCGAAGATCTCGTCGAGAATCTCGCGGGCCAGTTGCTCGCGTTCGGCAAAGCTGAGAGGGACAACTTCGGCGTTGACCGCGTTGCGGATGACAACGAGAACTTCGTCGCGGGCGGAATTGCCCGATGACTTGCCGAGTTTCTCCAGATCGAGCCGGTCGAGGATCTTACGATGCAGGTCGGATTTGACCTGCTGGTACTCGGCGCGCTCGAAAGTTTGCAAATTAGCCATTGGAATTCAGAATTTATACCGTTTTAAACAGCGACCACGCCGCGCGCTTGACGTCGGCGTCATCGCGCGTCAGTTCGTGGGCGAGGCCGGAAAAGCAGCGCGCAATCTCACTGTGGCCCTGTTCCATCACCGGCGTTCCGCGGTCAATGGCGGTCGATACCGCGAAATATTGGTTCGGCACGCGCCACAGCAACTTGGCGCCGGCAGCGGTTTCGGCGTCAGCCTCGCTGAAACCGGGAACTTTGCGGAAACGATTCAGCACCAGGCGCACGCGCTCGCGGTTGCCGGTCTCTCCCAGATACTGCTGCACCCGTGACGCGCTCCACAACGAAGCGACATCGGTGCAGGCCACCAGCAGCACACATTCGGAAAGATTGGCGATCAGCCGGCTGGCCGCGTCGAAGCGCGTGGAGGCGTCGACGACGACGTACCGGTAGTGCGTCACCAGCATGTCAAATAGGCGCACAAATTCTGCGGTGGAAGGATCGATTGCCGCCGGTGCATTTACGCCCGCCAGCAGGTTGAGTCCTTCGCTGTGACGCGTCATGAAGCTCTCCAGCAGGGAAGAGTCCATGCGGTGCAGGTTGCGAGTGGCATCGGCGATCGTGAAAAGTGGTTTCAGATTCAAGTGCAGCGCGGCGTGCCCGAGCGGCGCCAGATCGACCAGTGCGGTTTGCCCGTGCAGGGACTGCAATGCCAAAGCGAGATTCACGGCGACCGTGGTTGCGCCGCATCCGCCCTTGGCATTGATCACTGAAAAAACCTTGCCTCTTGGGCCTTCCTGACGACTGCGCCGCTGCGCAGCCGTGAGCCGAACGAAGGCCTCAAGCAAATCCGTCGTCGTCGTGGGCTTCTCGATAAACTCGCGCGCACCGGCCCGCATGGCATTCACAATGACTTGCGGCTGGCTCAGATTTCCGATAGCGAAAATGGGCGATTCCGGCAACTCCTGGTGCAACATTTCAATCGCACGGATGGCAACTGGCGGGTTGTCGACGGGAATATCGACCAACGTAACATCGGGATTCGCTGCCCGAACACGGCGCGTTACAGGGTCGGTAGCCGCTATGGGATAACTGCCGCAGGTATGGACTGTTCGCGCCACGCTCGTGCCATCGACCAGCACCTGCAAAACAGTGCGCTGCTCATTGTCACTGGCAACGATGACCACCGAGAGTTCAGGCATGACTTCTACTTCCCCAATAAGGCTACTCGTACGGCCTATTTATCAAATTTCCCATTGTTGAGAAATGTTTTCGGGTACTGCGGCGGAGGGGGCGCCTCCGCACTGGCCGAAACTCGCTTTACCGTACATAGAACCATCAACTCGGAATTGCTCTTTTGCAAACTCTTGCTGCGGAAAAAGGTCCCTAGGATCGGAATGTCTCCGAGGCCCGGAATCTTGTTGTAAACGTCGGTGACCCGATTGTCCATCAGCCCGGCAATCACAAAGCTTTGCCCGTCCTGCAACTCAAATTCGGTTTCCGCCTTCCGCGTGCTCAGAGCGGGAACCGTGAAACCCGAGATGGTCAGGGCATTGGTGAAATCAAGCGTGCTGACCTCGGGAGCAACGACCAGGTGAATATTTCCGCTTGGCATAATGACGGGCGTGAAATCTAGCTTAACTCCAAATTCCTTAAACGAAATAGTTACGGCGGTGAATCCCTGCCCCGGCTGCACGATGGGGAAGGGAAACTGGCCGCCAGCCAAAAAACTGGCCTTCTTGCCATTCACGGCGATCAAATTGGGTTCCGCGAGAATCTGCAAGAGGTTTTTGGTCTGCAGAGCCTCCACCACCGCGCCGAAGTTTATGTCCGGGCGGAAAAGAAACATATTCAACACGTTGCTGACTGTCTCGGACGTGATGGTCGTCTTTGCAACAGAAGTGTTGGTGGTGCTGCTAGCGGTTGACGTCGACGTGGTCGAGGGCGTGGTGATGCTTTGCGGTCCGAAGCCCCCGAACTGACCGGTAGTGGTGGTGCCGAACGTGTTTCCCGCTCCGGTGGAAAGGAAGTTTACGCCGAGCTGAGTCAATGCGTTGCGATCGACTTCGGCGAATTTTACTTGCAGCAAGACTTCCTGCGCCCCGACAGGACCGAACGTCAGCACATTCACGACTTTGGGGGAATAGGCGCTGGCCAGCTCCGCGGCGCGCTTGGAGACGTCTTCGGTGGAGACGTGCCCCGACAGCACAATCGCAGCCCGAGACGGGCTAACGGTTATCTGCTCTTCGGGGAACACGCGCTTCTCTTCTTCGGCGCAGGCGCTGACATCGACATCCACGCGTAGGTCGAAGCTGCGGGAACGCTCCAGTTCATCCCAGATCAGCAGCGAGACTTCGCCGGGGGTGCGTCCGTGCACCAGGATCTGCGTAGGAGTGATGACGCGGGCGAAGGCGATGCTGTCATCGGTGACCGAAATGCGCTTCAGTTTTTCCGTTGTGTTGATGAGCAGTGATTTACCCACCATAACGCGCAGCGGGGCGGGTCCTTGTTGTTGCGATTGAGGCGGCAAGTTGGCCGTCTGTGTGCTCGTTGGCGACGCGGGCTCCTGAACTTGTGGCGCTGCTGGCGCATCCTGTATCGCATCAGCGCTAACGGGCACGGCCAACGCAAACACGAAAGCCAGTGCGGCAAGCAGAGAAAACCTTGCTTTCATCTGTCGACGTCTTTCTCCAGGCGAGGGACGATCTCGCTCCGAGAATCGATTTGTGCTCGAATAAGCTGAGCCGATCACTTGACCTCAGAACCATCCTCGTTGAAATTTTTCACTTCCGCCTTCTTATCCCCCTGGTAAACCTCAACACTCAACACCGTTGGGGCTGGCGCGGACTGTTCCGCCTTCCTCTTGACAGTGCGAACATGGGCAGGCGCCGAAGTGGGAGGAGGCTCGGGTGCTCCGCCACGGTAGAGTTGCCGCGAGCTGGCAGCCGCCACATCGTCCTGTCGCGTGTCGAGCGGGTTGCGCAAAGCGAGTTGAATGTGCCCTTGTGAGCTGGCCAACGTTAGCTTCTGGGCATCTTCCGGCGTGACCAGCAAGGTGATAACGGGAGCATTCTGAGGTTCTCCCGTCGAAGAGCGCTCCAGCGTGTGCCCGACGGCAATGACTCTTATGTTCTGCAGCACGGTCGTTGTCTGGGACTCGCTGCCTCCCGTGGGAGTGCCGGTCAGTAGAACGTCCACGCGTGTGCCGGGAGTGACAAAACCGGCGACTGCGACAACATCGTTCACGCGCACGGAAACGGCGCGCATGCCCCGTGTAATCAGGGAAGGCAGGCCGGCGCCGGCGTCCTCGGGCGCGAGCTTGGTGGGCAGGACGAACTCACCTTTAGAGATCGGCATGATCGCACCATGACCAAGCACCTGAGAAAGCTTGGCGTAGTAGCCGGGAGGTAAATCAGAGGCCGGAATCCGGGCCAGGCGAACGTCCCGTTCGCTAAGCTTGGTTCCTACCTGGACATCATCCGCGGCGACGACCACTTCGGTTCCGGCCTCGGCCGCGCCTTTCTGCGGTAAGTTCTTGTAGACAAAGAGGGCAGCCAGACCGCCAAAGGCCAGTGCCAGTAGGCTAATCATTAACAATCGCGAGCGGTTCATAGGATCCCCCGAAATTCGCGCTTGACTCTACAGGACAGAGATCGTTGGCGCCAAGTTGAAGCTGGTGGAACCAGCAGGCAGGATTTCCCTTCGCGTCGCTGGAGCGGCGAGACCGTCGATAGCCTCATACAGGACTGAAACCGAGGAAGTTGCCCACTCGACGTATCTCATCATAACGCGCAAAGGACCCGAATGGTGTAATTTCTTGCATAATCTGGATGGATCTTTTGGGGCATTTGATGCTTTTCAAAAAGCGACACGTCGCCAGCTACCTCATTGCCATGGCGTTGCTCAATGGGGTCATAGCGTGGCGCTCGCGGAGCGGAGTATCGGCCGCACTGCCCGATTTCGCCAGCTTTTATACCGCGGGTCGGATTTTGCAAAGTGGAGAAGCGAACCAACTTTATAACAAAGATCTCCAGGAACACGTGCAACGGTGGTTTGCCGCGTCGGCGGTCGAGAAGCGAAAAGCGATCTTGCCGTATAACCATCCTCCCTTTGAGGCACTACTGTTTGCACCACTCGCCAAGTTTTCGTTCATTTCTGCGTATCTCGTCTGGCTTGCGTTCAATCTCGGCTTGGTTTGTGGCTTGGTGTTGTTGCTCTATAACAAATTTGCGTTCGCCCGGGAACTGCCATTCTATTTTTCTCTTCTCGCATTCATCGGCTTTTATCCGGTAGTGATTGCTCTCTTGCAAGGGCAGGATTCGATCCTCGTACTATTTTGTTACTTCATGGCATTCCTCGGTATGCGGCGCGGGTCTGATTTTTACGCTGGCCTTTGGCTAAGCGTTGCGCTGTGCAAGTTTCAGCTTGTCGTCCCTTTCGTGTTTCCTTTGTTTTTAGCCAGACGTTGCCGCCTGATCGCCGGCTGGCTTGCCGGAGGTTCTCTTCTTTGCATTGTTGGCCTGCTGGTTGTGGGGTGGAAAGGGCTCCTCAGCTACCCGGGGTACGTTTCCGGCACGGAACAGTTCATTTGGGGCGGGATGCCAAACCTGCGAGGAATAACTTTCGCGTTAGTCCCAAGAGGGCTACCTCGAACCAGGCTGGCTTGCCTCATTCTTGGCTCGGCAATGCTGCTAAGCGCCATGTGCTATGCCTGGTTGAAGGCCAGTAAAGATTCCATGAAGTTGGCGTTCGCACTTTCCTTGGTCGGAACGGTATTGCTTAGCTATCACTTATACCTGCACGATTTGAGCTTGGTCCTGCTCTCGGTAGCCATTGTTTTCGAGGTGCTATGGGAAAGTTCGTCACGGGATCGGTGGATCGCCAACTGTATTTTCGCCTGCACGGCTCTCTTATTTTGTAGTCCGACTTACCTCCTGCTCTCGCTCGCAACTCCCCAGCGGCTGCAGTTGCTGGCCGTCGTTCTTCTTCTCTTTCTCACACTTGTGCTGAAATTAATTTTTCGCGGTTCGTCGGCAAGTCCTACAGAATCCAGCGTGGATCGAGGGCTCGCGGTGAACAGAAACCTTGAAGGCTTCCCGTCCCTCTGAGACACTCGGAGGCACAACAAAATCTTCATGCAAACACTTCGTCCGCAACCGATTGCAGCCTCCTCCTTTCGACTGGTTTGCATCGCCTATGGATTTCTGCTGCTCGCGGTTGTTACGTTCTGGATAGACTACGCTGCAAACCAGCGCGGCGTTGTCAGCTACGCTTACCGCACTGATTTCTTGGGAGTTTATGTAGGAGCCCGCACGGTTGCGATAGGCCATGGAATGCGCGTCTACGATTTCGACGAGCAGCGCGCGCAGATGAACGAGGCCGTGCTTCCTTACCGTCGCGGCAATCTGATGCCCTTTATCTATCCGGCGTACGTAGCGTTGCTGTTTTGGCCGGTGGGTATGCTTTCCTTTGGCCACGCTGTGATTGGGTTCGAAGTGCTGAACCTTCTGATTGCGCTCTGGACCGCACTGCTTGTGGCACTGCGGCTAGTCACCGATGAACGCCATCGCTTCTTGGTATTGCTGGCTTTTTTTTCCTTTGTCCCTCTGAGCTTAACGCTGTTTCATAATCAGCTAGGCCTTTTCGTGACGCTAGGCATTGTGCAGGCGGTGCTCGCCATTCGGTCACACCAACTTACACGAGCGGGATGCTGGTTGTTGGCGGGACTCATCAAGCCACAGCTGATTTTGTTTCCATTGTTCGTGCTCTTACTTTGGCGCTGCTGGCGAGTGCTGTGGCCCTTTTTCCTGGGCGCCGGTATTGTTGTCGGAGCGTCCTTCTCGGTTCTTGGTTTTTGGATACCTCGTTATGTCGGTTTCCTTCGCGAATATAACCGGGGCGGCGCGGGACTGTCCCTTTCTCCGGAGGCAATGCAAAACTGGCGCGGGTTGTTGTTATTTTTCTTGCACCGGCAGGGTCTCGGATTTCGGATGGCTCTCGCTTCACTAGCAGCCATATCCTTGGTGGCTGTCGTAGTGGTCTCGACGGGACAGAAAATAGCTCCGAACTGGGCAAAGCTCGCGTGTCCTCCATCGAAGTGGTGGGAACCACGCTTTGGCATAGCGATTCTGCTCGGCCTTTTGAGTTCGCCCCATCTCTACATGCACGACTGGATAGTTTTTGCACCCGCCGGCGTTCTTTTGTGGCAGCCCCTAAAGAATTCTTCCCACTTGTCAGGACGAATCATTCGGGTACTTCTAGTCGCATGTCCGTTCATCTTCTGGTTCGCCCAGTTCGGAGAGTGGTCGCTAGGAATTTCTGTACCGTGCGTACCCTTTTATATGGGTATTGTCGGTAGCGCGGCTTTCCTTGCGCTAAGGAAACCTGAGTTGGGAACCAAAACGGATTGATAGGAACCCACATACCTTCGCAGAGTCCCACCCGCGTCGTTGTTGCTTGTTTAGCAGTGACGGCGTCATTGAGCGTGTGGTTTTATGCGAATCAGATTCTAAGGCCAGCGCAAGTGGCTTATGCGGCAAAGCATGATCAGCCCCGCGGCAATCTCTCCGATCTCTATCCGCGCTGGCTGGGCGCGCGAGAGTTGTTATTGCATAGGCGAAATCCTTACAGCCGCGAGATCACGCTGGAAGTGCAGGAAGGCTATTACGGACGGCGCTTGGATCCTGCGCGCGACGATGATCCGAAAGACCAGCAGGCGTTCGCTTATCCCATCTACGTCGTGTTCCTGCTGGCGCCGCTGATCGGGCTGCCGTTTCACACGGTGCAGATCCTCTTTTATTGGATGCTGATCGGACTGACGGTTTTAAGCGCACTGCTTTGGCTGCACACGCTGCAATGGAGCAGGTCGATTCCAGTGGTTTTCATGACCACGGCGCTCATGCTGGGCAGCTTTCCGGCGGTGCAAGGGTTCAAGCTGCAGCAACTGACCCTGCTGGTGGCTGCTCTGATTGCGATTGCCGCGTTCTGCATTGCGAACCGCTGGCTGCTGGCCGGAGGACTCATGCTCGCGCTGGCCACGATTAAGCCACAGTTGGCCTGGCCGACGATCCTTTGGATGGTGGTATGGGCGGTCAGCGATTGGAAGGCCCGACGCAGAGTCGTACTCAGTTTCATCGCGGGCATGGGCGCGCTGCTGGTTGGGGCGGAACTTGTCCTGTCGGGATGGGCGAGCTTTTTTCTGAAGGCGTTGCGCGAATATCACCAGTACACGCACAACGAATCCGTACTGGATCTTCTGGTCAATGGCTTACTCGGACGATTTGGTGGAGATATCCTGGCAGGGATGGCCGTTGGTCTCACCGCCATAGTTCTCTGGCGAGGTCGAAATGAAAATTTAGAGGCCGAGCAGTTCGGACGGCAACTAGCTTTGGTCCTGGCACTGACCGTCCTGATCGTTCCGATGTTTGCCCCTTATAACCAGGTTCTGCTGCTACCTTCAATCTTGTCGCTGTGGCGGGAAAGGACGAGGGTGATGACTGGCGCCGCAAGCGTGCGCGTACTTTTCGTTGCCGGCCTCGTTGCGGTGGTCTGGCCGTGGATCGCGACCATAACGCTCACGGCCATCTGGTTTGCCTCGCATGATCGTGCGCTTGAGCTGTGGAAGCTTCCACTGTATTCGACGTTCGCATTGCCAGTACTCGTGTTTGCCCTAAGTGTGGTGAGCATACCGAGCCAGCGCTCCATCTTGCGGTTCCAAGCGGCAGCAGAGTAGTCTGGTGCCAGCTTTGCGGCGCTTCGTTGATCCCCCACCGCACGGCACCGCAGCCAAAATCCCATGAGTTTGACCGAGATCAGCCCCCTGTCCGGTTCCGGTGTGATGCCGGGACTGGTGCTGGTGCAGGGCAATGAGCAGAAAAATATCGTCCTGACCCGCACGCCCTTCAGCATTGGGCGCAAGGTCGACAAGGACCTGGTCATCGCCGATCCCCGGGTATCGCGCGACCATGCCGAGATTCAGCTCGAGGAAGGCCAGTTTTATCTCATCGATCTGAGCAGCAAGCATGGAACGTTCGTCAATGGGGAGCGAATCCAGCGGCAAAAATTGGAGCGCAATGACCGCCTGGAATTCGGCGCGCGCGATTCGACCTACGTTATTTTTCATCCCGCGGCACGCGATACCTCAAATACTGCACGGGAATTTCTCAGCCAGATTTCCGTGATCAAGATTCCGCAGGAAAGCGAGGCCGCGGACCTGCAGAAGCTCACGTTGTTTCTCGAGGCTGCCCGCAAACTGAACACCGCCGGAGTGCTGGACGAAATTCTTATCAATATGCTCGACACGACGCTCCAATTGACGGGTGCGGAGCGCGGTTACGTTTTCCTCAAAGACACTTCAGGGCAGCTTCGTCTGGCAGCCGGGCGCAGCCAAAAAGGCGAGCCCCTGCTCGACGATAAAACGATTTCACACTCGATTCTGGATGATGCACTGCGATCCAACTCCGAGTTCATGGTGACCGATACCAGCCAGATGCTCGATTTGTCGGGGCGGCAAAGCATTGTCGCTTACGATCTACGGACGGTGGTATGCATCCCGTTGCGTAAGCGGCAGGTGCACGCCGCACGCGGTGGCGCGCCGGCAGGATCAGGTACGGTCGTGGAAGCCTTGGGGGCGTTATACATGGATTCGCGCTTTGCCTCGCGCGACGTCACGACGGTGGACAAAGACATCTTGCATGCCATCGCCACCGAAGCGGCGTCGCTGATTGAGAACGCGCGCCTGGTGCAGGCGGAAGAGGAAGCACGGCGTTATCAACAGGAGTTGTCGATTGCCGCCGGCATTCAACAACGGCTGATGCAGGTGAAAATTCCCGAAGTCCCCTTTGCGCGCTTGAACGGCAGGAACTTTCCTTGCCGTTCGATCGGCGGCGATTTTTTCGATGCCATCAATACCAAAGAGGGTCTGGCAGTGGTATTAGCCGATGTGAGCGGCAAGGGGGTCTCGGCAGCACTGCTGGCCTCGACGTTGCAGGGAATGATCTATTCCCATTTGATTGCCGGCATGTCGCTGCTCGACGTGATCAAAGGTGTAAACCGGTATTTTATCGACAAACTGGTAGGGGAGAAGTACGCTACCGTGCTGCTGGCGCGGTTGCGGCGTGACGGCGAATTGGAATACGTGAATTGTGGGCATGTGCCGCCGCTGCTGGTTTGCGGCAACGAAGTGATTCGCCCACCTCACGGCAACGTACCCGTGGGATTGCTGCCGGACGCCACGTTTGAGAGCGCCCGCTGCCAGTTGCGATCTGGCGATCGAGTCATTCTTGTGACGGACGGAGTTACGGAAGCTGAAAACCCGCTGGGCGAGTTCTTCGACGATTCGCGACTGGAGGATGTGGCCGCAAAAAACCCAACCCTCGAAGGAATCTTTTCCGCTGTGACTGAGTTCTGTGCGGGCAATCCGCTGAGTGACGATTGCACCGTGGTCGAAGTGACGTTCTTCGAGTCCGGTGCTTGAGAGAGCTACGTCACCGTCACGCTGTAGTCGGTGCCTTCCCAGCGATTTTCTTCCGGCCAATAAAAAGTGAACATGGCCTGGCTGCCTGCGGTAAGCGACGCCGTGGGTAAATCGAGAATATAGATGCCCAGCCCGGTATCGCGCGCCTTTGAATCCTGCGCAGTCTTCCATCCATCGATCGACCAGTGGACGACGCCGGGCGACAGCAGCACGATGCGCAGGGTCTTGTTGCGTGGAACGCTGCGCGCCTTGTTGTTGAAGCGCCAGCCAAAGGTTTTGCGCATAGGTTTTTCGATTTGATACCGCTGCACCGTTTGCGGCGGCTGATCGAAGATCTTTCCGTCACGCAGGGAACGACGAAGCTTCACATACTCCGAGTGCGCCCACACCAAAGGACAGGCGGATCCCGACGGCTGTCCGCGAAATAATTCCAGCGCGGGAATGTCAGCCGAGTCCCAGACTTGCTCGGGAAGAAGACGGCCATTGCCTGCGACCGAGTGTTCCATGACCGAGAGCAGCGCTTCGGCTTCGTCGCGATGGCCTGCAGCCAGCACATAGTGGGCGCGCTCGCCCGCCAAAAGCGGCCAGGGGCGGCCAATGCCGGTGCCGTCGAATGGCGATCCGTCCTCGTGCTCGCCATAGCCATCGCCGTTGTAGCGATACCAGCATGGCCCTTGCGGTAATTGCACGCGGAGCAATGCATCGATCACGCGCAACGTATTCAAGATGCGGGAATCATCGGGGGCGCGCAAGCCGAAGCGCACCAGCGCGAGCGAGTCGGGACTGACGATGTGATAGGCACGGTCGAGATTCTGGCCTGGCGGACGGTTCTTGATGGGAACGAAACCCTGCGTGGGCGATGCGGCGCCGTCCGTCTCCGGTGGCGCGATGCGGACATAGTAGCCTTCGACCCCAATCTGCTGCGCCAGATCGCTGCCGGTGGCATAGACCCAGCGCTCGATATTGTCATTCCAGGCGTCGGCAGCATCCCGCATGATTTGTGCCTGCTCATGATGGCCGGTGAGGTCGGCGATATCGGCGGCGGCCAATAACGAAGAGATTTCCGCTGCGAGCGTGAAGGGGGAGAAACCGCCGTCTTCCTCCCAGCGGTCCTGCTGCGTGACCGGCCCGTTGCGAAGAATGAAACTGGCAGCCTTGCGTACCATCGGCCACCAGCGCTGCAGACTACCGAGCGAGTTCGGCGCTTCGCGGCGCAGCAGATCGAGCAGAAGAATCGGGAAGGCGGTTTCATCCATCTGGATGCCGCTCCAGTACGGTCGTCCATCGAGCCACAGGTTCTGCGCCCAGTTTCCCGCCGCTTCCTGTGTGGATTCCAAATAACGAAGCACGCGCACCGCGTCATTGACGGCCCCCGCCGCGAGCAATGCGCCCGCGGTTTCCACCAGATCGCGCGGCCAGACCAGGTGATATCCGCCAAGGTCCTCGTCGCCTTTGTTGAAGCCCCACGGGATGGACAGGCTGGCAATGATGCCCCCTAAGAAATCTTTGGATTCGTGTGCGCGAAGAACCGCCGTGGACGTGCGATAGAGATCTTGCTGCCGAGTTGGCTCATCAAGCTTCAGCAGCGTGCTCTGCCAGTTTTTCCAGTGCATGACATAGTGCTGGCGAAGGTCATCATAGTTTTCGAAAAGCGTGGAGCGCGCCTGCTGGCCAGCCTCAGTCCAGATGCCGCCAAAGCCGAGGGCGAGCACAAATTCGCCGCCGCAAGCGTCCAGGTCAATCTCGGCCGTCAAGCCGATGTTGCCGTTTTCGGCGCGGGTGTATTCCCATTGCATCTGGAAGTGCTGCGAAATGTCCTGCCAGCCATCGGAGTAGCCGACGAATCCGACCGACATCTTTTTCCATAGTGCGGACGACGCTAGTGCCAGCGTGGCGCCATCGCGCTCCGCGAAAAGCATGGGAACGCCTTTGTAGTCGCCGGTCCAGCCGGTATTTCCGTATCCACAGTTGCGCAGGTGTGGCGAGAGCAAAGCGTACAGGTGATAATCAGCAAGCTTGCCTTGCAGCGGCTCAAAACGTATTTTTTGCAAAACCACATTGCGATACGGGTCCGAAAGAACTTCCTTGTAGATGCGGTAGCGGCCGAAAATACATGTGTTGATCAGCTCGTAGGCGGGAATACCGGGCTCAAACGGACGGTTTTCAAAGGTGCAGTGGCGCTTTTCTTCGGAGAAGAATTGTTTGCCGTCAGTGACGAGGAATCCCATGTCCCGAGTGCAGGCCTGGTCGACGCGTGGGAAATAGACCTCGTTTAGGATCCCGTGGCTCAACGTGAACCACACCTTGCTGTGTTGGTTGAGGGCGGTGCCGATGCCAGACTTGGCGCTGGAGGTCCAACGCGGAGGAATGCCGGGCCAACCAGGAGCATAACGGGGTGGGTTGTCGGCCATTCCAACTCCTTTCATGTCGGCTGCCAGAGTTTGAGAGCCCACAATAATTTACAAAAAGATGACTCACAGATTCTGCCTGGGATGCATCACAATAACAAACAGGTCGAGACCAGTGGTACTTGTGGGGGCAAGTAAATCAAGGATAATACTCGGGCATACATGCCAGACTTGTTCAAATCCGTGTCTTCCGCGTTGCTCGCAGCGATAGCCTTCGGCGTCTGCCTGGTCGCCACCCCAGTTTCCGCGGCGGAGCCGGGTTCGGCACTTGCGGCAGGCTCCGGGCTGGAGCGCGGATTTTCGGGACTTTACAACCTGGATTTTACGGGAGCGCAGCGCGATTTTTCGGCATGGCAAGCGCAGCATCCCGAGGATCCTGTCGGCCCTGTCAGCGAAGCCGCCGGCCTACTGTTTTCCGAGTTTAACCGGCTGGGAGTGCTCGAGGCGCAATTTTACGAGAACGACTCTTCGTTTCAGGCGCGGTCGAAACTGGCTGCCGATCCGCAGATCAAGCAGCAATTTCAATCGGCGGTGGGCCGTGCAGAGAATTTGGCGCGACAGAGACTCGCAAAAAATGCCAATGACCGCGATGCGCTGTTCGCGCTGACCCTCTCTTCAGGATTGCAGGCTGACTACGCAGCCTTGATCGAGAAGCGAAATCTGGCTTCGATTCACTACACAAAAGAAGCTTCTACTTGGGCACAGCAACTGCTGGCCAAATGCCGCGATTGCTACGACGTTTTTGTAGCAACCGGATTTTCCAAGTACATCATCGGGAGTATGAGCGCGCCGGTCCGCTGGATGCTGCGCTTGGGCGGGCTTCCGGGCGACAAACAATCGGGCATCGCCGACTTGCAGAAGACTGCCGATCACGGGCACTATCTCGCGCCGTTTGCACGAATTCTGCTGGCCATCGCTTATGTCCGAGAAAAGGACAAAGCGCATGCGCTGGCGTTGTTGGCGGAGTTGAAGTCGGATTTCCCCGGCAATCCTCTTTACGGGCGCGAGATCGCGCGCCTGCAGACCGCACATTGAGTTTTCTCCGTGTTCTCAGAAGTTATCTCATAAATGGTTTTGGGAAGGGCACGGCTTTACAGGCTGCGGAAAAACGAATCAAATGAGTAGTAATCGGGAAGGGCATGAGTTTACTCGTGCCGATAAGTCATTGAAGAGACGACCGCGCTTTAGCGCCTGAGGGCTGCTTTCCTCGGCAAAAAGACTTTTTCCGCAACCCTTTCAGCCGTGCCGCCAAGAGTCCAAAAAAGTTGCGGCCTTTAGCCCCTGAGGGAAACCGGGTTTACTCTCCGGCTTCATTTGTGAGACAGCTTCTCAGTGCTCACAGTTGTGAGGTCGAATAACCACGGAGCGCACAGAGATCCACAGAGGTTTCAATTGCTGAACGCCTAATCGTCCCATTCACCAGAAATTCACTCGGTTGTAACCCTCCTGTAACAGTCCGATACTAGAACCGGAGCATATACCAAGGAGGAATTTCTCTTGCGGATACGCAAAATCTTGCTGCTTTGCTTGTGTGTTCTTCTGCCTGCGGCCCTGTTCGGGCAGACCACTCTGAACGGAGCAGGCGCGACGTTTCCTTATCCGATGTACTCCAAGTGGTTCAGCGAGTATCACAAGCTGCATAGCGACATTCAGATCAACTATCAGTCCATCGGCAGCGGCGGCGGCATCCGGCAGGTCACCGAGGGCACGGTCGATTTCGGCGCCAGTGACATGCCCATGACCGATGATCAATTGCGCGAAGCGCAAACCAAGCTGGGCACCAAAGTTCTGAACATTCCCACTGTGCTGGGCGGAGTTGTGCCCGCCTATAACATTCCCGGAGTCAGCGGCGAGGTGAAATTCACGCCCGAAGCGCTGGCGGGAATCTTCCTCGGGCGGATTTCCAAGTGGAATGATAAAGCGATCACGAGCGTCAATCCGGGCATCAACTTTCCCGACCAGAGCATCGTCGTCGTGCACCGCTCCGATGGCAGCGGAACAACCTTCATCTGGACCGATTTTCTCTCCAAGACCAGTGCCGAATGGAAAAGCCAGGTCGGCAGCGGAACATCTGTTAAATGGCCGATCGGCTTGGGCGGCAAAGGCAACGAAGGCGTGGCCGGATCTATTCGTCAGTTGCAAGGCGCGCTTGGATACGTTGAGCTCATTTATGCAGTTCAAAACAAGATTCCTTATGGAAGCGTCCGAAACTCTACCGGTGAATTTGTGAAAGCGTCGCTGGAATCAGTGACCGCTGACGCGGGAGCCGCTCCGAAGATGCCTCCGGATTTCCGAGTTTCGATCACCAACGCCCCGGGAAAGGACAGTTATCCGATATCCAGCTTCACCTGGTTGCTCATCCCGGAGCATTCGAAAGATGCGAGCAAGGGCAAGATTCTGGCGGATTTTCTGAATTGGATGGTTAGTGAAGGTCAACCGATGACCACCGCCCTGAGCTACGCGCCCCTGCCAGAAAACGTTGCAGCCAAGGTGAAGGAGACGATTAAGCAAGTCAAGTAAACGTGTTATCTACAAAGAGCTTGGGGCATGGCCCTGTCCTAAGGAGAAATTGGGCGAGGTTGGCAAGGACATTTCCAAGCCAGCCTCAGTCTTTTGTGGCTTGGGTTCGCGCGCAAGGAATGAGGTGCCGGGTTTGTTCCGCTTCAGGCGGGGCCGGCTAGGATGGTCTATACTGGCCTTGCATCTGCTGTCTGCTAGGCTCGTTTTCCTCACAAATGAGCCGTAAGTGGAACTATGGCTCGCGGTTCGATCGAAGCTCCCCAGTTCTATCTCAACCGGGATACGTCGTGGCTCGCGTTTAATCGTCGTGTGCTCGAAGAAGCCGACGACGAAAGCAATCCGCTGCTGGAGCGCCTGAAATTTCTCGCCATTTCCGCCAGCAATCTCGATGAATTCTTCGAAATTCGTGTGGCTGCCATGGTGCAGCAAATCGAGGATGGCTATAACGAAGCGGGCCCCGATGGCCTCACGCTAATGGACAAGCGCGACGTACTGAGCAAGCTGACGCACGAGTTCGTCGGTGATCAGTACGAATGCTGGAACACGCGTCTGCGGCCGGCGCTGACGGAACAGGGGATCCGAGTGTTGGGACTGGACGAGCTGGATTCCGAAGCCCTTCGTTATGTCGAGGAATACTGCGAGAAGGAATTGGATCCGCTCTTGACGCCGGTGACCGTTGATCCGGCGCATCCTTTCCCGCGCGTGATCAACAAGGCGCTGTGCATGGGATTTTTGCTGCGCCGCCGCCGTCGTTCGGCATTGACTTATACCGGCGTGGTTTCCGTGCCCCGCGCACTGCCACGGCTGGTTCGGCTGCCGTCAGAAGGCACGATCGATTTTATTTTTCTCGCCGATCTGGTCGCGCACCACGCGGTGCGCATGTATCACGGGTACGACATTGTCTCGGCGGCGCCGTTTCGCGTCACGCGCAACAGCAATTTGTATTTGGCCGAGGAAGAAGCGCGCAGTCTGCTGGAATCGGTGCGCACAGAGCTGCACAACCGGCGCAAAGGCGACGCCGTGCGGCTGGAAATTGAAGCCGACGCTGACCCCGAGATTGTCGATCGCTTGCGGACTGTGTTCGAACTCGATTCCTGGCAGGTCTTTCCCATTCATGGCCCGGTGAACCTATCTCGAGTCATGAATATTTATGAGCAGGTTCAGCGGCCCGACCTCAAATACCGGACGTTCACCCCGCGCGAATTGCGGTTGACCGCGAAGTCGCAGGACTTGTTCGAGGAATTGCGGCGGCACGACATCCTGCTGCACCATCCATTCGATTCGTACGATGCGGTGATTTCGTTTATCGAATCGGCAGCGGAGGATGAGCGCGTCCTTTCGATCAAGCAGACTCTGTACCGCACTAGTGAACAATCGCTGATTGTTCCTTCATTGATCGAGGCGGCGTCGCGCAAGGAAGTCACGGCGGTGGTCGAACTGAAGGCGCGATTCGATGAGGCCTCAAACATCCGCTGGGCGCGCGATCTGGAAGACGCCGGGGTGCAGGTGTTCCATGGGTTGGTGGGTCTGAAAACCCATTGCAAACTTTCCTTGCTGGTGCGGCGCGATCCGGATGGAGTCGCGCGGAGCTACGCGCACATCGGTACGGGAAACTACAATTCGACGACGGCACGCATTTACACCGACCTCAGCCTGTTTACCGCCAACCCGGAAGTGACACGCGCGGTTCACGACGTTTTCAGCTTTCTGACCGCGTATGCCGAAAATCCAGGATACGAGCCGCTTCTAGTCGCGCCGCTTGACCTGGCAGAGAAGACAATTGCCTTGATCGATCGTGAAGCCGAACATGCACGCGCCGGTCGCGAGGCGCGCATCATCGGCAAGATGAATGCGCTGCTCGACAAAAACGTAATTAAAGCTCTATACCGCGCTTCGCAGGCGGGAGTGGAAATCGATCTGATTGTTCGCGGAATTTGCGCACTGCGCCCCGGCGTTCGCGGTGTGAGCGACCGCATTCGCGTGCGCAGTATTGTCGGACGATTTCTGGAGCACAGCCGCATCTATCACTTCCTCAATGGCGGCGACGAAGAGATCTATATCGGCAGCGCCGACTGGATGCCGCGCAATCTGTACGAGCGGGTAGAAGTGCTGGTGCCCTTGCGCGACGAGTTGGTCCGCGAGCGCGTGCGGCACGAAATTCTCGGCGCCTATCTCGCCGACAATCGCAAAGCCCGCATTTTGTTGCCGGATGCCAGATATATTCGCGCCTGGCAATCGGTGAGGGGCAAGCGCAGCAGGCCCCCCGTGGGTGCCGCAGCGTTCAATGCGCAGGAATTCCTGATTAATGTTGCGGAAGGCAAGCAGCCCGCCGTGGTGCCCGCAAGCACTGCTTCTCGACGGCGCAGAGCGCTGGTGGGGAAGGAACGATAAATCATCATGATTGTTTATTTCTTGCGCCATGCCAGTGCCGGGGAGCACATGGCGAATCCAAAAAAAGATGAAAAGCGGGGACTGGACAAAGATGGAATCGAGCAGTGCGGTTTCATCGGCAGAGCGATGGTTGCGCTCGACGTCCAGGTCGACGCGATTATTTCCAGCCCGCTGAAACGCGCCACGCAGACCGCGGCCCTGGTCGGCAACGAACTGAGCTACGAAGGCAAAATCCAGATTGATGCGGGGTTGCGTCCGGGAGCGGGGCTGGCGGAGTTTCGCAAGCTTCTGGAAAAGTATTCGCGCCAGGAGGCCATCATGGTGGTCGGACACAATCCGAATCTCAGCCGCTTCCTGGGATCAGTGATCAGCGACTCGGGATGCGAAGCATCGGTGGATTTGAAAAAGGGCGCGGTGGCCCGAGTCGAGATGAGGCGGACTTCCGGCACTTTGCACTGGTGCCTCACACCGAAATTGGCGCGAACACTTTACGCAAGCGCGGTAGAAAGCTCGCGTCCGAAGAGCTCACGGAAATAATCACGTTCTTTTTCGATTGCCCAGAGCTCTAGATCGACTCCCATTCGTCGGCGGGGGACGAGCCTGAAGCGAACTTCGGCCGCCCGCGTGCTAATTCGTACACTCTCAACCGCGCGGCTGCGGCTGAGGTTCAGCGCGCGACCCAGGCGCAGCAACAGCACGGCCTTCTGCACATTTCCTCTTTCCGCGGCCTCAATCATTTTCATCGGCCCATCCGCCGCGTTGGGCAGCGATTTCCCTAGATAGCGCGCGATGGCTGCGATCACGCGGCGCTGCTGCGGTGTGTATCCCAGGATTTCAGAGTTCGAGATGATGTAGTGCGCGTGCCGATGGCGTCCGGTGCGGCTCACGTAGTCGCCGACTTCATAGAGCATAGCTGCGGCCGAGAGCCATTCGCGATACTCGGGCGGCAAGCCGTGAACTGAACGCAGGGCCGAGAACAAGAACATGGCCGAGTCACGAACGTCCATGGCGTGCTTGCGATCGACGTGATAATGCTGAACCGCGCGATTGATCGATTCCAGCCGCTCTGACTGGATCTGGCGACCGGAGCGCGTGCTGCGGTCATATTCGGCAGCCATCTGCGCCAGAATGCCATCACGCAGGCCGAGCGGAGAAAAACGGAATCCGCGGAGCCGGAGACGATCGAGCAGTTCCTGATAGACCAACGCACCAGCTACGACGATCTCCGCCCGGCGTGGCCCGATACCTTCGATCTTGCGCCGCTCCGCTACGGGTAGGCGCGCCAGCCGCTTCGCGATGCGCGTCATCTCGGCACGAGAGACCGAAGGCCTTTCCCGGGTCGGCGAGTCCTTGCGCAAGTGGGCGGCGGTCGCCGCTAACGCGGCCGCCGTCCCCGAGGTGGCGATCACGTTTTTCACATGCGCCCTGGTAATGCGGGCTGCCACGCGTCCGAGTTCCCGGTTTATAAAGCCGCGCAGCCGCTTCAGTTCGCCTTTGCGGGGCGGATCGTGACGCAGAAATTCGTGGGTAAGCCGCACGGCTCCCAGCGGAAGACTGACGGTGTCGCGGATCTGGCCGCCACGGGAGACCGTCAACTCGCAGCTGCCGCCGCCCAGGTCAATCATGAGCGTGGTGGCCTGATCTATGCGGGGGCTGCTCACCAGGCCGAGATGGATGAGCCGGGCCTCCTCAACCCCGGAGACAATCTCGACGTGCCAGCCGGTCGTGGACCGCACCCACTCCAGAAAAGCCTGCGAGTTTCGCGCATCGCGCAGAGCGCTGGTGGCGACCACGCGCACCGAATCGGTGGCGACCTGCTGGGTGGTGCGATGAAAACGGCGCAACACCTTGACGGTTTCCGACATCGACTCAGGCGTAAGAAAGCCCGACTGGAATACCCCTTCGCCCAGCCGCGTGACTTCGCGGTCTTCATGTACGGCGCGCAAGCGGTGATTCTGCAGATGGGCAATTTTCAACCGCACCGAATTGGATCCGATATCGACGGCAGCAAAGGTGGGCATGCGGAAGACTCACAGTTTACATGCAGCTGGCAATACATATTTCAGGCACAATGATTTAGCCGCTTCTTTTAACAGTTCTGTAACAACTGTCTGCTACGGTGAAACTTAGATGGCGAATCGTGCTTTCGAACGGCCAGACATGTCCGGTCCGCAATCTCTGGAAGTGTCAAAACGCGGAATTGCAGCCACATCTGGCGAAGCGGCCCGAAAGCTGCGAGGCTCGAGCGGAGAGCTGCCGGACCGCTTGTTCAAAGGCGCGATGGTGGCCTGTGGCGTTGCAGTGTTGGGCCTGCTCGCGCTCATCATTTACGAGCTGATGTTGCGGTCGACACTCTCCTGGCACGCCTTCGGTTTCAAGTTCTTCGCCCGCAGCGAGTGGGACCCGGTCAATGAGCAGTTCGGCGCTCTGCCCTTCATCTACGGAACCTTAGTATCGTCACTGCTGGCGCTCATCATAGCGGTACCGCTCTCGATCGGGGTAGCGGTGTTCACTACGGAGATGTGCCCGCGAGTGCTGCGCGGGCCCCTGTCGTTTTTCGTTGAGTTACTGGCCGCGATTCCCAGCGTAATTTACGGGCTGTGGGCGATCTTCGTGCTGGTGCCGATTCTCAGCCAGTATGTCGAACCATTCCTAGCAAAGACTGTCGGGTGGACGGGGCTGTTTGAAGGCGCTCCTTACGGAATTGGGATGCTGGCGGCAGGAATCATCCTTGCGATCATGATTGTGCCCATCATCTCTTCGATCACACGAGAGGTGATGATGGTTGTGCCGCAGCATCAACGGGAAGGCGTCTTGGCGCTGGGTGCGACGCGTTGGGAGATGATTCGCACCGGCGTACTGCGCAACGCCCGAGCCGGAATCGCGGGCGGGGTAATCCTGGGACTCGGCCGCGCTCTGGGCGAAACCATGGCTGTGACCATGGTGATTGGGAATCGCCCGGAGATCGCGAAGTCGTTGTTCGCCCCTGGCTATACGATGGCGAGCGTGCTGGCGAACGAGTTCAGCGAAGCCACTGGGGACGTTTATCTTTCGGCTCTCATCGAGATCGGTCTCGCCCTGTTCCTGGTTACGATTGTGGTGAACGCACTGGCCCGGTTGCTGGTTTGGTCTGTGACTCGCGGACAGCCCCGGAGCGCACATGCCTGAGACTCGCGACAACGCGGTGCAGGCCATGAAGCCCGTCAGCCTGCGGCGGCGGATCACTGATCGCGTGATGACCGGCCTCGCCGTGCTGACCGTTGCCATCGTGCTGCTTCCGCTGATCGCGATTTTCGGATATTTGGTCTACCGAGGCCTGGGGTCGATCAACTGGGCATTCTTGACCCAGACCCCGAAGCCTGTCGGCGAGGCTGGTGGTGGGATGGCAAACGCGATCGTGGGATCGTGCTTCATCCTCGGAATTGCGAGCATTATCGGGGTGCCTTTCGGAATCGGCGCGGGTATCTATCTGGCTGAGTATGGGCGCAATCGGTTTGGAGATGTGGTACGTTTTACGGCTGACGTGCTGAATGGCGTGCCTTCAATCGTGATCGGCATCGTGGCGTATGCCATCGTCGTGCTGAATCAGAAGCATTTCTCGGCCTGGGCGGGCGGAGTGGCGCTGGCGATTATGATGGTTCCCACGATCAGCCGCACGACGGAAGAAATGTTACTGCTGGTGCCGACGGCTTTGCGGGAAGCGGCCTACGGACTCGGAGTTCCGCGCTGGCGAACCACGCTGTCGATCACACTGCGCACCGCAACTTCGGGCGTGATTACTGGCGTAATGCTCGCTTTCGCGCGCGTTGCCGGCGAGACTGCACCGTTGCTGTTCACCGCATTTGGGAATCAATTTTGGAATCTGGACGCGCGCCAGCCCACCGCCGCTTTGCCGCTGCAAATCTTCACTTATGCGATTTCGCCGTATGACGAATGGCACCGCCAGGCATGGGCGGGAGCGCTGGTGCTGATTATTCTGATTGTCGGCGCCGTGGCCGCCGTGCGCATTGCTGTCCGTCACGGCACATTTGGAGCGGCTCACTAGTGGGCGTCGGAATCCAAGTCGAGCATCTCAATGCCTGGTACGGAAAAGGCCAGGCACTATACGACATCAATCTGAAAGTGTCGGCAAATCATGCCACGGCGCTGATTGGGCCTTCGGGATGCGGCAAGTCAACCTTCATCCGCTGCCTGAATCGCATGCACGAAACCATTCCCGAGGCCAGCGTGAATGGCAAAGTGCACATCGGGGAGATCGACGCCTACAACGGCACGTCGGCGACGCAGCTGCGCCGGCGCGTGGGCATGGTGTTCCAGAAACCCAATCCGTTCCCGACCATGTCGATCTACGACAACGTTGCCTCGGGACTGAAGCTGAACGGGTTCAATGACCGCCGGAAGATTGCCGAGATTGCGCAAAGCAGCCTGGAGGCGGCCGCGTTGTGGGACGAGGTAAAAGACGATCTCCACAAGAAATCCGGCGCCAGCCTCTCCGGTGGCCAGCAACAACGCTTGTGCATCGCCCGCGCGCTGGCTGTCGAGCCGGAAGTGCTGCTCATGGATGAGCCTTGTTCGGCGCTTGACCCGATTTCGACAGGCAAAATTGAAGAGTTGATCTTTCAGCTCAAAGAGCGCTATACGATTGTCATTGTCACGCACAACATGCAGCAGGCAGCGCGCGTGGCCGAGTTTACTGGGTTCTTCTTGCTGGGTAAATTGATAGAATTCGATAAGACGGAGAAGATCTTCACCAAGCCCTCGGATAAGAAAACTGAGGACTACATCACCGGCAGATTTGGTTAAGAAAGGCTTCGATGGCGCGCACGCGATTTCAACAAGGGCTCGACGATCTCCGGCAGAAGCTGCTTCGCATGGGTGGACTGGCGGAGCAGGCTGTGGATCGCGCGCGCCAGGCCTACGTAGAGCGCGACCTCTCGCGTTGCCAGATGGTGTTGGAAGGCGAGGCCATGATCAATACGGCCGAGCGCGAGATTGACGAAGCCGCGTTCGATCTGCTGGCGATGCAACAGCCCATGGCCGTAGATCTACGCTTCATTCTCGCCGTCACCAAGATCAATGCCGACCTGGAGCGTGTGGGCGATCAGGCGGTCAATATTGCCGAGCGCGTCATGGACATGGTCGACCTTCCTGCCGCGGATCTTCCCGTGGATATCGCGCGCATGGGTGCGGCCGTGAGTGCGATGGTGCGCCGCGCGCTCGAGTCCTTCATCGAGGGTAAGGTGGAGCTGGCGCAGGCTGTCCTGGAAATGGACAACGTCATCGACCGCATGCGCGACGAGGCGTTCATCCAGCTCGTCAAGACGATGAACACTCGCCCTGAGGTGGTGCGGCAGGCGCTGGATGCTCTGCTGGTTGCACGAAACCTGGAGCGCGTCGCCGATCATGCCACCAACATCGCCGAGGATGTCATCTTCTGGGTGCAGGGTTCGGACGTGCGGCACAACGTGGGAACCGAACAACAAGAATCTGCAGCACCGCGTCCGCGCGCTTCGGGGTTGTAGCCCGGCGGACGGCTTTTTTCGAGAGCCTGTTTTTGACCCTCTGCACGAACTGCATTAACCTCGTCTCTCCTATAATTCTGCAGTTTTCTTTGGAGGCGCAGTGGACCGCTCTAATCGTTGCTTGCTGTCTCTGCTGGTGGTGCTGAGCTTGGCCTCATCTCCACTTGCACAGGAAAGCAAGGAGGCGCCGCCGCCGCGCACAATTCCGCTGCCTACGAGCAAGGTGCTGACCACGCCGTCGCCCGGGCGCATCGGCGCGACCAACAATTTCCCGATCACGATTGCGCTCAGCCCCGACGGGCACTACGCCGCGATCCTGAACGATGGATACGGCACGCAGGAGACGCTGGGGAGGCAATCCATTTCTGTGCTGGACTTGCAGACGAACAAGATCACCGATTATCCCGATTCGCGGTTCGCCGAAGATGCACGCCAGAGTTTCTTTATTGGCCTGGTTTTCAGTTCCGACGGGAAGCAGCTTTACGCCTCAGTAGGGTCGATCACCGATGCAACCGGAGAGAATCCGGGTGATCTGGGCAATGGGATTGCAGTGTATTCGTTTCTTGACGGAAGAGTGACGAGGAAGGGATTCATTCCAATTCCGCCGCAACGGCTCGCCTCGGGTAAGAAGGTTGCCATAGGCCTGCAGAAGACTGCGACTGGAACAGCAATTCCGTATCCGGCGGGGATCGCGCTGGTCTCTGCAGGTGGTCACGACGAGTTGCTGGTCGCGAACAACTTGTCTGATAACGCAGTGCTGCTCGATCCCGCGACAGGGAAGATTCTGCACAGCTTTGATCTCAGTACGGGAGACCTGGTCCCGTCGTCATTTCCGTATACGTGCGTGGCGACAGAAGATGGCAAGCGCGCGTGGTGCAGCTTGTGGAATGCGTCGCAGGTGGCGGAACTGGATCTAGCCGGTGACAAATTCGCGCGCTGGATCGAACTGAAGAAACCGCGGTTGCTGGATGAAACGGACCCTCTCGCGCCTGGACCTCACGCCACCGCGATGTTGCTCAGCCCTGACGAAAAGACGTTATACGTTGCGCTGTCGAACGCAGACCAAGTCGCCGTTGTACCGACTGACGGTTCGGGAATGAGATACATGGTGACGTTCGACAACGACACGTCGAAACATGTCTCCGTGGGAATGGAGCCCACCGCTCTAGCACAATCTGCTGATGGCAAGCTTTTGTTCGTAGCGAACTCTGCAGCAAACTCGGTCGCCGTGCTCGATACGCAGACCAGCTCTTTGCCACTCGGATTCATTCCCACCGACTGGTATCCCAGCGCGCTCGCGGTTCATGGCGACGATCTGATCATTGCAACCGCCAAAGGCGAAGGCACCGGACCCAATAGTGGAGCCGATCGCGTCGGACGCCACTCTCAGCCTCGTCGCCATCCTTACATCTCGACTCTGCTTCACGGCTCCATCGCCCGCCTCGGCATTCGCGACGTGATGAATCGGCTTCCCGAACTCACGCGCATGGCGGAAGAGAACAACCTCTTTCACAGCGATCCCGGTATTTTGCAGTTTGCCGGCGGAAAGAACCCGATCAAGCATGTGATCTACGTGATCAAAGAAAACCGCACCTTCGATCAGGTATTGGGCGATCTGGGAAAGGGCGATGGCGATCCCTCGCTCACCCTATACGGCTCCGACATCACGCCGAACGAGCACAAGCTGGCGCTGCAATTCGGCGTACTCGACAATTTTTACGATAGTGGCGAAGTCTCGGGCGATGGTCATCTCTGGTCGACCGCGGCGATCACCAGCGACTACAACGAGAAGACCTGGCCCATCAACTATCGCGGCAAAGAGCGTACATACGACTTTCAGGGCAACGTGGCCGACGAATTTCCGTTGGAGCACAACCAGCCCGATGTCGATGATCCCGCGACCGGATTTTTGTGGGACAACCTGGCCCACCACGGCTTGAGCTACCGCGACTACGGCGAATTCGTCACCGCCGATTGGTGCAATAAGGCGCGCAAGGCGACGAGCCCGAAGGAAGGAACTCCGTCCGGGCGTTCTGCGCCGTGTCCGCGGACGGTTGTGCACCGCGGAGATCCACTGCCGCCGAATGTGGGCGATCCGCACGGTTCGAAGAGTCGCTGGCCCTGGGATGTGCCGCTGGTGAGCCGGGTCCGGGCGACCAAAGCGGTTCTGCGCGATCACTTCGATCCGCTGTTTCCGGATTTCAATACCGATTATCCTGACCAGTTGCGCGCGGATGAATTTTTAAATGAATTCTCGGCCTTCGTACGTGCGCGGCAGGACGAAGAAGCGACCCAGCTGGAGCTGCCCGATTTCGTTCTGCTCTATTTGCCCAACGATCACACCGGAGGTACGCGGCCCAACTTGCCACGCCCGGCGGCCTCTGTGGCGGATAATGACCTGGCGCTCGGGCGTGTGGTCGAGGCCGTTTCGCACAGCCCTTATTGGGACGACACCGCGATTTTTGTGGTCGAGGATGATGCCCAAGACGGAGCCGACCACGTGGACGCGCACCGCTCGATTGCATTCGTGATCAGCAAATATTCTCCGGGATCGACGGCGCAGCCGCATATCGAGCATCACTTCTACACCACGGTCAACCTGATTCACACCATGGAGATGCTGCTCGGTCTGCCTCCCATGAACCAGAACGATACTTATGCCCCAGTGATGAGCGGCATGTTTTCTGGGGAAGGGAATCAGCCGGCGTTCGATGCCGACTATCGCAATCGCGATAACGAGCTCATTTATGAGACGAACCGCCGTGAGTCGCCGGGATCGAGATTGTCGGAGCAGATGGATTTTTCGCGTCCGGACGCGGCCGGAGCAGCGCGGTTGAACGAAGTTCTGTGGCGGGATCGCAAGGGGGACGCGCCGCTGCCTGTGAGCAAGCACAATGTGTTTGCCGGCGGCAAGGACCGGGCGCCATAGTTAGAATCTTCGCAATGAATCCACTCGAAATTTCTTCCCAACAGTTTCGTGAAATATCCGAGCGTATCGTCAGCCTCGCGACAGATTTTCTCGAGCACATCGATGGGCAGGCCATTTCGCCTGCCACGAGCGGTGTGGAATGCGAGAAGTTGTTTCGAACTCGTTTGCCTGAGCAGGGCTTAGGCGACAAATCTCTCGAGGATTTATCCCAGGTCATTCAGCATTCGCGCGCGCAAAATGGACGCTTCTTTGGTTATGTACTGGGCTCGGGCGAACCTGTGGGGGCGGCGGCCGATTTGCTGGCTAGCGTCATCAATCAAAATGTGACGGCATGGCGCTCGGGGCCGGCGGCGGTCGCGATTGAGCAAACCGTGGTGGGATGGCTGGCAGAGGCGATCGGCTGCGGCGGTTTTCATGGACATCTGACCGGCGGCGGTTCTTCGGCGAATCTGATGGGGCTCGCGATGGCGCGTGAAGCTAAAGCGCCAGCGAACGAGTCGGGCGTCGGCGAAAAACCTGTGGTTTATGCTTCTGAAGAAGTCCACATGTCAATTCCGAAGAGCGTTGCCTTGCTCGGGATCGGACGCGACAATCTGCGACTCGTGCCCGTGGACGAATCGTTTCGCGTGCTGCCGTCCAAGCTCGACGAATTAATTCGCCACGACAAAAAAAGTGGCAACCTGCCGATTGCGGTCGTCGCCAGCGCTGGCACGGTAAAGACAGGAGCGATCGATCCGCTGCGGCAGATTGCCGAAATTGCCCGCGAGCACGACTTGTGGATGCACGTCGATGGTGCCTACGGCGCGCTTGCCGCGATTGCCGAGCGCGCGAAATTTGACGGCCTGGAACTGGCTGATTCGATTTCGCTCGACCCGCATAAGTGGCTTTACCAGCCGCTCGATTGCGGGTGCCTACTGTATCGCTCGCAGGAAGCTGCGCAACAGGCCTTCGCACATACGGGCGACTACGCGCGATCCCTCGTGAATGATCCTGTCGAAGGCTTCGCGTTCTTTGAAGAGTCGATCGAGCTGTCACGGCGCTTTCGCGCGCTCAAGCTATGGCTCTCACTGCGTTATCACGGGCTGTCGGCATTTCGCGAATCGATCCGGCAAGATTTGCGTCACTCGCGCCAATTGGCCGACATGGTCGCAAAGCATCCTGACTTCGAACTCGTCGCTACGGGCGACTTGAGCGCCGTATGTTTTCGTTACGCCGGAGCCAACAAGAAAACTGAAGCGGAGCTGAACCAGCTCAACGAGAAGGTTTTGAAGCGTTTGCTGCAGCGTGGCCGCGTGTATCTCTCGAATGCCGACGTGCGCGGCAAGTTTTGCCTGCGCGCCTGCATGGTCAACCACCGTACGAAGGATTCCGATGTCGAAGCAGTGATCTCGGAAGTGACTGCGGCCGCGGCCGAGATACAGAGCTGAGCTCAGCCCGAACTTGGACTTCCCACGCGCTGGCTTTACACTTGAGTCGTGAAGATTGCCCTGGGGCAGATCAATCCGACAGTTGGAGATTTCTCCGGCAACGCCGCCAAGATCATTGACTTTTCGCGACGGGCACAGGCTGCCGGAGCAGGGCTGGTCTTGTTTCCGGAGCTGTCGGTCTGCGGATATCCGCCCCGCGATCTGGTCGAGCGGCCGTCGTTCGTGGCACACAATCGCGAAGCGGTTCAGCAGATCGCGGCGGCCACGCAGGGCATTGCAGTGATCTGCGGCCTGGTCACTCCCGCCAAATCGGAAACCGGCAAGTCGGCGATGAACTCGGCCGCATTGCTCACCGACGGCAAGATTTCCTTCGTGCAATCGAAGATGCTGCTGCCGACCTACGACGTCTTCGATGAGCAGCGCAATTTCGCCGCGGCCACGACGCAGCAGCTGTTTCCGTTCTGCGGCAATCAGATGGCGTTGACGATTTGCGAAGACGCCTGGAACGACAAACAGTTCTGGCCCAAGCGCCTCTACGCGGTCGATCCCGTCGAGGCTCTGATCCGCGCCGGCGGAAACTTCGTTCTCAATATTTCAGCCTCGCCCTTCTGGATGGGAAAGCGCGAGCTGCGCTGTCACATGCTGGCCTCGATCGCGCGACAGCATCACGTGCCGGTGGTCATGGTGAATCAGGTCGGCGGCAACGACAGCCTGATCTTCGACGGCTCCAGCCTGGTGCTTAACGCCGAAGGAAAAGTGATCGCGCAAGGAAAATCGTTCGAGGAAGACTTGATCTTCTTCGACTCCAAAACATTCACCGGTGAAATGCACCAGCAGATCGCAGGGGACGAGGCCAGCGTGTATGAAGCGCTGGTGCTGGGCACGCGCGATTACATGCGCAAATGTGGATTCCAGCAAGCCATCGTGGGCCTCAGTGGCGGCATCGACTCGGCGCTCACGGCGGTGATCGCGGCGGATGCGATTGGCTCGGAAAACGTGATTGGAGTAGGCATGCCGGGGCCATACTCGTCGCAAGGTTCGATTGACGATGCTCGCGCTCTTGCCCACAATCTCAAAATTCGCTTTGAGTTACTCCCGATCAATGAGGTTTATGACGCTTATCGCCGGACGTTGCAAGATGTTTTCAGAGGCTGCCCAGAAGACGTGACCGAAGAAAACATCCAATCCCGCGCCCGTGGGACGACTCTGATGGCGCTCTCGAACAAATTCGGCGCGATCGTGCTTTCAACGGGCAACAAGAGCGAGTTGGGCGTCGGCTACTGCACGCTGTACGGAGATATGGTAGGCGGCCTGGCGGTGATTTCGGATGTGCCGAAAACCTTGGTCTATCGCCTCAGTCACTATGTAAACTCGCGGCGGACGGTGATTCCGCAAGCCTCGTTAGACAAGCCTCCTTCGGCAGAATTGCGGCCCGATCAGAAAGATTCCGACTCTTTGCCTTCCTATGAAATCCTCGACGCCGTGCTGGAAGACTACGTCGAGGATTCGCACTCGGCGGAACGCATCGCCAACGATCGCGGCATCAACATCGAAACAGTGCGGCGCGTGATTGCAATGGTCGAGCGAGCCGAATATAAGCGCCAGCAGGCAGCGCCGGGACTAAAGATATCCCCCAAGGCCTTCGGCTACGGACGCCGCTTCCCCATCGCCGCGAAAAGCGACATTTGAGCTATTCTGATTACACAACCTGTTCGAAAAAGAGTGAAGGAACTTCATCACAGATTGACAGAGGACCACAGACAGATTTGCTGGCTCAATGTTCTCCGTGGTTTGGAAGTTTACTGCGAAAGGAATCCATGCTCCATTTTCTTAAGCCACTCGGAATTGTCCTGCTCACATGCGGTTTCACTTTAGCCCAGGCTGCCGGCGCAAAGCCGAGCGCCAATCCCGCAGCCAAGCCGTCTGATCCCACGCCCACGGCCAGCTTGCCCTCCGAAGCAACGGTGGATTCATTTTTGCAACAGACCTTTGGCTACGAACCCGGTGTCACCTGGAAAGTCGCATTAATCAAGCCCAGTGCGGTTCGCGGACTGGCTGAGGTGAGCATCGTGCTGGCCAGTCCGCAGGGCCAGCAGGTTAGCAAGCTCTACATCACGCCGGACGGGGAGCATGCGCTGGTGGGCGACATCATCCCTTTCGGCGCCAAGCCGTATGATCCGGCGAAAAAAGCTTTGGCCAAGGGAATCAACGGGCCCGAGCGCGGTCCGAAAGATGCTCCCGTAACGATTGTGGAATTTGGAGACCTGCAGTGTCCCGCCTGTAAAGCCGCGCAGCCTGCGATTGAAGGCCTGGTTGCGGCCGAACCGAACGCGCGCTTCGTGTTTCAGAGCTTCCCGCTCGAAATGCACAACTGGGCGGCAAAAGGCGCGAACTATGCGGACTGCGTGGGACGCGCCTCCAACGACGCTTTCTGGAAATTCGTCGCCAAAACCTACGAGACGCAGGGAGAGATTACCGCCGAAAACGCCGACGAAAAACTGACTGCCATTGCCGACGGCGCCGGCGTCAAGGGCGCTGATATTGCGGCCTGTGCCGCGAAACCCGAGACTCGGGCCCACGTCGAGGCCTCCCTTGCGCTGGGCAAGGAAGTCGATGTGACCGGGACGCCCACGCTCTTCATCAATGGCCGGAAGATTGGGAATATAAGTCAACTGCCAGCCGATACGCTTAAGGCCTTGGTGGAATTCGCGGCCAAGCAGGGGAAGTAGATTCCAAAATTGATCGGTGTCGCAGGGACTGCCCGCTCCAGCATCGATGACTCGAACGCTTACCAATTTGGTACTCGGGCCGCACTCCTCGGCGGTTGTAGTACTTAAGTAAGTAATCCTCCGAAAAAACGCTGTTACAATCGCGCTAGATCCACAAAAATTGTCGTTCTTCAGGTGTTCATGCCAAGGGTCTGCACAACCCTGCTGTGCGCGTTCTGGCTCGCCAACTTGTCGCCTGCCCTTCAGGGACAAGTAAGACCAACCTCGATCCGGCAAATGCGGACGCTGGCCAGCAAAGATGCGGTTGAGATCGAACTGGAAGCCAGCGGCCGCCTCGCGCCGCAGACACGGGTTCTCACCGGCCCAGATCGGCTGGTCGTCGATTTTCCCAACGCTTTGCCGGGACCCCAGCTACGCAATCAGGCGGTCAATCGCGGCGAGGTCCGGGATGTTCGCGTGAGTTTGTTTCAAAGCCAGCCACCGGTCACGCGCGTGGTGCTCGATCTGAAGGCGGCGCAATCTTTTCAAATATTCCCGAACGGGCGCAACGTGATCATCAAAGTGAGAGGGAACACCGCTCCGGTCACGCAAGCCAGCGAGCGCGACGACGACGACGATGCGGGGCCGTTGGATGATTTCCCGCCCGCGCGTCCCAGCCTGGTGAACACCAAGTTTTCAGCGCACCCGATGCAGAAGGAAGCAGCGCACGTAGCGTCTTCGATGGACACTGGCGAGTCCAGCCAGCGATTGCTGGACGTTTCTTTGCAGGCAGGGCTGCTCTCGATTCGAGCCAACAAGGCGAATCTCTCGGAAGTCTTATTCGCGGTGCATCAGCAGACCGGTGCGGAAGTTGCCGTGCCCGCTGGGGCCGAACAGGAACAGATCGTGGCCGATATCGGGCCGGCACCTGCCCCCGAAGTTCTGGCGCGCCTGCTCTATGGTTCGAATTTCAATTTCCTGATTGTGAGCTCGCCGAGCGATCCGCGGAAACTGGATCAGCTCATTCTGAGTCCCAAGGTGGAAGGCGGCATGCCGCTACCGCAGATGCCGGTGAACGAAACTGCGGACGAAGAACAGCCGCAGCCACCGCCCGTACAGACGGCGCAACCGGGTCCTCCGCCCGTGCCGCCAGACAGGCAGATTGCTCCAGCTCCTGCTGCTCCTACCGATCCGGATAGCCCAGACTAAACTTTAGTTAAAGGAAGCTGCGATTAAGTTCTGCCTCTCTCGTTTTGTCATCCTGAGCGCAGCGAAGGACCCCATGCAAGTCGCCGCCAGCAGCGGATCCGCAAGGAATTTCTTCTACTGTCTCCATTCGCCCCGTCTTGCTTCGCGGCCGCAATCGAGGTTTCCTACGGGAAGCTTTGCACCAGGCGCACGGGAACGGGCGACGATCCCGTCACGGCATTTCCCACCGGGACCGCGGTATCGTTGCCGCACCCGGCCACATTCAAGACCGTCACACTTATGCGTTGATTGCCGGGATTGACGTTGTTCACGAATACCTGAAGAAATCCGATGACGGTCACAGCAACAGGCGAGGTCGGCCACATTGTTGGCGGCGTTGGCAGCGAAGGATCAGTATTATCGTAAATGGGCAAAGACACAATTGATGTGCTATTCGTGATCTGAGTTCCGTTATTGATAGACCCGGCTTTAGCGAGAAGATTATCGGCTCCGGCAGTCATTTTGAACGGATAGGAAGTTGTGTCCAGATTGTCGCTGCCCGCACCTCCGTTCTGGTTGATCAGGCATTCCAGACCGTTGCTGGTGTCGCCGTTTTTCGGATTCTCGCTCAGGTCGGTGAAATTGGCATGCTTCACGCCGCACTGGTACTCAGTCTCGTCGCACCCAGCGACGGCTTCCTCGTACTGCGAGCCGGTGCCGCACGATGGAACTGCCACTGAAGAACTGACCTGTGCAGGCCAATAGTGAGTAATCCCACCACCGGTCATCGCCGACGGCGGTCCGAGTTGCGTGCACGAAGAGCCTGCAGTATTACAATACGCATTCAAGAGGAATGTGTCGCCCACAATGCCGGTCGTGCCGCCGGACAAACGAATCCCCTGAGCGCCCGCAGCGATAGTGCCATCGAGGTTCAGAAATGGCGCATGTCCCGGTTGTCCGGGGTCCGCGTTCGGAATCAGCCACGGTTTCACGCAACGTGGCTGCACAGGAGTTACAGATCCCGTTCCTCCTCCGTTGGTGTATGTGAAAGAGTTCGAAGGATTGAAAGCTTCGGCCGTAGCTTTGGCGCTCACGCTGGCACCGCGCCTACCCCAGATTCGTGCGAAAAATGTTGGCAGGTCGGTGCGCTGCACCTGAACGGTTACGAGGGGATTTACCCCGAAAACTGGCGTCGTACCCGAGCATCCCGTCGTATCGGAGTTGTTGGGAAATGTGACCTTCACTTGAGTGCCCGCTGCCAATTGCGCCCCCGCCACCGTATTTTGCCGCGCCACGGCAATCGCGACTTGGGAAGCCAATGCACATGCATTCTGCCAGTTGCTCGTGGAATTACTTGGGTCTCCCGTAATGCCGGTTATCGAGAGAACGCGGGCTGCTGCCAGCGCGGCAGTGTCCGCGCTCCGCTGCATCTCTGCATCGGCCAGGTAAAGTGTGACCACGTCAATCGAGAGCGCTGCGACGGCCATGATAGCGACCATAGCCAATGCGACAAGTACAATGGTCACACCCCGCTCACTATTCTTGCTACGGTGGCCAGCGCTGAGGTTTGAGAAATAACGCCGTTTCATTGCTCTATCAATTCTCGTTGGCGGCGACCGCCGCAGACGTGAGCGTGCTGATTCCAGGATAATTATTAGCCCCCACAAGCACACTGATCACTTTACCGAAGCGCCATTGATAAGCATATTGGACACTGACGCAGGTGCCGATCACGCCAACCTGTCCTCCGGGATCCTGCGCTGCACAATTCGCCGGAGTAGCCGCACCCGATGCCGCAAAGGAGTATCCACGATCGACGATGATCTTCTGAAGACCCGTGGTGCAAGTGCCCGTGGGCGCGAATGTCCAGATCAGGGTCAGTCCGGACCTCGTGCCAGGACCTGTAATCCCACAATCGTTCAGCTTGTTGGCTAGCAGATAATTGTGTGCTGACTGGAAAGCGTCGGCCACCGAAGCGGGATGCGCGTTCGAGAGGTCATTGGAAGGACCGGCAGCTCCCACGCGAGCGGCTTCTGCGGCAGCGTGGGTCAGTTTGTTCTTGAGTGTGTACGCACCGCTGAAATCGAAAATGCCGACGACGAAGACGACCAGCAACGGAAGCGATACCGCAAATTCGATGATCTGAGCGGCAGAATCGTTTCGCGCCAGTGCGGCAATCCCGCGGCGCGATCTCACGATCTGGAACAGACAACTCACTGGGTTTCAATCCTCTCCGCCGCGTTTGCCGGTAGCTGAATCTTCTGCAGGTTCAGTGTGCTAAACGGCAGCCAGAACTGATACGGATATTGGAAGCTGACGGAGACGCCGCAAACACCTGTGCCGGTTGCCGTATCCGTGATCTGTACGGGTTGCTGAATGCAGACGTTGGTGTAGTTCGGATCGCAGCCGGTTGTCCCGCCGCAAGAAACAAAGCTCGGAATCGTGCTGGGCTGGCTAGCATTGGACGGGTCTAAGTGGGACGCACGCATGGAAGCCTGAATCGCTGCCCAGGCATTTGCGTTGGGCGTGGTCCCCGCGGCACATGTGGAACATGAGGGAACCGCCGCTGCGCGTGCGCCCTCTCGAGCAGCGTGCGTGATCGTGCCGTAAATGCTGAAGGCCTGCCCGAACCAGAAAATCCCCAGCAGCACCATGAACATCAGCGGCAGGACCGCGGCCGCTTCAGCGATCTCGGATCCCCGCGTGTCGCGCGCCAGCCTGCTCCAAATTAGCTTGCACCAGTACATCAGATCCTTCCCAACATTCGGCCTACGCCCCACAGCACCACGGTCAGCGCTAAGGCAACGCCATAGGGAACTTTGAGTGCGTGCGGATTGTCCAGCGAAACTTCTTCTCCGGGCTGCCGGAATGTCGCGAGCGAGAAAAGGAGGCGCTTCATATTTCTCAGGGTTTCCCGCACTCTGGCTTTATAAATCACGAGCACCAACGCCATCGCACCGACCACAAAAACCGACCACACAAGCAGGTTCAGCAGTAACCCCGGGCCCACGAACGCCCCAACGGCCCCAGCCAGCTTCCAATCGCCCGCACCCAGGCTGCGCAACAGAACGAACGGCAGCAACAGGAGCAATCCCAGCCCCGCGCCAAATAGCGAAGCCTTCAGGCCGAGCACGCCGGCATTTGCCGTATTCAGGACTAACCCGAGGACAAAACCCGACACGGTCAGCCAATTCGGAATGCGGCGGCTGCGCCAGTCCGTCCACGCAGCGATCAAAGCCAGTGCGATGACACCTGCCAGAATGGCCGCTCTCAACCGGTCCTCAGCCCGCGCGGTTGCGGTGACGCTCAAATGATCGCGCTTGCACGCGGATGGCTTATTGTATGACGAATCCGCGCGGACGCGGAAGCCGCAATACGGCATTGGATAAGGGGGACCGTGCGGCCGTTTTCCCGACGATCAGCGACGAATTATTACCGGTTGCTGAAGCCCGGCGCAGCCGCGTTGTGCTCGGCCACGATCTTCTTGGCATTCTCGGCGAGGGCTTTGGCTTGCGGCAGCAGGTCAAGCCCTTTGATCACTTCCGGGTCCGACTCTGCTCTGACTTTCATCCCTTCATCCTGCCCGAAAGCGTCGACGAAGATTTCGGACTTGATGTTCGCCCTGATCCAGTCGTTGTTGTCGATGAGATCAGCCTGAGTATAGGCAATATTCGCCTCGTCGAGCGACTTGCGGAAGTCCTGCAGCATCGCATCATCGACTTCCATGTTCTTCGTCGGATGATGATTCACCACATACCGCTTGGCGAAATTGAAAAAGGCGTAGTGCTGCAGTAGCGTGTCCTGGAAGTGATTGGTCTTGACGGGTGGAATCGTCACATCGGGTGTGATGCCGCCACCACCGTAGACGGTGCGTCCGCTGTCGGTGAGCTTTACTTCTTTGTTGGCGTTGTTGGCCTGTTCCGCGGCGTCGCGGTTGTAGTAGTAGTCGTAAAGCGAAATGTTGCTGTAGTCGCGCTGGATCAGACGTCCGCTGGGCGTGTAATAACGCGCGGTGGTCAGAGCCAGGCCCGTATTCTCCGAGAGCGGATAAACGGTCTGCACCAGACCCTTCCCGAACGTTACTTCACCTACAATCAGGCCGCGGTCGTGGTCCTGAATCGCGCCAGAGACGATTTCCGCCGCCGAGGCGGTCAGCCGGTTCACCAGCACCACGATGGGATACTCCCTGCCGCCATTGCCGTGCTGCGCGATATAGCGATGCTCCGCCGATGCGCGGCCATGATGCGACACCACGACTTGCCCCTTCTTCAGGAACTTGTCTGACACTCCGACCGCCTCGCTGAGCAGACCACCGGGATTGCCACGCAAATCGAGGATCAGCCCTTTCAGATCGCCGAACTGATCCAGTGCCTCGGCCACTTCGTGCTCGGTCGTCTCGTTGAATCCATTGACGTGCATGTACCCGATGCCCGGCTTGATCATGAAGTGCAGGTCAACGCTGTAGCGCGGAATCTCGTCTCGCATGAGCGTGAATTCCATGGGCTTCTCCACGCCCTCACGCATGATGCTGATGTGAACCGTTGTCCCTTTGGGCCCCTTGAGCAGGTCGGCGACATCGCCCGTGCTCATGTTCTCGGTCGACTTGCCATCCACGGCAACAATCACGTCGCCGGGATGAATGCCTGCCTTGTAGGCCGGCGTTCCTACGAAGGGATAGATCACGATGACTTGATTGTTGCGCGGGCCAACCGTCATGCCGACGCCGTAGTACTTGCCGCGCTGGTCCTCGCGCATGAGCGCATAATTTTTCGGATCGAAGAAATTGGAGTGCGGATCAAGAGCGTGCAGCATGCCCGGAATGGCGCCGTTGTAGATCGCCTTGTCAGGATTCACTGGCTCGGCGTAGTTCTCCTCCACGAGCGAGTAGACGTCGGTGAACTGTTTTAGGCTGTCCTTGACGTCGGAGTCTCCGGTCATCGACGACTGCTGGCCGGTCCGCTGGGCAAACAAAATGCCTAGGAAACCGCAAACCAGAAGAAAGAAAAGGACAAGCAAGAGAGAGCGGCGAGAACTACGTGCCATTGAAGTGTTTCCTTCGTTTTGAGGGGCTACCGGCTACCCCAGCTACGGCGCTGATTACAAGCAGTATACCATCCGCTTGGACGATCCAGACTCCGAATGGTCACCTCGGTAACGGGTGCCTGTACGTAAGATGCTGGGTGCGGTATCGACGTTCTCGCATTTCTGAAAAACGGCAGGACTTCCGCTGAAGTCAACTGTTTGGCTGGTTTTACACCCGTGCCACCTGGAGAGGGGCCTCTATTCGCTCATTGCTCGCCTGCGCGACCGTTTCCGACTCGTCCTCCATAGGCCACTGCTGCGGATTGCGCCTGAGGTTGTGGAACTAGTGCCAGCTTTCCGCGGCCACGGCTCCGAGCAGCGCACCCAAGCCGCCGAAGACGAGAATAGCGGCCCCTCGACCTCGAGCGTCGGCGTGGTTATCCGAGCTGACCTTCAGGGCCATCGCGGTGCCAATACCAAATCCGATGGCGGCGCCAATCGCGACCCGCTTGCCTCCACCAGCCCAGGAATTCCCGTAAGGATTTCCTTGCTGGTAGGGAACACGGGAAGGCCTAAGTCGTTTGCGCGTCTGGCGCATTTCCGCCAGGACTTCCTCCGGCGAGCGTGTGTCTTCCCCCTGCACGTAACGGCTGCGCGCGTCCGCAACCGCAAACTCGCTGTTTGGCGTGGTCACTAATCTGGGGCCTGCCTCTCGCGCGAAAGCTGAACCCACCAGCAAGACGGAAATGACAATCGATAGCAGCGCTCTTGGGATTTTCATGAGCGCATCGTAAACGGCCAAGATCCCGCAAGAGTGCGCCGATGTGGCAGTATCTCAACTGTCACATCGGGGCCAATTTACATACGTGGCGGGTTCAGGCCGTGACCTTGCAGTTTTTTGCGATGCGAATCATCGCAGCCACGCTCTTTTCCACGTCGTCGTCGGTCGTGGCCCACGATGAGACCGAGATGCGCATAGCCGTGTGTCCTTGCCACACCGTGCCCCCACACCAGCACGTCCCGTCAGCCTGGATTTCGGCGACCACGCGGCGGGTCTCTTCAGCACTGCCAAATGAAACCAGCACTTGATTCAACACGACGTCGTTCAGGACATTGAACCCGGCGGCGTGAAGGCGTTCGGCAAACATGCGGGCTTGGCGGCAATTGCGCTCGATCAGCTCCCGCAAACCGCTGCGTCCGAGCGATCGAATTGCCGCCCACAGTTCGACTCCGCGCGCGCGGCGCGACGCCTCGGGAGTGTACTGCCACGGTTCACGTCCGGAGCTTTGCGTCAGATAGGCAGCACTGCTGGTCGAAAGCGCCCGGCGCAAATGCTCGCCGTCACGCACGATCACCATGCCTGAGTCATAAGGAACATTCAGCCATTTGTGGCAGTCGACCGCCCAAGAATCGGCACTATTAACGCCATCCAGAAGCGGAGCGTAAAGAGGAGATACGGCACCCCAAAGTCCGAACGCACCGTCAACATGGACCCAAGCCCCTACGTCTCGGGCACGTGCGCAGATGTCGCGCGACGGATCGAATGCTCCTGTATTCACGTTTCCCGCTTGAATACAGACGATCGTGTTGGCATCGAGTGCAGGCAACGCCTCGGCGCGCATGCGGCCCTGTCCGTCCACAGGAACCTTAGTCACACGCCCTCTGCCCAGGCCGAGCATCGTCAGCGCGCGGAGCAGTGAAACATGCACTTCTCCGCCGACCAGCACGCGAATCGGCGGTGCTCCAAACAAGCCATCTTCTTCCACATTCCAGCCGGTCCGCGCAAGAACTGCGCTGCGCGCCGCTGCCAAACCGGAGAAATTGGCCATGGTGGTGCAGGTCACGCAGCCGAATCCGCTGCTCGCGGGCAGGCCGAGCAGTTCCAGAATCCATGCGCCTGCGATTTCTTCCAACTTGGCCGCTACCGGAGACCCGACTCGCATCGCGGCATTCTGGTCCCACGCTGCGGCCAGCCAATTCGTCGCTAAGGCTGCGGGCAAAGAACCGCCCGTTACAAATCCGAAATAGCGGCCTCCTGCGCTGGCAACGGTCGCGGGCGATCCGGCGCGATCGAGTAACGCCAGCACTTCGCGCGGATCCGAAGGAGCTTCCGGCAGAGCACCGCCCAGCTCCTCCAAATGAGCAATCACTTCGCGGGAAGGCGCAACCGGACGATCGCCGATATTCTCTAAGTAGTGCGCGGCACGCGCTGCCGTGTCGGCCAATAATTCCTTCACGAGAATCTCCTGTTCAAGCCAGTTGTTGAAAACATACGCTACAGCTGGGCTATGGAACCATCGGTTGACTGACAAACTCCTCATATCGCCGCAGTTCGGCAACCGTCGATTCCGAGAGCAGCGGGAAAGGAATGCCACGGCATCCAGCGGGAAGATCAGACGCGATGAGCGAATCGCAGATGACCGCCGCGGTCTCCTTCAGGCCTCTTTGCCAGTTGGGTTCCCGAGCGTCGCGGAAGACGAGACTGTCCGCATCAAACCCTGCGGCATGAAGCATGGCGCGCGCTACCTTCAGAAACTCAGGCCAGCGCGAGGCCACGCCTATCAAAGCATCCGCTGGCGCCGGCAAGTATCCGGCCAGCGAACTGGGGACGGAACGAATCTGGAGGGTGAGCAGCTCAATGCCAGGGGGGAGCACTTTCCGTGCGGCTTCGGTGCGATTGAGCAGAACTACGGGAACGCAGCCATCCAGCGTCCTTTGAGCTTCGTCCATCCCGCACGAGCGAACCGGGAAGGTGACCGCCTGCGTCATTTCCGCAACGAGAATATTGCGCAGCTCCGCGTCGGGTTCGATCAGTAAAAAATGGTCCGGCGGCTGCAATTCTAACCATTGGCGCAGCCGCGCGCGCAGGGCGGGCAAAGTGACGCCCAGTTTTCCGGAAGAGCGGAAAAGTTCGGCAATCATCTGATCCAGGGCGAGTGCCGGACCGGAAGGCAGCTCCGGCTTGCCCGCTTTGACGTAAACTCCGCTGCCATGGCGGAATTCGAGCCAGCCTTCAGCTTGCAGCTGTCGATATCCAGCGCTTACCGTGTTGGGATGCAGATTGAAGCGCCGCGCCAGCTCGCGTGTCGAGGGCAAGCGCTGGCCGGGCGCCAAGTCTTCGCTCAGAATTCCGAGGCGAACCTGCGTGACCAGTTGCTCGCGGATCGACACCGCGCTGCCGCGGCTGAACCAGAGTTGCATGCGGCAAACATGATAAGCCGAGAGTTGATCGCGGACTTGTCAAATCCACGTCACGGCGGCGATTGCCGCCTTTCCGGCTCAGGCAGTATGATGAGCGAATGAGTTTTTCCGAGACGATTTTCCTGTTCTTCCTGGCCCTCATCATCTTTGGGCCCAAGAAGTTGCCGGAAATCGCCCGCCAGGTCGGCAAGTATCTGAACGAGTTCCGGCGCGCCTCGAACGAGTTCAAGTCGCAGATCGAGCAGGAGATCGCGCACCTGGAGCGCGAAGAGTCCAACAAGAAGCAGAACGAAATCCTGAAGCCGGCCGAGCCGCCCATCGGAACCGCCAGCCGAACCCTTGAGGCAGAGTCGTCAGAAGCCGCCACTCTGGCCTCATCGGGGGTTTCTTCCGGAGTGCATGACTCGCACAGCGACACGGGAGCGACCGAAGCTCTTCCCACCACTGAGCCGCTAACCTCTTCCACTCCACAGGATTCCCATGCCTGAATTGCTTGAGGCAACCGACGAGCAGGTCGACAAAGAGAACCTGCCTTCGATGGGGTTTCTCGATCACCTCGAGGAATTGCGCCGCCGCATCATCAACTCCATTATTGCCGTCGCCATCGGTTGCGCAGCCTGCTGGTGGAAAGTCGAAAAGATTTACGACATCATGCAGCGCCCGATTACGGATGTGCTCACCAAGCATCATCTGTCGGACAAGCTGGTCTATCTGAATCCTACCGAGCCGTTCAACCTTTACTTGAAGATTGCCGCGCTGGCAGGGTTGTTCCTCACCTCGCCTTACGTTCTTTATCAGGTTTGGATGTTCATCTCTCCCGGCCTCTATCGGCGCGAGAAGCGTTACGTCGTGCCTTTTATGGTTTCAACCATCGCCCTCTTCATGCTCGGAGGATATTTCGGCTACAAGATCGTTTACCCAAGGGCGCTCAGTTTCCTCATCGATTTCGGCGGGCATTTTCAGCCTATGATCACGATTGGGGAATACACGCAGCTTTTCCTAAGCATCGTGCTCGGCATGGGCCTGATTTTTGAGATGCCGGTTCTTGTGTTTTTTCTGGCGTTCTTCGGGATCCTCAGCCCCGGCTTCATGCTGAAGAATTTCCGCTACTCGATTCTGGTCATTTTTGTCATCGCTGCCATCGTGACGCCGACGCCTGACATCGTGAACATGTGCGTTTTTGCTGCGCCGATGCTGGCCTTGTACGGGTTGAGCGTGGGCGTGGCGTGGCTGGTGCATCCGAAGCAACGCGAGAGGCGCCGGTCCAGGCAGGCCGTGTAGCCGGGGAATTCTAGTGAAAGTTCGATTTACAACGCTGATTTCTGCAGTCGCGCTCACTGCGATGCTTTGCGCGTGCGCCAAGCAGAATGATTCCGCGCAGGCGAGCACGCAAATTCAGCCCGCGGAAGTTCAGGCCGGCGAAGGTAAGGGCGCGCTGCCGCAGCTGACATTCCCAGCCGATACCAGCACTCCCCCCGCGTTCGATGCCAATCGGGCGATGCAATATGTGAAAGAGATCGTCAAGCTGGGGCCGCGGCCGATCGGCAGCGAGAACCACAAGAAGGTCGAGACCTACATTCTGGCGCATCTGAAGGGAGACGAGGTCGAGTCAGACAGTTTCACGGCCGACACAGTGGAAGGGAAGTTCCCGGTCCGCAACATCCTCGCGAAATTTCCCGGGACGAAAGACGGAATCATCGTCATCGCCAGCCATTACGACACGAATTATCCGTTGCGCAACACGTCGTTCATCGGAGCCAACGACGGTGCCGCGACGGCGGCGCTGCTGCTCGAAATCGCCAACCAGATTCGCGGCAAAAAATTAGACGGCTACAGCATCTGGCTATTGTGGACCGATGCCGAGGAAGCCGTTCGCCAGTGGAGTGCAACCGACAGCGTCTACGGCGCGAAGCACCTGGCGGAGAAATGGCAGCAGGACGGCACGGCGAAAAAGATCAAAGCATTTCTGCTGACCGACATGATCGGCGACGCCGACCTGAATATCGAGCACGAAGCCAATTCAACGCCGTGGCTGGAAGCGGTCGTCTACGAGGCGGCCAAGCGCCTCGGCTATCAATCGCATTTCTTCGCGCGCTATTTTCCGATCGAGGACGATCACCTACCGTTCCTACATGTTGGCGTACCCTGCGCCGACCTGATCGATCTCGACTACGGATACAACAATGTCTTTCATCACACCACGCAAGATACGGTCGACAAACTCAGTGCGAAGAGCCTGGAGATTTCAGGACAAGTCGTGCTCGAAAGCGTGCGCATTCTCGACAAGATGGAGCCGCTGCCCCCGAGGGAGGGGCCTCCCATCAATTAGCCGGTCCCATATTTGTGTGTCATCCTGAGCGGAGCCGTTTTTCAGGCGGAGCGAAGGATCTCCAGTGCAACTGGACTCGACGGTCAGCCACAAAAGCGATCATCGCACGTGTCCCTTCGTACAAAAAAGCGGGAAGACAACAGTGGGCAACCGCGGTTATTGTCCCGTATATTTTTTGATAAGCTCCGAAAGGTCGTCCGGATAGGCGCAAAACTCCCCATCTAGTTCTTCAAATGCTTCGGCGTCGGGGGAGATTTCAAGAAGAATGTTTTGACGTTCATACCGATCTTTCGGAGGCATACCACCGGGAAACCTTGCCGCAGCTCTCCGCAATATGTCGGCCGTGTTGGCGGCCCCAACGGCGTCAAGGGCTTGGATTATATCCGCCGTGTCGTCACCAGCTGAATTGTAGAAGAACGGATCGAATCCGCCGTTATTCACTTCCATCTCGAGTTCTTCTATCAGCCGTGCGGCATCGGTCGGATTCATTGTCCTCCTGTTCGGCTGTTGGATGGCGTGCCGGCACAAATGTCGCTGCGATTGGGCTAGGCCCCGATGTCACGGTCCGGGCGTCTCCTCACATGGACAGAATTGTACCCCCTTCAGCCCAGCGCGTATCACCGCGTTGTAGACTTCATGCGACACGATGACGAGTCTATAGGGATTCGCGTGCGCCCCAAAGAGCTGGTTAGATTTACAAATCGGGAATGAGGTACTGATCGGCGCAGGATAATATCGGCCGTTGGCCTGTTGATAGCTTCTACGGCCACATACAGGACAATCTTTTCGCCCAAGTCCCCCTATCGATACATCACAAAAAGCAGTTATGTCCAGTTGTACCAGCGATCCGATTCTGACTCCTGTTCTGTTGAATACCACTTCACGACTGCCTACGCCGAACGGCCTGAACAATGTCTCCCAGACTTCGGGTGCGACAAAGAATTCATCGAACACCCAATTCAATTGAAGAATCGATTTATTGGTTGATCTTGGTTCGCCCTTTAGCCGGAAAGGCGCTTGTTGTCTTAAGCCGAGGCCGCACTTTACGCACAACTCGGTAAGATCGTATGTCGCAGACAGATACGCAAAATCCTTCTCAGGTTGGGGATAGCCACGATGCGCTGTCGCAAACATCACAAGAAAACTGGCTGACTCGATTTCGGATCCCGAGAATTCAGTGGTTACGAAGTCTGTTGCCTTCTGCTCATTCAAAAAAGGCAAAACCTTCGGCCATCGCGGATCGTCCTCTGCGATTTCAACCACTATGAATGAGTGGTCGTCTGGGAATCGGATGACTTGAGACGCGTCCAGTCCAAGTACCTCAAATCTGACGTGATCCTGGTCCGCATTGAGCCGAAAAGCACGCCGGTGGATGACCTTCATTCCTAGAGCCTAGCAGGTTGCATCCCGGCCACCCCTCTCGCATTCTGCGCAGATGGGTGCGATCTTGTTAAATTCGGAGTGTTTCCGCGACCGGCAACCACCTCACTCCGTCCGCAGGGCCTCGATCACATCCACACGCGCCGCTCTTAGCGCTGGCAGCATCGACGCGACCACTGCCACAAACATCAGCACGAAAGCGGAAACCGATACGGGCAGCGACCCGGGCGTCTGGATTTCTGCCAGGTACTTAGCGGCCAGACGTGTGACAACAAACCCGAATGCCGCTCCCGCCAGGATGCCGCTTGCCGCCATCACTGCGCCTTCTACGATCACTCCCTGGAGCAGATGCTGAGGCTTCGACCCGAGTGCCAGGCGAATTCCGAATTCCCGTGTTCGCGCGCTCACAGAAAAAATCAGCACGCCCGCTACACCAATGACGGCAATCGCCAGCGCGACTGCAGCAAACACACCAAACACAACCGAATTCAGGCGCTCCGGCGTGAGCACTTCTGCGCGCACATCCTCGAGCGTCGCCGCTCGCTCGACCGGTTGATCGGCCGACATCTGGCGAATCACTCGCGTCACCGGCGTCACCAGCGAATAGGGATTCGCGCTGGTGTGAATGAACAGCCGTCCGCCAAATAACGGGCCGTCTTCGAATGACGTGTAGATGGTCGCGGTCGGCTCCGGAACCATGTGCACGTCATCAATGTCGGCCGTCACTCCAATGATGCGAAGCGGCTTTGGATGAAGTCCCGGCACAAACTGCAGCACCGGATCAGTCCAATAGACGTGGTGGCCGATCGCGTCACCGGTGGGGTACATGCGCCGTGCAAGGCTCTCACTGACAATGGCGACCGGGTCCCCGGCTTTGCCATCGAGATCGTTGAAATCACGCCCTGCGACAATCGGTGTGCCCAGCGCCGCGAAGAACCCCGGAGAAATAACGCGGAACTGCGCCCGAGGATCCTCCCCCGGATGCGAGACATGACCGTCGCCGGAAAATTGCAAACCGATTGCATTGTTGGCATCGCGCCAGGGAACCAGCATTCCAAATGCGGTTTCGCTGACGCCTGGCAGCGCATTAATCCGCCGTATGGATTCTTTGTAGAAATTGACCTCTTGCTGGGGCGTCTTGCCATACGACATCGAGGGAACGTTGATCGCGAGGACATGGCGTGTGTCGAGGCCAGTCTGGGTTCGTTGCAACTCCATCAATGTCGTGATCACCACGCTCGCGCCCACGAGCAGCACGAATGATGCCGCGATCTGAGTCACTGCGAAGATCCGCTGTCGTCGGCTGGTCGCGCTGGTGACCCGCAGACTCCCACTCGCCAGATTGAGTCCTCCCGAGGTGACTGCCGAAGGCAGGTGCGGCACAAAGGCCAAAATTACCGACGCCGTGATCGCCAGCCCGGCTCCGACCCAAAGCAAGCTTGAATCCAGTTTCAAATCCAATGCGCGAACCGAAAAACGCGAAGCGTAACGTGCCAGCACGGCCACCATCGGACGCGCGCTCACCACTCCAAGCGCCGCGCCGGTCCCGCAAAGCAGAACGCTTTCCGCGAGGAGCATACGCCGCAGCGCGCCGGTACTCGCGCCCAGCGCCGCACGCACCGCCAACTCCGATTCCCGCCGTACCGTTCGGGCCAGCATCAGATTGGCGACGTTCGAGCAGGCGATGATGAACACAAGCGCAGAAGCAGCCATTAGGACAAGAAGAATGGTGCGCGCCCCCGACGTGATCTCGTCCCGGAAAAGTCTCGCGTCAATCTGATAATCGGCCTGTGCCGGATACGCCTCCGGGTGCTCCTTCTTCATCGCGGCATATACCGAGCGCAACTCGGCCCGGGTTTGATCGAGCGTGGCACCGGGCGCGAGGCGCCCGAAAATCTCCGTCATGCGATGAATGCGGCCGGTGACCATCGTGGCCGAAAGGTGATGCGGACTGGTGACCACGTTGGCAATGATCTCTGTGTCTTGCGGATAAGGAACGCAGGGTTCAAGGACTCCGATCACCGTCGCCGTGCGATCCCCGATGCTGCCGAGGCGTACCGTCTTGCCAATAATCGACTGATCCTTTTTGAATGCGGTGGCCCAGAATCGATATGTAAGTACAACCGCGCCAGCAGCGTTCGGACCATCATCCTGCGGCCCAATGAGGCGGCCAAGCACCGGGTGCAGGCCCATCACGTCGAAGTACGAGCCTCCAACCACGCCGGCATTCACTTCACGCGGCTCGCCTAGGCCAACCATGGTGAAGCCGATAACGGAAAAATCGCCGAACGCGTTCAAGGTTTTGACGTTGGCGCGCAGGTCCTGGATTTCAGGGACAGAAAACGTGCTGTTTTCGTCACGCAGGCCGCGCGCGCTCTGCCGGATATAAACAAGCCGGTCCTCATCGCGGTTGACCAGCGGTTTGAGCAAAACCCCACGCACCAGCGTGAAAATGGCCGCATTGGCTCCGATGCCGAGTGCGAGGGTGAGCACGACCGCTATCGAAAGGCCGGGAGTGCGACGCAGGGAGTGAATCGCAAATCTCAGATCGCGTAGGAAGGACATGTTTTCGCACCGTCACAACTCTGGTCAGCATCACGCCTACCAAGAGCTAATTGGCACATTGTAAATGATTTACCGCACCACGCTTTCCCTTCGGCTGTCCGTTTTCGTACGCTCGTTTTGCAAAAATGGACACTGCCAGTTTAAGGCAAGGGCTTCATCGTTCAGCTCAGTCCTAGCGGACGTTTGCTTTCGATGTCCTTGTCGCTGACGGGGCGGAGCTTGTGCCAGAGGTAAAGTCCGGCAGCGACGACGATCCCGACTCCGAGGCTGATCACGAAGAAGAGGCGATACGCCGGCAGCCAGATCAGCGTGACCGCTACGATTGCCGCTGCCACCACGACCGCCATCATCCCGCGGATGGGAATTCTTACCATTGCCGTTTCGATGCGATTCCTGGACTTACAGTTTGCGTCCAGTGCCGCAGATTGGCAAGGCGCAAAATTTCAATCAGCCGTCCCGCATGTGGTCCGCGAACGATCGCGTAAAAAGCAAAAAAGCCCGCATTTGCGGGCTTTTACTTTTGCTGACTCTGACTACCAACTCCTGACTCCTGGTTCCCTACTGATGCGCCGTCGGAGCATCTCCCGTGCCGGAGGTCAGCGGAGGAGGCGCAATGGGTTGGTTGAGGCGGTCTTCTTCGATCGCTGGAAGAGCAGATTCCAGCGCAATCTGCAGAACCTGGTCCATGGTGTCGACAAAGTGCAGCTTCATCGCACTACGCAGGTTCTCGGGAACTTCCGGCAAATCTTTTTCGTTGTCCTTGGGCAGAATCACTTCAAACAGTCCGGCGCGGTGGGCCGCAAGCAGTTTTTCTTTGAGTCCGCCGATGGGGAGAACTTTGCCGCGCAGCGTGATCTCGCCGGTCATAGCGATATCGCGGCGAACGGGAATCTTACTCAGCGCGCTGGCGATCGCAGTCGCGATCGTGATTCCAGCGGAAGGACCGTCCTTAGGGATCGCGCCTTCCGGAACGTGCACGTGCAGGTCAAGATTGCGATAGAAATCGCGGTTCAGGCCCAGGCGATGGGCACGTGACCGGACATAAGACATCGCTGCCTGCGCCGATTCCTGCATCACGTCGCCGAGCTTCCCAGTGAGGGTCAGCTTGCCCTTGCCATCAACGACAGTGGCTTCGGTGCTGAGAATCGAGCCGCCAACTTCGGTCCACGCTAGACCGGTAACGAGTCCAACCTCGCTCTTCTCGTGCGCCAGAGTGTCGCGGAACTTGATCACGCCGAGGAAATCGCTGACGTTCTCGCCAGTGACCGTGATGGCGTAGCTGTCACCCTCTTTGACGACCTTACGCGCGATCTTGCGGCAAACGTTGCCGATTTCGCGCTCCAGATTGCGCACGCCCGCTTCCCGAGTGTAGGAGCGGATTAGATTCGTGATGGCATCATCTGTGAACTTCACGTTCTTCTCGAGCAGTCCCGCCGCTTCCATCTGCTTCTTCACCAGGAATTGCTTGGCGATCTCGACCTTCTCCGGTTCGGTGTAGCCGTGCAGGCGCAACACTTCCATGCGGTCCTGCAGCGCGGGAGGAATGGTGTGCATCACGTTGGCCGTGGCGACGAAGAAAACTTGCGACAAGTCGTATTCCACGTCCAGATAGTGGTCGACGAACATGTAATTCTGCTCAGGATCGAGCACTTCCAATAGGGCGGCCGAAGGATCGCCGCGGAAGTCCATCGACATCTTATCGACTTCGTCGAGCATAAAGACTGGGTTCTTCGTCCCGGCCTTCTTCATCATCTGAATGATTTGCCCGGGCAAGGCGCCGATGTAGGTGCGACGATGGCCGCGAATCTCGGCCTCGTCGCGCACTCCACCCAGCGACATGCGAACGAACTTGCGTCCCGTGGCCCGCGCAATCGACATCCCCAGAGAAGTCTTGCCAACTCCAGGGGGGCCAACAAAGCAGAGAATCGATCCTTTGGGATTCTTGACCAGTTGCCGCACCGCAAGAAACTCGAGGATGCGCTCTTTGATCTTCTCCAGGCCGTAATGATCTTCGTTCAGGACTTTCTCAGCGCGGGAGATATTGCGGATTTCTTTGGAGCGTTTCTTCCAGGGAACCGCCAGCAGCCAATCCAGATAATTGCGCGAGACCGTTGACTCAGCCGACATCGGCGGCATGGCTTCAAGTTTCTTGAGCTCCTGCAGCGCCTTATCTTTAACCTCTTTCGTCATGCCCGCCGATTCGATCTTCTTCTTCAGTTCGTCGAATTCGCTTTTTTCGCCGCGACCGAGTTCCTTTTGAATGGCCTTAATCTTCTCGTTGAGGTAATACTCTTTTTGCGCTTTTTCCATCTGACGCTTCACGCGCGACTGGATGGTGCGATCGACATTGAGCTTCTCGATCTCGATATCGAGCACATCGGCGATGCGCGTCAGCCGCTCGGCGGGATCGAAAATCTCCAGCAGTTCCTGCTTCTCTTCGATCGAGAGCTGCAGATTGGCTGAGATCACGTCGGTCAGCTTGGCCGGATCTTCCATGCGCACGGCCGAGATCATGGTCTCGTAGTTCAGCGCCTGGCACAGCTTCACGTATTGCTCGAACAGGGAAGTCACGCGCTGCATGCCAGCTTCAAGTTGCGCGTTCTCAATGGAATATCGCGCCACGCGGACCGAAGCCTGCATGAAGCCTTCCGTGTCAGTGACCTGCAGGATTTTGCCCCGCTCGATTCCTTCAACCAGAACTTTAATGTTGCCATCGGGCAGTTTCAGGCTCTGCACGATGTTGACGATGGTGCCCACTTGGTAGATTTCGCTGGCTTTGGGTTCATCAATCGAGGCGTCATGCTGGGTGGCGAGGAAAATCTTCTTATCGGCTGCCAGGGCTTCTTCTAAGGCCCGAACGCTGGACTCGCGGCCCACCACGAACGGCGTCATCATGAAAGGAAAGATGACCACGTCGCGGATGGGCATCATGGGCAGCTTTTTAGTTTCGAATTTTTCCTTGGATGTGGTGGTCACTGAATCTCCCTGGGATGCGAGTCCTCACCGTTCCAGTACTCGCGCAAATGAAGCACGTGCTCTACTGATTGTAACCTGTATCTAGCTGGCCTGCTTCTCAATCATGGCGAAAGAAGCGCTGCGTTTCTCGACCATCTCCCGCGTCACCTCGAACTCTTTGAGTTTCTTTTGGCTAGGGAGGTTGAACATCAGGTCCAGCATCAGCTCTTCCAGGATCATGCGCAACCCTCGGGCCCCTACCTTACGCGCCATGGCCTGCCGCGCGATAGCCCGCAGGGCATCGTCGTTAAATTTCAGCCGTACATTCTCAAATTCAAACAGACGCTGATATTGCTTGACGATAGCATTCTTGGGACGGGTAAGAATTTCTATAAGGGCAAACTCGTCGAGGTCCTCGAGCATTCCGACGACCGGCAGCCGACCTACAAATTCCGGGATCAAGCCGAACTTGATCAGGTCTTCAGGCTGCACTTCGCTGAGCAGTTCGAAATTACGCTTGCGGGTGACGGTCTCCTCGCGTTCGGCATCGTCCCCGCTGCGGAAACCGAGCGATTTCTTGCCGATTCGCCGCGAGATGATTTTATCGAGACCGACAAAGGCGCCGCCGCAGATAAACAGAATGTTAGTTGTGTCTACCGGTGTGAATTCCTGATGGGGATGCTTGCGCCCGCCCTGAGGAGGAACATTGGCGATGGTGCCTTCCAGAATCTTCAGCAGAGCCTGCTGCACGCCCTCCCCGGAGACGTCGCGGGTGATCGAAGGATTTTCGTCCTTGCGGCCGATCTTATCGACTTCGTCAATGTAGATGATGCCGGTCTGGGTGCGGCTGACATCGCCGTCGGCGGCTTGCAGGAGCTTGAGAATAATGTTTTCGACGTCTTCGCCGACGTATCCGGCCTCGGTCAGCGTGGTCGCGTCGACGATGGCGAAGGGCACATCGAGCATGCGAGCCAAAGTCTGCGCCAGCAGCGTTTTGCCGGTGCCAGTGGGGCCGATCAGCATAATGTTGGACTTGGTCAGCTCAATGCCGTCGGTCCCTTTCTGCCGGTTCATGTAAATGCGCTTGTAGTGGTTATAGACGGCAACGGCGAGCTTCTTCTTGGTCTGCTCTTGCCCGATCACAAATTCATCGAGGAAGCTTTTCACTTCGAGCGGCTTGGGCAGTTGATTGGGAGTGCTCGTCTGGGGAGTGGTGGTGCGGTCGTCTTCGAGAATCGAATTGCAGACGGCCACGCACTCATCGCAGATGTAGGCACGCGGATAATCGCTGGGCGAGGAGATCAACTTGGCTACCGCATCCTGCGACTTGTGGCAGAACGAGCAACGCAACATTTCCTCTGTGCCTGACCTGTTTTTCACACTAATAACTCCTTAGTGGTCTCCGCCGCAGCGATTCGGCCCCGTCACGGAAAACCGATCATACCGTCTTTCCGGTCTTATAAATGATATCGTCGATGATTCCGTATTCCTTAGCCTGCTGGGCGTTCATGATGAAGTCGCGCTCCACATCTTTTTCCACTTTGTCGAGCTTTTGCCCGCTGTGCTTGGAAAGCAACTGATTTGTGATTTCACGCATGCGCAGGATCTCGCGGGCATGAATATCAATATCAGTAGCTTGGCCCGACAAGCCGCCCATAGACGGCTGATGTATTAGAATCCGTGAATTCGGCAGTGCCAATCTCTTTTTGGGTTCCCCCGATGCCAAAAGTAATGCCGCCATCGATGCCGCCTGGCCCACACACAACGTCATGACGTCGTTCTTGACGTATTGCATGGTGTCGTAAATGGCCATGCCGGCGGTGATCGATCCGCCCGGAGAGTTGATGTAAAGCTGGATATCTTTCTCCGGATCTTCCTGAGCCAAAAACAACATCTGCGCGATGACGAGGTTGGCCACGTTGTCGTCAATCGGCGTGCCGATAAAAATAATGTTGTCGCGCAACAGACGCGAGTAGATGTCGTAGGCGCGCTCGCCCCGTCCGGTCTGTTCGATGACCATGGGAACCAGCATCATGTGCGGGTCTTTATTGTTGCTGTCATTTTTCACGTTCACCTGCCACACTCCGTCCCTAAACAGCGTCTCAGCGTGAAGGGAGGATCGAAAGGTCCGCGTCGTTGCTTCGGGAATTACGCGGACTGGTGATACAAAAAGTCGAGGGTCTTTTCGCTGCGGATTCTGTTTCGGATTCTATCGAGGCCACCATCCTGTGTCAATCGCGCGCGGACCGCCTCCGGCGTCTGTTTTGTCTGACCGGCCAGCGCGTCAAGCTCATGATTTACTTCCTCGTCGCTGACTGCAATATTTTCCAATTCCGCAATGCGATCCAGTAACAACGACGACTTCACATCCTGCAAAGCCTGCTCTCGCTGGCCCACGCGCAGGCGTGGGAGATCCATTTTCTTCATGTCCTCCATCTTCATGCCCTGGGCAGCCAGCGCGCGCAAACCCCGTTCCAGTCTGACATCGATCTGCCGCTCGACTAGTGATTCGGGAACTTCAAAATCGTTGCGCCTCACCAGTTCGGCAACCAGCTTGTCTTTGGCCTCGCGTTCGGAGGCATGCCGTTTCTCCGCCAGCATGTTTTCGCGAATCTGCTTGCGCACCTGGTCAATGTCGGTGAACTCGCCGAGACTCTTCGCGAACTCTTCATTCAGTTCCGGCAAATTCTTCTGCTTAATGGCATGAACCTTCACCGAGTAGACGAACGTCTTTCCGGCCAATCGTTTGTCAGAGTTATCCTCGGCATAACTGACTTCGAAACTGCGCTCTTCGCCGGCTGCGGCTCCGCGCAAATGCTCGCTGAACTCCGGCACCGTATTCTTGCCCCCGATTTCAATCAGCACTTCCTCCATGTGGACGGGCTGGGCATTGGGATCTTCGGCACTCTTTGGACGTCCATCCATCGACGACTGCGCGAAATCGCCGTCGCTGAGAGTGCTGCCTTCGATCGTGGTGAAAGTCGCGCGCTGTTCGCGGAGACTGTTCAACGCCTCTTCGACTTCTTCATCGGTAACCGTGATGTCGGGCTTTTCGGCGCGCATTTCTTTGTAGCCCTCGACCTTGATCTCGGGCAGCACTTCAAAGCTGGCCTTGAAGCGAAGCGGCTCGCCTTCGTGAATGTGCAGATCGGTCACACGGGGCTGCGAGACGGGAACGACACCGAGCCTCTCGGCTTCTTTGCGAAAATATTTCGGGATCAGCGACTCGGCGACATCGCTCTTCAGATCTTCGGCAAAGCGCTGCCGGATGATCGACGCCGGAACATGTCCGCGGCGAAAGCCGGGAAGGCGCGCCATCTTTTGATATTTCTGTATGAGCGTCTCAGTTTCACGCGTCACTTCAGCGGCCGGGATCTCGATGGAAATCTCGCGCTTGACGCTTTCTTTATTCTTAGCATCGCTGCTCTTCGCGTCAGTGGTTTCAGTGGGACTCACAATGTTGGCAACGCTCCGTTAATGTTTGAGTGTAAAGACTCAACGAGAGCAGCGTCAAACGGTGAGAGGGGCGGTCGGTCGTTGGTCGTCGGTCCTCGGCCCAAAATGGGGAGAAGTTGACGATGGCCTCTCAAATCGAGACGCTCGCGCTAACAAGTTACGACGACTCCGCTTTGCTTAGTTTCCTGCGCAGGCTAAGAAGGACACGGCGAAACCCAAGCAAGCCGAGGGATGAAAACCGGCTTTGGGTGGGCCACTCGCCCGATGGTTTTTGGCCCCCAGTTCTGAGGTTCGTTGCCGTTGAAAACCGGAGAGGATGGACGCATAATCGTGGGCGCAATTGAGGGAGGATGCAAATGCCGATTTATAAAATCTACATGCGTTCCTTTGCGCCTTGGCGACAGTTCGGGACCTTGTTCGGCGGGGGCAGCGTACCGATTCCTGTATTCGAATATAGTGCTCCAACCTCGATGTTCGATTCAGGAGTCTCCGTTCGCATGGCCCCACTTCAATTTGGCGGAGCCTTCCATGGTGACGGTAGAGGGTTTTCCCTTGAGACGGGTAGCCCACGGGTAACGGCTCGCGTTAACGCTACGTTGGAAGTCCAGCTACCCAGAGGTATTGCAGGAAAGAGCGAAGCTTGGTGCGATGAAAGTCAGGGACCTTCGATGGGTGTCGGTTTCGAGGATACGGCGGTAGGTATTCCTAACGCCAACTTCAGCGTGACAAAAGATGGAGACGCCGTCAAAGCCGTCATCGAATATGGTGCTTCCAATCCTTTGGTCAAAGGAGCGCCGGACATTGACGCAAGGGGGGAATTCAAATTTTCGCAGGCGGATAACCAACTCAATATAGTAGCTACGATAACGGGAGACCAATTCCCCGCTTGCGAAAGTTTTATCGAGGACCCGAAAGGCAACAAGATTTTTTTGGGCGGATTTGCTCCAGCTAACAAGGGTCAGATTTTGCGTCTTATGTACGGAGGCTTCATGTACAAGCCCAAAGATGTCTGGTTCGAATCAGAAATTGTCTCGACCGTTGACGGGCAGGGGTTCTTTCAGAAAGTTGAGGGAGGCGGGAGTGGGTCGAACTTGACTGGACCCGGATGTGAAGGCCTCGTCTTGACCTTGTCGCAATGGAATGCTCGGATAATGGCCTCGATACCCATGCCCTCCGATGCTCGCTAGCACCATCCATGTCCCAAAACGGGCCACAACCTCAAGCTTCTTTACGAGCTATCGCCCTTCGTGCTGGATATAGAAGCGTACGCGCCGCCTACAATTAAGACAATTCCTATGCGTTCAGGTATGCGTGCGTTGCTTCTGGCCGGATGTGGACTGCTATTTGTCGGTCTCGCCGAATGCAGGTTAGACGCAAGGCAGATGGCGGTGATCGTGAACCAGGGCAACACTGCGCAGGACCTCACCACGGCCGAGCTCAGCAGGATCTTTAAGTGTGATACGCGCAGTTGGCCCGGCGGCAATGCAGTTACCGTCGTCGTGCGCGATCCGTCGACCCCGGAAATGGAATTGTTGCTTTCTCGCATCTACAAGACAACTCCGGAACAGCTGCGGAACTTCATCGCTACGCACAAGAATTCCATGGTGATGGTGGATTCCGACGAGGCCATGCTAAGTGCCGTGCATACCATGCCCGGCGCCATCGGATTGGTGGATGTGTTTTTAATCAATAAGGAAGTCAAAGTTTTGAAAGTCGACGGCAAGTTGCCAGTGGAATATGGATACATTCTGCGCGGACATTAACGGGGCCGGAAAAATCGGAGTCTTTGTTCGCTGGGCGCTGACAGCACTGGTTTTCTCCACGATTTCGGCGAAGCCATGGGCGCAGTCTCCAGCGCAGGCGTCAGTCAACGATCGCATGCCCATCACCACCCAATCGCCGGAAGCGCTGGCTGACTTTGAGCATGGAGTCGTTGCCTGGGAAAACCTTCACATCACGGCAGCTCTCAATGATTGGCAAGCCGCAATCACCAAAGATCCTGATTTTCTCTTGGCGCATCTGTACATCTCAGAGCGCATTCCCGACCCTGACCGGCAAGCTGCCGAGCGCAAGAAAGCCGCTGCGCTCATGGACTCTGTCACCCCGGAAGAGCGCCTGATGGCGGAATGGCTTCTGGATGACAGCCGCGGCGACACTATCGGCGCGCTGGCCGCGATGAACCAACTTCTGGCTCGCTATCCCAGGGACAAGCACCTCTACTGGTTTGCGGCTCTCTCCATGGGGGCCAATTACTCCCAGTGGGAGCGCGCGGCGGAACTGGCCGAGCAGGCATTGCGGGTTGATCCCGATTTCGCCGGAGCGCTCAACAATCTGGGCTACGATTATGCCTTCGAAGGACAGTTCGATAAGGCGTTTCCGGTCATGCAGCACTATCTTCAGGTGCTTCCCGGTGAGCCGAACCCGGAGGATTCTTATGCGGAAATCCTGAGGATGGCGGGAAAATTCGACGAGGCCGTCCAGCACTACCAGGCCGCTCTGAAAATCGATCCCGAATTTGGAGAATCGCTCCTTGGTTTGGCTGATACCTACGCGCTCATGGGAGATGGGGCACAGGCGAGGACGCAATATGAAATCGCGATCCAGCACGCGTATACAAAAACCTACGCGGTGATGTGGAAGCTGCGCTGGGCGGCAACTTATCTCCGGGAGAAAAATTCAATCGAGGCCGACTATGCTTTTCTCAACGCTGCCCAGATGGCACACCAAAATTCTGTGGCCGTTCTCGAAGCTGAGGCCTACCGAACCATGGCTCTTTATCAGGAGAACGACGCCACTGCTTTGCACTGGCTGCAAAAGGCGAAAGAGGTGCTGGACCATCCCCACGATACCTCGGCCAATGCCCGGAAGCAGGAAGTCGCTCTGATCCATCGCACGGAAATCCATAAGGCAGTCCAGCGTGGTCGGATTGGCGCTGCGGAGAAGGTTCTCGAAGAACTGAAGCGGATGGCCGATAGCTCCAATAACCCGAATATCAACGTCGCCTATCACGCCTCGGCCGGAATAGTACTGGCGGCCAAACACAAATGGCTCGAGGCCATTCCCCATCTCGAAGAGGACAGCAACGATCCTTTCTCGCTGCAACTGCTCGTGACCGTCTACCAGAAGGCAGGGCTGGCGGCCAAGTCGGAACGGACCGCCCGAGAACTCATTGCCCTCAATGCGCCCACTGTAGAACAAGCGCTGGTGGTCCCACAATTTCGCGCGATCAGAGGAATCACCGGCCGATAGGCGTTCTCGATGAAAGCAGCCCGGCGCGCGAGGACTGAAGTTTTCGTCAGATTTTTACGAATCTCTCCTGGGTGCGCGTCATCCATTTAGGTATCGACAATTGGCAAAACACTTTCGACTCTTAATCCACAACCAGAGCGCCGCTGCGTTGAGAAGGAGAAGACATCATGCATCCACGTTTGGAAATCGATAAAGTTGCCCCCGAGGCTCTCAAAGCTGTGCTGCAAGTTTCCGCGTACATCAACAATCATTCCGGCCTGGAACCCACACTGCTGAATCTGGTCTATCTTCGTGCTTCGCAGATTAACGGCTGCGCCTGGTGCATCGATATGCACACCAAAGATGCGCGTGCTCTAGGAGAGACGGAGCAGCGCTTGTACGAAGTCAGCGCCTGGTGGGACGCTCCGTTCTATAGCGATCGTGAGCGCGCGGCCCTGGCATGGACCGAGGCCGTGACACGAATCGAAGGCCGCGTGAGCGATGACGTGTACGAGGAGGCGAAAAAACATTTCTCCGACAAGGAACTAGTGAACCTGACCTTGGCCATCACGCAGATCAATGTCTGGAACCGGTTCAACGTCGCTTTCCGCAACGTGGCAGGATCTTACCAACCGAATGTTCGTGAGTTGAAGAAGAGCGCGTAGTTGGGGCGCTCAGCGGCTCATTCGACTCGTCGCTTCGCTCCTTCGCCTCAGGGCAAGCTAACCGACTGAGCCCTCCGCTGCAATCCCGGGCTGGTCGAGGGACCTGACGCTAAAAACGGAGCCTGAGTGGCCCACCGGATTCCTGTGTGAGCCTGATCACAGACAGACTGATCTACCGCGCACATAATCCGGCCCCACTTGGGGGCCCCCGTGAGACACACGCGGATCATCGTCACCCACTACGGCGGACCTGATGCTCTGCAGGTCATTGAAGAGGAGTGCCCTCAGCCCGGCCATGGGGAGGTCCGGGTGAAGGTGCTGGCCGCAGGTGTGAGCTTGCCTGACGTGCTGGCGCGCGAGGGTATCCATCCCGAAACACCGCGCGTGCCCTATACGCCGGGCTGGGACTTGGTCGGCATGGTGGACGAGATCGGCCAAGGGGTTTCTGCTTTCGAATTGGGCCAGACAGTTGCGGCGATGCCGATCAGCGGCTGTTACGCACAGTATGTTTGCTTGCCGCAACGCAAGTTCATCCCAGTCCCCGCAGGTCTGGACCCTGCCGAAGCCGTCGCGCTCATCTTGAACTACATCACGGCATACCAAATGCTACATCGTTTAGCGAAACTAAAGCCGGGGCAGCGTGTGCTGATTCATGGTGCCTCAGGCGGTGTCGGCACTGCGTTACTGCAACTGGGGCGGCTCGCCGGCGTGGAAATGTACGGAACGTGTTCGGCGCGGGCAGCAGAGACAGTGAAAACGCTTGGTGCTACCCCCATCGAATATCGCAGTTCCGACTTCGTCAAGGAAATCCACCGTCTCGCCGGTTCCGGGGTGGATGCCGTTTTCGACGGCATCGGTGGAGACAATTTATGGCGCTCGCGCGAAGCGCTCCGTGAAGGCGGCCGCGTGGTGGTCTACGGATTCCAATCCAAGTTGAGTGGAGGAAGGATTGCTTCGGGCACACCCAACGGGCGGCACCCGCTTCGTGAATCGGCGATCTTGGGGCGGTACCTCGTCCGCAATCTGTTTCTAGCGGGCCGCAAGCGCATGCTGCCTTACAGCATTCAATGGCTGATGCGACTGAAACCCGCGTGGTTCCGCCACGACCTGCTCACGCTCTTCGACCTGCTGCAGCAGAAAAAGATCAAGCCGCTGATCGCACAACGGCTGCCTCTCTGCCAGGCGCGGCACGCACACGAATTACTCGGGAGCGGAGGCGTAATTGGGAAGATTGTGCTGACGCCAAATGGATAGCAGAACCGTTGATCTATTCAGAGGAATAGCTGCTTGCGTTTCATCCTGCCGTGCCTATAACGTCTGCATGCAGTATACGATTCGCAGATTTCTGGCAAAAGCGGTATTACGATTTCAATGTTCGAAATCCATCTCAGTTTGTGGAGAAGCTTCGTTATGTGCATCGCAATCCGGTGCAAGCGGGATTATGCGAACGTCCAGAGGATTGGGGATGGAGCAGTTTTCGCCACTACGCAACCGGCGCTGAAGGAAGCATAGAAATCGAGTCGGAATGGACTGCACGAAGGCGCGAGCGAGCCGTAGGAAGACTCTGTCCGTCTGTCAAACTGCCCCACTCAAGCCAAGATCAGCCTTGAGTGGGCCACCAGCCCGAAGCCTCGCGCTTCCACCATCCATGACGATGTCATCCCGAAGGCCCGCCACCACCCAGCGCGATGTCATCCCGAAGGCCCGCGCTTTTACCAGCGGGCCGAGGGATCTCGGTCGCCACTGCAGCCTCCGGCCAGCCCGGACACCGCCCGCCGAAGCCCCAATTCGCGCCACTACCAGCCCATTTCTCAATTGTGTTAAACTCTCGAACCGTCCCCCTCCCAGACACCCATGACACCCGAAGAACGCGAACGCATGGCC
>DASTCY010000047.1:0-3906 GCA_035710725.1 Candidatus Sulfotelmatobacter sp. | reverse complement strand
AAGATCGCAGCATAGAGAAGGTTCACCGACACCAACAGGCGAATTGCCACTGGTCCGAATCTCTTACCCATAAAATCATTTCTCCTTGTTAGAAATCTTGTACGGTTGGGCGGATGACCATCTCATCGACTTCCACCTGGACCGGCTGCTCGATTGCGTAAGCGATCGCTGTCGCGATTGCGCTTGCCGGGATGGCCATTTTCATGAACTCGCGCAAATTCTTTCTGGTCGCTTCGTCCGAGCTGCTTTCCGAAAGTTCTGTGGCAATCGCACCAGGTGAGATCATCGTGCAGCGGATATTTTGGGAGTGCAGTTCCATCCGCAGTCCTTCCGTCAACGCGCGCACAGCCGCCTTGGTAGAGCAGTAGACCGTTCCACCGGGGGCAAACATTTTTATCCCGAAAACCGAAGCCATGTTGATGATGTGACCCTTCTTCTGCTTTTGCATGTGAGGCACGGCAGCGGCAACCCCATAGAGAAGCCCTTTGACATTGACATCAATCTGCCGGTCCCATTCATCTACCTTAAGTGCCTCGATCGGTGCGATGGGCATGATGCCGGCGTTATTGACGAGCACATCGACGCGGCCGAAGCCACCGACGGCCCGTTGAATGAGCGCTTCCACTTCTGCGCGCTTCGTCACGTCGGTGGCAAATCCGATGGCCTTGCCGCCGCTGGCCGAGATCTCTTGAACCACGGAGTCGATCCGGTTCGAACGCCGCGCTCCCAGTACAACTTTTGCGCCTCGTTCTGCGAGAAGCTTCGCAGTACTTTCTCCAATGCCGCTGCTAGCTCCAGTGATGACTACAACTTTGTCGGTGATATTTGACGTTTCCATTTTCATTTTTCTCCTTATTTAGACTTAAGAATTTGCTTTTGACGGCGCGCTGCACTCCACTGAGTGAGGGACCCCGCGATTTCGGAAACCTCCTCGACCAGTGAGGTCAAGAACGCCGACACATCGATGCAGGTGGAAAGATTGGCACTTTGTCCAGCCCACATAGGCACAAGATCTGCCCGGCCCGCAGCCTCTGCTGCGATTGTGAGATTTCTGACGAGTTCTCGTTGCAGCGGATATGGCAAGATTTCGGTCTCGGCTCGGTTCAAGTCCTCCATCAGGTGGTTGCGGATTCCGCGCGCGAGCCGTCCCGTAAACCCTTTTGTCAACGCCGTATGTTTGGCGTTGCGCCGTCGCAAAGTTTCGCGATGAAGACGGCTGGCACCGGATTCCTCGCACGCTAGGAATACCGTCCCCATTTGAACTGCTTCTGCGCCGAGGGCCAGGGCGGCGACTACACCTCGCGCATCTCCGATTCCCCCCGCTGCAATCACGGGCACATCGACGATGTCGACGACCTGTGGGATTAGCGACAGGGTGCCAGTGAGCGAATCCTCGGCCGGCCGGAGAAATGAACCTCGATGTCCACCAGCTTCGAAGCCGGAACCAACAACGGCATCCACGCCGGCCTCTTGAAGTGCCGCACCCTCTTCCGCTGTGGTCGCCGTGCCAATCGTGACGATGCCCTTCGCCCGGCACTCCTCCAAAATCTCGCTGGGGGGAATTCCGAAGATGAAGCTGAACACCGGCACCTTCGCATCGATCAATGCGCGAGCTTGATTATCGAATCGCGTCGCCGGCGAATATGGTTTGTATGTCGGAAGAGGCGCTCCCAACTCGCTGAGATGGCGGGTAATTCGAGCAAGGCTCCGGTCGAATGCCCTTTCATCCGACCGTCTCGCTCCTTCGTCTTCCTGCGACACCCACAGGTTCATCGCAAAAGGCTTCGAGGTCAGGGAGCGAATTTCAGCGATCACATCTTTGATGGCTTCAGCTGAGAGATTGAGCGCGCCAAACGATCCGAGCCCGCCAAAGTTTGAGACCGCTGCCGTCAATTGTTGTGATGACAATCCGCCGAGCGGACCTTGAATGATGGGGTAGCCGATCCCCAGTTTCGCCGTAAGCCGGTTCTCATTCCAGCGGGGCGTCGTCATTCCGACACCTCGAGAATCAACTCCAACTCGACCGGCACTCCGAGCGGAAGGCTGGCTACTCCGTAAACCAGTCGGCTAGGGTTCTTATCTTTTCCGAAAACGTCTTGCAGCAACTCTGAAGCGCCGTCAGCAACTTTCGGCTGATCGCGGACATCGCCGGAAGTAGCCACTGCCACTCCGAGTCGGACAATCCTCGTGACTTTGTCGAGCGATCTCAGATGCTGTTTCGTGACAGCGAGGGCGTTTATTGCAGCCAGGCGAGCCGCCGCGCGCCCAGCTTCCACATCCAGTTCGGCGCCGATCCGCCCGATGAATTTTGCTTCGCGGCCTACAGTGGGTAGCATTCCGGTGAGAAAGAGAAGGTTGCCCGTCTGCACCGCTTCCGCGTAGATGCCGAACGGCTCAGGCGGCGTTGGAAGCTTGATGCCAAGTCGACCTAACCGCTGCTCGGCAGTGGCAAGATGAGGATCATCCGCGCTTGGGATTTTGTTTTTCGAATCTGTATTCATTGATCTCGCTCCTGCGGGTTCGGTCTGATCGGCATAGATGCTCAGTGCCCTACGAAATCTCCGAGGTGATTCTCTGCATCGCCGGGCTTGCAAAAGCCTCGCTCGATCAGCGTGTTGATTCTCCGCTGCGTAGCCGGTCGCCCCATCGAAGCAACGCAAGCATCCCACCCGGATTCGATTTCGATATCGTTCGGCAAACTAGCGACGTTGATCAGGCGCTTGGTGTCCATGATTGTCTGTTTGTCAAAGGAAGCGATCCGGATGGCAAGAGCATCGACAAACCCGTCAAGATCGGCATCCGGCAACGACCTGTTCACATAGCCGTAGAGTTCGGCCAGGTCACCTGGGACGTCGTCCGCGCTTAGAATTACTTCAAGGGCACGTCCTCTTCCCATGAGGCGCGACAGTCGCGCCATAGGGCCACCGCCAGGCACCAGACCAGCGCCAACTTCAAACTGCGAGAGGATGGCTTTTTCGCGACTGGCGAAACGCATGTCGCAGGCGAGGGCAAGCTCACTTCCCATACCAGTCGCCCGCCCGCGTATTGATGCTATCGACACCACAGATGCTCGACTCAGGCGCACCAGCATCTCGGGCCATGGATGCATGCCTGTAGGTCCAGGAGGGAGATGCGCTAAGTCGTCAAGGTTTTCAAGGAAGTCTAGATGAATCAGAAAGAATCCTTGGACTGCACTGTCAAAGACCACCACCTTCACTTGCTCGTCAGTTTCGATGGCCGTGATGATCTCGTTCATCTGCGGAAGCATCTCCGGACCGAAGATGTTGAGCGGCGGGTGGTCAAACGTGACTCGCCAATACTCGGGCGACTGCTGGTCTAGGCGTATCTCACCAGTTTTTGTTCCTGCGTAATTTTGATCCTTCATGTTTGTTGTCCCCTGTTTGGTTTCATCTTTGATTTTGCACTGCGGTCGCCTTATGGGGCGCTTTCGTCTCGCGGCTTTGGTGAGGTGGCCCCACGTAAGGAAACTCGAGCAACAGATCGCCGTGATGTCCTACTTTGTCTTCCTTCACCTTTCCATTTGTGAGGATGCGAATAAAAGAATCGAACGCGTCGTCGGTGAGTGTCCGGCCGTTGTCGGGAAAAGACGCCGGGCGCGTAGGGTCATAAGACAGAACATCTGGGAGCAATGTCCCCGCCACGCGCTTCGCTTCGGCCGGCGTATATCCACCTGTGTGCTCCAGAGCATGCGCGAAGCCAGCAATGAAACGTTTATCGCTCGCGGGTTCACCCGTGAGGTAGGCGTCTCTCTCTTCGACAAGTATGACTGCTTGCGCAGGCCGGGCTCCGCGCTCCACTTGGATCCAGCCGCCAGCACCCTGCGTCAGCGTGCGCGCCCACAGACGAACCTCTTTTGCCCCCAGAGCAGAGTTAGGTATTTCAAGA
>DASTCY010000046.1:0-87404 GCA_035710725.1 Candidatus Sulfotelmatobacter sp. | reverse complement strand
GTCGAGGCTTCTACAGAAATGACTGGGGCGAGGGAGCTGACCACCCCCTCGCCCCAGACCCCACTCCCCGGTTTACAATCTTTTTCGCAAGAAAACTGTCCCTAGTTTCCTTGTCTCACGTCAGGGGTGCAGTTCATCCGTCTGCCCCCTAATTTCCCGGTGCACAAGCACTCGCTCCACGCGTTCGTGACTCCCGCCCTTGCAACGAACGCAAGAGCGGGGCAGCCATATCTGATGAGGGCACCAGATTTCCAAAAGCTTGGCCACTCGCCCGGCCGAAAACCGAGATTCGTAGCGCCTATGCTTTCGCACGAAACACGAGAGGGCTGGTCACCGTCTGCAAGGATATCGTTAAAGAAGCGCGACGCGAGTGGCCACACGCGTCGTGGAACGCAAAGAAGGGTAGGAATATGACCAACTCTTGGAACGCGGGAAAATTCTTGCGTCATCCTATAGCTGTACTTGTACTCGGAGCGGTCCTTAGCGGTTTTCTTGTTCCTTGGATCAGTTCTCGCTTAACCGAGCAAAAGTTGCGACAGGAGGCGAGATACAATACCGCCGCGGAAATAATACAATCCGCCTCGGCCGTCGACATCGCTTTCAACAAAATCTACAACACGGTGGAATCGTTTCATGCGGACAATGTCGCTATGCTGAAAGGTACGGTGAGCGGGAAGCAGCGTCGAGATTTCATCCGAGAGAGGCAGCAAGAGCTTCGCCGCAACATGCGGGAGGCATACGACGAGTTTGACGGCAAAGCGTGGTGGTGGTATAGGGAAGCTGAAAAAAAGGCCGGATTTCTCGGTCTCACTTCAGAAAGCGAGATGCAAAGACTCAGGGATGCAGCCCTCGCTTATGATCGCAATCTCGTCCAAGCCGCAGAGATTTATAAGGATTTGGCCAACCATTTTCTACAGCCGGATTACGATGCCAGCGATTCTCACTACGGTGCACTCATAGGTCCAGACCGACAGCGGGTGGTCGAGCTCTACGTGGCTCGTCAGCAGCTGGTGGTAACGATGGCGGAGATATTTGCTTGCCCCTCGAGCCACCCGTGTGCGGTGAGGCCCAGCATCGGTCCGACGCCAGTGAAATAGCGGTAAAACGGGGGCACCCCACTGCAATGCCGGTGTCGGCACCCTCAAAGGCTCGGTCAGCCGCCCAAAGAACGCGACATGGGGCTGGGCGTGCGTTTCGCCTCTAGACGGCCACAGATATAATAGAGACGAGATGGGTTCTGCTGGCGCCAAACACCTCATAACATCGGTTAGATGCCTGCTGGTCGTGCTGCTGGCGGCTGCAATCGGATTCGGACAAACGAGCCAGACTCCTGCGCCCCCGCCGAATGGCGAACCGGCTTCGTCGGCAACGACTACAAATTCCACGCCTGGGGATCAGCCGGCGAGTTCGTCCTCAGACTCCGATCAAGTTCCCAGAATTACGGTGCGCACCGACGAAGTCAACGTGGTCTTCACGGTGACGGACAAGCATGGGCGCCAGATCACAGATTTGAAGCAAGGCGATTTTCGCGTGCTGGACGACAACAAGCCGCCGGAGCAGATGCGGAGCTTTCACAACGAGACGAATCTGCCGCTACAGGTGGGATTGCTGATCGACGCGAGTAACTCGGTCCGGGACCGCTTCAAGTTCGAGCAGGAATCGGCGATCGAGTTTCTGAATCAGGTTGTGCGGCCGCGCTACGATCATGCCTTCGTAGTAGGATTCGATGCGACTCCCGAGATCACACAGGATTTCACCGACAACGCGGAATTGTTGGCCAAGGGGGTGCACGAACTGCGTCCCGGTGGTGGGACGGCGCTTTACGACGCGGTTTACTACGCCTGCCGCGAAAGGCTGCTCAAAGGCCCGCATGACATTCAGGTGCGGCGCGCCATTATTCTGCTTAGCGATGGCGAGGACAATCTGAGCCACGTCAGCCGCGAAGAAGCCATCGAGATGGCGCAGCGTTCGGAAGCTATCGTTTACACGATCAGCACCAATATCAGTGGAACGAAAGGTTCTGGCGACAAGGTGCTGGAGCGGATGGCCGACGCTACCGGCGGCCGGGCGTTCTTTCCCTTTCAGATTCGCGATGTGGCCAACGCTTTCGCCGAAATTCAGAACGAACTGCGCAGCCAATATGCGGTTTCCTACAAGCCAGCGGATTTCAAAAACGATGGGCGCTACCGCACCATCGAAATCGTGGCCAACGATCGCAAGAGCTTCCGCGTGCGCTCGCGGCGGGGATACTACGCGCCGGCGCAATAATCATGCCTGGATATTCCGGCACTCCGCTTCCGAAAAAGTTGGGAATTAAAGCGGGATTTCACGTTCATCTGCAAAAAGCTCCGGCCGAAGTACAGACGGAATTGAAGCCAGCGCTGGCAGAATGCCGCCGCGCGGACCGAGCACAAGATGCGCTGGATTTCGTGATGCTGTTTGCAGAATCGAAATTGGAACTGGCGAAACAGTTCCGGCCGCTGGCCAAGCTGCTCTCGCCCGCCGGGATGCTGTGGGTGAGCTGGCCCAAGAAAAGTTCAGGAGTGAAGACCGATCTCGATGAAAACGTTGTGCGCGAGATTGGGCTGGCGCAGGGACTTGTCGATGTGAAGGTGTGCGCTGTGACTGACATCTGGTCAGGACTTAAGTTTGTCAGGCGAGTCAAAGATCGAAAGTGAACCGACGTGCGCAAAGGGGATGCCTTTCAGCAACAACGTGCATTTCAAACTAAAAAAAACCTGCGGCGATGGTCTATCGCAGCAGGTGGCCTCTCTCGCCATAAAGTGGCGGCCGTTCAGCAACCCTTGTGAGCCGGTTAGCTCCACAGGGTTGTATGGCCGCCCAAAAAGCTATGTTGCTCGTGACCCGGTAAACAGGTGCGCAATAAACGAGATCACGGCGAAGAGCAGCAGCAGGTGAATCAGGCCGCTGGTCACGTGATACATGGCGAACGCACCAATCCAGAAAATAAAGAGCAGGATTCCGATCAGTAGCAGGGGTCCAAACCGCATGTTCCCTCCGTTTCGCGCACCCGCGATGGATGCAGCTTTCCTTATACGATAGCGCGGGCGTTTGCCCTATCGGAAACACTCTGTAACCTAGCGCCTGCGACTGGGTAGAAACAGGCAAGAGAAATTCTGACATTCGAGGTCAATAACCCTCAAATCTCAGAGGATTGTCTGCGGGATTCAGTTGCTTCTTACTGGCAGTTTCTCGGCGAAAACGCGGGAACTGATGATAGAGAACCCTGGGAAAGCCTGCGACAGCGATGAGCAGGGAGCTTCAACAGATCTTTCGCTCCGCTCGGGATGTCATCTGCGGTCTCCCTCTCCGCTCACAGCCCGCAGAAGGCCACAGGTTGCTAAGAACCAGCATTGTCCTCTACAAAGGAACACATGATTCGGATTGGCTTGATTGGATTTGGGCTGGCAGGGCAGGCCTTTCATGCGCCCATGATTCGCGGCGTGCCCGGCCTGGAACTGGCGTGCATTCTGGAGCGGCACAGTTCGAATGCGAAGAAGAGATATCCGAAAGTGCGAGTGGCGCGCACGCTGGAGGAGCTGTTGTCGGACGAAACAATTCGTCTGTGCGTCGTGGCCACGCCCAATGATTCGCATTTCCAACTCACGCGTGATTGTTTGCTGGCCGGGCGCGACGTGCTGGTAGACAAGCCGTTCACGCCGACCATGGCCCAGGCAGAGCAGCTCTGCAAGTTGGCTGCGGAGCGCGGCCGGCTGCTCACGGTTTATCAGGACCGGCGCTGGGACGGCGCATTCATGACCGTGCGGAAACTGATAACGTCCGGAGCGTTGGGCGAGATCGCTGAGTATGAAGCGCGCTTCGATCGTTTTCGGTTGGAAGCCAAGCCGGGAGCGTGGCGCGAGCGGGCGGATCAGGCCGCCCCCGGAGTGCTTTGGGACCTGGGGCCGCATCTGCTCGACGGTGCGCTGGTGTTGTTTGGCGAGCCGAATGCGATTACGGCCGCGGCAATTCGCCAGCGTGCGACGTCCGAAGTTGATGATGCCTTCGATGTGTGGATGGAGTATCCGCGGTTGCGGGCGCGGTTGCGGGCGAGCATCATCGCGTATGCGCCGGGCCATCATCTGCTCGTTCACGGGACGAAGGGATCGTTTGTGAAATTCGGCATGGATCCGCAGGAAGAAATTCTGCGCAGCGATCAATATCCTGACGGGCACGATTGGGGCGCGAATTGGGGCGAAGATCCTGAAGCGCAGTGGGGCACGCTCAGCCTGGTGGGACAGGCTTCGCGAAAGCTGAAGACCGAACGCGGCGACTACCGCGGCTTCTACGCGAACGTGCGGGACGCGATTCTCGGGAAAGCGAAGCTGGATGTTACTCCCGAGCAGGCGCTGCGCACGATGCGGGCTATCCTGCTGGCACACAGGAGCAGCCGCGAAGGAAGAACGGTGAGGTGGGACGAGGCGGTGGAGTAGGGCTCGCAACCATTCGCCCAAAAGGCCTCACCACAGAGGACACGGGATCGCACGGAGGAGCCCAGAGCCACTTGTCCTGCTCGCCCGTGGGGTTATGCCGCGGGCGACACGCAATCACGCGATCTCGCGCACGGATTTCTGCAGCGCTGCCGTAGCGGCAACGATTACCAGCAGCACGGCGGCGAGGACGAACATTCCGCGCAGATTCCATGCGATCAAGAATCCTGCGGCGGCCAGCGAAACTGGCAGTAAGCCGAATGCAGCCAGCATCAGTACGCTCATCACACGTCCGCGCACGGCAGGCTCTATGCGCTGTTGGATCCACGAGCCAATATGAACGTTGACCAGACCTGCGCTCGCGCCCATCAGCAGAAGCGCTGCGGCGATCATCCAGAGGTGAGGCAGAAAACCGAGCGGGCCAAGGCACACCGCGATAGCCACCGAAATTGAAACAATGAGCAGCCCTCGCCGCTGCACTCGCCACACACCGGCCAATAGCGAGCCGACGAGTCCGCCAGCCGCTGCTGCAGAGACTGCAATCCCGTAGGCGGTCGCCGAGCCAAAGCGGTTTTTCGTCAGATAAGGCAGGCCGACTCCCATTGGTCCGGAGATGCAGAGATTCATGATGGCGGCCAGCAGCATCATCGAGCGCAGGGGAACGTCGCGTCGGACATAAGCGAGCCCTTCCAAAATAGAAGGCAACATCGAGCGCTTTGCTTTCGCCGCTGACTGCACGGGTGGATCGGGCAGGAACCAAAGCGCTGCAATGATGAACAGAAAACTGATCGCGTCGAGGAAGAAGGCCCAGGCGGTTCCCAGAACTTTGATTGCGATGCCGGCCGGGGCAGGGCCTGCGATGGTGGTCAACTGTGCCGTGCTTTGTAGTGCGGCGTTCGCTTGCACGAGTTGCTCCCTTTTCACGAGTGACGGCACAAAGGCCTGGCGGGCAGGAAAGCTGAAAGCGTCGGCCACGCCGAAGGCGAAGCTGAGCGCGTAGAGCTCCCAGAGGCGCAGGACGTGCAACCAGACGAGAATTGCAATCGCGGCGACGAAGAACGTGCGCGCCCAGGCAGTGGCCATCATGATTTTGCGCGGCGACATGCGATCGCTAATGGCTCCGCCCATCAGCATCAGAACTGCGCGCGGGATTGCGGCCGCCATCAGGATCGTTCCCATGGCGACCGCCGATCCCGTCATCTGCAAAACCAGCCAGGGGAGCGCGACCAGATAACATTGGTCGCCTAAGAGCGAGATGGTCCCGCCCGTCAGAAGCAACTGGAAATTGCGCTCGCGAAGCGGATGCGCCGGTTTCGCTAAAGACTGGTCGGATACAGGAATGCTGGCAGCAGCCATGAGTTATCTCCTCGCAAAACGTCGAATTTCAGATCAGACGGCAAAAGTTCGCAAGGAAGAGCCGAATTTTGTTCAGCGCATCAGATGGCGACCCAAAAGTCCGCCGACCCCATCTTGGACGAAATGCGCGAGCATGCCGGGGCGCAGGCTGCGTAGCCAATGCGCAAGCAACCCGAACATCGCGCCGAAAACGATGATGATCAGCATGTATTTCCAGCCCTGATATCCATGGCCAAAGCCGAACACGATGGCCTGCAATGCGATTCCGCCGGCTGGGGCTTTGGTCAGAACGGCAAATTGGCGCTGCAAGTATCCGCGGAAAATAAGCTCCTCACAGAAGCCGGCGGTCGCACAAACGAGCAGATAGACGACGATCTCGACCGGACCCTCAGGAAGTAGATTTTTCATGGCCTGGTTGTGAGAGGCTTTGAGCAGGTGTCCGATTGCGCTCAGGATCACGCCGTTAACGAGCAGGAATCCGATAGCGATGCCGAGATCGCGAAAGAATTCACTCGCTCGCGTCCAACGGCCGCCGACGAGATCGTTGAGACTGAGACCACGTCGCTTTACGCCCCACCAGATGAATGCCACTAGTGCCCATTCAAATAACATCACGATGACATAACCGCCCACCCGGCCCTGGGCGCGGCCGATTGGCGACAGATTCTGGTGAAGTGCGCCGGCCAAAGATGCACCTAAAACAACGAGCACAATGACGGCGGTGTGCCAGGCGGGGGCGACGGCACAATGATCTGGTGCGTTCACGGCCTGGGTTGCAATGGCTGAAGATGACATTGGCTCCTCCACGTTGCGAAATCGGCTTGTTCCCCGGCCCGCGCGGGCGGTTGTCTCCTGAAGAGGTCGCGGCGGGCCAAGAGTCCGGCTATGATGTAAATGTATATTTACATTTACATTCTGTCAAGCTTTTCTTGTAAAATCTTTTTATGGCGAAACCCATGGTTCTTCCCGCGCAGCAGGAGCGCAGCCGCGAATCCTTCCGCAAGCTGTTGAAAGCCACGGCGGAAGTCTTGGGACAGCACGGGGTTGAAGGCGCAACGATCCCCCGCATTGCGCGCCATGCCGGACTCACTCCGGGTTCGGTCTATCGTCGCTTTCACAACAAAGAAGCACTGCTGGAGACGGCAATTCTCGGAATTTTGGAGCGGCAAGACGAAAGACTTCGAACTGGCATGACTCCACTCGTGACCGGTCCGATCCCGTTGCCAGTTTTTGCCGAGCACCTCATCACCAGTATGGTGGTCAGCTATCGCGCGAATGCGGGATTACTGCGCGGCATGAAGCAGTTTGTCCAGGGACGAATGGACACGGCGTTCGCGAAGAAGGCGGCGAAGCTCGAAATTCACTTCTTCCAGCGCATCGTGGACTTGTTTCTGTCGCATCGCGGCGAGATTCAGCACCCACAACCGCGCATCGCGGTCTCGCTGGGGTTGATGATGGTGGTGGCCACGCTCTATGAGCTTGTGGTGTGGCCGAGCGACCTGAAGGAGTGGAAAGGGCTGCTTCCAAAAGACGATCAAGCGCTGAAAGAGGAGCTTACACGGGCCTTTCTGCGCTACCTTGGCATCGAGAAAGACAGCGCGCAGCGTGCTGCTAAAATGAACTCGGGCCACGCCACGCACGCCAGCAACTAAAATCTGCACTTATCTATGTTTGAAAATTTACAGGAAAAACTTCAGCGCGCATTCAAGACGCTTCGCGGTCAGGCGAAGCTCAGCGAAGAAAATATTCAGGAGGCGATGCGCGAGATTCGCCTTGCCCTGCTTGAGGCCGACGTCAATTTCAAGGTCGTCAAGCAATTCATCGATCAGGTGCAGGCCAAGGCGGTTGGGCAGGAGGTGCTGACCGCGCTATCGCCAGGCGAGCAGGTGATCAAGATTGTCCGCGACGAACTGGTCGAGATCCTGGGCAAAGACACGGCGCGGGTGAAGTTCGCGTCGCAGCCCCCGACAGTTGTGCTGATGGCGGGATTGCAAGGTTCCGGCAAAACCACCACGTCGGGCAAGCTGGCACACTGGTTGAAAAACGGGGGACATCGTCCGCTGCTGGTTTCGGTGGACGTGTATCGCCCGGCGGCGCGCGAGCAGTTGAAAGTGGTGGCGCAGGCGGTGAAGGCGCAGATTTACGAAGGCGACGTCGCCGAGGCGAACACGGCCACCGTTGAGCGGCTGGTGAAAGAAGCTCGGCGCGAGGCGGTGAATTCGGGGTGCGACGTGCTCATCGTCGATACGGCTGGGCGTCTGCACATTGACGATCAGCTTATGGACGAGATGCAGTCGCTGAAAAAGCTGCTGAATCCGTCGGAAATTCTCTTCGTGGCCGATGCTATGACCGGACAGGACGCGGTCCGGTCGGCCGACGAGTTCCATAAGAAGCTTTCGCTTACCGGCGTGGTGCTCACGAAGATGGACGGCGACGCCCGCGGCGGCGCGGCGCTGTCGATCCGGCAAGTGACGGGGCAGCCGATCAAGTTCATCGGCGTGGGAGAAAAGTACGATGCGCTGGAGCCGTTCCATCCCGACCGCATCGTGTCGCGCATTCTGGGCATGGGCGACATTCTTTCGCTCATCGAGCGCGCCGAGCAGCAGATCGACAAGAAAAAAGCGCAGGAGATGGCGACGAAGGCGCTCTCGGGCGACGGCTTCTCGCTCGAAGACTTCCGCGATCAACTGCGGCAGGTGCGCAAGATGGGGTCGATGAAAAGCTTGATCGGCATGTTGCCATCGATCGGTCCGTTCTCGGGGCTGCAGAAAGCTGCCGACAACGTCGACGAAAGCCAGATCACGCGCATTGAAGCCATCATTAATTCCATGACCGTGCGCGAGCGCAATCACCACGAATTGATCAACGGCAGCCGGCGCAAGCGCATCGCCCGCGGCTCGGGCACGAGCGTGCAGGAAGTGAACAATCTGCTCCGGCAGTACGCACAGATGAAAAAGATGTTCAAGAACATGGGCAAAGCGAGCTTCGCGCGTAGGTTGGCGGGGATGAAGCTGCCGGGGATGTAGGCCAGTACTCAGTAACCAGTAGCCAGTTATTCTCGTGAATAATTAGGAGCGGACTATGTGGGGATTGATGCGTCTGGTGGTCTACTTTTTCCAGGCTGCCCAGTCTTGGATCAGTGTTATTCGCAGTGAGAAATGGCCAACAGCAGAAGCAATTGTCACTGCGGATCCGTCGTCGCGATATGCAACGTTAACTGGTTTTACGGTCGAGGTTCCTTACACTTATCGTTTTCAGGGCGAGCTATATACAGGTCTGCATGAAGAGCCGTCGATCGGCGGTGTGGGCTCTAAGTTTATGCAACGATTCGCTAAAGGCAGACGCTTCCTCGTACGCGTCAACCCGACTGAGCCTGTAGTCTCGATTATGCGAGATCGGGACCAAGCCGACGACATCCAAATGCGTCTCGAACAAATCGACGAATCACAGAATTACCCCGTTGTGCAAAAGTGAACGCCTCAAGTACTGGATATTATGAAATGGCGATCGCTCGAAGAATCCCCAGTCAGCAGTGAAGCGCGTTCCCTGCGGGAAATTCTTGCGGAGCGCAAAGAACTGATTGCGAAATACGTTCCCGCCGAAACCCAGGCCGTCCATACGCGCGTGATTGCGGAACTCAAGGCAAAGCATCTTGCACTGAACGCGCTAGCGGTCGGCGCTAAGGCTCCGGAGTTCCAACTTCCCGATCACAACGGAAATATGATTTCGTCGGCTGAGCTGCTGGCGAAAGGCAAGCTGCTGCTCTGCTTCATTCGCGGACGCTGGTGTCCGTTCTGCGTCGGGCAGATGGAAGCGATGAATCTTGCCGTGCCGCAGATTGAGAATGCGGGAGCCTCACTCGTCACAATCTCGCCGCAGACGGTCCAGCAGTCGTACTTCATGCACGATCAGCACAAGCTGCGGTTCCCACTTCTCTCCGATGCTGGAAATTCTGTCGCGCGGCAATTCGGGCTGACTTACCGCGTTCCCGAGTATCAGGAAGCGGTGTATCGGCGCGCGTTTATCAATCTGCCCCACACGAACGGGGACGACAGTTGGGAGCTGCCGATTCCGGCTACCTACATTCTGGATCGCGATGGCACGGTGCTCTTTGCATCGGCAAATGAGGATTACACCGAGCGTCCGGAGCCGGCGGAGATTGTGAGCGCCCTACAAAATTCGGCCAGACATCTGTCATCCTGAGCGTAGTAGTTGGACCGCGAAGCGGTACACCTACGGAGTCGAATGATCCCTTGCACGTGTGCAACGCCTTAATCTTCGTCAGGAGTTCTTAGCTATATGTTTTCGCCGTGAGAACTTCTGGCTGGGCCGATACCATTGTCGGCAAGCACGAGGTCCTTCGACTCCGTAGCGGATTCGCGATGCGAATCCACTCCTTCGCTCAGGATGACAACTCAATTCAATTGCGCGATAGACTAGCAATTCATGCACTACATTTACGGCATCAACTCGGTGACCGAGGCGCTGAAAGCGCGGGGGCGGGCTTTCGAGTGGGTGGGCATGGCGAAGGAGCGCCACGATCTGCGCCTGCAGCGGCTGATTGAAGACTGCCGGCGGGTCGGTGTTCCCGTGCGCTTTCTGCAGCGAACCGAGCTCGATCGCATGGCTGGAAATGCCGCGCACCAGGGCGTGGTCGCCGTCACTTCTGCGAAGCAATATAACGACCTTGATGATGTGATTGCAGCCAAGCGCGGGCAATATTCGCTGGTGGTAGTGCTCGATGGCGTGGAAGATCCGCACAATTTAGGAGCGATTCTGCGCACAGCTGACGCCGCTGGCGCGAACGGCGTCGTCATTCCCGAGCGGCGTGCGGCCGGCGTTACCGGAACTGTGACCAAGGCGTCGGCGGGTGCGAGCGAGCATCTGCCGATCGCGAAGGTGACGAACATCTCGCGTACCGTGGAAGCCTTGAAAGAGAGAAATATCTGGACTGTCGGGCTGGACGAACGCGCAACGCAGACTTACGACGCGGTTGATTACAACATGGATTGCGCGCTGGTGTTCGGAGCCGAGGGCAAGGGCTTGCACGATCTCGTCAAAAAGAAGTGTGATTTCCTGGTTTCGATCCCGATGTTGGGCAAGGTGCCGTCGCTGAACGTCTCGGTGGCGGCGGCAGTGGTGCTGTATGAGATCGTGCGGCAACGCAGAGCCAAAGAAGCGGCAGCGGGTACGAAATGAAGTGCCGCTTCGCGCTGCTTGTATCCGTTCTGTGTGCTTTTGCCGTGAATGCTTCGGCTTTGGATCGAGAAGCATTCTCAATCACCAACTATGATCTGAACGTGCGCGTCGAGCCGGAACAACAGCGGCTGGGCGCGCGGGGCAAGATCACGCTGCGCAACGATTCCGCTCAGCCGCAGAAAGTTGCGGTGCTGCAGATCTCGTCCTCGCTGGATTGGCGGTCGATCAAGTTTGCCGAAAAGCCGCTGCAATATGTCACCCAGCCTTACACGTCGGATATCGATCACACCGGGGCGTTGTCGGAGGCCATCATCAATTTGCGCGAGGCGGTCGCGCCGAAAGCGACCGTTGAATTGGAGATCGCGTACGAAGGCGTGATCGTGCAGGACGCGACGCGGTTCGCGCGTATCGGCGCGCCGGAGGACCAGGCCCTAACTTCTGATTGGGACCAGATCGGTCCAAAGTTCACGGGAGTGCGCGGCGTCGGATATGTCGCGTGGTATCCGATCGCGACAGAGGCGGCGGATCTTTCTGAGACAAACAGTCTGTTCGAAGTGCTGGGGCGATGGAAGGCGCGCGAGGCAGGAGCCATGATGCATGCCCAGATAGGGGTGGCTGGGTATGGAGTCGAACCGCCGCCTGTGCAACGACTAGTCAACTCGGCAGACTGTCCAGCGGGGTACGAGGCCGCCGGAGCCTTGCAACAGCTAGGTGCCGATTGTACTTATGACTTGTTGGCAGCAACCATTCCTGCATTTGTTGTCGCCGAATACTCGTTGGTAGATCGCAGCGGAATTGACGTGTACTACCTTCCTGGCCACGGCGCCTCGGCAACGAACTATGCCGACGCCGCTGAAAAACTTGTCCCCTTCATCACAGATTGGTTCGGCAAACCACGCGCGAAAGCACGAATGGCCGACCTTCCAGATTCCAACGCCGCGCCTTTTGAAAGTGGCTCGCTCCTGCTGATTCCGCTGGCTGCTGCTGACCCCAAGCTCGCTGGGCTGGCGGCTGCGCATCAGCTCACCCACGCGGCGTTTTCATCACCTCGCCCGTGGATCTACGAAGGCCTGGCGCATTTCGCACAGGCGCTATACCTCGAGCAGCAGAAAGGGCGCCAAGCCGCGCTTGACTACATGGGACTGCACCGGTCGGCATTCCTGCAAGCAGAAGCACGGGACACGGCGCCGCGCTCAGAAGACGAAGTCACTCACTCTCTCGTCAACGCGTCGAGTGAAGAGTTGTACCGCACCAAGGCGATGTACGTCTGGTGGATACTGCGCGATATGATTGGCGACGCTGCGTTGAAGAAGGCGTTGGCGGCGTATCGCCCCGAGCAGGACAAGCAGCCGTCATATTTTCAGCATCTGCTCCGGGGCCAGACGAAGCGCGATCTTGAGTGGTTCTTCGATGACTGGGTGTACCGCGATCGCGGGCTGCCGGATTTCAAGATCGAGTCAGCGTTTCCGCGAAAGACTCTGAACGGAAGTTACATGGTCACAGTCACGGTCGAGAATCTCGGAAGTGCGGGAGCTGAAGTTCCGGTCATCGTAAGATTTGTCGGCGGCGAGGCCAGCCAGCGCCTCGAAGTTCACGGCAAGAGCAAATCCGTGATTCGCATCGCGGTTGCTGGCGCACCCCAGGAAGTCGTGGTGAACGACGGAAGCGTGCCGGAGAGCGACATGGCGAACAACACTTTCAAGATCGAATCCCCTGTGGCCGATAAATAAGAGTTAGTCTCATTTTTTGCACCCTCACGATCTTTGTGTGAATGGTTGGAGTTGTGCTCAGTCGCTGAATGCAAATAGGGAGAGATCTTGGCCTACATCCAATTTCTGGGCGCGGCGGGGACGGTGACCGGCTCCAAGCATCTGATCAACAGTTCGGGCGATCCGTCGGGTCGCACCGGCCTGCAAGTACTGGTTGACTGCGGACTGTTTCAGGGACCGAAGGACTGGCGTGAGCGGAATTGGCGCGACACGCCAGTTCCAGCAAGAGAAATTGACGCCGTCATTCTGACCCACGCTCACCTGGATCATTGCGGATGGATTCCGCGGCTGGTGAAGGAAGGATTCCGCGGCGACATTTACGCCACAGCGCCGACTATCGATTTGTGCGGCATTATTCTTCCTGACTCCGGCCATCTGCAGGAGGAAGACGCGGCGTTCTACAACAAGACCAACAAATCGAAGCACAAGCCGGCGCTGCCTCTCTACACGCTCGAAGAGGCGGAAAGGTCGCTCGAATATTTCAAGCCGGTGAATGTTGGAGAACGGATGCAACTTGCTCCCGACTTCTGGTTCCGCTTCGTGCGTGCCGCCCACGTTCTGGGTTCGTGTATGGCTGAAGTTTCAGTCGGAGCGGGCGCTCAGGCAAGGCGAATGCTATTTACCGGAGACATAGGCCGCGTGCTCGACCACAAAGTGTCGCCCGGGAAGGTGGTTCACTCGGGACCGGCGGAGGGTGAATCGGCAGACATCGTGGTGATGGAGTCAACATACGGCAACCGCATCCATCCGAAAGACGACCCTCTGCCGGAATTGGCCGCGTTGATTGCAGGCGCAACCAAACGCGGCGGCAGCATCGTGGTTCCTGCTTTCGCGATTGAGCGCACGCAAAAGTTCGTGTTCATCCTGAAACATCTGATTGAGTCAGGGCAGATTCCGCGCCTGCCGGTTTTCTGCGACAGCCCCATGGCGATCAAAGCGATTGAGGTCTTTCTGAAGCACGAAGAGGAGTATACGGAAGAGACCCGAAACATGATCCGGCAATACGGGTCGCCCCTCGACTGGCCGGGCTTCACGTTTGCTTCGACTCCGGAGGAGTCAAAGAAGATCAACGCGGTGCTGACTCCGTGCATCATCATCTCGTCGAGCGGCATGGCGACGGGCGGGCGGATTCTGCATCATCTCGCGCAACGGCTGCCCGAACCGAAAAATCTCATCCTGTTCATTGGATTTCAGGCGCCGGGTACACGCGGGTTCGCGATCAAGAATAAGTCAGACGAAGTGAAGATCTTCGGCGATTACGTTCCCATTCGCGCCCAGGTGGCTGCGCTTGAGCAGTTCAGCGATCACGCCGATCCTCCGGAGTTACTCCAGTGGCTGCGAACATTTCGCGGGCGGCCGGCGACCACGTATTTGGTACACGGTGAACCGGATGCGTCGTCGCAATTACGCCAGCTGATGCAGAAAGAACTGGGATGGACAGTGGAAGTCGCGGAGTATCTGCAAAAAGTGGGGATAGGATAGTTGCAAGTTAGGTGGCCGCCTCCCCTGGGATCAAATTGTGTTTGGACGATGCCTCCCTTTGATCCAAGCATTCAGCGCGATACCAAGTTCGTCCTGATTGCACGAGTGCTCCAGTATCTCGCCATCCGGTGCCAAAGGTGACAAATTGAAACCTTCTTCCACGTCCTCCCAGTAGATTACGTCGTCATGGTTCCGAGCGACGACAACTACTCTTTCGGCATGGCCATAGCGACGGATGTTCGCATAGAACGGCTCGATGGCGTATTGCCTGAAAGCAGAAAGCTGCTCACCGTCACATGTGGTGAGTCCCGTTCGACGATTTCGCGTACTTCATCGATGGTTGCCGGCTTCCATTTCATAACTTACGTGCTTTGTCCTCGGGCTGTTGATTGCTGAAGTTTATGAGCGTCTGTAATTTTGCTTGCGCATTGCCCGAATCAATCGATTGTGCGGCCATCGGGATCGCCTCTGCCAAATGATCGGCGCGCCCTGCGGCCACGAGGGCCGCGGCGGCATTCAAAAGCACAACATCGCGGCGCGGTGATTTTTCCCCGTCCAACACCGCGCGGATGACCGAGGCGTTTCCGATTGCATCTCCGCCAGCGATGTCGTCGAGCTTAGCACGGGAGATCCCAAACTCGTCCGGCGCAACTTCATACGAGCGCACTGAGCCTTCGCGCGCCTCAGCGATCCGCGTCGGACCTGTGATGGTGATCTCATCCAGCCCATCTAGACCATGCACGACCAGGGCGCGATGCAGTCCCAACATGCTAAGCGCTTCCGCCAGCTTTTCGACCATATCGATCGAATAGACACCAACGACCTGTCCTGAAGCACCCGCGGGATTAGTAAGCGGCCCGAGCAGATTGAAGACCGTCCGCAGGCGCAGCTCGCGGCGTGCGGTTTGTACGTGTTTGGTGGCAGAATGCATGAGCGGCGCATACAGGAATGCGATTCCAACCTCGCGCAGGCATTCAGCCACACCCTCCGGCGACAAGCTCAGGTTGATCCCAAGGGCCTCGACTACGTCTGCCGATCCGCAGTTGGCTACGCGCTCGCCATTCTTAAATTTAGGAGTGTTGCTGCGGTTGCCATGCTTCGCGACGCGGACGCCGGCCCCTGCGGCAACAAACGCGGTCGCAGTCGAAATATTGAATGTGGCGGCGGCATCGCCGCCCGTGCCGCAAGTATCGATCAGCGCCTCGCGACCGGTGCCGGTAACATCGAGCGCTGCCGCGGGATCGGACGCCGTGTTTCCCTGCAAAACCGGCAATGGCGCAGCTGCGGCCCGGATCGCTTCCGCGAAGCCGACGATCTCTTCGACGGTTTCGCCCTTCATGTGAAGTGCGACTAGCAGTGCCGCAATCTGCGCGTCGGTGCACTTGCCTGCCAACACCTCGGCCATTACCTCGCGCGCCTGGTTGCGCGTGAGCGACTGATTGTGGTTAGCGATGCAATGGAGGGCGTCAAGAATCATGGGCTTCAGAGGGGTGAAACTAGCGTAGCATTTCCCTCCCATTCCGGCATGGCCACGAAAAAATCCGCTTGGCCATGTTTGCTCAGATCCGCCAGCGTTCTATAGAATCAAGAGTTTGCTGCCGCGCTTCCGAAGCCGCAAGCAGGTTCCTTCCATTCTTATTGACGAGCTTCAAGTATGAAAATTCATGAGTACCAGGCGAAGGCAATTCTAAAAAAATACGGCGTCACCGTGCCGCGCGGATCGATGACCGACACGCGCGAGGAAGCGGAATCGACCGCCAAAGATCTTTTCAGCTCCGGCGCATCGGGCGTGGTGGTCAAAGCGCAGATTCACGCTGGAGGACGCGGCAAGGGCGGCGGCGTGAAGATCGCCAAGTCCGTCGCTGAGGCGGGCGATCTCGCCGGCAGGATGCTCGGCATGAAGCTGGTTACGCATCAAACCGGGCCCGAGGGACGCATCGTGCGCCGTCTTCTGATCGAAGAAACGTTGCCAATCGAAAAAGAGCTTTATCTGGGAATTCTGATCGACCGCACAGAAGGCAAGCCGGTGTTCATGGCGTCGGCCGCGGGTGGAATGGAGATCGAGCAGGTTGCAGCCGAGAATCCAGATGCGATTCTGAAGCAGCACATGGACCCGGGCATGGGTCTGGAGGCATTTCAGGCGCGCAAGATCGCATTCGCGCTTGGGCTGAACGCCAAGCAGATCACTCCGGCAGTGCAATTTCTTACCAGTCTTTATCGAGCGTTTCTCGATACCGACGCTTCGCTGGTCGAGATCAATCCCTTCATTACAACGTCGGACGGACGGCTTTTTGCGCTCGATGCGAAGATTAACTTTGACGATAACGCGCTGTTTCGGCATCCCGATCTGCGCGAATTGCGCGACATCACGGAAGAGGATCCGCTCGAAGTCGAAGCTTCCAAGTACAGCTTGAATTACATCAAGCTCGACGGCAACGTGGGATGCATGGTGAACGGTGCCGGGCTAGCCATGGCGACGATGGACATCATCAAGTATGCCGGCGGCATGCCCGCGAATTTTCTGGATGTTGGGGGCGGCGCCAGTTCTGAGCAAGTGGCCCACGCATTCGAGATTTTGCTCAGCGACAAAAATGTGAAGGCAGTTCTCATTAATATTTTTGGGGGGATATTGCGCGTGGATACGCTCGCCACCGGCGTGGTTGACGCCGCACGCAAGACCAATATCAAATTGCCGGTCGTGCTGCGGCTCGAAGGTACCAACGTGGATGAGGGCAAGAAAATCCTGATGAACTCTGGGCTGAACTTTATCGTGACCGATACCATGAAGGAAGCGGCAGAAAAAGTTGTGGCATCAGCCCGCGGGATTCACGGCGTTCAGGAATGGCGATGAGGTTTCGAGTTGTCATCCCGAGCGCAGCGAGGGATCTCGGTTCGGAGTGAGCGGATTCAACACCCAGATCCCTCGCGTTGCTCGGGACGACATCATCGCTTGAATTGAGACTCGAGGAATTTCTTAAATGGCAATCTTAGTTGATAAAAACACTCGGCTGATTGTGCAGGGCCTGACCGGACGCGAGGGCACGTTTCACGCCAAGGCGAGCGCTGCGTACGGCACACAGATTGTTGGGGGCGTGACCCCCGGCAAGGGCGGCACGACGCACGAGGGCTGGCCGATTTTCAATACCGTTCGACAGGCCGCTGACCAAACCGGCGCTAACGCGACCGTGATTTTCGTGCCGCCGCCGTTCGCGGCCGATGCGATTATGGAAGCCGCCGACGCAGACATCGATCTGATTGTCTGCATCACCGAAGGCATTCCCACGCTCGACATGGTGAAGGCTTGGGAGTTCCTGCAGAACCGCCGTTCGCGCCTGATCGGGCCGAACTGCCCAGGCATTATTTCTCCGGGCAAGTGCAAGGTTGGCATCATGCCGGCATCAATTCACAAAGAAGGCTCGGTGGGAATTGTGTCGCGCTCAGGCACACTGACGTACGAAGCGGTGCATCAACTCACGCAGCGCGGCATTGGACAGTCGACCGCGATTGGCATCGGCGGCGACCCCATTATCGGCACGACCTTCGTGGACGCGCTCGACCTATTTAATCGCGATCCGGAAACCGAAGCGGTCATCCTGATCGGCGAAATTGGCGGCAATGCCGAAGAGACCGCGGCTGAGTTTGTGAAGACGCACATGAAGAAGCCAGTGGTAGGCTTTATTGCGGGACAAACCGCGCCTCCCGGACGTCGCATGGGCCATGCCGGAGCGATCATCTCGGGCGGCAAGGGCACCGCGGCAGAAAAAATCAAAGCCCTCGAAGCCGCGGGAATTCGCGTGGCGAAATCTCCGGCACAAATCGGGGAAACTCTGGCGGCTGCGATTGGTGTGCACGTCTAATCGTGTCCGAGGGGTATGCAAGAGTAAATCGTGATCCTGGCATCGCTGAGCACCGACCACTGACAACTGACTACCAAGAACTGAGACCTGATCCATGAAAACTCTGCAACGTACATTGACCATCGTAAAACCCGATGCCGTGAAGAAAAATGCCATCGGCGACATCATTGAACAATTCGAGAAGCAGGGTTTCCACATTCTCGCCTTGAAGATGTTGGAAATTTCCAAGCACCAGGCCGAGCAGTTTTATGCCGTCCATGCGGGCAAGCCGTTTTATGGCTCACTCACGAATTTCATGTCGAGCGGCCCGATCGTGGCGCTGGCTCTGGAAAAAGAAAACGCCATCGCCGATCTTCGCAAGCTGATGGGAGCGACGAATCCGGCCAACGCGGAAGAGGGAACGATCCGGAAGAAGTGGGCGACGAATATTGAGCACAACGCGATTCATGGCTCCGATGCGGAGGACACGGCGCGTTTCGAGCTCAGCTTCTTCTTCGCGGGATATGAACTGGCGAAATAGTTCTCAGTTAACTTAGGACCCAGTGGTTTTGCTGAGAACTGACAACTGAGTACTGGGTACTGAGTACTGAGTACTGAGTACTGAGTACTGAGTACTGAGTACTGAGTACTGGGAACTGCTTCTATGCCCATGGTGCAAATCACAATGCTGGCTGGCCGGACGGCCGATCAGAAACGCAAACTCGCCAAGCGGATCACCGACGCGCTCGTCGAAGAAGCTGGCACACGACGCGAGGCGGTCGTCATTGCCTTCCATGAAGTGTCGAAGGATAGCTACGCGCACGGGGGCGAGTTATTGAGCGAGATCAAGCCCAAATAGGATCGGGTTTCCGATGCCTGCATCAAGCGGGCGAGGCGCCCGCTCCACACAAATCTAGCCGAGCGGCTCGAACAAATGACCTTCCACGCGGTCGGCGTGTTTGGGCAAGTCTTTTTTCGCGTGCTGCAGAAAATGCGGAGTGGTGCGGTGGGCCTCGAGCGCGGCATCATCTTTATACTGCTCGTAGATGAAGAAGCGCCGCGGATCGGTGCGGTGCCGGTGCACCTGATACATGGCACAGCCGGGTTCTTTGCGTGATTCATCCGTGAGCTTCGAAAACAAGGCAGCGACTTCCGCCTCATGTCCGAGTTTCGCCATCCACGTTACCGCTAGGACCACCATTCTCCGCTCCTCGTGTTTTGCATCTTGCTTTCGCCGCCCTGGGAACTCTCTATGCCCGTGCCGACACCCTCTGCAACTCGCTGCGAAATGAATCAGTAACAATCGTATGATCGCGATCCGGGCCGGTGGAGATCATCGCAATCTTTCCTTCCATTTCCTTCTCCAGAAACGCCAGGTATTCGCGCGCTGCTTGTGGCAGCTTGTCAAATTCCGTGATCCCCTCGGTCGAAGTATGCCAGCCCGGCATACGGCGATATTCGCATTCAATTCTCTCGTAGCCTGAGGCTTGCGAAGGTATCTCCGTTGTGGGCTTGCCGTCAAGCCTGTAGCCGATGCACACAGGAATCTCCGCCAGTTCGTCGAGCACGTCGAGCTTGGTAACGACCAGCCAGGAAATGCCATTGATCATGCCGGCATAGCGCAGCAGCGGCAGATCGAGCCAGCCCGTGCGCCGCGGACGTCCAGTCACCGCGCCATACTCGCGGCCGCGCTTGCGCAGGCTTTCGCCGGCATCGCCTTTTTCTTCGGTGGGGAACGGACCCTCGCCGACGCGCGTGCAATAGGCTTTCGTGATGCCGATGACAGAATCGATGGCTGTGGGCGCGACGCCGGAGCCGATCACTGCCCCACCCGAGGTCGAGCTCGAAGAGGTCACGAAGGGATACGTGCCATGATCGATGTCGAGCATCGTGCCTTGTGCTCCCTCAAACAAAATCGATTCGCCGCGCGCCAGGGCCTGGTTCAGAAACAGCGCGGTATCACGAACGAAAGGAGCGATTTTCTCGGCGGCGGCTGCGTATTCGCCGTACATCTTGTCGGCATCGAGCGGCTCGGAGTTGAACAGCGCATGCGCGATCATGTTCTTTTCGCGCACCGCGTTCTCAATGTGTTTCTTCAGCAGTTGCAGATCGAGCAGGTCGGCGACGCGCAGGCCACGGCGTCCCATCTTGTCTTCGTAGGCCGGGCCAATGCCGCGAGAGGTCGTGCCGATTTTCACGCGTCCAGGAGCGTTCTCGGACGCAAGCTCGATCATGCGGTGGTAGGGAAGAATGACGTGAGCGCGATTGGAAACGAAGAGATTGCCATCGACCTGCACGCCCGCTGCGCGCAAGGCTGCGACCTCTTTCAAAAAGGCCAGCGGATCAAGGACTACCCCGTTGCCGATGACGCTGCAGCATCCCTGGCGTAAGACACCACAGGGCACAAGCTGAAGAATGAATTTCTTCCCATTGATGATTACGGTATGTCCGGCATTGTGGCCACCGGCGTAGCGCGCCACCACCGAAAAACTTTCGGAGAGAACGTCGACAATTTTGCCTTTGCCTTCATCGCCCCATTGGGCGCCTACGATGACTGCGGTCTTGCCCTTTCTCAATTCTGACTCCGTCCGGAGATTTCGCATGCGCATGGTTGCGCCGCACCCGGGGTCACACACGCCTCGCCCGCGAGCTACTTTAAGAAAAATTACTGGGATCAATGGCGGAGAAGATGTGTACGGGTTATCTTAGCGCGCCATCGCGCTGGGGAGCAACGCCCACGGTCTGCATCATGAAGCCCTGGGCCCAGACGCCTGCTTATCGCTTCAGTGTGATTCCTGCGGCCCTACCACACAATGGCCGCGGGTCCACCGGCTACTTAGCCATCTCGCTTACTGGGTTGCGCGGTGGTGAGATCGCGGCCGAGTTGCCCGGTCCAGGGCTTGCCGCCATTTTTGGCAATATGCCCGGAGATGAAGATGAGATTTCCGCTGCAAACGTAGGGAACAAAGGCCGCCACCGGCGCCGGGAGGGCCGGAAGCGAGATTTCAATGCTTCGATTCTTTGGCAGACGGACATTGGGCCTCCTCAGAGACCTTCAATCGTGGTCGATGTTCGGACTCCCGATTATTGTTAGCCAATTGGCAAATTGTTTATATCGACACAACTATCCGCGGATTTGTCTACTCCTCATACACTTCGTAATGCGTGGAGGTGGGTTCCAGCTCGAGCAGAAAATTCTTGTCGAAATCGTAGTACTTCGCCTGGTTGATGTTGTCGCCTGTGAATGCTCGGATCGCAGCTTCCGATTCCCAGAAGGTCAGCATCAGAAAATGCGCTTTGTCGCCTTCCACGCGGCGCAATGCGTAAGCGCCTTTGTTGCCGGGGATCGAGCGATAATCAGGAATGGCGACCGTCCGCATCAGTTTCAGATACTCGTCTGCCTTGCTTGCGGGGACTGCGCCGTGCCAGATGCGGACAATCATCGTGTGTCTCCTTGCGCGAGCATTCAACCTTTAATCCGTAGCGCATTTTCCGACCAGGACAATCAGGCTTTGAGAACTATCTCATAAATGTTTGTGGCGAGGGCACGGGCTTCAGCCGCTGAGGGAAATTGAAGTTTGCTCATTGATTTCATTGTGAAACAACTTGAATGCTGATGGCTGATGGCTGAGGGCTGATGGCTGAACGCTGAGTGCTCCCTAGATCTTCATCGTACATTCAGCGATCGGGGTCACGTGTCCGCCGACGTAGATTCCGTCCGCGCCATTCTTGCCTTGGATCCGTACGTGCAGCAAGCTGCGCCGCTTCATCTTCGTGCCTTGCTCGCTAATGAAGCGCTTTCCACCAGTTCCGTCCATCAAACCATGTTTCATCATGTAGGCTGCCAGCGGACCGGTGGAACTTCCCGTGGCCGGGTCTTCGACGACGCCATACTCGGGCGCGAACATGCGCGAATACGCGCCTTCCTGGCTGCGGCAGAAGACAAAGACGCAAAACGGTTCCAATTCGCCATCAGAGATAACGCGCATGCCCTGCATATCCAGCCAGGCCCGGTCCACAGCGTCTTGATTTCGCAACGCGATCAGGAGCGTCGGGTTTCCGGCATCGAGTAGCTGGGGAGAAAGATCGAGCAGATCGTCGGCCTGCAGCCCAAGCGCCCGGGCGCACAGCGCACGATCGAACCGCTTGCCCTCTCGAATTGCAGGCGTCTTCAGCCAAATCATGGGGCGGCTGCCCTTTTCAATCCACACCTGGACCGGGCCGACTTTCTCCTGCAAAACAAACGAATCGCAGTTCTGCGGCAGCATGCCTTCATCGAACAACACAAAGCTGGTGCCAATCGTGGGATGCCCCGCAAACACCATCTCTTTCGACGGCGTGAATATGCGCACGCGGGCGACGCACGTCGTATCTTCGGCCGGCAGGATGAACGCCGTCTCTGCCAGGTTCATCTCGCGCGCGATCTCCTGCATCACCTTCTCGTCGATGGACGAGGCATCGGTGAATACTGCGAGGGCATTGCCTTCCAGGGCCGCTGCAGTGAAGACGTCGACAACACGATAGTGAAGTGTAGGCATGGAGATTTGATGTTCGTTAGTTTGCCAAACGACTATATATTTATGAACCCTCGCGTGCAAGGTGCACAGAAGTCGGAGGTGTTCAGGGCATCTGGCCCAGACTTTGATCCCCAAATGACGACGGCGCCACAGCGGTTAGCTGAGAAAAATTCCTGCTCGGCTTTGCCACTGCCGTGCTGACCTTCTTTGTTGTAAGGCCGCACCTTTCGGTGCGGCCTTTGTATCAGTGGAGACGCCTGCCACGCAGTTTGCTTAGAAGGTGATCTTGCCCACGAATTGAACAATTCGCGGGCGATTTACGGTATTCAGAACCCTAGTATCCAGCGACGAGATGTCGATCCCACCGTAGTTGCCGTTCGATCCAGCGGTAAACGCGGTGTACGCACCACCCTGGCCGGCTTGCGGGCTGGAAAAGGCGGGGTGGTTGAAGAGATTGAAGAAATCAGCCCCAAATACGAAGTTGAGCCGTTCTGTAATCTTGGTAACCTTGTGTACGCTGAAATCCCACTCTTGCTGGAAGAACCCGCGGAAGCTGTTGCGCCGAACGTTGCCAGGGGCTGCCAAGCCGCTGGTGCAGCCGGGGTCTGTAACCGGGATTGACAGCGTATTGCCCTGGCTGTCCACACACAGGCCACCGATAGTGAACACGTTCGGATTTACAAACGCGTTGATTTTGTCAAGCTTGCTCCCCTTGGTTAGGACCGCCGACAGTGGCGTACCCGGAGTGAGAGTAGCCAAGTTGCTGCCATCGTTAAAATTGGGGTCGGAAATCGTCGGGGACGCAGCGTCATAGATCGCAAACGGAGTGCCAGACTGGAAGCTGGTAGCGCCCTGCAATGTCCAGCCGTGCAGCACATTGCCGAATCCATGCGTACTGCCGAAGGGTAGCTCGTAGGAATAGCTGATGACCAGCCGATGGGTGCGGTCGAAGTCCGACAGCCCGCGGTTGCTGTTCGTGTTCAGCAGATCGCCAAACTGGGTCAGCCCGTTCAACTCGTCGCTAGTCTCCGAGCCGGAGGCATTGTCGAGGGACTTCGACCAGGTGTAGGCCGCCTGGAAGTACAAGCCCTTCGCGAGTTGATGGACGAGCGAAGCTTGGAGCGAGTGATAAGTGGAGTGAGAGTTGTTTTCCTGCAAGAAGAAATGGCCGCTCTCGCTACCAAGGAATGGCACGAACACGCGTGCATCGACGTTGGCCGCGCTGCTCCCAGTGATGGAGACGCTGCCGTCAGAATTCATTGCGACGTTGGGTGTCCCAGCAGCAGGTGCAATGAAATTCGGTGACAGCGCCGACTTTGGGATGACGCAAGGACGAGCGAGCGTGCAGGTTTGCCCGGCATTCGGCGCACGACCGGGGCCAAGCAGGAAAACCCCGGAGGCACCGACATATCCCAGTTCGACCATCCAGCCGGACGCGACCTCGCGCTGTATGGTCAGATTCCACTGCTGGGAATAGGGCGGACGAAAACCGCGCACGGGGAAGAATTGCAACCCACTGTTCGTTGCAGCCAGGCCGCCCAAATTGCCATTGGTGTTGTCAAAACTGGGTGTGCCAGTGGCTGTGTCAAAACCATTCAGTTGCGGGTAGCCTGAGGGGATACCAAAAGCGGTGGGCCCTAAGGTATTGCCGTTCGGGCCTGGGGTTAATGCCAGCGGGAAGGCCGAGTTGGGCAGAAGCTGCGGAAACGGGTTTGCTGTAGTAACCGATCCAGCAGTCGCCTTGAATTGAACGCTGAACGGAGGACCGCCGGCAGACTGCAACTCCGATTGGTTGGAAGCCCGTTGGTAATAGGTTCCATAGCCGCCCCGCAGAGCCGTCTTGTGATCGCCGAATACGTCCCAGGCAAAGCCGACTCGGGGGCTGAAGTTCTTCCAGCTAAAGCAGGTCAGTAACGTGCAATCGCTTACGCCCGGCGTACCAAAGCCTCCGGGAGCGCCGGATGGGTGGATGTAATGCAAAGGAGTATCTGACAATCCGTCCGAAGCACAGCCGGTGCTGCTGCAATGAGCAAATCCCCCAAGGTTCGTCAGGAAGTTGCCGATGACATGGGCGTAATCGATGGCTTCCCAACGTACGCCCAAATTGAGAGTCACGCGGGAAGTGACCTTCCAGTCATCCTGCACATAAGCTCCTGCATCGGTGGCACGGAAATAAAACTTGTCGATGCCTGCTTGACCCTGAGTGGTATTGATGTTGCCCTCAAGAAAATCCTGGAAACCGTTCAAGCCGGGGAACGTGGTGGTGTTAGTCGAGAACGAGACGGATCCCCGCTTGGCAAAATGGTTGTAGCGATTGAGCTGCCAGCGGTCGATCTCGCCGCCCACGCGCAGGGTGTGTTTGCCAATGGTTTTGGAAAAATTATCGCCCCAGACGAAGGTGTTGTCGGCAGTACCACGGTTATCGTTGACATCTGCGCCGATGGAGAAACCACCGCCTCCGCTGACGATCGGCTTCCATGCGCCGGCGAAGTCGGCAGAGTTGGGCCGGGTGGACCCGATATCAGTCAGAGAGATCGGTTCGGTGGGGGTCTGATTAAAGTTGTAACGAGCAAAGCCGAAGCGAAAGTCATTGACGGCGGTGGAGGAGAAGACGTGGGTCAGACCGAGCTTGAGGAAACGGTTCTTAAGCGGAAAGTTTAACGAGAACGGGAGACTGGAGTGTTCTCCAAAGGGTTGAATGATAGCGGCCTTATCGTCAAACCAGCGCGCCGTGAAGGAATCCTTCGAGCCAATTTTCTTATCCACGGTGATGGTGAACTGATCATCGGCGTAAGTGCCCAGCGCGGCGAGTTGTAGAGTCGCGGTGTTAGTAGCCCCGGCGACCACACCTGGGGTACCCGGCAGAGAGGGAATACAATGTGTCCCATCATTGAATCCCGGACACTTGGATGCCGGAAGGTTGAGCCAAGCCAAGGCAACCGGATCGATACTGGTGACCCCGAAGGTGCTCATCAACGTGGCTGCGTCACGTGAGGACGGCAGGATAGGAATAGAGGTACTGATCGTCGTGCCCTTAGCGATTGCGGAGGCCTCCCGCACTCCAGAATAGTTGCCGAAGAAGAAGAAGTTCTTGATGCCGGGCACAGGACCGCCGAAGGAAGCTCCAAAAGCGTTCTGTCGGAGAACCGGGGCCTTGTTCGGTTTTGGCGGTTGAGCCGTGAGTTCGGATCGCTTCAGGAACCAATCGTTGGCGTCGAGCAGATTATTGCGGAAGTACTCAAACGCATCCCCATGGTATTTATCTGTTCCCGACCTTAGGTTAACCTGCATGTTGCCGCCGCCGTTGCGACCCTGCGATGCGTCGTAGAGCGACGTTTGCGTCTTGAATTCCTCGACGACGTCGGGGTTGGGCAGGTTAACGTTGTCAAATTGGGGCAAGCTGACGTCGTTGGCGTTGATGCCTTCCAGTTGGTAGTTGTTGTTCACCGGACGCTGGCCATTGACAATGATGGTCGTTTGGCCCCGGCCGAGGGCGGTGGTATCAGCGAACTCGCTGTTGGTGCCAGCCGAAAGGGCCAGCAGACCAAGAAAGTTGCGCGTGGCCAGCGGCATTTCGCGGATTACTTCTCCAGACAATGCTTCGCCGGTAGTGGGATTGGTGATTTCGACTTGGGCGGCCGCGCCAGAGACACTGACCTCTTCTGAGGTAGTACCAACTTTCATTTGCAGGCTGATAAAGCTGGTCTCTGAAACTCGGACAGCGATGCCGGAAGCTTCGGTCTTGCTAAATCCTGTGGCCGTGACCTCAACCTTATAGGTTCCGATCGGCAACAACGTCGCCGAGAATGTACCCTGCGAACCGGTGGTGAGCGTCCGTTCGATCACACCCGTGCCCTGGTTGGTGATGGTGATTTTAGCGTTAGGAATGACAGCGTTACTGGGATCGATGATGGTTCCCGTGATGGCACCTTGGGCCCCACCTTGCGCGAATAGGGGGTTATGCAGTAACACCGGAAGAGCCATCCCGGTGACTACTAAGGCCAGAAGTCTGAGGCTTAGCAGGACTCGCTTCATAGGTTTCTCCTGAAAAAGAAGAATTTGGCCGTCGCGGAAACGGAAGGTTTCCGCTATCCCTTGGCTCCGAATCGATCCAGGACGGATCGTGAGCAATGGGAACATACCAGATCACCAGACAAAACAACTGATGACATTGTCAGCAAATTGTAAACCACAACAACTGCTGATGTTATGCCATTGTTTTCATGCAGTTGTATTTAATGTTATTTGTATATTTTACTGAAATACGTAGCCATGATGTCTGACAAATATGTATTTACGTATTAGGTTGGAGTGATGGCGCGGCGGGGAGGAGACCCAAATCTCCACATCATCGAATCTCGAACCCGGAGGCAGGCGTTGCTTTTGGGTTTTCTCGCTAGTTAGTTTCTTGGCTCTCCGAGGATTTTCTTGGCTCGCGCCTGTAAAACGCGGTTCCTGAATTGTCTCTAATATGCAGTGTCGGTTTGTTTTGTTGTGCGAGTCGTCAAATCATCGACGTAAGCAATCTATCTTACGCAGGCAGACCTTGGGATAACGCTGGTATTGCGAAGTGTCGATTCTTATCCTGAAACAACGACTCCTGATCTAACACAAAATTGTTGAGCGCAGAGAACAAAATCGTGGCGAGTGCTACTAGCCGGAGTGTGAATCCACATCTTGAGCAGGTCCTGCGTGACGCACGACAAGAGTTGCAGCACCTCCTGCAGCAAAAGACCGAACTCATGCGCCGCATCGGAACGATTCGACAAACTATCATCGGTCTGGCGAACCTCTTCGGGGACGAAGCTCTGAAGGACGAATTTCTCGGATTTGTCGCTTCCAAAAGCAGTCCACGACGGCCGGGCTTCACGAAGGCATGCCGAATGGCTTTGATTGAGACTCGTCACGCCATGATGACGGCTGAGGTGTGCGATTGGATCCGGCAAAAAGACCCGGCGATGCTCACTCGGCATAAAGATCCCATGGTGTCAGTCTCTACTGTGCTGAACCGTCTGGTTGCCTATGGGGAAGTCCAGCCCGTCAACTTGCCCGACGGACGACGCGCCTGGCAATGGCGCTCTGACTCCCAAGACTCTGAAGGAAAGCAACAGCACTCCGCTGAGTGAACGCAAATCTTGAGCGCAATCGCCAGGTTTCGTAAAAGATCCAGACCGATTCCAAGTGGCTGCATCGTCGGAAGATAAGAGGATGGTGGGCGCTATAGGATTCGAACCTATGACTTCCACCGTGTGAAGATGGCACTCTACCGCTGAGTTAAGCGCCCTATCCTTTCGATTCGAACAGATAGAGCCGAATCCGTCAACTGCGTGAACAACAGGAGAATGGGTGCGTTCTGCTTTGCGGGTGCGTCAAACGTATCGATCCATCGATGATACTCGCGCGCTTACATCATCGCTCGCCTGGTTCAACGTCTGCTCCCCGGTATTTACTGACGTTCCAAACGCGATTCCGTGGCTATTCTCTCGTTCGGATTTCGTAACAACACGCCTCCTGATGTGAATTCCTATCCCCGCCGTGACATTATTGCCCCTCTTCCTAACGGGCTTTCTTCTCGTTCATGTATCGAACGGGTAATAGGGCGGGCCGACTCCAACCACCAGAAAGAGGAGAAAGAAGAATAGTTAACAATTCACCTGTGTGTCGCGAAGGGACGCACGCGCTTGGAGGAATCACCATGAACACAGGGCCAAAAATTCTGCTTGCCGTGACCATCTCGTTCCTGTTGATCTGTTTTGTCCCGGACTCGTCCGCACAAAATCTTCAGGTCAATACCCCCGATAACAACTCCCCTACGCACGACAACTTCACTACCGAAAGCGAAACCAACCACGCATCGTTCGGCTCCACCATCGTCGTGGGGTGGAACAGTTCCGTCCAAGCTGCGGCCGTGGGCAGCGGCAACGTCACCAGCATGACCGGGTATGGCTACTCCACGAACGGTGGCGTTTCTTTCGTGGACGCAGGACTGCTGACGCCGGCATCTGGCCAGATCAACGTAGGTGATCCTGCGCTCGCGGTGGATCGCCTTGGCAACTTCTATTTCGCCACTCTATCAGTCAACAGTCTGATGACCCTAGGCGGATCGCGGGTCGCGGTAGCGCGTTCTACATCGACCAGTCCCACGGTCACGTTCGGGACACCCACTCTGATTGCTGGCCTACTCAACACCGGGTCGCCGTTCGAAGATAAAGAATTCATTGCCGTGGACACAACGGGAGGAGGCAACGACGGGCGCGTCTACCTGGCATGGTCGGAATTCGCGTCATTGTTCTCCACTACGGCGCAGGTTCTTTTCACGTATTCCACTTCAACCACCCCTCTAACCTTTGCCACACCGATCGCGCTCTCGACCAACTCGGCACTCTTCCACGGCGCAATGCCAGCTGTCGGGCCCGGGGGAGAGATTTATGTTGTCTGGGGCGAATTCGCCGGTTCTACTGAGCGTATTCATCTCGTCCGTTCCACAAATGGGGGATCTGTCTTCGCCAACCCAGATCCTATGGATCCCAATCCCGACAAGACGGTCGCCACCGTCACGCCGACTCCAAGCAGCCTGGGGATGCGAACCCGAGGATTTCCGTTCGTCGCAATTGATCGAACCGGTCCGGGCAGCCCCACGCGCGGGAACATCTATATTGTCTTCCAGGCGGACCCCGACGGTTCAGGGCCGGACCGATCGGATGTTTTCTTTGTTCGCTCCACCGACGGAGGTGTCACCTGGAGCGCGCCCCGCAGCATCAACGCCGCGCCGGCTGTAACCATCAACCCAGATACCACCACCCATGACAATTGGCAGCCCTCGATTTCTGTTTCTCCGGCAAACGGGCACATTAAAGTGTCCTTTTACGACCGCAGAAACGATCCTGCCAATACCGCAATCAGCGTCTTTGAAGCGATCTCCACTGACGCCGGCCTGACCTGGTTCAATCAGCAGGTTTCAAGTGTGGCCTTCAATCCCAGCGTTGGCTACGACCCGCTCATCGCCCCCACCTACATGGGAGACTACAACTCAAACGCTTCCGATACCTCCGGCTTCCATCTCGTTTGGGGAGATGTCCGGAACCTCTGTACTCCGCCTGGCGGCGCTACCAATCCCTGCTCTCCAGCGGGCCGAGGCGACCAGGATGTCTTCTATAACCACGAAGCGGCATTGAGCGGAGCTGACCTGTTCATCACCCCATGGGGTTATGTCACCGGAATCGGTCCGCTATGGCAGACGCCCGACATCTTCGTGGTTGACGCAGGCAACAATGTCGTGAACGCCTCTAAAGGCGTGGTCAATCTGCTGCGCGCCCGTGTTCGCAACCTCGGCAACGCAGCGGCCACTGGCGTTGTTGTCCGCTTCCGTTATGCTCCCATTTTTGTCGGACTGACCGACTCCATGTTCAAACAGATTGATGCTCCCCTGGTTGACTTCGCCGCCGCGGGCGATCCTTCCGGTAACGATCTCAAGATCGTACCCGTCAACTGGGACCTAACGAATCTTTCTGATACCAACGGAGGACTGTGGCCTCAACCTATCGGCGCCTTCGACCACTTCTGCGTCAAGGTGACAGTCGAATTCGCGGCCGACATCAACCAGGGAAACAATGCGGCGCAGAACAACTTCGTTGACGTGCAGACCACTATGGGCCCGCACGTGCCATTCCGCTTCCTTCTTGGCAACCCGTATCGCAAACCCGTCGAAGCGGAATTGGTTCTCGACCAGCTGCCGGAAGGTTACCGGGCCCAGTTGCGGGAGTCCGAAGTTGCTTTCAACAAGCCATTTCGGCTCAAACCCGAAGAAGTTCGCGTCATAACCATCATGTTCGAACGACCCGACGACCTCGCGAAACAGCCGCCGGAAAAGGATGTCGTCGCCCAGGTCTCCATGAAGATTGGGCGCGATCTGGTAGGAGGATTCTCAGCTCGTCTGGCCCGTGCCGACGATCGCAAGCATCACGGGCAAGTCTTCGACGCCAGCTATGACTCCGTTTTCAAAGCGATTCTCGAAGTCATGCGCCGCCGCGAAGAGCGCGTTGCGCTAGCCGACCCGAAGAAGGGACTGATCAACTCCGCCTCCATTCCCGCTTCTACCGGGCGGCTGCGTGAAATTGCTGATCCGAAACTAGGTGAGTCCTTGCGCGAGCAGGATGGCCGTTATCTTCTCACCTTCCGTCTCCGCCGCACAGACGCCAAGAGAACAGAGGTGGACGCGACCTTGCTCATCATCGTGAACAATTCCCTCGTGGATAGCCCATTGGGAGGCCAGCCGGTCCCCTCCAATGGCAGTCTGGAACGGCTGCATCTGGAGGAGATCGCTCGCATCCTCGCGCAATAGTAAGTCACGGGCAGGTTGTTTCGTGCGGGGTCTTTTCGCTCGGCAACATCCTGCCCTGCATTTCGGCCTCCGTGCGGTAACTGGCACCGCTGCCATCGTATGGGATTATTGCTACGCTATTTTGGCAACTATATCGACGCGACAGTCGCCGTTCGACTGCGCACCATAGCAGCAAGATTGCACATCCAGCCGGCACTGGTCCCGGGATTTGGCAGCGGAATCGGTGCTTTTTTGTCGGCTGCCGCTTGTTATGCCTGAGCGCACGCGGAAACTTTCCATCATGGAATAGCATTTTGACACTCTATCGAGTGCTAACCCATCATTCTGAACGAGAGCACGCGGGGCTGCAGGTTCGTATTGTAGTAGTAGTGCCTTGGGGGTCAAAGGCCCGCCAGATCCAGGCCGCACGCTGATTTCGAATCTGTTTACTTGGAACGCGTTGCTTCCGCCTCCTAACCGGGCGCGAACAACTCCGGCTGCTACCCCACGAGCCTGCTTCCCGTGATAGCCTAGGCCCTGCAGAAAAAAGTGTTTCTGCGGGCTTTTGTCCCTGCCACGTCATCTCACAAATGCCGACTGACCCCAAGCCGCGGCCGCACGGGTTATCTCCCTCAAATCCAAGGACTTCGACTGCGTCCGATGGGGACGAAGAGGCGCAACTTTCCGGCTCCGACCGGGTTGATATTGATGTGAGCGCAGCGGCCAGTACTGCGGCAATCGATCAGAGTGTGCTGATGGCGGGCGGCGCCCGGTCGGTCGGCGAATCTGCTCCTATCGCCAGCACCGCAGCTTTCTCAGACGCCGATATCATGCTGCGGGTCAAGGCGGGCGATGCCGGCGCCTTCGATTACCTGGTGCAGAAATACCGCCGCCCGCTGGTGAGTTTTATGTATCGCATGGCGCGCAATGCGGCCGCAGCTGAAGATCTTGCACAGGAAGTTTTTCTGCGCGTCTATCGCTCGCGGCAGACTTACGAACCGAGCGCGAAGTTCACCACCTGGTTGTACCGGATTGCGACGAATCTAGGCGTCAATCACGCGCGCGATACTCGGCACGAGCGGCCGGAGGTGTCGGTCAGCATTGACGAACCCGATCAGGAAACCGGTACAACGCTCGACTTGCATGATGGTAAGCTGACCGCCGAACAGGAGATCATGCGGCGTGAACGGTTGCAGGCTATCCGCGAGAAAGTGGACGCGCTGCCTGAGCGCCAGCGCCTGGCTGTGATCATGCATAAGTATCAGCAGATGGATTACAAACAGATTTCCGCTGTCTTGAAACTGAGCGAGTCCGCAACCAAGTCGTTGCTGTTTCGCGCCTACGAGACTTTGCGGGAGCAGTTGAAAGAATTTATCTAGACTGGCTGTCTAGACTGGCAGTATTGACTGACCGAAGCGAAATTGGCGAAGAAGATGTGAGGGGAATGCGGTTATGACTTGCAATCAAACTCTAGAAAGGATGCCGGACATTGCCGCCGGCCTGGCCGAAGCGACCGCCGATGACAAACAGCATCTGGCAAGTTGCGTCGCCTGCGCCGGGAAGCTCGACGAGTTCCGCCGCACCATGGCGCTGCTCGACGAGTGGCACACGCCGGAGCCTTCGCCATATTTCGATGTCCGCCTGCAGGCGCGCCTGCGCGAGGAGATGGCCAAGCCACAGCCCGGTTGGCTGTCCTGGTTTAGGCGTCCGGTGCTGGCGGGTGCGCTCATGGTGCTGATGGGTCTTGGCATGGGAATGTTCTTAGCGCAGCGCGGAGGACAAACCGGCCCGGTCGCGACCGTGGAGACGCAACCGTTTCAGCCCGGCTCCGCAGTCAGCGATCTACAGGCTCTGGACAAGAATCACGACATGTACGCCGACTTTGATTTGCTCGACGATCTGCAAGTGCAGCAAGACGTCACGGCAAATCCCTAACCTCCTTCTGTGGAGGTTTCGGCTGATTCCGCGAGCACACGTCTGCGGAACCCTGACCTGGGTGTCCGAAGATCGATGCATTGTCGACGCGGACCTCGAATAGAGATGTCGAAGGGAACGGCACACCGCGTGATTCGATCAAAGTCTCGGAAGCCAGTACGTTGTTGCCGGTGCGGTTGGATCGAAGATGTGGAAGAGCGGCGCTTTAGCGCCGCGTCTGGATCGAAAGAGGATGGGCTTTAGCCCTGGAATAAGCGCTTGCTTCAGATGATTTACATCCCGCGATGGCTCGCTATAGCAAGTCTGACTGTGGCACTCGGCTCATCGTGCTTCGCCCAACATCACGGAAGTCCACCTTCGCCCCCGCGGCCTGAGCCTCCGCGACCTGCGCAGCCCCATCCGCCGGCGCAGAATCGCCCGCAAGGCAATTCACCCCATGGCCAAGGACACTCAGGCGACTGGCTGCGCCGCTACAAGGATGTTCCGCCCAACGAGCAGCAGCGCGCGTTGCATAGTGATCCCAGATTCCGTCATTTGCCGCCCGAGCGCCAGCAGCAGCTCGAGCAGCGGCTGCAGCACTTCTCAAATCTGCCCCCCGAGCAGCAGCGGCGCATGCTCAATCGGATGGAGACCTGGGAACACCTGACCCCGCAGCAAAAACGGGACGCCCGGCAGATCTATAGCCAAATGCGGCAGCTCCCGCCCGATCGGAGGCATGAGGTGGTAACGGCGATGCGAGACTTGCGCTCCATGCCTCCCGATCAACGCGAGCGCACCATCGATTCGGGCCGCTTCAGGAGCATGTTCTCTCCGCAAGAGCGCGATATCCTGCGCGGCGCGACCCGCCTCCCGCTGGCCCCACAAGAGGGCGGCGAACCCAATCAGTAAGCCGGCACCGTCCCTTTTTTAGGCAGGGCCTCCTATCGGCGATTTCTGCGGATTTTCTCGGCGAACTCTGCAATTGAGGCTATTTGAAGTCGAAGTTAATGAAGCTGAGCTCCGTCGCAGCTTGCACTGCGCCAGCGGAAGTCTTACAATGAAACTGTACTAATTCGGTGCTATTTAGCTTAGATGCCAAGTAGCCTTATTTCGCAGCAACTTACAGATGATTCGCCTGGGCAAATTGACGGACTACGGTCTGGTTCTGATGAGCCAGATGGCTCGTCAGCCGGTGACTGAACTGCACACGGCGCGAGATCTGGCCGATGCCTGCAGTCTACCCCTGCCCACTGTCAGTAAGCTTCTGAAGATCCTGCTGCAAAACGGCTTGCTTGCCTCACATCGCGGGATCAAGGGCGGCTATGGTCTGGTTCGCGACCCGCGCATGATCTCGATCGCAGAGATCATCTCGGCGCTGGAGGGTCCGCTGGCGCTGACCGAATGCAGCACGGATGTCGTGGGAATGTGCGACATCGAGTCGTGCTGTCCCATCAAAGATAACCAGCGAGTCATCAATCGCGTGATTCGCGAGGCTTTGCGGGATCTTATGCTTTCGGACCTTATCCGGCCCATGCAGCTATCAGCCTTCCGCGGCCAAAAAGGAAACATCGTTCCAGCCGCCAGCCTTATTTCCGGGAGAATGCAATGAGCACGAGCGTTGACACAATTCGTGACCTGGCCCAGCAGGATTACAAGTGGGGCTTCGTCACCGACATTGAACATGAGCAGGTGCCGAAGGGCCTGAATGAAGAGATCATCCGCATTATTTCGGCCAAGAAGCAAGAGCCGGCGTTCATGCTGGAGTGGCGGCTGAAGGCATTCCGCCACTGGATGTCGCTGGAGCAGGCGCAGGCTGAGCCGACGTGGGCAAACATCAAATACTCGCCCATCAACTATCAGGACATCGTCTATTACTCGGCGCCGAAGCAGAAGAAGCAGCTGAACAGTCTCGATGAGATCGATCCGGAAATTCTGCGCACCTATGAAAAGCTGGGCATTCCTTTGGCCGAGCAAAAAATGCTGGCGGGGGTCGCGGTCGATGCCGTGTTCGACAGCGTCTCAGTCGCAACCACATTCAAAGAGAAGCTGGGCGAACTGGGGGTGATCTTCTGTTCGTTCTCCGAGGCGGTGCAGAAGCATCCCGAACTGGTGCAGAAGTATCTCGGCTCCGTAGTTCCCTATACCGACAACTTCTTCGCGGCTCTGAATGCCGCCGTGTTCACCGACGGTTCCTTCGTCTATGTGCCCAAGGGCGTCCGCTGCCCGATGGAACTTTCGACTTACTTCCGTATCAACGCTGCCGAAACCGGACAGTTTGAACGCACGCTGATTGTCGCCGACGAAGGCGCATATGTCAGCTATCTTGAAGGCTGCACTGCGCCCATCCGCGATGAAAATCAGCTGCACGCAGCGGTGGTCGAACTGGTCGCGCTCGACAATGCGCAGATCAAGTATTCGACCGTGCAGAACTGGTATCCGGGCGACAAAGAAGGGCGCGGCGGTATCTATAACTTCGTCACCAAGCGCGGCAACTGCAAGGGCGTGAATTCCAAGATTTCGTGGACTCAGGTCGAGACCGGCTCGGCGATCACGTGGAAGTATCCGAGCTGCATCTTGCAAGGCGACAATTCCATTGGCGAGTTCTACTCGGTCGCGCTGACCAACAATTATCAGCAGGCCGACACCGGCACGAAGATGATCCATCTGGGAAAGAACACGAGCAGCACCATCGTCTCGAAAGGCATTTCAGCCGGACACGGACAAAACACCTACCGTGGCATGGTGAAGATCCAGAAGAACGCGACAGGGGCGCGCAACTACACGCAATGTGACTCCCTGCTGATCGGCGACAAGTGCGGCGCGCATACGTTTCCGTACATCGAAGTGAAGAACTCGTCGGCACGCATGGAGCACGAAGCGTCGACCTCAAAGATCGGCGAAGATCAGCTCTTCTATCTGCGGCAACGGGGATTGAAGACCGAAGACGCCGTCTCGATGATCGTGAACGGATTCTGCAAGCAGGTATTCCGCGAGCTGCCGATGGAGTTCGCGGTCGAGGCGCAAAAGCTGCTCAGCGTGAGCCTCGAAGGCAGCGTGGGGTAAGGCACCCATCTCTTTGTCATCCTGAGCGGAGCTGTTCTTCAAGCGGAGCGAAGGATCTCGCGTGGAACGCACTTGATGAAGGAGAAGGAAATCAGAATGAGTTTGCTCGAAATCAAAAATCTGCACGCCTCAGTAGGCGGCCACGAAATCCTAAAAGGCATCGATCTGACGATCAATGCCGGGGAAGTCCACTCCATCATGGGCCCGAACGGATCCGGCAAAAGCACGTTGGCGCAAGTGCTCGCGCGCCGCGAAGCGTATGAAGTCACTGCCGGCGAGGTTCTGTTCAACGGCAAAGATCTGCTGGCGATGAAGCCGGAAGACGCGGCTTGCGAAGGCGTCTTCATGGCGTTTCAATACCCGGTGGAAGTGCCCGGTATCGGCAACACGTATTTCCTGCGCTCGGCGTTGAATGCAATTCGCAAGTATCGCGGGCAAGAAGAGATGGACGCGATGGATTTTCTACCCATGTTCCGCGAGAAGCTGAAGCTGCTCGAAATGGACGACAAGCTGATGAATCGCTCCGTCAATGAGGGCTTCTCCGGCGGCGAGAAAAAGCGGAACGAAATTCTGCAGATGGCGGTGCTGCAGCCGAAGCTTGCCATCCTAGACGAAACTGATTCCGGCCTTGACATCGACGCGCTCCGCATCGTTGCCAATGGCGTGAACGCCTTGCGGGGCCCGGAGCGCGGCATGCTGGTCGTCACGCACTATCAGCGGCTGCTGAATTACATCGTGCCCGACTTCGTCCACGTGCTGGTTGACGGACGCATCGTGCGCTCCGGCGGCAAGGGACTGGCGCTCGAACTGGAAGAAAAGGGCTACGGCTGGATTGAGGCAGAGGCGCAAGCCACACCAGCATAAGGTCTGAAAACCCCGAGCGCTTGAACAAGCTCTTGGGTGGCGCAGCGCTTCAGCGCTGCGATTCATGTATGCCATTAAACAGCGGGCTTTAGCCCTGAGGAATTTGAAATAAGTGAGCACGACGACCATAGACAAACTCGACAGTTATTTGGAAAGCTTCAACGCATTCACGAAGCGCGCAGCCGGCCATGATCAGCCCTGGCTGAAGAAGCTCCGCGAAGACGCCTTCGCCCGCTTCTGCGAAACGGGATTTCCGACGACGCGCGATGAGGATTGGCGCTTCACCAATGTTTCGGCCATCGCGCGCTCGCCATTCCTTCTGCCACACGAGAGCGGCGAGATTAACAATTCTGATTTGAAGCCCTGGCGTATGGAAGGGGCTGCCGCCCAGATGGTGTTTGTCGACGGCCAATTTGCTCGCGAACTGTCTCAGATTCGAGCCTTGCCGGCCGGGGTCGAGGTGTCCAGTCTGAAGCCGCAACTAGCAAAGCATGACGGCGCGGCTCGCACACATCTGGGAAAATATCTCAGCCTCCAGCGCGATCCTTTTTGTGCCTTGAACACGGCTTTCGCAGAGGACGGCGCATTTGTGTTCGTCCCGCGTGGAACGGTTCTCGCAGCCCCAATTCATCTGCTGTTCGTCTCAACTACAGCCGATTCGCCCCGCATGATTCATCCGCGAAACCTGGTGATCTTCGAGCAGGAAAGCCAGGGTGCGTTGATTGAAGAATACGTTTCCCTGGGCGGAGGATCGGTGCTGTGCAATACCGCGACCGAACTGATTGCCGGCGAAAGCGCCCACGTTTCGCATTACATGATCGAGCGCGAGCACAGTGACGCGTTCAATATTTCGACGCTGCGCATTCAGCAGGCGCGTAGCGCAAACGTCGCTTCGCATTCGTTGCTGCTCGGCGGCGGACTCGTCCGCAACAATGTGCATCCTGTGCTTGCCGGCGAAGGAGGCGAGTGCCTCATCAACGGATTGTTCGTCGGCGCAGGACGCCAGCATCTCGATAACTACATGCACGTCGAACACGCCGCGCCGCACTGCAGCAGCCGGCAGTTTTATAACGGTATTCTTGACGAGCACTCTCATGGCGTCTTCCACGGCCGCATCGTCGTCCACAAAGACGCGCAGAAGACCGATGCCAAGCAGACAAATCGCAACCTGTTGCTTTCCGACGACGCGCAGATTGACACGAAGCCGCAGCTCGAGATCTATGCCGACGACGTGAAATGCACACATGGTGCGACCATCGGCCAGATCGACGAGAACGCCCTTTTTTATCTGCGGTCGCGAGGCATTCCCGAGGTTAGCGCCCGTAGACTGCTGTTGTTTGCCTTCGCCAGCGAGTGCGTCGATCGCATGAAAGAAGGAATCGCGCGGCATCACTCCGAGCGCCTGATTCACGAGCAACTGTTGTCTGTCGCGAACCACCTGCACTTGAGCGCCCCAAGCGGGGGACGGCAGTCAGAACGGAATTGGGAGGAAGTGGGATGAGTACTGCGATCAAACTGCCATCGAGGTCCGGCCAAGTCAGCGTTCACGAAAGCGACTTTCCCATTGAGCGCGTGCGCCCAGATTTCCCGATCCTTCGCGAGAAAGTTCACGGCCACGAACTTGTCTATCTTGATAACGCGGCGACCTCCCAGAAGCCCAAAACCGTCATCGACGCCATTGTTCATTATTACGAGCACGACAACTCCAATGTGCATCGCGGCGTGCACCATCTTTCCGAACGAGCCACGGAAGAATACGAAGCAGCCCGTAAGAGCGTTCAGCAGTTCCTGCACGCGGGGCGGTCGAGCGAAATCATCTTCACGCGCGGCACGACCGAAGCCATCAATCTTGTGGCGCAGACTTACGGCCGCGCGCATGTCGGTGCCGGCGACGAGGTGCTCATTACGGCGATGGAGCACCACTCCAATATTGTCCCCTGGCAGATGCTGTGCGAAGAGAGGAAGGCGAAGTTGCGGGTTGCGCCAATCAACGAACGCGGCGAGTTGATTCTCGAAGAATTTGAGCGGTTTCTGACTTCGCGCACAAAAATCGTCGCGGTTGGCCATGTTTCGAACGCACTCGGCACGCTGAATCCCGTCGGCCAAATCGTCAGGATGGCACACGCGAAGAGCATTCCGGTGCTCGTCGATGGCGCGCAGGCTGCTCCTCGATTGCCGATCAACGTGCAGGAACTCGACTGCGATTTCTACGCGTTCTCCAGCCACAAGGCATATGGCCCCACTGGTTTCGGTGTGCTATATGGCAAGCAGGCACTGCTCGAAGCCATGCCTCCGTACCAGGGCGGCGGAGACATGATCAGCTCCGTCACCTTCGAGAAGACGCTCTACAACAAAGTTCCGCACAAGTTCGAAGCCGGCACGCCCGATATGGCAGGAGCTGTGGGATTGCACGCAGCAATCGATTATCTAAACGACCTTGGGCTGGAAAACATCGCCGCGTACGAGCACGATCTACTGTCATACGCGACCGAAGCGGTTTCTACCATTCCCGGCGTTCGCATCGTCGGCACTGCAAAAGAAAAGGCTGGCGTGCTGTCTTTCGTGATGGAAGGCGTCCATCCGCACGACATCGGCACGATTCTCGATCAGGAAGGAATTGCGATCCGCACCGGGCATCATTGTGCTCAGCCGGTGATGGAGCGGTTCGGCATCGATGCCACCGCGCGCGCCTCTTTCGGCCTGTACAACACAAAAGAAGAGGTCGATGCGCTGGTGCGTGGCATCAAAAAGGTGCAGGAGGTTTTTGCCTGATGCCCGACCTGCGCGATCTGTACCAGGAAGTGATTCTGGAGCACAGCAAGGCTCCCAGAAATTATCGCGTATTGCAGCATGCCGATCACAAAGCGGAGGGCTTCAATCCCCTCTGCGGCGACCGCTTCACCGTGTACCTCCAGATGCAGGGCGACAAGATTCAGGACATCAGCTTTCAGGGCTCCGGTTGCGCGATTTCAAAATCTTCAGCGTCAATGATGGCGCAAATCCTGAAAGGAAAGACGCGAGCGGAGGCCGAAGAGCTGTTCGAGCGCTTCCACAAAGTCGTCACGGGACAGGCCAGCCGCAACGGCGACCAACCCGACCTTGGGAAGCTCGCCGTATTTGCGGGCGTTTCAGAATTCCCGACGCGCGTGAAGTGCGCGATCCTGGCCTGGCACACGTTGCAGGCAGCCCTCGAAGGAACGCAGGAAGCAGTCTCCACCGAATGACTGCAGAAGTGAGCGAATTATGTACGAACTCATCGAACTGAAACGCGAATGCCCGGCAATTGAAATTCCCAGCGGCATCCATCGTCTTCTTCCAGCTAAAACTCGCGTGCGCATCTCGCAATTTCTTGGCACCAGTTACACCGTCGTCAGCGACATGGGGTGCATGTTTCGCATCGACGCCAAAGACGCTGACGCGCTCGGCCTGACAGTTCCAGTCGACACGAAAACGGCGACTGAAGGAACGTTCAGCGAGAAGCTGGTTTGGGACCAGCTGAAAACGGTCTTCGATCCTGAGATTCCGGTGAACATCGTCGATCTCGGTTTGATCTACTCGTGCGAGATCACCGCTCACGAAGAAGGCGGCAAGAAAATCGAGATCAAAATGTCGATGACTGCCCCCGGCTGTGGGATGGGCAACGTGCTCAAAGCCGACGTCGAAGGCAAGCTCCAGCGCCTACCCGAAGTCAAAGCCGTGAATGTGCAGGTCGTCTTCGATCCGCCATGGAATCCCGGTCTGATGTCGGAAGCCGCGAAGTTGCAGCTCGGATTCGATCTCGATTACGGCGCGCCTGCGGTGCGCATCTCCCGATAGAATTTCTACATTCTTGTTAGAGTGCCCCACGTCTCGCCGTTTTTGCGAGACGTGGGATCCCAATCACTTCTCAGCATCAGATTTTGTACACTAAACCGCATGCCCGAGCTTCCTGAAGTCGAAACTATCGCGCGGGGGCTGGCCAAGCGCGTCACAGGAGATAGGATCGAGTCTGTTTGGCTGGGGCGAAAGCCGCAGCCGCTGAAATCCTCCGCTCGCGCGATCGCCCGCACGCTCGAATCCGCCCACATTGCCGCTGTCCGCAGAATGGGCAAACATATCGTGTTTGACTTGGGACGCCATGGAACCGCAGCGGCGCAGCCCGGTGCGCAATGGATTGTTCATCTGGGGATGACCGGCAGTCTTCGCGTGTGCGATCCGGCCGACGATCTGGCCAAGCACACGCATGCGATTCTAAAGCTTGCATCCGGAAGAGAACTGAGATTTGTCGACCCTCGGCGATTCGGACGCCTAAGCGTGGTTCCGGTAGGTGGTTTTGACGCGGGCGGGGTCGAACCACTCGAAGTCGACCTGGAACATTTCGTCCGCTTGTTTCGCGGCCGAAAGACTCCGATCAAAAGTGCGCTGCTCAATCAGAAACTTTTGCGCGGGGTGGGAAACATCTACGCTGACGAGGCCTTGTTTCGCGCCGGAATCCGCCCACGTCGACGTGCGTCAACCATCACTCACGAGCAACTCCGAAAACTGTATCTCGCGCTTCGCGAGGTGCTGCAGGAGGCGATCGCGCTCGGCGGATCGTCGATCTCCGACTACGTTGATGCCGACGGCGATGAAGGCTTCTTCCAGCTCCAACATCGTGTCTACGGCCGGGAAGGCGAGCCATGCTTGGTTTGCAAAAGTCCCGTGAAACGGGTTGTGATCGCCGGACGCAGCAGCCATTACTGCGCGAAATGCCAGAAGTAGCTTAAGCGACTTTGGTGTGCATTCGTTATCCCGCCCGAAATAGCCGCAGCATCCCGACTCTGCTACTCTTCTAACCCATGCCTGATTTTTCTATCGGCGTCGACCTTGGCGGTACCAACCTCCGCATCGCAGCGGTTAGCACGGACGGCGAAATACTCGAAAAAGTGACGATCAGCACCAAGGCTGCCCTCGGTCCTGATCACGTGGTCGGCGAGATGTGCGATGCCATTCAAAGGCTGGTAAGCCACTACGGCGCGCGCGGAAAATTTCGCGGCGCGGGCGTCGGTTTTCCCGGCATCATCGAAAAGCAAACCGGCATGCTGCGCAAGTCGGCGAACTTTCCCGGATGGTCGGAGTATCCCGTGCGAAATGAAATCGAGCGGCGCTTGGGAGCCAGCGTCTTTCTGGACAACGATGCCAGGGTCGCCGCCCTCGGAGAAAAATGGATGGGCGCCGGCCGCGACGTCGAAAACATGGCGATGATCACCCTGGGCACGGGCATCGGCGGAGGAATCATTTTGAACGGAAAAATCTGGCACGGGCTGAATGGCATGGCGGGAGAGTATGGCCACAACACAATCGAACCCGACGGCGTTCCCTGCGGTTGCGGCAGTCATGGCTGTGCCGAGCGCTACGCCTCGGCGACCGCTGTCGTACGTATGGCAAAAGAAGCAATTGCCCCTGGAAATGCTCCGGCCCTGGCGAAGGCCGTTTCTGACCCTGAGTTCACCGCACGATCGGTCTACAATCTCGCGCGCAACGGCGACGAAGATGCCAAGCATATTTTTCGCCGCTTCGGCCAGGCGCTGGCAGTCATGCTCGGTCAGATCATCAATACGCTGAATCTCGAGATGTACGTGATTGGTGGAGGCGTGTCGAGCGCATGGGACGCATTTGCCCCGGCCATGTTCGAAGAGCTGCGGGAACGTTCTCTCGTCTACGCCGCGACCGCACCGAACGATCCCATGGCAAGAGACTTAGGGAAAATGGCCGGCAAGACAATTGTCACGCGCGCCCTCCTCGGTAGCGACGCTGGATTATACGGCGCGGCGCGGGAGGTGATCGTCGGAGAATGACACCTACGGCGTGTATCCCGCGCCGTGCAGAACCTTTCCCGGCAAAGCTCCGGTCATTTTTCCTTGCTCGATGACCGTGACGCCATTCACTAGGACATAGTCCATCCCCTGCGAGAGCTGATTCGGTTTGTCGAATGTAGCCAGGTCGCGCACCGTCGCCGGATCGAAAATCACCACGTCCGCCCACATTCCCGCCTTGAGGACGCCGCGGTCCGTAAGCCTCATTCGCTGCGCCGGCAGCGCGGAAAACTTTCGGATCGCATCCTCGAGGCTGAGCACCTTGTCTTCGCGAACGTATTTCCGCAGGACCCGCGGGAACGTGCCGTAGGCGCGAGGATGCGGATGCTCCTGGCCCAGCAAACCCTCCGGCGACGTTCCGGACGAATCGTTATCCACACTCACCCACGGCTGTTCGAGTACGAGCGTCACATCCGGCTGCGACATCCCGAACACGGCGACATCGGAATTTGGATCTTCAATCAGGAAATCGAACAGCGCATCAATTGGATCTTTGTTCCATTCTTTCGCGATCTCAGAAAGCCGCTTTCCCTGCAGCGGCAAGAATTTCGGATTCTGCACTACTCCGATCATGACCGCATCTGGGCCGGGGATCTCTTGCCATTCGTTGTCCCACGCTCCAGACGGAGTCTGCATGTCTTTTCGAATGCGCTCGCGCGTTGCCGGATCCTTGAGGCGTTCGACCATCTTCGCGGTGCCGCCGTCGTGCGCCCACGGCGGAATAAACGCAGAAAAATCGTTGAACCACGCAGTGTAAGCGTAAGTATCAGCCGTGATGTCGGCTCCGGCAGAGCGGGCGTTGTTGATTTTTGCGACGACTTCCGGCATGCGTCCCCAATTCTTCTTGCCCGCGACTTTGATATGCCAAATCTCGACTGGCACGTGCGCTTCTCGCCCGATGCGTAAGGCCTCATCAATCGATTCGAGCACGGTGTCACTTTCGTTGCGCATGTGCGTGGCGTAGATTCCACCGAACTTCCCGGCTTCCGTCGCGAGGGCAATCAACTCCTCAGTTTTCGCATAGGGCGCCGGAGCATACTCGAGCGAAGTCGAAACTCCAACCGCTCCGTCTTTCATGGCCTCGCGCACGAGCGCCTTCATCTGGTCCAACTGTTCGGGTGTGGGCTGCTTGTCCTCATCGCCCAACACCACGCGACGAACCTGCGTCGCTCCCACGTAACTGGCCAAGTTAATTCCGATGCCTTGCTTTTCGATCCGCGCGAAATATTGGCGAAACGTGCGCCAGTCTGGAGTAATTTTGTAATGCTCATACGTGCTGTGATCGGACCGGATGATTGCATCGTTCAATGGAGCGATGCTGCCGCCTTCGCCGGTAATTTCGGTCGTGATTCCCTGATAAATTTTCGATGGCAAGCGGTGATCGACAAGGATCGTGAACTCCGATTGCCCGAGCATGTCGATGAATCCAGGGGCGACGACTTTGCCTTGCGCATCGATCGTGCGCTTACGCTGCGCGGCAGACAAATTGCCGATCGCCGCCACCTTGCCTTCACGAATGCCGAGATCGCCCGAGTACCATGGCGATCCAGTGCCATCGACGATGTGCCCGTTGGTGATGACCAGATCGAACGACCCTGTTTGTGCAATCGTGACTGACCGCGCAAACAAGAACACTGCGATCCCGAGCATTAAATTTCGAAACCTCAAACCTGCTTTCATTGATTCCCCCATAGTACCGGCAGGCGACGTGTGTAGTTCTATGTGATTCTCCGTGCTTTCTGCGGTGAAGCTCAATCTATCCACGCCGTGCGGCGATCCCCAGCCCAATCCATGCTCCCATCGCCAGCCATTCGTAACCGCTGAAATGTCCGGGGACGACCGGCAGCAGCTTCATCAGAATCATCGCAATCCCAACCGCTAACCCGAGGACCGCCGCCCCGCGTTCCAGAAATGAAAGCGTAACTTTCGCCGATCTCTGTCTAGCAAGTACGAGACAAGCGGCACACGTTGCGGACCATCCCACCGCGCAGGCCACCGATCCCACTTCCGTGATCGGAATCAGGATCGCATCGCCCAGGAACATGCACACCGCCGTCGCAACACCTACGCACAACACCGCGACCGAAGGCGTGAAATACCTTGGGTGAATCTGGGCCACTGACGCTTGAATCAATCCGCGGCGACCCATGGCGAAAAACATCCGGCTCGCCGCCACGAAATTTCCGTTGAAACATTTCAGCAGCGACAACAGAGCGGCTGTGAGAATCACATTGACAATCCAGCGCGACCCCACCGCACGCTGAAAAATGACGGCAGTCATAAACTTTTCCGAAAGCAATCTACGCCACGGCCCGACAAACGCCACGGCCGCAACGATCACCGTGTAGAAAAGCATACCGACAAGAATTGCCATCCAGATGGCTAGAAAGAATCCGCGGCCGCGAAACTCTGGATTCGCCTCCTCCGAGGCCTTTCCCACCGACTCGAATCCGGTCATGAAATACGGCACAATCTGGATCACCAGCAAGATCGAAACCAGCGGAGTGTGCGTGAATAGCGGCGGAAAGTTCTGCGGCGATCCTCGGCTCACGCCGAGTCCTACGAAGATGACAAAAAATGCAAGCGTTCCGAATGTTGTCCAATTCTGAAAGGTGGCGCTCAGCCGAATGCCGCGATAGTTCAGCAGCGTCAATAGCGCGGTCAAACCAAGTCCAATGATCAAATGCGGCAGATAGATCGGACGGCCGGCAATGCGGTAGATCTCCACTGAGTCGAGCGCGGGGAATATATATCCCGCAATGCGGCCGACCGCGACCGCTTCCCATGGACAGACGATGAAATAGGCCAGTGCCATCATCCACCCTGTGGCATAGCTGAACGGACGCGAGAATGCCGCCGATGTATAGGCGATTTCACCCGCCGCATCGGGCATCGCCATGATCATCTTGCCGTACACCCAGCCGATCGGCAGCAGCGCCGCGCCGCCGAGCGCGAACCCAAGCACCGCGCCCAGAGCGCCGCCGCGCGTCAGCCAGTCGTCCATCACAACCAGCCAGCCCACGCCGACCATCGTGCCCCAGCCCAGTGTGAAGTAATCGACGACACGCAACTTGCGGGCCAGCGCACTCACCGATGCGGGTGTGGTTGTCGATTCCACGCGAGCCGCGAATTATAAAGCATCCGGTGTCTCGGGGCTTGTGCACTGATTCTGACTCCTGACTCCTGACTCCTGACTCCTGACCACCGACTACTGATCCCGCATGTTAGTATCAACCTCAAGCCCGCATGACACTGCAACATGTGGATTATGTCTTTCAGGTGATCGCCTTTCTGTTTGCGATTAGCTTTCATGAATCTGCTCACGCCTGGATGGCTAATCGATGCGGCGATCCAACCGCGCGCATGCTGGGACGCATCACGCTAAATCCTGCCAAGCACATCGATCCGGTCGGAACGGTCCTGTTACCGATGATTGCGTTGATCTACCACGTTCCGTTGCTTGGATGGGCCAAGCCGACGCCAGTTGACCCGCGCAATTTTCGCAACCTTGTGCTCGATGACATCAAAACGTCAGTCGTGGGGCCGGTCAGCAATTTCGTGATCGCTTGCGGCGCGCTCGTGATATTGCTCGGCGTTGCTCTGACATCCCGTCAGGGTAATGCTATTGTTGGTGTGCTCCCGTATTCCGACCGCCTCGAATCATTGGCGACGCTGCCCTCTTCGATCCTTATACCCTTTAGCCTGCTCGCTTATGACTTCATGTTGATGAACATTGTGCTCGCGGTTTTCAATCTTGTTCCCATTCCGCCTCTTGACGGCAGCCATGTGCTGCGCCACTTTCTTCCCGACGGCGCGTTGAAGGTCTATGACGCGATCGGATGGTTTGGTTTGATGGCTCTGGTTTACTTTGCTCCCGGCGTTCTGGGGCGCCTGATCTTTCCCGTGTTAGGAATTTTCCATTTGGTTTTGTTGATCGTGACCAATTCGCATTGAAAACTGCGAACAACAGGATGAACTCACCGACCAAAACTCGCAAACGTGTACTGAGCGGCATGCGGCCGACGGGAAAGCTGCATCTCGGGAATTTCGTCGGGGCACTGCAAAACTGGGTGAAGATGCAGGATGAATACGAATGCTTCTTCTGCATCGTCGACTGGCACGCGCTGACGACAGATTACGCCGACACTTCCAAGGTCAAAGAGAACACGATCGAAGTTGCTTTTGACTGGCTGGCCGCGGGGCTCGATCCGGAGAAGTCGGTTCTATTTGTTCAGTCCCATGTCCCCGCACACGCGGAATTGCATCTGTTGCTCTCGATGGTCACGCCGCTCGGCTGGCTGGAACGCGTCCCGACTTACAAAGAGCAGCGCGAGAATATCAAGGACAAAGATCTCGGCACTTACGGATTTCTTGGCTATCCCGTGCTGCAGGCCGCCGACATTCTGATTTACAAAGGCGAAGTCGTTCCCGTCGGGGAAGATCAGGTTGCACACGTCGAGTTGACGCGGGAAATCACGCGGAGGTTTAACGGCTTTTATGGAAAATCGAAGGAAGTTTTCCCCGAGCCGCAATCTCTGCTGACGCCCGCAGCCAAGCTTCCGGGAACCGACGGCCGCAAGATGTCGAAATCGTACGGCAATACGATTCTGCTCGCCGATCCAGAGCCGGTTGTCCGCCAAAAATTAAAAACGATGGTCACCGATCCGGCGCGCGTCCGCCGCTCCGATCCGGGCAATCCCGATGTGTGTCCAGTGGGCGACCTGCACAAGATCTTCAGTAGCAAAGAAACCATTGCAAAAGTGGACGTCGGTTGCCGCTCTGCCGGCATTGGCTGCATCGAGTGCAAGAGCTGGGCTGCCGACGCCCTCGTGCAAATGCTGAGTCCTATACAGGAGCGGCGCAAGAAATTCGAGGAGAATCCGCGCCTCGCATGGGATATCCTTGAAGCGGGCTCGCAGCGCGCCCGCCAGACGGCGGCTGCCACGATGAACGAAGTTCGTGATGCGATGGGCATGTCGCTGGCCTACGAGCCACCGAAGTAGGAGCAAAACACGAGTTAAGCAGTTCGCCTGATCAGGTTGGTAGAACAGGCGCCATCTGAGAGGCGCGTTGTGGAAAATGGCTTCTGGGCGTTACGTGGAAGAGCGGCCCTTCAGGGCCGCGTTGATTCCTGATGAGTTTTTCGGGGCTTTAGCCCCTGTGGTCATGGACGTTCGACGGCTGCACACGCAAACTGGAACCATGAATGAACCCGCAAAACTCGCCTCGACGCCTGAGTCCACGCCTCCACCTGTTCCCACTCATTCTCAGAAAAAAGAAGAAAGCGATTTTCCCTTTGCCGTTTCCGTCCGCGACGTCTACGAAGGCCCCCTCGATCTCCTGCTCGATCTGATTCGCAAACAGGACATCAATATCTACGACATCCCGATCGCGCGGATCACAGCGCAATATCTATCCTATGTGGAAAAGATGCGCGGGCTGGACGTAAACGTGGCCGCTGATTTCATTTACATGGCTTCGGTGCTGATTCATATCAAGTCGAAGATGCTCTTACCGCGCGATCCACTGGCTTCGGCGGAGGACCAGGAAGACCCGCGCACCGAGCTCGTAAACCGCCTACTCGAGCACGAAAAGTTCAAGTCGGCGGCGCAGATGCTGTTGCAGAAGCAGCAGATTGAAGATGCTGTGCTTTCCAATCCCTCGCTCAAGGAATTTATGGAAGCTGAGGGCACGGAACCAGAGATAGCGGCCGACGTCATCGACCTGGTGAAAACATTCCAGCAGGTGCTGGAGCGAATTCGTACCCGGCCGATCCTGAATGTCGATGACGAGACGGTCACCGTCAGCCAGATGATCGATTACTTGCGCCGCCGGCTTTCGCTCGAAGATCGCCCGATTCGGCTGAAACAGCTTCTGTTGCGGACGTCATCGCGGCAAGCCCTGGTATGCATGTTTCTGGCCTTGCTGGAACTGGTCCGGCTGCAAGCGATTCAACTGAGGCAAGACAAACTGTTCGGCGAGATCGCCATCCGCAAACATATCGGATTCGATGCGATCATGAATCAGCAAGCTGCCGTGCGCGATGACTGGAAGTAAACAGTAGTCAGGAGTCAGAAGTCAGGAGTTAGAGAAGGTAAGTCAGCCACGAATCCTGTGGTAAGTGTCGCGAGTGTCAGGCACGTACTATAAACGCTGACTCCTGGCTCTCGACTACTGACTACTTGAAAAAATGAGCCTCAAAGCCCAACTCGAAGCGATTGTCTATGCGGCGGAGACGCCGATCACGCTGGAGCAAATGATCCCGCTGGTGAGAGACTCCGTCATTGCCGCTGGAGCCGCCGACGATGCTGAAGTGAAATCCTGCGTCCGCTCTTGCCTCGAAGAACTGATTGGCGAATACACAGGTCCCGACCACGGGATCGAAATCCGCCAGGTTGCCGGCGGGTACCGGATGTCTACCAAGCCCGAGCAGCACGAGGTGGTGCGCGGCTTCGCACGCAGCCTCAAACCTCCTGTCCGTCTATCCCTGCCAGCGCTCGAAACTCTGGCAGTGATCGCCTACAAGCAGCCGGTCACGGTTCCAGAGATCAGCGAAATCCGTGGCGTCGATTCCGGAGGCGTCATCGCTACGCTTCTCGACCGCAAGCTCATCAACACCGCAGGTCGGAAACAGGTCATCGGCCGTCCAATTCTCTACAAGACGACCAAGGAATTCCTGATGCGTTTCGGCCTGAAAGATGTCAGCGAACTGCCTAGCATGGAAGAATTTGAAAAATTGGTGGCCGCGTCTTTCCAGTCAGAACTCATGCCAGTCGACGTGCCAAGCGAAGCATCGGCTGCGGCGGCGGAGCCACTAGCCGAGCAGGGAAGCGATGCGGACCCGTCAGTGCCCACAAATGCATTTGCCAGCGAAGACGAAGGATCTGAGGAGGCCATCTCATCGCCAACGCTGAATGACTCAGACTCGCAGGAAGTTAAAAAGTCAGCTTCCGCCACACAGGAATAGCCAGCTAGGGCGCCCCCCCACCTTTATGCCACCCGAACGTTTGCAAAAAATTATCGCCGCGGCCGGAGTCGCCTCTCGCCGCAAGGCCGAGGAGTTGATCACCTCCGGCCGGGTTCAGGTCAACGGACAAACGGTTATCACGCTGGGTACAAAGGCCGATCCGGAAATCGACCATATTCGCGTCAACGGAAAGCTGCTGCAAGGCACGCAGCGCCATCTTTATTTCCTGCTTAACAAGCCGAACGGATACGTCACTACCACGAGCGATCCTGAAAACCGGCCAACGGTGATGCAGCTGATTCGCGGAGTGAAAGGCCGCGTCTACCCCGTGGGACGCCTCGACTATGCCAGCGAAGGCCTGCTCCTGCTCACCAATGACGGCGCTCTCGCCCATCAATTGATGAAGGCCAGTTCACACGTCCCTAAAACATATTTGGTCAAAGTTGCCGGCATCCCGCAAGAAGATGCGATTGCCAAATTGCGCAAAGGTGTTTCGATTGAGACGGATGACGGCAGGCGTGTTCGCACTTCTCCCGCCGCGGTGAAGATCATTAAACAAGCCGCCAATCCTTGGTACGAAATAACTCTGATCGAAGGCCGCAACCGCCAAATTCGTCGTATGTTCGAGGCCGTCGGCCACCATGTGGAAAAAATCAAACGGGTCCGCTATGGCCCGCTCACGCTTGATGTTCCTCCCGGAGAATTCCGTCCACTCACGCTGCAGGAAGTGAGCCGGCTCAAGTCTGCTTTTATTTCGGGGTTGCCCGAGAAACGTGGAAGAACGGCGCCTTAGAGACTGCTGCAATGCGCTGTTATTATTACGATTGCCAGCCGAGGCAGCCATCTGATTCCCGCGCCAAAACTTATCCATCTCATCTCCGCACCAGCGCGCGAAATGCCGGTCTACGCGGCCGGGCCCGGTGCATCATCGGGTCGTCCCTTGATCCGCCTCGATTCCAATGAGAACCCGTACGGCCCCTCGCCTCGTGCAGTCGAAGCCATGTGGATGGCGCTCTCGTCATCCAACCTCTATCCCGACGACAACAGTGCCGATCTTCGCCACCAGCTGGCCGTCCATCATGGCATGCCGGAAGATCAGATTCTTGTGACCGCCGGCTCGACCGACATGATCGCTATCCTTTGCCAGACTCTGCTCGGTCCCGGCCGCAACGCCGTGACGAGCGAACGATCTTTTATTGTCTATCCGCTCGCCGTGCGCGCCACCGGAGCCGATCTGATTCAGACTCCCATGCGCGAGGATAGCTTCGATCTCGAAGCTATCCTCGCAGCCATTGACGAAAATACGCGACTCATCTTTGTTGCCAATCCGAACAATCCCACAGGAACGATTCTCGATTCTGCAGCAATTGATTATTTCTTATCTCGCGTGCCGGACCACGTCATTGTCGTACTCGACGAGGCCTACTACGAGTTCGCAGCGCATTTCGCCTTCCTGCGCGGCTTTATGTACTCAAATTCTCTGGACCAGGTGAAGCGCGGGGCGCCGGTTGTGGTATTGCGCACTTTCTCCAAGGCTCATGGGTTGGCAGGGCTTCGCATCGGATACGGCATCGGCCCCGCCGATTTGTTCAGTTATTGCGTCCGGATGCGCCACACCTATTCGGTGTCATCCGTTGCCCAAGCGGCTGCGCTCGCCGCCATGCGCGATCAGGCGCACATCGATCGGGCCGTGACGAGCAACTCTCAGCAATCGAAAATTCTTTGCGACGGTTTAGCCGAACTTGGGATGCGCGTTTTCCCCACCTCTGCAAACTTTATCTGCTGTGATGTTGCCGAAGACGCAGCGGCCTACACCGCACGCCTGCGCGAGTATGGCATCAGCGTACGTCCCCTCGGATTCTGGGGTGCACCCAATTCCATTCGCATCAGTATTGGGACTCCCGAGCAGAACCAAGCGTTGCTGGCGGCAGCACAGAAGATTTCCAACGCGCGTTGAAGCGTTTCCGCTCCGCGGTTGAATAATCCGTTATTCTGCAGCTTGCTTATTTGCTGCTGAGGTGAGCTTCAGTATCCAGGCTCGTCAGAGTCGTAATCCGAGGCTCGACCAACGTGCCGGTGATTGCGAAACCTCGCGGTTGGGTAAGCGAAGGCGGAGCCATGGGACTGCGCGAAAGCTTGATATCGAGCTGTTGCGCCAGGGTTGCCGATCCGCTCAAGGAATACACTCCGCTGGGAGAGTTCAAAACGCTCTCCCGAAATTCGAGCTTGCCCTCGCGCAGAAGAGTAGTCCCCTGCGCGACAGTGAATTTTAGCGAGCTGCCTTCGGCTAGCGTGAATCGCGGCAAGGTTCCATTTCGCATCTCGAAACTCATAGAGCCCTGCGCAGAATTCCAAAATTCGCCGATGTCTGCACCCGATCCGGAAACTTTGAATGCTGCGCTTCCGACTCCTGATATCCATGGATCTTTCATTAATTCCGCGGTCTGGCTCAGCGAAAGTTGAATCAGGGTTCCCGCACACGAGTAGACGGCGGGCTTGGCGCTGAAGTCGGCTTCAATACTCCCGCGAAAGGAGCCGCCCAGGATTTCTGCGGCGAGGTTTGTCAGCCGCAGCTGACCCATGTCGAGGTCGAGATTTGCCGACACGTGGCTCGTATCCAGCCGGTGAAACTGAAATCTGCGGGCTGAGAGCGTGCCTGACGCTCGCAGGCTGGCGAAGAACGACTTGGCCGGAGTGCTCGGAGACAGTAGCTTGTACCAGGGACGCTGCTGCGCCTGAGGGTGGACCCACTTCACGATTTTTTCAAACGTCGTCTGGTTCGTGTTCAGGTTGAATCGGGAAGCACACGCGCCCGGCGTTCCGCATCCGCGCGGAAGGATGACTGAACCGGTCCATTGTGTTTGAGCAGCCACAGCGGCGATCTTATCAATTCGCACTTGCGACGGCAGGAGCTGTATCTCAGCCGTCACGATATCAATTGGACTCGCCGCGCCGCGAACCTCAGCGCGGACATTGTGCAACTTCGCCGTACCCGTGATCTGACTCTGAGCAAAACCCCGAGAAAAGTCCGCCAGCGCCAGGGCCCAATCACCCGAGATCCGCAGATTGATCTGCGCGTCACCGGTAGCTCCGTTTTGCAACGCGGGAATTCCAACCAAACGGGCGGCCCGGAGTGTCTGCGGAATATCGGCATCCCCGCTGACAGACAGGCTAAAGCCTGAGCGGTCCACCATACCCTGGGCAGTGAGCGTGCCTTTGTGACCGAGTTGCAGCGGGAGCGGCCCAAATTCGAGTATTGCGCCCGATGCGTCCTCATTCGGAGCCCCGGTTTGCGGACGCAGCCCGCTGGCATCAACCGAATCTCGAGTCGTGACCACGAATGGGATGCTGCCGAAATCGAGAGCGTCCGTCTCCGACGCCAGCCGCAAATCTACTATTTGACCGCTTCCTATGGCCTGCATCGGTTTGTCAGCACCTTCGGCACGAAACGACAAGTTGCCGTTGAGTTCTCCGCCCGCCGTCAGGCCCGCAGGAATGTTCTTCTTGGCTCGCTCGGCGAGCGCCAGCAGCGCGTTTGCTGGAACATGCTCCGCCATCGCCACTAGATCGTACTCGTGCTGTCCGGGCAAGCCGGAATCGCCATGCAGTGTGATAGCGCCATCCCCGACCGGAGCGCGGCAGAACAGCTGATGAAACGCATGATCTTTCGCCGCGTATTGCGCGTCGCAGTGGGCGGCGAGCCGCAACGCATTTCCCGCCGAAATATCGTAACGGCGAAAATCGCGGATGGAGCCATCCGCGCTGATTTGCAGTTCCGCCGGCGTACCAGAAACTGTTGCGTCCAGCAGCACCGTGCCTCGCCAGCCCTTGTCACTGCCGGTCACAAATTTACTGAGCTGTCCAAGCTGTGGGCGGTCCCACTCCAGGCTGAACTGTAGAGGAGTCTCGCGCAGGTTCTTAGCACGCTGCCACGTGCCCTCGACGCGCAGCACGCCCGTATCGCTCAGGCTCAGATCGCTTCTCATCGGCTGCGCCTTCAGCCGAACGCCCCAGGAGTTTTCCGACTCTTGCCACAGGGTGAAATCCGCGTTGGTCAGCGCATACGGCTTCTTCTCTTGCCCGAGCTTGAAGTTAATTCTGCCGGATGAAGCCGCAATGTACGGAAAACCCGGGCGCGATTCAGACTTCGCCTTTGCCGTGGGCGCTAACGGGATCTGCGCCGAACGCTGCAGCAGCGCTCGCAAATTCCAACGCCCCTCGGCGTCACGAACCAGATTCAGACTGGGTTCAGTAAGATCCAGCTGCGAGATTTCGATGCGCCCGCGCAGCAATGACGCGAGGCGCAGGTCGGCGGTAACTTCCGAAGCACGCAATATCGGCTCGGCGCCAAATGATGGATCGTCATGCACCACCAGGCTGTCGAGATCGAAACCGGGGCGGGGTAGCAATCTAAAATGCACATTTCCGATCTCGACTGGGCGCCCCAGTGCCGCGCTCATCGAACCGGCGATGCGCGATTTCAAATGGGAAGCGCCCGGGCGCAGGAAAAACAAAAGCAGCAGAAGCACTACTGCCACCATCAAGATTCGTTTCCTGGAAGACGCGGACTTCAATCGAATTTCACCGCCTTGCGATTGTTTCGGACGAAGGTTCCTTAGCGTACGACTCGCAGGGTGCGGCGCCAACGGGTCTCATCGAAGAAGTGGATGATCACATGGGCGAGAAAACCGACGCGATCGCCCATCGACGTACGTCGATATTGATCGCTGGGCGTCTCAAATGACCAATAAATGAACATGGGACGTCCAATCACGTTTTCTTTGGGAATAAAGCCCCAGTAGCGGCTGTCGAGGCTCACGTCGCGATTATCGCCCATCGCAAAGTAATGGCCTGGTGGAACTACAAGGTCGTCGCCCTGGATGTGCATTGGCAATTCCTGCTCCCAACTCGGATACACGTTGTAAGCTTCGGACGGCGGCACCGAAGGAAAGTTATCGCGATACGGTACCTGCATCGCCGGATCTTGGGTGTGCTGCGCGTACGATTGCTCCTTCAACGCTTCGCCATTCCGGTACACCACGCCATTACGCAGGTGAATGCGGTCTCCCGGCGTTCCAATGATGCGCTTCACAACATAAAGCCCCGGTTCTGCGGGCGAAAGAAAAACCACGATGTCGTTATGCCGGACCTCGCGATAGGGAAGCAGCGGTCCGATCCAGGAAGTTTTGGGCGCGAACTGAATGCGGTTTACAAACACGTGGTCGCCCACGAGCAGAGTGTCTTCCATGGATTGCGAAGGAATTTCGAAAGCCTGCATCACGAAGGTGATAATGAAAAGGCCCGTGACCAGCACCGCCGCCAGAGAAGAAAGAAACTCGACTGTAGTTTCTTTGGGCTTTTCGGGCGCTTTCTCGGTGACGGCAGCCTCTGCTTTGGACGGCTTTTTCGGTGTGGGCATCGTTTCCCGTGCGTTCAGGTTCCGTAACTCTAATTAGTTTACCAGCCGCAATGTCCGGTTCCAGCGCGTGATCTCATATATATGAGTGATAGCGTAAGTGATGTGTGCGATCCGGCCCGCCACCGATGAATTCGGCACATGCTCGGGCAATCCCATGGAATTCACCGACCAGTAGATCAATAGCGGGCGTCCGATGATATTTTCCCGCGGAACGAATCCCCAATACCGGCTGTCCTGGCTGTCGTCACGATTGTCGCCCATCACAAAATAATTTCCTTCAGGAACGATGAGCTGCCCGTCGTCCACCAACTTTCGCATCTGCACCCACCACCTGCCTTCCAATCCCACGGCAAGCGTGTCTAACCGTGGAAAATTATCGCGAAACAGGTTATTGGGCGGCTCCAGATAGCGCACGTAGGGCTCTTTCAACGGCTTGCCGTTGATGTAGACCTGTTTGTTAAGCAGGCGCAGGTGGTCTCCCGGTACTCCTATGACTCGCTTCACGAAGTGCTGTTTCGGATCGACAGGATAATGAAAAACCACGATGTCGCCACGGGAGATTTTCTGATACGGCATCAGGTGGTCACCGAGACCGCTCCCGCCATAGCACAGCTTGTTCACGAGCAGATAATCGCCGACCAAAAGCGTGTTCATCATTGACTCGGAAGGGATCTGAAACGCCTGCACAATGAATGTAATCACGAAAATGGCGACCACGATGGTGCCGGCAAGTGCTTGCAGCGAGCCGATGACTTCGGTCACGCTGTGTGTATCCGCGCCATGGGAAAAACTCGTCAAAGATACTCAATCCGCATTACGGCAGTGTCGGACAAGGATGCTCCGGCCAGCGAAAGCAGCCCAGCATAACGCTTGTTTTGATTCTATCGCTTCTCTGGATGGCCCGAGCGCGTCTTGGTCTCCGCTGCCCTCGGGTGCGACGCCAGATAAGTCAATAATTGCCGGGCCGCATCCTGCTCCGCCGTTTTCTTGGTGGAACCTTGCGCGCGCCCGACGAACTCGGTTTGGTTTTTGGCGTCCTTGCTGTTCAGGCGTGCTTCTACGGTAAACGTCTTGCTGTGCTCCGGACCAGCTTCTTTCACCAGCACGTACGAGGGCTGAGGTAATCCCAGCCCTTGCAGGGCCTCCTGCAGGGCCGACTTGAAATCAGTCACCGGAAGAGTGCCACCTTCGCGCTTCATCATCTCCAGTTCGGGATGCACAATCTTTCTGAGAACGATGTTGCGGGCGGCCTCGAAGCCGCCATCAATGTAAACAGCCGCCAGAATGGCCTCTAGCGCGTCCACCAGGAGCGCGGTCTTGCTGCGGCCGCCACTCTTTTCTTCGCCCCGGCCAAGCCGCAGGTAATGTCCCAGTTCCAGTTCCTGCGCCACGCGGATCAAATGCCGCTCGCTGACCAGGTGCGCACGCAATTTAGAAAGCTCGCCCTCCCGGAAGTGCGGAAAGCGCTGAAACAACTCTTCGCTCGTAACCAATGCGAGGACGGCGTCACCCAGAAATTCCAGCTGTTCGTTGTCGCTGATGTTGTACTTGCTCTCACCTGGTTGCTGCGATTCCAATTCCCGGGCCTGGGAACTGTGGGTTAGCGCCTGCTCCACCACGGCACGGTGCCGAAAGTGATAGCCAAGGGCGTCCTCCAAGGCCGCGATTTCGCGTTCCTTCATAGAGAACTCAAGGACTGAAGCCGGAACTGCATTCACCGGGCGCAGTCTACATAAAAAATTCACCACAGAGTTTCGCTGAGGAGTCGAGTTCGTATTCCTCTGTGCGTCTGTGGTGAATGATCTGGGAACGAGTTATTTCGGTGCTTCCGGAGTCGGGGTCGCCGCGCCGGTCAACTTGGCCAGTCGGTCGCGTTCTTGCCGCGCCGCCCTCCCGGCCGCCGTATCTTCCTTTGTCAAATCGACCGCCTGATTGCAGAACTTCATGGCTTCGGGATATTTGTTCTGCATATCGAGCGCAACCGCGAGCCGGAACACCGCGATCGGATCCGGCTGTTGCGGAAACGCGTCGATGGATTTATGCAAGTTGGTTTCGGCATCGGGCCAAACCTTGGCATTGAACGCAAGCGTCCCTAGGATCGCATAGGCCTCCGAGCGCAGAAAACCCTTGAACAATTCCACGCGGTCCGGCGCTTGTCCGCCGGTCGGGATGTCCGTGTCAATGGTAGCCAGCGAACGCTCGGCGTCCTTCTTGGCCTCGGCCAGCCGTTGATCCTTGTCGAGATCGGTATCGCGTGTGCGTTCGGCCAGGACCTGCGCGACGCCCAACAACGCCTCCGGATCATCGGCATCGTAGGATAGAATTTTCCGCGCCGCATCCATCATCTTGTCGGCGTTATTGGCCTGTTGATAGCTGTGCATCACGGCCTTGTACAGCACCGGACGCAGTTCGCTGTCGGGAAACTTGGCGGCGAAATCATCGGCGGCTTTTTCCTGCGCCACTGGATCGGTCAACGCAGCCGCAGCCTTGTAGGCGTCGAATTCCGGCTGCGTCTTGGCCTGCGGCGGGCGCTTCCCCTGCGGCGCCGCCGCGGTCTGCGCTGCTTGTCCTGCGGGAGGGTTCTGGGTTGCAGGCTTGTCTTGCGCAAACGATACGGCGGCAAGACACAGCGTTGCGGCCATCATGGCGATTTGCTTCATGCTCTCTCCTAATCTGCAACTATGGCGTGTAGATGAATGTACCGAGATTCTGGCGCTTCGTAAACTGTCAGCTTCGACTTCGTGCCCATCTTGGCGCGTCCCTGAGCCCACAACCATTTCCAGTCGTCACTCCGGCGATATGCGAAAGCTCGGCTCCGCCTGTTGCTTAAAAAAAAGCCGGCGCCAGGGACGATACCGAAAAGCGAACACCTTACCGCTGCGCTTCAGGCTTGGTCGGCGGCTCGTAAGGCTGCTCCAGCCCTCGTTGCGCAGCCGCTTTCACTTCCGGCAACTGGCTGCCGATATTCAACGCCGCCCGATATTCATTCAACGCTGCCTCACGATCATCCTTCAAATCCAGAATGCGGCCAAGATACAAGTGCGACCACGCCACCACCTTGGGATCCTTCGCCTGCTCGATCGCCTTCTGGAAATTGTCTCGCGCCCCAGCCATGTCTTTATTCGCGACCGCAACCTGGGCCAGAATAAATAGCGCCCGTCCCTGATCTCCAATCTTTTTTTCCAGCGCCTGCTGCGCCAGGTCCTGCGCCCCTTTCGGATCGCCCGCCTTCAGCCTCTTCTCCGCCGTGACCAGCATCTGCCGCTCTTCTGGGCGCGACAATTGCAGCAACTCCGGCGAGGCCGCACTGGCAAACTGCACCTCCGACGCCGCTTTGGCTTCTTTCTTCAGGTCAATATTTTCAAGGAAGTCCGAGTACGCGCCGCGAATTCCGACTGGATCCTTCTCAAACGCCGCCAGCGTGTCATAAAAATAGTGGGTCAGGATGTATCCCTGCTTCACCGCGTCGTCGACTGCCTGCGCCCGCATCGGCTCGGCCGTCTTGCCTCCCGTGGTGCGGATTTCGATTGCGCGCACCAGGCACTCGGTCACCAGCAGAGCAATGTCGGTCTTGAAATTTTCGTCCAGCGGTGCGCGCTTGACCGATTGCAGCAGCGGCTCTAGCCGCTTTATTCCGCTGTAGTGTTTCTCCGCCAGCGGATCCATCAAATAGTGAAGATAGGCGTGCCGAATCTGGTCCATTTTCAATGGGGAACCAGCCGCCGGATCCAACGACGGGAACAGCACCACATAGTAGTCCGACCCGTAGTTGCGTGCGTTGGCCTGCGTCGGATCGCCCATGAAATCCAGGTAGATCGTGAACGTCCGCCCCAGATACGTTGACGAAGCCAGCTTTAGATAAATTTCCGCGTCGAACACCATCTTCGACAGCGGCTGATGATATCGATTCGCCAGCGCAGCATAGCTTGCCTGATGGCGCTGCCAAATCTGGTGCAGACCGGCCTTGTCGTAGAAGCGTTCCAGTATCGCCGCAAATCCCGTCAGCGGCGCCGCATCCGGAGGCAGCTCGTCTTCTCGTACCTTGGGCAGGAAATGCGGAGGTCCCTCCAGATACAGCGCCAACGAGAGGTACTGCGACAAGTCGTGCGCCGGATCTTTCCCGCGGTGCGACTGATAAAACTCGCACAGCGTGTTTGCCGTGGTCTGTGCCTCTTCTGAATTCCGCAGATTGCGCTGCACATCTGCGCGGATATTGCTGCGCTCCGCATCCGACACGTTCACGTTCTGGTCGTAGCCGCAGACGTTCAAGCCCGTCAGCACGGAAAAGATGGTTTCGCTGGTGTCAAGCGAGATCGGCGAACTCTGCGCATAGCCAGGTTGTGAAAGGCAGAGCGCCCACAACAGGATCAGGGCGGCCACAAGAATCGAGCTAGGAAGAGAGAAATGCTGGAAACGGCTCAGGGATACCTCCCGCCAAAGGGCGTGGTAGTCGCGTGCAGGGATCAACTTTAAGTCTAAGAAAATCAGGCCAGAGGGTCAAACCCATCAGTGGCGTGGCGCAACGTTGAGGCATGGAATGGTTGAGCATCGAGGGGAGGAACGAGTGCAAGTGCCTGACTTATATACGCTGATACCGGACTACTATGGCCTCATTTGACCTCCAGGGCTGATCTTTGTATCGTTCTAAGCTTGTCGCGTATCCCTTAATCCAGTGAGAATCCGCGCCGACAACGCTAACCTACGCAAGAGCACGTCAAGTCCCTCTCTGCCCAAAGCACCCACTGGAATTCAAGGGCTCGATGAGATAACGCTCGGCGGTTTCCCGCGCGGTCGGCCCACGCTGATTTGCGGCAGCGCCGGGGCCGGCAAAACTTTGCTGGCCATGGAGTTCTTGGTCTGTGGCGCCATCGAATACAACGAGCCCGGCGTCTTTATGGCGTTTGAAGAAACTGCCGCCGAGCTCTCCCAGAACGTACGTTCTCTTGGTTTCGACCTGGATGAGCTGGTGAAAAGGAAGAAGCTCATCGTCGATTACGTGCGCATTGAGCGCAGCGAAATCGACGAAACCGGAGATTACGATCTGGAAGGCCTTTTCATAAGGCTGGGTAGCGCAATTGATGCAATTGGCGCGAAGCGTGTGGTGCTGGACACCATCGAAAATCTGTTTGCTGGTTTGCAGAATCAGGGCATCCTGCGAGCGGAATTGCGACGGCTATTTCGCTGGCTGAAGGACAAAGGCGTCACGGCGGTCATCACCGCCGAACGCGGCGAGGGCGCCCTGACACGCCATGGGCTGGAAGAATATGTCTCGGACTGCGTAATCCTGCTGGACCATAGGGTAACGGATCAGATTTCTACTCGCCGTCTGCGCATCGTCAAGTATCGGGGCACGGCGCATGGAACCAATGAGTATCCCTTCCTGATCGATGAAGGCGGCTTCAGCGTTCTGCCCGTGACCTCCCTGGGCCTGCAACATGCGGTGAGTGAAGAGCGAATTTCCAGCGGTATTCCCCGGCTGGATACCATGCTCGACGGCAAAGGATTCTATCGGGGGACTACAATTTTAGTTTCGGGCACGGCGGGAACGGGCAAGTCCAGTATGGCTGTGCATTTTGTCGATGCCGCTTGTCGCCGGGGCGAGCGCTGCCTCTACTTCTCGTTGGAAGAATCTCCAGGACAGATGGTTCGCAACATGCGATCTATCGGTTTGAATCTGGAGCAGTGGATCAAGAAGGATCTGCTGCAATTTCACTCCAGTCGGGCCACCTTGTACGGTCTGGAAATGCATCTCGCAGTGATTCACAAAATGGTCGAAGGGTTCGAGCCGAAAGTGTTGGTTCTCGACCCGGTGGGAAGCCTCATACAGGCGGGTAACCGGCACGACGCGCATACGATGGTGCTTCGCCTGATCGACTTCTTGAAGCAGCGAGGTATCACTGCATTTCTGACCAACCTCACCTCGGCAGGGGATGCTCTGGAGAAGACCGAGGTTAACATCTCGTCGATCGTCGACACATGGCTGCTTTTGCGTGACATCGAATTGAACGGCGAGCGCAACCGGGCCCTCTATGTCCTCAAGTCGCGCGGCATGGCGCACTCCAACCAGCTCCGGGAGTTCCTGCTCACCGAACGAGGCGTTGAATTGCTGGATGTGTACCTCGGACCGGAAGGAGTGCTCACCGGGACATCGCGTTTGTCTCAGGAGGCCCGTGAGAAGGCCGCCGCATTGATGATGCAGCAAGAGGCCGAGCGCAAGGAACGCTACCGCGCACGAAGAAGGGAAGCTCTGGAAGCCCGCATCGCCGCCATGCGCAAAAAGTTTGAGATGGAGGAAGCGGAGGCGGAAACGTCCCGCGCACAGGAAGTCGCGCGAGAAAGGCTGATCGCTGAAAACCGCGAGCACATGGCGCGTAGCCGCAAGGCTGATGCGGGCAACGGTTTTAGCCGCTCAAAAAAGGTGCCAAAACTTTGAAGAAGACAATTGCCGCGAAGCCGGAACCCCTGACTCTGCAGGAAATTGCCAAGAAAGGCGCGTCTCCCAAAGACGAGGAGATGTGGGAGCTTCGTTTGTACGTCGCGGGTCAGACCCCACGCTCGATCGCCGCCTTCGCTAATCTCAAAAAGATATGCGAGGAACATTTGGCAGGGCGATACAATATCGAGGTCGTGGATTTGGTAAAGCACCCACAGCTAGCAGCGGGCGATCAGATACTGGCCATTCCGACGCTCGTCCGAAAACTACCCCAGCCACTACGCAAAATCGTGGGCGATCTGCGGGATACGGAGCGTGCCTTGGTCGGTTTACAACTGCGCCCTGCCACGCAAGAAAAATGAAAATCAAAGAGTAGCGTCCTTACGTCTGGTGCCCACCGAGGTTCCTATGAAAAGTGAAACATCTGAGCGTGCCCTTAGTAAACAGCTCTCGGAAGAGGCAGAAGAAACGCTGCGCGCAATTCGTTATGGCGCCGTGGATGCATTTGTAGTCGAAGAACCGGAGGGCCACCGCGTCTATACGCTCGAGGGGTCCGACCTTCCCTACAGTAGTTTGGTTGAGAGGATGCAGCAGGGCGCTGCCATGCTCGACGCGCAAGCCAGTGTTGTCTACTGCAATCTCAGTTTGGCGAAACTGTTGGGTGTGACCCGTGACAGCCTTATTGGTCGATACTTGCAGGATTTCCTGAGTCCCGCCGACGTGCCTTGCTACGAGAAGCTACTACAGGAGGCTCAAACTGGGTGCAGCGAGGGCGAAATGCTCCTACGCTTACCTGATGGCAATCTGATCGTTGCCAATTTTTCTTTCAGCCTTCTCTCGCGCGATAAGTCAGCAACCGGTGTTCTCATCACGGACATGACTGCACAGAAGCAGCAGGCTGAATTTGCCGCGCGTTTACAGAGTGTCCAGGATGAGGAGCGCAAGCGCCTTGCGAGAGAACTGCACGACAGCGTAGGGCAACTGCTGGCGGCGATCAGCATGAATATCGATGTGGTGCAGGCGCAGTCGAATAAGTTGGACCCGGTGGCTGCCAGGGCGGTTTGCGACAATGCCATGCTGGTGCAACAGGTGTCGAATGAGATCCGCACCATCTCGCATCTACTTCATCCACCGCTGCTTGATGTTGCTGGCGTTGCCTCGGCTCTGCGCTGGTACGTGGACGGGTTCTCGGAACGCAGCCGAATCAAGGTTGATTTAGAAATTCCAGAAGACTTTGGTCGGCTGCCAGCCGATATCGAAATCACCATCTTCCGAATCGTTCAGGAGTGCTTGACGAACATCCATCGCCATTCCGGAAGTGCGACGGCGTCAATACGCCTTAATCGGGAGGGCCATCATCTCATTCTCGAAGTCGGGGATGTCGGGAAAGGCATACCGTTGGAGAAGCAACAGCAACTGACTTTAGGGCGGGCTGGCGTCGGAGTTGAAGGTATGCGCGAGCGTCTAAAGCAACTCGATGGCACGCTAAAGATAGAATCCACTAGAACCGGAACCGTAGTCACTGCGACGCTTCCAGTGCAACAACGTCGCGTGGCCTGAATCAAGGCTCAAAAGGGAAATAAGTTTCGCCTCTGACCAACACCGTGTTGGGGGTGCTCCAACGGGTCGCATCCGTTGCCGGAAATCCCTCTTATCCAAAGGGGAAACTGGCCAAATTTGTGTGTGTCCGAGGGACCAGGGAGAGGGAGCATTGTGCCGTTGTATATACCAACCCGTCAAACCCACGGCGGGTTGGTATATGGCTGGGTAGTATCTGAGGGCTGCAAAATGCATCACGAATAACCTCATGCTAGAACACGAGCAGTGGGGAATAATCACCGACAATCGACGTACACTGGTTTGACGGAGCAGGAAATGCGCCTCTATAATGACCGTGATTCATGCCATTTTGAGCTGTTGAGGGTGAACGCCACGCCCCCTGCCTGATGGTGTGACGCTGGCTGTCTTGTACGCCTTTCCGGCGGCTGCCGTTCACGAGCGGAGACCTCTTGAAGCGCGGCCCAGCGTGAAGTGACGAAAATCCCAGTTCATCCCGGAACCATGTTCCAAGGAGTTTAATCGTTCCCATGACACGCATGCTTTTGCGATTCATCGCGGTCCTTGCCGTCTGCTCAGCGCTGTTTGCAGCTGCTCAGAGCGCGGCCACTGCTTCTCCCGCACCTTCCACCCCGGCTCCGGCTCCGGCCAATCCTTCCACAGCCACGCCATCTACGGGGACCAAGGTTGGCACCATCAATGTCGAGCAGGCCGTGGTCGCCTGCAATGAAGGGCAGCGTGATTTCGGCGCACTGCAGAAGAAGTTGGAGCCGAAGCAAACCGAGCTTCAGGGCCAGAACGATGAACTGGACGCGTTGCAGAAACAGTTGCAAACCCAGCAAGACAAGCTCAACGCCGAAGCGCTCGCCAATCTGCAGAAGCAGATCGAGACTAAGAAGAAGTCTTTCGACCGCGCCGTCCAGGACGCACAAGAAGACGCCGGCAACCAGCAAAAGGAAATCTTCCAGCGCATCTTGCAGAAGATGGGGCCGGTCATCGTGAAATACGCACAGGATAATGGCATCGGGATGATCGTCGATACATCGAATCCGTGGCCCCAAGGTCCCGTTCTGTGGGCGGGCGACTCCATGGACATCACTAAGCCGGTGGTCGAGGCCTACAACGTTCAGTCGGGGGTGGCAGCTCCCGCAGCTGGCGCCACAAAGCCTGCAGTTCCGAAACCAACAGCTGCCAAGCCAGCCGCACCCAAGCCGGCGGCGCCGAAGTCGAGTGAAAGTCCCAAGTAGCTTTCGGGAAGGAGTTCAAACCATTCAATGATTGGCAAGTCAATGATTGGCAAGTCAACGATTGGCAAGCTCTTGACAACTGTTCTGGCCCTGGCACTTTGTGCGGGCTCGGCTCTGTCGCAAACGGGGAACCCGGCTGCTCCCGCTGGATCATCCACCGCGCCGAAGACTTCACCTATTTCTCCACCAGCCTCTCTCTCCACGACGGTCGGGGGTGGAACCCGCGTCGGCACCATCAATATTGAACAGGCAATTTTTGCCAGCAATGAAGGCCGTCGCGACTTCGATGCGCTCAGCAAAAAACTGGAGCCGAAACAAAACGAGCTCAAGTCACAGAACGAAGAACTGGAGGGCCTGCAGAAGCGGCTCCAGACGCAGGGCCCGAGCTTGAACGATGATGCCCGCAATACGCTGGTGAAGCAGATCGAATCGAAGAAAAAGATCTTCGATCGGGCGGTGCAGGACGCGCAAGAAGACGCCAGCAATCAGCAGAATGATATTGCTCAGAAAGTTCTGCAAAAGATGGCCCCGCTCATCGTGAAATACGCACAGGACAATGGTTTTGGCCTGATCGTCGACACTTCGAAACCGTGGCCGCAAAGCCCGGTCCTCTGGTATGGCGAAGCGGTGGACATTACCAAACCAGTCGTCGATGCTTACAACACGCAATCCGGAGTCGCGCCGCCACCGTCTGGCACAGCGACGCCGAAGCCAACTTCGGCAAAGCCAGCCGTGACGACTCCGAAGCCTGCGACTACTCCCAAGTCGAACGAGTCTCCGAAGTAATCTACGACACCTCTCGCTCCCAGGAAGTTCCCAAAGGCCGCGTTACTAAGCGGCCTTTATTTTTTGCTTTCGGTCGTGCGGAACAAACCCATTTGGTGTCCATAGCAGCAGGCGCGTTATAGCGCAGGAGGACACCATGTTCGCGGAAAGTATTCTGGAAACTTCATGGGCCCAAAGGGCCCGCCGGGGATGGACCACGCTGACTTCGTTGGGATTGCAAATTCTCGCCGTCGGGTCGTTGCTCACCTTGCCTTTGGTCAAACCCCAAGGCTTGCCCCTCGTACAGCACTTGTCGACGCCGATCATGCTGGGGCGTCGCCCAGGGCCTCCGCCGGAAACGCAGCACTCGTCCCCATCGCATCGCATACAAAGCAATCTGATGAACGATGTGATTGTCTTGCCGACTTCGATTCCGGCTACCGTTCAGATGATTCAGGAGTCGGTCGCGCCGCCGCAATTGAGTCAGTTGGAAACATGTGTTTTCCGCTGCGGAGAGATTGGCGATCCACGCATCGGCGTTCCCGGGAGCACCAATCCCGCGATCACAGTGGCACCGCCCCCACCGCCGACAGTTACACGCCCCACCGTCCGCATCTCCCACATGAGCGAAGGAGACCTGGTTCACAAGGTGCAACCGGTCTATCCGCAACTGGCTAAGCTGGCTCACGTGCAAGGTGTGGTTGTGCTCGCCGCCGTGATTAGCCGGGAAGGTACGATCGAGAAGTTGCGAGTTGTGAACGGACATCCGATGCTGGTGCAAGCGGCCGTCGACGCCGTCCAGCAGTGGCGCTACAAGCCGTACATTCTGAATGGCGACCCGGTCGAAGTCGAAACGCAGATCACGGTGAACTTCTCGCTCACCGGCAGCTAGTGGCGATCCACGCTCTGCCACGAAGAAGAGAAAACAGAAAGGAAGAGAAAGCCTTAGACGCAGAGATCGCAGTGAACGGCCGCGGAGCACGCAAAGAGGTCTCAACAGGCAGAATCCAGAACAGGAAAATTCGGGCGGGAGTAGTCCCAGCGTAACCTGAGATCCGTGGTGCCTCCCGCTATAATCGCGGTAGTGGCTGGAACCGCAGAAATCCTGTCCCGAGCGGCGACGCGTCCCACGTGGGCCGACATTTCGCTCACCACGTTGCGGCAAAACTTCCGCACCGTGCAGAAGCATGTGGGAGCGAGCGTGACCGTGTGCGCGGTCGTGAAGGCCGACGCTTACGGGCATGGTGCGGTCGAGTGCTCGCGCGCGCTTGAGGCCGAGGGCGCAACCTGGCTGGGAGTAACTTCGCTCGACGAGGCGATTCCACTGCGCGAGGCCGGTATCCAGTCGAACATTCTTCTCATGACCGGCTTCTGGCGCGGCGAGGAGACCGAAATTGTCCGCCTGCGACTCGTGCCCACGGTGTGGGAGCCATGGCAAGTCGAATCGCTCGACAAAGCTGCAGCCGCGATTGGAACGAAATCCCATCCCGTCCATCTGAAGATCGATAGCGGCATGGGACGGCTGGGCGTGGCCGTGGATGAAATTCCGGCTGTGCTGAATGCGCTGCAGAAATCGGAGCGTCTTGTCGTAGATGGTTTGTCCTCACATCTGGCGTCATCTGAGATCATGGACGCGCCTTCGGTTGCTGAGCAGGAGCGCCGTTTCGAGACCGCCCGCCGAATGCTGCATGAGGCCGGCATCGCTCCTAAATTCGTTCACATGGCCAACACCGGTGCGGTGATCTCGCGGCGCGAGGCTTGGCACAACATGGTGCGCCCAGGCGTCGCGCTTTATGGATACTATCTCCCGTTTCAGCGCGCGGGGCGCGAGGTGAGCGGCGGCACCCTGCGGCTTCGTGTGAATCCGATTCTCAACTGGAAGACGCGCATTCTATCGTTGCGCAATGTCGCAGCCAATCAAGCGCTCGGCTACAACGGGACTTACGTCACGAAAGCTCCTGCCCGCATCGCGGTTTTGCCGGTCGGTTATGCCGACGGATACAACCGGCAGCTTTCGAATCGCGGACGCGTCATCGTGCGCGATCACTACGCGCCCATTGTGGGTCAGATTTCGATGGACCTTACGTTGGTCGATGTGACCGGCATTCCTGATGTCACGGTCGGAGATGAAGTGATTCTGCTGGGCTCATCGGATGGGCTCAGCGTCGATGCGCTGGATCACGCCCGTCTGGCGAACAGCACTCCATACGAAATTCTGTGCAATATCTCGAAGCGTGTCCCACGGCGCTATCCCAGCTGAGCGGTTGAGTCCGTTGAGTCTGATCGTCCCGTTTAATGGCTGAATGCCGAATGCTAACTGCTGACCGCTACCATTCAGCGGATTCCTGCCTGGAAGCGCTACTCTAATTGTTAGACTAATGGATTCGATATGCCTTCCCGCTACGCACAGTGGATGTATGACTGGGAGCACCGGCTCACGTCGGTGGACAACAATCGTGTCGTCCGCCCCCTCGAGTGGGGAGTAGATTGGGCGCGCGAGTGGCCGTGCCAGAATGGCTGGCGTCCGGGACAAGCGGTCAACGATGCAGGAAAATTCTTCGTCGACTTCAACCAGCGCATTCTCGATTCGAGCGACGATTTCTATTCTTATAAAAAGCCAACTGACTTTCGTCTGGAACGCCGCGAGGTGCAGGTATTTTCCACGCGCGAAGTTCCCGACCCGAAGCTGGAAGCGAAAATCAAAGGCACGTTTGGAGAATTCCTGCGCTTCACGTCTCCGGTGAAATCGCCGCATCCGGAAAATAATCTCGTCAACGCCCGCTGGTTTCCGGCCCGAGGACGCCGCGCTGTCGTTCTGCTACCGCATTGGAACTCCGATGCTGTCGCGTACGTGAGCCTGTGCAAGGTGCTGAACTTACTGGGAGTCGCCGTGCTGCGGCTGAGCATGCCCTATCACGATATCCGCATGCCCGCAGAGATCAAGCGCGCCGACTACGCGGTGTCAGCGAACATCGGCCGCACCCTCGATGCAGCACGGCAGGGAGTGATCGACATACGCTGCTCTCTTGACTGGCTCGAGGAGCAGGGATACACGAACCTAGGCATCATCGGCACGAGCCTCGGATCGTGCTATGCCTTCATCGCGGCAGCGCACGACCCGCGCGTCCGAGTGGCCGTGTTCAATCACGCGTCGACGTATTTTGCGGATGTCGTCTGGCATGGCCAATCGACGCGGCACATTCGGCAGGGAATCGAACAGCAGATCGATCTCGAACGGCTGCGCAAAGTCTGGCTTGCGATCAGTCCAATGTCATATTTCGAACAGTACGCGCGCTGGTCAAAAAAGTCGCTGATTGTTTACGCGCAGTACGATCTGACATTTCTGCCGGAATTTTCCGAGCAGGTAGTCGCCGAGTTTTCGCGACACAATCTGGATCACAAGGTCGCGGTGCTGCCCTGCGGGCACTACACGACCGGCGAGACGCCATTCAAGTACATGGATGGATGGCAGATCGCATCATTCCTGCGCAGTGCGTTTTAAGCAATCAGCCGTCAGCTTCAGCAATCAGAAGCTATCTCATATGTTCTTGTGGAAGGGCACGGCTTTAGCCGTGCTGTTACGCCACAAACCACGCGGGCTTTAGCCCCTGAGGGAAACCGGGTTTACTCTCCGGCTTCATTTGTGAGGCAGCTTCTTAGCACTCAGGATACCGTTCACAAAAATTCTAACTAAAGCTGAATGCCGACTGCTGACTGCTGACGCTCATTTAGAATGTGTACATGTCCCTCGCCAAAAGCGCCGATTCCGCACCAGTCTTCGAGCAACAGCGCGGCGAGTTCCTCATCAGCACCGATCCAGCGCGCCTCGATCTGAACGTGATTCACGAGTTCCTGACGAATTGTTACTGGGCCAAGGGCATCCCCCGCGAGGTTGTTGCCCGCTCTATTGAACATTCTTTGTGTTTCGGGATTTATGATAAGAACGGACGCCAACTCGGCTTTGCCCGTGTGATCAGCGACTTTGCTACCTATGCCTACATCGGTGACGTATTCGTGCTCGAGTCGCAGCGCGGACGCGGGCTTGGCAAATGGCTGATGCAGTGCATCATGGACCATCCCGGGTTACAGCGCTTGCGCCGTTGGGGCCTGGTCACAAATGACGCGCACGGTTTGTATGCGCAGTTCGGCTTTCACGCCCTCGCTGCTCCGGAGAAACACATGGAACTGTACAACCCGATGGTTTACCTGCAAGCGGGCAAATGATGCTGATATTCACCATTGTGCTGGCAATTTTTCTTAGCCCCAGCGGCGCTCAGCAAAACACTGACACTCAAAAGCGCGATGCTGCATTGATCGCTCGCGTACAAAAGCTGCCAGTTTCGCAACTCGATTCGACACTACCCAGTCTGGACTTTGAAAGCTGGCTGAAAAGTCACGCAGGTGAACGTGCCACCTTGGAGTGGGAGGTGAATGACTGTGGTGAGGAGACCGGCTCGCCTGCAGACCGTGGGCGCGAGATCCCATTATGTGTGGAGGCTGATGCGCACATGAAAGATGGACGTTCCATCACCTTCATGATTGCAGTGGAGCATTCGAAATCTAACGCTGACACAAGACCGGTGTTCTTCTTCGGACAACTTGTCGCGCAGCATGAGACAATCAGTCTGCGTCGGCTGAGCGAACTTCTTCCAGCTCTGGTGAGGACGCAGCCATCGGCAATCATTCACAGGTAGTCCTATGACTGACTCAAATCGAATGTACCGTCCCTTGTCTGAGGTTGACCCGAGTGTTGCCGCCGCGATCGACAATGAAGCCCGCCGCCAGCACGAAGGTTTGGAGCTGATTGCGTCCGAGAACTTCGTCAGCGAAGCCGTGCTCGAAGCGATGGGTTCCGTCTTCACCAATAAATATGCCGAAGGATATCCCGGCAAGCGCTACTACGGCGGATGCGAATTCACCGACGTGGTTGAAAATCTGGCCCGCGATCGCGCTAAGCAACTGTTCGGCGCGGAGCACGCCAACGTACAACCTCATGCAGGATCGCAGGCCAACATGGCCGCTTACGCTGCCGTGCTTCAACCCGGCGACACGATTCTCGGCCTGAATCTGGCTCACGGCGGACACCTGACGCATGGGCATCATCTGAATTTTTCCGGCAAGACTTACAAGATCGTTCCCTACGGCGTAACCAAAGAAACGGAAACAATCGACTACGACGAACTGGAAAAGCTGGCCGAAAAAGAGCGGCCCAAGCTGATCATCGGCGGAGGAAGCGCCTATCCGCGGATTATCGATTTTGCCCGCATGCGGCAGATCGCCGACAAAGTCGGAGCGCTTTACCTTGTCGACATGGCCCATTTCGCCGGACTGGTCGCGGGCGGCGTTCATCCTTCGCCGGTGCCGCACGCGCAAATCGTGACCTCCACCACGCACAAGACGCTGCGGGGCCCGCGGGCGGGCATGATTTTGTCGCGCGCAGAGTTCGGCGCGGCGATCGATAAAGTTGTGTTTCCCGGAATGCAGGGCGGCCCGCTGGTTCACATCATCGCCGCTAAAGCAGTTTGCTTCCAGGAGGCCATGCGACCTGAGTTCCGCGAGTACGCCCAGCAGATCGTCGCCAATGCGAAGGTGCTGGCACAAAGCCTGGCTGACGAGGGCTTCCGTGTGATCTCCGGTGGCACCGACACGCATCTCATGCTGATCGACGTTTTCTCAAAGGGCATGCTGGGCAGTGAGGCAGAGAAGGCACTGGGAGATGCCGGAATTACTGTAAACAAGAATGCGATTCCGTTCGATACCAATCCTCCGCTGAAGCCAAGCGGCATTCGCCTCGGCACTCCGGCGCTCACCACACGCGGCATGAAAGAAAATGAAATGCGCCAGATCGGCCATTGGATCGCCGAAGTCCTGCTGCATCGCACCGAGACTTCCGTGCTGACGAAAATCCGCAAACAGGTTCTCGATCTTTGCGAAGCGTACCCGCTGTATGCGGCGCGTCGTGCCAAAGCAGAGGCCGAAGTGAAGGCATAGCGGGGTGCGAAGCCGTCTGGAAATCAGGATTTCCTGTGTTCCTCAGTGTCCTCTGTGGTTAAATGCCTTTGGTGAAGATTGCCATCGACATCCGGCGGATGACCGAGTTTGGTGTTGGCACTTACATCCGCAACGTGGTGCGGGCGCTGGGCCGGCTGGACCGGGAAAGCAAATACCTCCTGATTGGTCCTACCCAGAAATTTCAGGAAATCGATTCTCTTCCACCAAATTTTCATAGCGTGCCGCTCTCGGCCCCGGAGCGAAGCTGGCAGGGGTATCGAGACTTCCGCCTTGTCCTCAAGCGTCTCGACTGCGACCTGGTTCACATTCCTAATCTGTTTTCGGTTCCGCGCCGCCTGCCATGTCCCTATGTCATGACCGTACATGACATGCTGGAGCATATGACGCGTCCGCGCGAGAACAGCGGTTTCTGGCAGACGGTTCATTTTCAGCTCACCAAACGAGTGCTAGCTGGCGCGACTCGCATCTTCGCTGTCTCAAATTTCACGAAAAGCGAAATCGAGAAAATATTCGAGATCCCTGCCGACCGGATTGAGGTGGTTTACAACGCTATCGACGAAAGATTTCTTCGCGGCCACTCGACCGATGCCGACCGCGAGCTGATTGCCCAGCGCTATCAGGTAACGTATCCCTTCCTGCTTTATTCCGGGCGCATCAGCGCGCACAAGAATGTGGCTCGCATGATCGAGGCTTTCTCCGCACTGAAAACTGAACTTGAGAAAGACAATATCTACAAGGATCTCAAGTTCATCATCATCGGCGACGACCTTTCCGGCAATCCGGATCTGCGCCGGACAGTGGTGCGCAGCGGCGTGCAAAATGACGTGCGTTTCCTCGGATTCGTCCCCATCGAAGTTCTACGAATCTTCTACGATCTCGCCAAGGTGTTTGTCTTTCCCTCCCTTTACGAAGGCTTTGGACTGCCCCCACTGGAAGCCATGGCACACGGAACCCCAGTCGTTACCTCGAACGTTTCATCTTTGCCGGAAGTCGTCGGAAGTGCCGCGGTGCTCGTGAACCCTGAGAATGTCTTCGAAATCATGCGAGCGCTGCATCGCGTGCTCGTGGACAAAGCACTCCGCGAGCGGATGAAGGAGCGCAGCTACCAGCAGGCTGCCAAGTTTTCGTGGGAGAAATCAGTGCTCCGAATTCTGAACGCTTATCAGGAAGTCGGGGGTGTCGAAAGCGGCGAGTCGGATACGGCAGGCAAGCTCCCCACGAATATCCGCAGCGGAGTGGCCTAACCTCGCCCCTGTCTCGTGCCGCCGGTTGTGGCGATCCCCTCTACTTCACTAGCGGATTGCCAGGCGAGGCAATGGCAAGCTTGAGTAGCTTGCCGGTGAGATGCTGCCGTTCGGAATCAGTCTTTACGGCGGCAAGACGCTTGCGCAAGTGTGAGATTTTTTCTTTGCGGGTGCGGCGGCGGCGAATCTCCGGGCGACGGCTGGGTGCGGACATGTTGTCTCCTGAAATTAGATGTGCTTGCTTTCGCAATTGCGGGCTAGCGTGGCAGAGCAGCACAACCATTCAACTGGACGGCGCAGGATAGTGTCAAGTTGAGGTGCTTGCGCGGTCGCGACCGTGGCTCACGACTTAGCATCAAACCCGTACGCGGCCCAACTGTCCAGCACTTTTCTCTTTACGTCCTCAGGATAGTTGCGGTTGAACGTCGTGCGCACGGGCAGGCGGTCGTGCCAGTCGTCCGGCGGAAGGCAGTTATGCACAACCTTGTTGGTCTTGCCTGCGACTTTCTCGCTCGACTGCAAGAATGCAACCAAGGGCTGGTTGCTTCAGAATTGAAGGGAATGTCGGCGCTGATCGGATGGCAGCGCGTAGCAAACGCCCAGACAAGTTCCGCTGTGTTGGCCGCATCGATGTCCTCGTTCAAAACGATGATCCTCGGAATGACCGCGCCGAACTTCGATTTCTCGAAAACATGAGTTCCAATCCGGCGGCACGACGAGCGACTCGACGATATCGCGTGCGCTCGCACGCGGATCCAGTCCAAGCGATAGCGCTGTCCGCGAAAGATAAAGTCCGGGCTGGCGGCTTACGCCAGCAGGCGCGCCGAATATACGGAAGCTTCTTTCAATTCCTTTGATCCGATTAAACAGAGCCGCCGGAGATTGCGTTTCATACACGCGGCGAATAATTGCCCCGACTTCAAGACTCCAGTTGACCTCGCGATCAACTTCGATCACTTCGCCCAATTTCTTGAGCTCGGTGAGATAGGCGCGCATTGATTTCAAATAAGTCTTCTCGGTCGATGCGGCGGGCGTGCTTGCCATTTTCTTCTCCTCTCGCTATCGCCGCATTAGACGGAAAGCAATGCCGCGGCCCATTTTTTGTGAGTAGGCGAGGCCGCCCCACAGTGATGCCAAAATTTCCAGCGCGTGCGATTGAGCCAATCCGCCTGCATCCACCGGATCGAAGCCCAGATCCTTCACCAGACCGTGCACAACTTTTTTGGCGGCGACATCGTCGCCGGCGTAAAACATCGTCGCCGCTGCCTCTGGATATTTCGGGTTCTGCATGTTTTCGAACCCCGTCGTGTTGAAGGCCTTCACGACTTTTGCCTCAGGGACGAGCCGCGCGACCTGTTCGCCTCCGGATCCCTCAGAATGGTCCATGTCCGGCCACTGCTTCGCCGGATTGGTGCAATCAATCAGGATTTTGCCTTTGAGTTCCGGGACAATCTCGTTCAACACTGCGGGCACAGCACCCCAGGGCACCGCGAGAGCCACGACTTCAGCTTGCTTGGCCGATTCGCGCACCTCAGCCGCCCGGGCCTTTGTTCCGCCGAGTAGTTGTTTCAGTTCAGGATCGTTCGGTGTTCGTGAGCCGAAGATAACCTCATGGCCCGCTCTAGCCCAACCTAATCCAAGAGCTCCGCCTACATGGCCGGCTCCAATCACTGCGATTCGCATATTTCTCTCCCAGTTGACACAAGTTGAGCATCAGGCGGTTCTGCCCAGTGACTCACTGACCTGTTTGACCACGCTTAGGATCGCGCTCGCTACATCGTCAGGCTTGGTCACGGAAGAGGCGTGGCCCGCATTAATCTTGATTACACGCTCGACCTGAGCTTCTAGGATTTGCTTGACCCGTGACCACGCCGTCGCGTTCTGAAAAGCTCCGTGGACGAGTACGATTAGAGTTTTGTCTCCCGAGTTCATCAATCGCTCCTTCTAAATTCATCTCATTCGTCTCTGATCCGAGGCCTAGCTTCGCGGCGTAGGTTCCGATAAAATAACGGCCGAGATCAGTCTCCCAGCGCCGCAGCCACGGCTTCCGCGGTTTCGGTTCCCGAAAAGTTTTGTTGTCCGGTGATCAGATTGCCGTCGCGGATTGCGAAACCCCGCCACAATCCGGCTTGAATGTAGTTGGCGCCAAGTTTCTTAAGTTCGTCCTCGATACGCCAGGGAGTCACGTGCTTGTCACGTGGCAGCAGATTCATGGTCCAAACCGCATTGTCGGCGAAATCTTCTTCTACATTGGCAAACCCGGTGACGGTCTTGCCTTTCACCAGATACTCGCCGTTGCTGAGTTTGGTATAGCGAAGCAGCGACACCCCGTGGCAGAGGGCGCAGGCGATTTTCCCCGCTTCATAGAACTGCACAAATTTCTTGTGCAGGTCGGGCGACTTTTCATAAGTGAACATCGGTCCCTGGCCGCCGGCGCAGATGATGGCATCGAAATTATTCATATCGATTTCATATACTTTCTTGGTGTTTTGCGTCAGGGCGAACAATTTTGGCGTAGAAAGAAATCCCATGCTGATGAGGTCGCTGGCGGAATAACCGCTCGGATCTCGTGGATCGCTCATGCCATCGGCTTCGCACTTGCCGCCATTGGGGCTGAACACTTCGATTTGATAACCCTTTTCCGTCAGAACGAAATAAGGATGCGCAAGTTCACTCCACCAAAAACCCGCTGGCCAACCTGTAGTGGTCGATACCGTCGGATTTGAGATAACGATAGCGACCCGCTTCGGCCGCTTGGAATTTACGACATTGGGATCTTTCAGACTCATCTCTTCTCCTTAGCGATGGTTAGCGGTTGAAAAACAATGTCGATGGTGCGGGCGGACCTTTCCTCGCATATGAAATTCCTTTCGAAGACCTGACTACGATTGCGTGACTAAATGTACAGAAGTTGCAGTTGTTCCAGAAAGCGGTGACTCGGCTCGTCCAAGCAGGGACTCAATCGAGCATTAAGGATGTATCACGTTCGCGCGGTGACGTGCTACGCACCCCAACCATAGTTACTTACCTGCAGGTACTTTAAGCGAGCATGGAAGTCAATCGCGCCGCATCCCCGCCTAATTCGAGTGAGGCAAGTCTCCGACGTGCGAGTGAAAGCAGGCGATGAACGACCGGAAGGTTGGTTTAGAAAACCGGAAGGGAATGCGGAATAATCACCCGCAAACAACTAGGGATGGGATTTGAAGGCGATCAAGAAGGATGGAAAAGTGACTCAATCCATGTCACAGGAAGCGGCATGGAACACACAGCGCAAACTAAGCGCTGAGGTGGGTAGTTCGCGCCTGATCGCCGGGCGCTTCGTGGTACAGTCCTAATTTTGTGAGCCGCAGGGCACGCGCTTGGCAGAAAGACTGAAAATCAATTTCCGGACACATTGTCTCCTCACGGTCCGGCAGAACAACCTCGAAAATGCCGTGCTTGTGCGAAAGCTCAGGCAAGTCATCCAGGCGCCCCAGGACAGGCCGGCCAAAAATATAACGTCGCACGTCGGCGCCTCCATTAGTGTCAATAAATCCGGCGCATTCAATGCGCTGGGCGCGCAGAAAACGAAGGGCAAGTTCGGCGCCTTCCGAGGTTCCCAGCACAAACACGCGACGGTCGTTCCCACTTTTGTTGCGCCAACTGCCAATCGTCTCATGGAACAGCGATGATGATCGCCGAATCGCCAGCAAGAAAAGCCAGGTTGCCAAAGCATCCAGTGCGAATACCGCGCGCGAGAATCCATGGAATCGGTATAAGCCAGTCAGCACCAGGACTGACAGCACTTCCCCGATGAGCGTAGCCGAACCGACGCGGTAGACGTCACTGACCGACCCTCGCCACCAGGAATGGCGAAAGGCGCGGCACATCCACAAACTCAGCAGCTTGATCGCTACCACGATTGGCAACGACCCCATAAAAAGCGCGTGATCGGTGCGGGGGACATGCCCGCCGAAGCGCAACAGATAAGCGAGAGAGTACGAGAGCGCCATCCCGATCGGGTCGAGAAGAAAGACTAAGGTGTCCCTCGAGAACAAGCGCCGCATCAATGGTGTGGTTCCCATCGACACATGCAACGGGCCAATGGCTTCATCGTGAAACAGGTGGATGCCGAACAGCAGGAGGAAGAAGAACCAGAAACCGATTACGCCGGAAGCGGCTGATGAGGAATGGCGAGCCAACAACCCTACCCCCCCGGACACGGCGGAGAGCGTATAAAGCAAAAGCACCGCACTACGTTCTCGCAATCCCATACGCACCAGCCGATGGGAACTATGGTCGGTTCCACCCTCGGAAATAGGCTGTCCGCGCAAACGCCGGGTGACCGATACGAACAGCGTGTCGAAGATGGGGATTGCCAGGACCGCCACCGGAGCCAGCACAAGTGCCGGCACGCCGGAAACGTGCGTCACCTCCAAAAAAGACATTGCAGCCAATAGGAATCCCACGAACAAGCTTCCCGAGTCGCCCATGAAGATTCTTGCAGGATTGAAATTGAACAGCAGAAATCCTGCTGTCGCGCCGCCTGCCAACGCCACGATTACTGCCTGATCTCGATATCCGCCGCTGGCATAGAAAACCGTGAGATACCCGCTCGAGATAAGAGCAATGCCCGCGGAAAGCCCATCCATGTTGTCCAGGAGGTTGAATGCATTCGTTATTCCTACCAACCACAGGACCGAAACGACTATGTTAACGGTCATGCTTCCGCGCAATGGATAAACCACCCCGCTAAGCACCAACAAGGAGGCCAACAGCAACTGTGTGGCAAGCTTACGATGGGGGGCCAGCGGATAGATATCATCGATCATTCCAAGGATGAACATGAGCGATGCCAAGCCGACGAGCCGCCACAGTAAGTGGTTTGACCAGGGAACAAATGCAAGGCTCACGATTATGAACCCAGCAAATAGCGGTACCCCGCCGAAGAAAGCAGGAGTCCCTTTGTGCCAGCGATCGGCTCGCGGCTTGCATACCCAACCACGTTTGTGGCATACCTCGATTGTTGCTAACACCAGCAGACTGGTCACAGCGAAGGCAGATATAAAAGCAACAACAGCCCTGGGAACAATTGCAGAGAGTTCAACCAAAAACATAGGATAAAACCTGGGGAGCTAATCGGCGTGAAACAATTGCTGCGGCGCGAATCTCGATCCATCTGCCTCGAACTGGCCCTTGTGGGTGAGGCTATCGGCAACCGCCTGCACGATTTCGCGGAGACTCTTCGTAGGCGAGTATCCAATGGCTTCGCGAATTCGGGTCAGGTCCGGCACGCGTCGCAACATGTCTTCGAAGCCTTGCCCATAGGCTTCTTCATAAGAGATGTGGTGGATCTTCGAGCTTGAGCCCGTCACTTCTCTTACGATGGCAGCAAGGTGATTGATCGTGACTTCTTCATCGGATCCGATGTTGAAGATCGTGCCTACCGCGGCATCATGCTGGCTCAGTTTGATCAGCGCGTTGACCACGTCTCCAACCCAGCCGAAGCAACGGGATTGATTTCCGTCTCCATGGATGGTAATTGGATCTCCGGCAAGCGCCTGGCTGACGAACCGAGGCAAGACCATCCCATACGCACCTGTCTGTCTCGGTCCAACCGTGTTGAACAAGCGCACCAGCACCACCGGAACTCCATGCTCCCGCGGCATGACGCTCCAATCGCACGTTTTGATATTTGTTGGAACATACGATCAGAACAGCGCGCCGACAAGGCTCAAATCCGATCTACTTAGAATGCGCATGGCCTTCTTTGTACTGGCAGGCGATCCATCTTTCCGTACCAGCCCAGTACCACATCCCGTACTCATTTCGTACTGGCTGTCCTGGCTTCTCTCGTCTTCAACCGGCATGCAGCCGCAGTGACGATCGGCACAATGCGCGGCCAAAGACCATCGAATTCCATTGAGGGAAATACACTGCGCCGAATACGAGAGATTGCGCGATTTTCCTTGAAAGAATTTTTGCTGAAGTGCTAGCGTGATTGACTTGGCAGGGTTGCTGAAAAGCTAGGCAGATTCGTCCGAGGCATCCCGGTGGCCATCGGCAGAATCTACAATCCCAGATATTGTTCGCAGGCGTCGTGTTTGGGAGGCAGGGTCACAAGTCTTTGTGCCTTTCGCCTCTCGTATGATCAGGTTTGAATTAACGGGTAGCTTCGGCTCGTTCGAGGGGGGCAGCCGTCGCTCTTCCGCCTTTGTTAAGGAAGAGGCGTATGCGGAAGACTACTGATGTGTTCCTCCTCGCTGAAAACCGGCTTCTGCGCGAAGCCCTGATTCGGCTGCTGAGCAAGAAAAATGAAGTCCGCATCGTGGGTGCAGACGCGTATTCACCGGCCGTTCTTCACGCGATCATTGCGGTCCGCCCGCAGATCATTCTGCTGGACTCGCGAGGCCTGTTCTTTTCTCAATCCACCTTCATCTCGACTCTGCGCGCCGCCATCCGCAATCTCCGCATTGTGATGGTCGACATGGACCCCGATGAGCAAACATTCCTGAACGCAATCCGGGCGGGTGTATTCGGCTACGTCTTGAAGGAAGCTTCCGCGCTCGAGGTGGCCTCGACCATTTGCGCCGTCGCCGTCGGGAAGGCCGTTTGCCCACCATCGCTTTGCAGCGCGCTGTTCCGCTCCGTTATGCAGCAGTCCAGCGCTCTCCCGACCGCCGCGGCTTGCGGACCGGACCTCGGCCTCAGCCGGCGCGAGCAGCAGATCGTGGAACTATTAGGCCACCGTCTCACCAACAAAGAGATTGCTTCCCGACTCAATCTTTCCGAGCAGACGGTGAAGAACCACGTCCACCACGTGCTCCGGAAGGTCGGCGCTCCTAACCGCTTCAGCGTCGTCGAACTTTGTGAGAGTCGGCGAATGGCGGCCGACCCGCACGTTCTGCCGGCGATGAGTATTCCCTCGAGGGTAAGTTGAGGCGTTTTGCGGGCGTGAGCGAAGCGGGAGCCCGCAGCCGAAATCCTGAGCGAAGCGAAGGATCTCTAAAATTCGGACGCAGCCGGAATCTTATAGAAAACAAGGCAGCCGGACCTGTAAGCCGAATTCTGTCCGTCTTGCGACGGGACGGCCATTCCTCTGGGCCGCGCATCGCTGCACGGCTCTAGCGACCTACCCGGAGGTTTGACGCACCGAGCCGGCACGTGTCCCGCCGCCGCTGGAAGCTCTGAGCGAGGAGTCCTTACAGCTAAAACTCATAGCTCTTGGCTCAAAGCTGCCAGCGACGGCGAAACTTCCTCCCTATTTGGTCTTGCTCCGTGTGGGGTTTGCCCTGCCCGCGTCATTGCTGCCGCGGCGGTGCGCTCTTACCGCACCTTTTCACCCTTACCCTGCTGCCGTTGTCAGGCCTGGTCACGTTCTGTGGCTTAGCTAAGTCCTCTTAATCACGGCGTCATCCTGAGCGAAGCCGTTTTTCCGGCGAAGCGAAGGATCTTGCGTGTATCGCCCCGCTTTGGGAAACTGCCCCTACACTTTTTCGACAATGGCCTCACAACGGCAGCGGGGCGGTATGTTTTCTGTGGCACTTTCCGTCCGTCCGGCTTGAACCGGACGTCCCGGACGTTATCCGGCACACTGCTCTGTGGAGTTCGGACTTTCCTCCCTCATAACCCGAAGGCGATGAGAGCGACCGTCCGGTCCAGCTGCCTACTTAGCCATTATATTTGAGATTGTTCGCGAACAGGCAGGGTGTATGAAGCTCGGTAGTGGTGCAGTTTGATTGTCATCCTGAGCAAGCCGCCTTTGCGCAGCGAAGGATCTGAGCGATCCGCGCAACGCGGCGCGTTCTCTGCGACGCAAGAATCGCGCGTTTGGATCGCTTCCTTGTCAAACTGCACCATTACATGAAGCTCATTTGTCTTTGGTTCGCTTCCCTTTGACTTCAAATTCCTTGACGATTTCAGCCACGTGATGGAACTCTTCACTGTCTCTCTTCAGAGTTGAAAAATCGACATCGGAGTAGCTGTTTCTCAGCTCGGCCATCAAGTAGGAACGCCGCATGGTCTTGTTATCGTGACTGCTCCAAAATGGATTTACCGTCCCATCTCCCTGCTTCGTCGAAACCGCTTTCCACGAGTCCGGTGCTTCCCTGATGTCGTATCCTGCCTGAAGCATCCATTCCAATCCAACTCGGTCCGCCTGATTCTCAAGAGATCTTGTATGCGTGTTCTGAATATAAGAGGCAGCCAGATCGGATATCAGCGGACCGCCATAAGGCACTACCGCGCCTCCTGCCCTCAGCGCGATCAATCCTTTGCGATGGTATTCGTGGGTCTCCCAGACGTGCTTTTCGACCGCGTGCGAAATCTCATGGGCGAGCACAAAGGCCAACTGCGCTTCATTCTGCAAGATGTCAAAAACTCCCGAATGGACCAGCACTACTCCGTTGGGATATGAGACGGCGTTGAAGCTCTTCGCTTTGACAAGATAGAACCTGAATGGAATTTTCAACGGATCATCTGCCGGGAGTTCCTTCTGATGCGCCGGGATCAGGTTCTCTCCTATCTTTGCGATGTAGTCCTGCGCTTCCTTGCTTGGGACGATGTACTGTTCGCAAAATTCGTACACGCACCCACGCATGTTGAACTCGCCCGCCGTGAACTTGGAATAATCCGGCGGCTTTACCTCTGGCTCCAGGTTCTTCCATATTTTTGCTTCGCCAGGTTCTAACTCTGCATGCTCGAACTCAATTTTCGCCGTCTCGATTTCACCATCCGGTGCGCGCGTCCCTTCGTAGCGGACGAATGTGTCCAAATTCAGCAGATCGAGCGAATTCAGCGGTGCTGGCTTCTCCGCGGCATTGCGGGGCAGCTTCTTTTTCTCCGCTTTATTCGGTTTTATCGTAACGAAGGTTGTCGGCAGCACGCGCAGTCTCTCGCCATCAGCGCGAATCTCGCCCTCCCATCCCGATCCGTTCCTTGTGAGAGTAGGTATTTTCTCCAGCAGGGCGGTGCGTTTCACCCTTTGCCCGTCGTCGAGGAAAACCTTGATGGATTTGGCTTTGAGCTCGCGAGACTGTTCGTCGTAATCTCCCCGCACCTCCAGTTCCGTCCCGACGCGGATATCCTCCGGCCGAAATGGGAGCGTGTTCTTGACACCCGGATCGCTGAGATCGAGGACGAGAGTATTGTCGCGAGTAATCTCGTAGTCGTCGATCGCAAAGCTTGTGGGGGACTTGACCTCAGTGACGAATCCATGCACGGTCACATCCTTTGCCAGCACCGGCACGCTTAGAGATAGCAGAATGGATAATGTTAACGACCCTCGCATATTGCTCTTATCACTTTCCCAGGGGGGTACAGGTTCCAAACAGGCGCGAAGATAGTAGCACAGGATTTAGGGCAGATGGCCTAGTTCAGTCGGCGCTCGCGAATTTGGGGGAGGTTTGTTTTCATCCTGAGCGAAGCGCTTTTCCCGTGGAACGAAGAGATCTTGCGTCTTTCGCCGCTGCTTTGGGACAATTCCATTGACCCTTATCTAATCGCTGAAGGCTGACGGCTGAGAGCTGGTTTTCTCATGCACATCCTCGAATCCATCCGCATCGCGCTGCAGTCTTTGTGGGCCAACAAGCTGCGCTCGGTGCTCACCTTGCTCGGCGTGGTGATCGGAGTTGCCGCCGTTATCGCCGTCGTCACCTTTGTTTCCGGCATCAACGACTACGTCGCGACCAAAATTTTCAATCTCGGCGCCGACGTCTTCATCATCTCGAAGAAGTCGCCGATTGAAACCAATCCCGATCGCTACCTCGAAGCCGAGAAGCGCAAGAACCTTGAGATGGAAGACTACGAAGCGGTGCGCAGCGCCTGCCTCCATTGCGATTACGTCGGCGCGCTCATGCGCGCCACCGGACAGGTGAAGCGCAACGAGCAGTCCATCAATGACACGACGATTCAAGGCATCACTCCGTCGATTGCGACCATTCTCGATACCGATCTGACCTATGGCCGCATGGTCAACGAAACCGACTTGAACAATCACCTGCAAGTGGCTGTCGTCGGCACCGACATCGTCGACCACCTGCTCGCCGGTCTCGACCCTTTGGGACAGGAAATTCGCATCAATGGCTGGACCTACCACGTAATCGGCGTTGGCAAGAAAAAAGGAAAGACACTGGGTCAGAGCGCCGACAACTACGTGATGATTCCGATCACGGTTTACCTGAAGCAATACGGCGCGCACAACAGCAGCATCGACATTTGGGGCAAAGCGGCAGCCACCGGCATTCCGCTGAACCAGGCCATCGACGAAGCCCGTGCCGGCATGCGCGCGCGCCGCCATGACCGGCCCGGCGCCAACGACAGCTTTGAAATCGAAACCAACGCCAGCCTGCTCGGAATCTGGTCTGGCCTGAGCAACACGTTCTTCATGGCGACCATCGGTATCGCCGCCGTTTCTTTGGTCGTCGGCGGCATCGTCATCATGAACATCATGCTGGTTTCAGTCACCGAGCGCACCCGCGAGATCGGCATCCGCAAAGCGCTCGGCGCGCGGCAGGATGACGTTCTCGTTCAGTTTCTGTTCGAAGCTGTGATTCTGGCCCTGATCGGCGGCATCCTCGGAGTCCTATCGGGTGTGAGCGTGGCCGAAATTGTGACTGCCATTATCGGAATGCCGTCGTCTATCAAGCTGTGGGCCGTGGCCGCCGGATTGATTGTCGCTGCCAGTGTCGGCGTTTTCTTCGGAGTCTATCCCGCGCGCAAGGCGGCAAGACTCGACCCGATCGTGGCGTTGCGGTTTGAAATGTAGGCAAATTGAGTCATTGAGCGATTAAGTGATTGGGGAATTTGAACGCCAATGAAATAGCAGTTTCAAATCACTCAATCACCCAATCGCTCAATCACAAAATTCTTTTTATGCGTCGCGAAGAATTCAACGAAATCCTTCAGATGGCCACGGACACGATCCGCAGCAACAAGCTGCGCTCCGCGCTGACTGTCCTTGGCGTCGTCATCGGCGTTGCCGTCGTCATAGGCGTCTCCTCGATCGGACGCGGACTCGATGACAACGTCCGCGACCTGGTCGCCAGCATCGGATCGAATATTGTTTTCGCTTTTCACATTGAGCCCTTTACCTTCGGACGCGTGCCCGCGGAAATGCGCACCCGCAAGGAGTTGACGTACGAAGATGCACAGGCGATCAAAGATCTGCCTTACGTCAAGGCAGTTTCCGCCGGCATTCGCCTGTTTCGCCCGGAACTCGGCGTCGGCACTTATGCCGTGAAATATGGGGAGCGCAAGGCCAAAAACACGATTCTGGAAGGCGACACAGCCTCGGTCAAAGACGTCTTCGATCTCCCCATGGCCAGCGGCCGCTGGTTCACTGATGCCGACGACGAACATCGTTCTGCCGTCGTCATTCTCTGCCACGACACGCAACAGGAATTATTTGGCGATCAGGAGCCGCTCGGCAAAGAGGTCAACATCGAAGGGCGCCTCTTTGAAGTTGTCGGAACCGTGCAAAAGATCAAGTCCGTCTTTGGCGGCGGCAAAGATCCGAACGACAACCGCGTCTTCTTTCCGCTGCGCACCTTCAAAACGCTTCATCCGGAACTCAAACAGCATTGGATCAGCGTCAAAGCCACCTCGCACGAGGACATGCCCAAGGTGATCGACGAAATGCGCGAGCTGCTGCGCCGCCGCCGCAAGGTTCCCTTCGACAAGCCTGACAACTTCGCGATCTTCACCTCGGACTCGATTTCTGACGTCTGGAACCAGCTTACCGGCGCGCTGTTTATAGGCATGTTCGCGATTTCGAGCGTGGCATTAATCATCGGCGGGGTCGGAGTCATGAACATCATGCTGGTCAGCGTGACCGAACGGACGCGTGAGATTGGTGTGCGCAAAGCCATCGGCGCCCGGAAGCGCGACATCCTTCTGCAATTCACCCTCGAAGCCATGATGCTCACAGCCGTCGGCGGCATCATCGGCATTCTGGCAGGAGCGATTCTCGTTTGGGTGATTCCTGCGGTGTGGCCTTCGCTTCCAGCGCGCATGTCGATGTTTTGGGCCACCTTCGGTTTTACCGCCGCTGCCGGCGTCGGCCTGGTCTTTGGCATTTATCCCGCATGGAAGGCGGCCAATCTCGACCCCATCGAGTCGCTGCGATACGAATAGAATGTCTGTCGCCGCATGAGTCACTCCATCCTCAGGATCATCGAAATCATCGCCGTTCTTGGCGCGACCTCGAGCGCAGCCTACTACGTTCTCTGCTTGTTGGCGGCGGCCACTTTTTTGCGCGAGCGCCGAACTGCCGCTGAGCGTGAGAATTCCGCCTTTCAGCCCCCGATCTCAATTCTCAAGCCGATCAAAGGACTCGATCCGGAAATGTACTCGAGCCTGCGCAGTCACTGTTTGCAGGACTATCCCGAGTTCGAAATCATTTTCGGAGTCAGCGATGCCGGCGATCCTTCTGTCAGTATCGTGCAGCAGCTGCAACGCGAGTTTCCAGATCGCGTCATCCATCTGGTGATCTGTCCGAAGATTCTCGGCAGCAACGTGAAGGTCAGCAATCTGGCGCAGATGGCGGCGCAAGCAAAGTACGAATATCTGATCGTCAATGATGGCGACATCCGCGTGGAGCGCGACTATCTGCGGCGAGTCATCCGGCCCCTCGCCGAAGAGAAAGTCGGACTGGTGACCTGTCTCTACCGTGGTGTCGCCGCCCCAACGCTCGGATCAAAACTAGAAGCTCTCGGCATCGGCACCGATTTTTGCCCGGGCGTACTGGCCGCGTGGAAGCTGGAACGCGGGATCAATTTCGCTCTCGGATCGACGCAGGCATTTCGCCGAGCCGATCTCGAGAAAATCGGTGGGTTTGAAACGATCGTCGAGTATCTGGCCGACGACTACGAACTCGGAAACCGAATTCATCGACTCGGCAAGACCGTTCATCTTTCCGATGTCGTCGTCGAAACGCATTTGCCGCCCTACGACCTGCGCGGCTACTTCGCGCATCAATTGCGCTGGGCGCGCGGCGTCCGCGATTCTCGCCCGGGCGGATACTTCGGCCTGATCGTCACTTTCGGACTGCTTTGGTCCTTGCTGGTTGTGCTTGCTTCGGGAGGCGCAGCCTGGTCTTGGATCATTCTCGCCGCTACCATTCTTCTGCGGGCAGCCGTGGCTTCGATGGTCGGCAAATCGATCCTGGGTGATCCGCAGTTAGACAGCGTCTCTTGGCTGCTGCCCCTGCGCGATCTACTTGCGTTCGCCATTTGGATCGCAAGCTTTGCCGGACACACCGTGACCTGGCGCGGCGATCGCTTCCGCCTCGAAAAAGGAAAGCTGATCCGAATTTAGCTGGAGCCTAAGGAAGTTCTGATTAAGTTCCACTCTTTGGTTCTGTCATCCTGAGCGAAGCGAAGGACCCCATGCAAGTCTGCTCCAGCAGCGGCTTCGCAAGGAATTTCTTCCACCGCCTCCGCTCGCCCCGTTTTGCTTCGCAGACTTAATCAGAGTTTCCCAAAGCCTTGTTGTCCGCAACGGGCTCAAACCGCCCATCCGAAAACAGCCGATACCTCCGTCCCCGCCACAAAATCGTCTTGCCAAAAAATCCCGCGATCCAGAACAAAAACGCGTTGATGTCTTCGATCGGCAACAGCAGCCAGTTGATCTTCGCTTTTAGCACGCGCGCCGAAACCATGTAAGCTGCGATCGAGCGAACAAGTAATGTCGCTGGCAAGACCGGCCACCATGCCGGAGCGACAGCGCACACAAGTAACGCGATCGGCAGCGGCATGGTAAAGAGCTGGCCCACGTATCCCGAGGGGCGCGAGCGCCGCGTGCTGCGCGTCCATCGCACACGATGCGCAATGTTCTCACGCAACGTCGCATTGCCAATGTGGTGCTCGATTACATAGGACGATAAAATCACCCCGTATCCTCGTTCTGCCGCAAATTTTCCCAGCACGAAATCTTCGGCCAGATAATCTTTCAGCCGCTCGAATCCCCCTATCTCTTCCAGAATTCGCCGTCGGGCTGCAATGGTCGGTCCCACCGCGAAGCGCATGCCCTCAAGCATTCTTGCCACCAGCGCGCTGCCCCAGAAGTCTGTATTCATTCCCGTCGCTTCCAACCGTGACCACAGGCTCGGCCCCGGAACGGCGCGATAAGGGCAGGTCGCTACTCCCAGCTTCGAATCCTGAAACTCGTCCGCAATCGTCCGCAATAGGTTCGCATCGACGCGGATGTCGCTGTCGCTCATTACCACCAGATCATTTTTCGCCGCTCCCAGCATGTGATCGAGGCTGTAAACCTTGGCGTTGGGATACGGCGGCTCTCCGGTAACGATAAGTCGCGAAGGAACGCCCGGAAATTCTTGTTGCAATTTTTCGACGACAGCAGTCGCGGGGTCGTCCGCGCGGCGCACGGCAAACAAAATTTCGAACTCCGGATAGTCCTGCTGGAAGAAAGTGAGCAGGTTCGATTCCAGATCCAGATCGAGCCCGGCCAGCGGTTTCAAAATACTGATCGGTTCACAAGACTGCAGATTCGCCGGGTGCACCGACAGATAGCGCTGTGCGGCAACAACGGAGAGCAAGGAATAGACGATCGAACCGGCGAGAATGAGCAGCAGAATCGCAGTCAGGAGCGAAACCAAGGATCACGCTCGAAGAGAACTCGAAATGTCGTTGAACATTGATCGGCCCAAAGCAAGCCATTATACCCGCCATGGAAGAACCTCCTTTTAGGGCCGTGCGGCGATGTGGAAGAGCGGCCCTTCAGGGCCACGAGTGTGGCAGATGTGGAAGAGGGGCCCTATGAGTTGTAGGGAAAGACGGGTCCTCTGTGTTGCCGTGGAAGAGGGCCCGATGTGTTGTCGCGGAAGAGGGCCCTATGGGTGGTCAGGGAAGAGGGCCCTATGGGTGGTCAGGGAAGAAGGCCCTATGGGTGGTCGGGGAAGAAGGCCCTATGTGTTGTCGTGGAAGAGGGGCCCTATGTGTCGTCGTGGAAGAGGGCCCTATGAGTTGTCGTGGAAGAGCGGCCCTTAAGGGCCGCGAAAAGTGGTCAGATATTGTCGGGGCTTTAGCTGTGATCTTTCAACACGTTGTTCCCAACAAGTGAATAGTCCATTCGAGCAAAACCGGAGAAGCTGATGGTTGCAGACCAATCCGCTTCCCGGAGAAGATCGAATGGACCTTCACCAGAATGCCCGACTCAGC
>DASTCY010000045.1:0-148974 GCA_035710725.1 Candidatus Sulfotelmatobacter sp. | reverse complement strand
TCATTGGTTGCAGGGCGAAGCAGGTCGCGGATATGACCTGGGCCTGCTTCATAGCTGAATCCGCGAACCAGACATGCCGGAGTGCGATTCAGCTTGCCGCACACCAGGGCGGCGGCGCAGGCCAGTTCATCGGCGACTGCTTCGAGGCTGGCATGCAATTTGTAGCCGTGCGGGTCGCGACGTCCGCGATCGTCCCGCAGAGGCTTCATTCCTGCGATGCCGATGCAGAAGTCGACCAGGCCCTCGCGCCACGGGCGGCCAAAACTGTCGGTAATCAAAACGGCGAGGTTTATGCCTGTTTTCTTTCGGATTGCCTGACGAATTTGTTCCGCAGACCGATCCGGGTCTTCGGGCAACAGTACCGCGTGGCGGCCGCCGTCTACATTCGACACATCGACGCCGGTGTTGGCGCAGAGAAATCCGTGCTTGGTTTCGGTGATCAGCACCCCGTTCTTGCGGCGAATTACGCTGCGGCTTTCGCGCAGAGCGAGTTCGATGACACGTGCATCCAGCTTGTATTGATGCGCCCACGCCACCGACTCGGCGGAAGGTTCAATGGTCGAGAGATCGACGAAGCGTCCTTCAGCCTTGGAAATAATTTTGTGTTTGATGACGAGAATGTCGCGGGACTTTAGTTGAACCCGGCCGCGGCGCAAAGCCGAGAGAAGGATGTCGCCGACGGAATCGCCGGCTTCGATTTCATCGGCGATGCGGATTGGGATCAGCCGAATTTCGCTGGCTGCAGTGTCGCGGCGGGAGGGCTTTCTCGTGCGCATAGGCTGCGCCTCAGATCTAATGTGAAACCGCAAAAATCTTAAACCGCAAAGAGCGCAAAGATCGCGAAAATCAGAAGCCGCGAGGATTGCGGGTATGAAAGGCTTCTTGGGTTCATGCTCTACTACTCGGAGCCGGTGGCCTGCAGGCGATCGGACAAATCCCACTGCCGCGCGACTTGCTGGGCGCGAGTTTCGCCGGGCAATTCGACGAGACGCTGCAGGTCGGCCGGATTGTCGACATCGACGGCGATTCCCGGCAATTCCAGCACGACGCACGGCTTGCCGGTCGCGCGGGCGGCGGCATGATGCGGCTTGAAACTGTCGTTGCCAAAGCGCAGCGGAAACAAACCGGCCGGACGACGAAATGCGGCGTTGGTCCCGCGTCCGTCAGCCGCAGGGACGAGAACGCTGCCGACTTCAGGCGCATACTTGAAAATCTGCTCCAGTTCCCAAGCTTCGATCAGTGGAATATCCGCAGGAATCACCAGCGTGAAGTTTTTTCCGCGCTCTGCGCAGATGCGAGTCGCCATCTCGATCGCGCTGGTTTCTCCAAGGTTCTCGGGATCGGGAATCACTTCGAACTCGAATTCTCGAGCCAAGCTGATTGCATATGGATCGCCGGTCACAACGCCAACGTCGGGGCGTTCCCGCCAGCTGTGAATAGAAGAAAGCACGTCGTGCAGCATGGCCTGGGCGAGTTCCGTTCGCGAAAGCTGATCGAGAATTGAGGCCAGACGTTGCTTCGCGAGCGCAAGATTCTTTACCGGAACCAGAATCATGGGCGGCCTTCCGTGCGCGGACTGACGGCTGCGCGGGCCGCGTGGGCATCGGAAAGCACGCGATCGGCGGCGAAGTTCAGCACCGTCCGTGCCAATGCCGCCTTGTCGTCGGCGTTGCGCATGATGGTTTGGGTGCACTCCACGCGAAGGCCTTTCTTACGCAATTCCTCGGCGGCGCGAGCATCGCGCGAATCGCAAATCAGGAGATCCAGAAAGTCGGAGTAGATTTTGGCGACCCCGGCGATCGAACACGGATATCCTTGCGCCTGCATCAGAATGCCGGCAGGACCTGCAACCGCGGACGATCCCACGATGGGGCTGACGGCGATAATTTTGCCACGCGCGCGCGCCAGGGCCTGGGCGATCCCCGGGACGGCGAGAATTGGTCCGATGCTGGTGATGGGATTGCTTGGCGCGATCAACACGGCGTCCGCCGAGACGATGGCGTCGATTACACCCGGCGCTGGTTCGGCGTCGGAGGCTCCGGCAAAGCGCACCGACTTGACCGGATCCTGATACCAGCGCTGTACAAAATATTCTTCAAAGCTCAACTCGCCGACCGGAGTGTCGACGCGGGTCTCGACGCGCGAGTTGCTCATGGGCAAAATGCGCGCCTTCACGCCCAATTTTTCGCAGATGACGGCCGTGGCTTCCGACAGCGTTTTGCCTTCGGCCACCAGGCGCGAGCGAAGAATGTGTACGGCCAGATCGCGATCGCCAGCATGGAACCACGTTGGTTCGCCGAGCTGTCCCATGGCCTGGAGGCAAAGGAACGTATCACCTTTCACACCCCAGCCGCGCTCGCGGCTCAACATGCCGGAGAGAACGTAGGTGATCGAATCGATGTCGGGAGAAACGTAGAGCCCCCACCACATGAGATCGTCGCCGGTGTTGACGATCAGCGTAATGTCTTCCGCCGGCATCACCTGGCGCAGGCCGTCGACAAATTTCGCGCCGCCTGTTCCGCCGGTGAGAACAGAGATCATGCCGCCCTCCGCGCTAAGCCCTGGGAATCAGCCGCTCGGTTCAACTTTTCGCCGAGGATCCCGCCTCGCCCCACGACCCGAGGCAGAAACTCCGGATAGACAGGCAATCTCTGGTGCAACTGAAATCCTTTGGCCGCGGTGCGCGCGCGAAGGTGATTCAGATGTGGCCACGGTTTTTCGGGGTTGATGAAGTCCGGCGTCAGCGGCGAAATGCCTCCCCAATCGTTGATTCCAGCATCCAGCAAGTCATCATAGTACGGCGCAGAGAGGTTGGGAGGAGCCTGAATATTCACGTTCGGCATTAACAAACGAGCTACGGCCACGGCGCGCAGCATCTCGCCGTGCGAAGGCTCCGGCCAGTGCGCCATGGGAATTGTTGGCTTTACGCGAAAATTCTGAATGATCACTTCCTGAATGTGGCCGTACCGCTCGTGCAATTCGCGGATCGCGAGCAACGTGTCGACGCGGTCTTCGGCAGACTCGCCGATCCCGATCAGCAGTCCCGTGGTGAATGGAACTCCCTGCTTCCCGGCTTCTTCAATCGTGCGCAGACGCTTGGCAGGGACCTTGTCGGGAGCATTGTCGTGTGCTGCTCCGGGAGCGAGGAGCGCATCGTTGGTGGTTTCGAGCATCAGGCCCATGCTGGGCGAAACCGCGGCTAGGCGAGCGATCCATTCGGGAGTCAGCAGTCCGGGATTCGGGTGGGGGAGCAGACCGGTTTCTCGTAAAACCAGTTCGCACATGGCTTCCAGATAGTGCAGCGTGGATTTGTAGCCAAGGCGGCGAAGGGTCTCGCGCATCTCTGGGAAAATCAGTTCTGGTTTGTCGCCCAGGCTAAACAGGGCCTCGGTACAGCCGAGTTTCTCGCCTTGTCGCGCAACTTCGAGTACTTCGTCCGGGGTCATCGTGTGCGCGCCGGGATCGCCGGGATCGCGACGGAAGATGCAGTATCCGCAATAGTCGCGGCACAGGTTCGTGAGCGGAAGGAAGACTTTTTTGGAGAAGGTGACTACGCCCGGACGAAAGCGCTCTTTGGCAGCGCGCGCTGCCGCGAGTAGGCTTGGTAGGTCTTCATCGCTGCAGCGGATCAGTTGCAGCGCAGCCTCGCGGGCAATCGGAATGCCCGGGCGCAGTTCGGCCAGAGAGTCAGAGGCCTGTTCGCCCTGCGTAAGCGTGCTGATCGACGGCGTCACGATTCTTCGCTCTGGACGCGGGGATGCAATGCTCAGATGATACCGCAGCGGGAATGGCTGCAGGCAATCGGTTTGCAAGTAGCCGGACTGCGTGTCTAATTGGGGCACACTGCGCGCGAGATGCTTCGCTCCTCCTGACCAACGCCTGCGCTCAGCATGACGCCATCCTAGAAAGGTATCGTTGTCCACGCGCGTGGTAATGTAGGCAGTTCGCGGGACTCTTCCGATGCCTTTGAACTCAGGCGAATTCCGCAAAGCGATGGGCAGTTTCGCCACCGGCGTCACCATCATCACGGTCGATGTCGATGGCGAGGTCCATGGTATGACCGCGAACGCGTTCGCCTCGGTGTCGCTGGATCCGCTGCTGGTGCTGGTCTGCGTCGATCACAGCACGCGGACGCATGCTCATCTGCATGCGAAGAAACGCTTCGGGATCAACGTTCTTAGCGAGCGGCAGCGCGCAATTTCCGAATATTACGCGCGCCCTGATCGCACGCACGAGAAGGCCGAGCAGGAAGCCGGGGCCAGTTTCGATCGAACTGACCACGGCACTCCGGTTTTGCGCGACGCACTCGCGTATCTCGAATGCCGGCTGCACTCGGTCGAGGATGCGGGCGATCACAGCATCTTCATCGCCGAGGTGGAGGACGTGGTCGTACGGGAGGGTGAGCCGCTGCTGTTCTTTCGGGGAAGGTACCGGAAGGTGGGCGAGGACGTGGAGGAGTGAGCCGTGGCAACAATGACCAGCAGCGAGCGGCCTCTGCTCGAATCCGAAAAGCGGCTGCTACGGTGCGCGCTCGCTAACCAACGCAAACGTTTACGCGATCTTCGGCGCAGAATTCTAATCATAGGTGGCACAATTGTAGCTATCTTGTGGGGAGTGACGCTTGCCGACAGCAAAAACGGGCCATCCTGGTATGTTTCAGGTTTATTCTGGCTCGCGATTGGCGTTCTACTCGGCTTCTGGTGCTATTGGGACGCAAGGCGGGATATCTTGCGCGTGCTCAATAGATTCGAGAGCGCAACCCGCCGCAATCAAGCCCGCGTCGTGCAAGTCCAATCTGAGCAAATGGTCGAATTTGAGGAACAGGAGGATGAGGGCGCTTGTTATGCGTTCCAAGCCGACCCCGATCGCGTTGTTTTCGTCGCCGGGCAGGCGTTTTATGCCGACAGAAGGTTTCCGAATTCCGACTTCTCGCTGGTGGACGTGCTCACTGAGGACGATACCGTCGCGATGTTCCTGATCGCTAAACGTGGCACGAAGATTGAACCGATCCGCACAATCCCGGTGGAGGTTCGGTCGAAACTGAAGGTTCCGCGTCATCTGGAGGCTGTCGAGGGAAGCTTGGACCGACTAGAGTAACTTCTGGCCATGAATGAGGCTGGAACTGTTAAGCACCGCCAAACATCCAATGTGCAGGAAGGAAGATGGAAATGACCGATAAGATCACCGAAAAGACCGTGAAATCCGAAGCCGAGTGGAAGCAGCAGCTGACACCCGAGCAGTACCGCGTCACTCGACAGGCTGCAACAGAGCCTGCGTTTACCGGCAAGTACTACAAGACCAAAGATGCAGGCCTGTATCACTGCGTCTGCTGCGGCGAGCCGCTGTTCGATTCGAAGACGAAGTATGAGTCCGGATCGGGTTGGCCCAGCTTTTATCAACCGGCCGATCAAGAGAATGTTATCGAGCATTCGGACCGGAGCTATGGCATGGTGCGCACCGAGGTTCGGTGCGCGAAGTGCGACGCGCATTTGGGGCATGTGTTTGAGGATGGTCCCGCGCCCACAGGCCTGCGATATTGCATTAATTCGGCGGCACTGGATTTGAAGGCGGAGAAGAAGTAAAGGCTCTTGCGTTAGCCGAAGGGGCTCCGGCGTGCAGCGCGACAAGGGAACGCGGGCGAGGGCGCCCGCGCCACATGAGATCCCAAAGGAAATGGGCACGCTAACGCGTGCCCACTTTTGTATCTTGAGATTTCGACCGATACGATTACGCGCTGGCGGTCGCGGCCAGTGCTTTCGGATGCTCCGGCGCGTGCGCCTTTGCCGCTTCAGCCTTGTTCTGGCCTTGGTGCGGCTTCACTTCCGAACTGCGCACTTGAATTCCGCCCTTCAGCGCGGCACCGTCTTCCACGCTGATGCGTGCGGTCGAGATGTCGCCAGAGACGGAGCCTTCGCTGCGAATATCGACTCGATCACTGCACTCGATGTTGCCGGCCACCTTGCCCATCACGACGACTTCGCGAGCGCTGATGCTGGCGTCAACCTTGCCGTTGCGGCCGATGGTGACACGGCTCTCGGGCATCGAGATCTTGCCTTCGACGCGGCCATCGATGTAGAGCGACTCTGAACCGATGATTTCGCCTTTGATATAGAGGGTGCGCCCGATGGTCGCCTGGTCCACGGGAGCGGTTACATTTTTTGTTGGAGCGAACGAATTGGGATTGGCGGCAGGGGAACCTGCCTTGGTGCCGTACGAATCAGAGGACTGAAGCATGCGACCTTCCTTGGTTCCGCGCGGCGCCTGGTCCCGATCGCATTGGCACCGACTGTTGCGGTTTGGTCTTAGATTTGTGGCCCCGGCAAGCCGTTGACCACCTGGCCAAGCTGAATATCGCACAGAGGTAAGGAAACTACCGAGATTACGGAAGATGGTGTACGGGCGGAAAACGGGGTCGTGACGATCTACGTTACGCCAGTTCGCCGGGTGCCACCCTTCGACAAACTCACGGTAAGCTGTCTCGGTGTTTTTGCGAGAGGTGGGAAACGGAACGCCCAATGGGGCGAAACGAGTTTCGGCCTTCTACGATCCGGCATCCTGCAATACCGCCGACAACTCCTCCCATTCCTTCATCAGGGAGGTCAACTCGCCGCGCCGGGTGGCGAGTACTTCGGTTCGGCGCTGTGTCTCTTCCGCGCTCACGAAGGTGGTCAGTGCCGACTCGCAGTTGGCGATTGCCGTCTCGAGTCGCGAAATTTCTTCTTCCATCTCGTGAATCCGATCTTCCGTTTGCTTACGCTTCATCGGATTCATGCGCTTCTTGGGCTCGGCAGCAGACTGGTCGCCGTTCGAGGGTTCCGGGCTTGTTCCATTCCCACTTCTCGCAACTTCGGCGAGAAGTGGGGCACCCAGACTCTTGGCTGGTTTTACGTTTGGCACGTCTTCCAGCGTGGGAGCGACGTGCCGGCCGCCCTGTTTGCGCCAGAGATAGTCTTCGTAGTTTCCGGGGAAGATTTCGACCTTGCCATCGCCAATTTCGAAAACGCGCGTGGCCAGCTTGTCGATGAAATAGCGGTCGTGCGAGACGAACACGACCGTGCCTGTGTAATTCATTAGCGCGTTAAGCAGAACGTCTTTGGCGCGGAGGTCGAGGTGGTTCGTGGGCTCATCGAGCAGCAGGAAGTTTGCCGGATGCAGCAGCAGCCGCAAAAGCGCATAGCGGCCACGCTCGCCACCGGAGAGGACGCCGATCTTCTTGAAGACGTCATCTTCAGAGAACAGAAAACAGCCGAGCAGGCTGCGCAATTCGGTCTCGGTCGAACGTGGCGAAAGGCGGCCCAAGTCGTCGAGGATGCGAGCTTCGGCGTCGAGCTCTTTGTACTGGTCCTGGGCGAAGTAATCGGCCTGCACGTTGTGGCCGAGCTTATACGTACCCGCCGAGAGCGGCTCGGAGCCGGCCAGCAGCTTGATGAGCGTCGACTTGCCTGCACCATTCACTCCGACCAGGGCGATGCGATCGGCGCGCTCGATCATGAAACTGACGTCCGAAAAAACTTCTTTCGGCCCCGCTCCGTTGCGGCCGGGATATATTTTTGCCACTCTTTCGAATTCGGCTACGATGCGTCCGCTGGCTTTCGGCTGCGGGAACTTGAAGTGGATCGTCTTCTCCTCGGGCGGAATTTCGATCCGCTCGATCTTTTCCAGTTCCTTGATGCGGCTTTGCACCTGCTTAGCCTTGGTGGCCTGGTAGCGGAAGCGGTTGATGAAGACTTCCAGCTGGTCGATACGCTCGCGCTGATTTTTGTAGGCGGCCTGCAGTTGCTCGTTGCGCTGGGTTTTCTGCGCCAGAAACTTGTCGTAGTTGCCGGTATAGAACCAGAATTTCTTGTTCCAGATCTCGGCGATCTTGTTGACCGTGACGTCGAGAAAATAGCGGTCGTGCGAGATGAGCACGAAGGCGTAAGGATATTCCGTCAGATATTCTTCCAGCCAGTTGCGCGCCTCCAGGTCGAGATGATTGGTCGGCTCGTCGAGCAGCAGCAGATTCGGCTTTTGCAGGAGCAGCTTGGCCAGGGTCAGGCGCATCTGCCATCCGCCGGAAAACTCGTCGGTCATCCGCTCCCAGTCGGCCTTGCCGAATCCGAGGCCCATGAGCACACGGCCGACTTCCGCCTCGATGGAATATCCGTCGCGCGTGCGGAACTCGTGCTCGAGGCGGTGATAGCGGTCGGCGATGTCGGAATATTCCGCGCTGGTGTGATCGACCTCGGCCATGCGGTGCATCAGCGATTCCAGCTCTTTTTCGATGGCGCGCAGATCGTCGAAGACCGACATGCACTCGGCGAAAACGCTGCGGCCGGAAAGCGTGAGGCCGTCTTGCGGGAGATATCCTGCGGAGATTCCCTTGGCGACGGTGAGCGCGCCGTAGTCGAGCGTGTCCACGCCGCAGAGAATCTTCATCAGCGTGGACTTGCCAGTGCCATTCGCTCCGACCAGGCCGATGCGGTCCTGCGCCGTAATCAGCCAGTCGACATTTTCGAACAGGAGTTTGTGGCCGAAGCGTTTTCCGGCGTCGGAAAGCTGGATCATGGGCTGCAACTATCGTAGCAGGGCCGGTCGTGGCAAGTCGGGGCCGGGCTTTGACTGTAATCGAGACGTTTCACTCATGATTGACCGTCCCGAAGGTAACTAGGTCTACACGATTTGCCAAGGTTAGTATCGCTGGAATGGGCACTGAGACAATCGGGAAATCAAGGATTCTATTCCTTATTTCAATTGGCCTTGCTGGCGTCGCGCTCGCCACGATTATTGCGGCCCCTCAAGGCTACATGATCAGTGTAGTCATAGTCGCATTGTGGATCGCCCTCGTTTTGTATGCTCTCGTGAAGTTCAAAGTCCGCGGGTTGTGGTTTCTAATCGGAGCGCCACTGATCATTCTGTGGTTCGTCTTCCTCCTAGCCGTACGGGCTTGCGTGCACGAAGTGGGTGCCTGCCTTTGATTACTCACTGTGGCCCAACTTTTTCTGCGGCCTGTTGTGACGTGATCACAGGATGCACTTCAAAGTCGACGAGGTCGGACCAGTTCGCCATCCATTGATCGAGGAGGGCAGGATCGTCGGTCTCCATCAACTGATAGCAGCGGCTCAAGTCCTCATGCACCCAGCTCGACACATAAGTCAGTCCTTGCGGCGCCATTCGCCCGCGTTCGCGAAAGCGCCGATACACTGGCCCCGCATCGCTGTTCTTGAACTTCTCGATCACCATATACAGACGTTGGCTCATGGGGATCCTAGCCGCTTTCTCCAGTACCCGGGCCGACGATGTCCATGTGCTACTGCAAGGACCAAAACCTCTGCATCTTGAACACGGTAAACAATGCTGAATGGGAATTGGTGGAGAACATATCTGCGGCACCTGAAGAGATACAGGGGCCATCGCTCGGGTGTTTTTTCGATAGCCGACATCGCGCGCTGAAACTCGCTTTCAAAATCTATCGCCGCGTCACGACTTCTTTCGCTATACCAAGCGAGCGACCACAGATACTCTCGGTCGGCTTCAGGATGGAAGGAGACGGGCTTACTGGCCATTCAACAGCGCTCTGCCCTTGCGGCGGACCTCGTCCCAGGGAATGGTCTTTACCTGACCGGTTTCAATCTCTTCGAGTCGGCGAGCTATCTCTGCTTGCCATGCCACTTCGGCGTCTGGGTCGACGGTAGGATCGAGGCTGTCGATCAGGTTGGAGGCGAGCTCGGCGCGCTCCTTCTCGGACAGGGTCAGCGCGTGTTTGAGCAATTCGGCCGCTTCCATGAGTGGATTATAACGCTGGTGGTCGAAACCGAGTGCACTCTAAACTGATCGAGGCCGGGATGGGCATGCTAAAGATATCTACGGGTCAGGCGGATTTCCGCCACAACGATTGCAAGAAATGTGTCACGATTGCGCCGATAACCGCGTTCCCGGATAGGCTCCCCACAATTCACTGTGGAACTGGATTCGCGTGAGAGCACGGTCGACGACGGCTTCCAGTTCGTGTGCGTACTTGACCTCGCGTCCTTTCGCAAGGCGACGCTTGGTTTCTTCGGGAGAGAACCAGGTGGGTTTGCGCATGGTCTCATCCGGACGGCGCATCTGGTGCACTTCCATCAAGAATGCTTTGACAACGAATTCCTGCACCCCGCCGGGCTGCCAGAACACGCCCTTGGAATGGATGTAGAGATGAAAGTGCCGCGGCTCGATTGTGCCCAGGGCTCCCGCTTCTTCAGCCGCCTCACGCTCGGCGGCCTGGCTGTGCGACAGGCGGGTATCGGGCGAGCCTTTGGGAAAAGTCCACTTGTTGCCGCCGTTGGTGTTGACCAGCAGGAATTCGACTTCCGCACCGCGACGGCGATAGCAGACTGCGGCCACCTGCAAGGGCAACGATTTTGCGGCTCGAGCCATTAAGAGACTCCCTGCCCTAAATCCTATGCAAACGATATTTCAGGATTATGAATGTGCAACAAAAATTGTGCATTGCTAAGGTTACGAAAGAGACACTCTCGGCTAGAATCCGCGGCCATATACGGGGATTGCCGCACCAGTCACGTCTTTGCCGGCGTCGCCGGCGAGCCACAAAATCAGGCTGGCGATCGACTCGGGTCTCACCCATTGTGAGAAGTCGGCATCCGGCATGGCGGAGCGGTTCGCGGGAGTATCGATGGTCCCGGGAAGAATGACGTTGGCGCAGATTCCGGCGTCTTTGTTTTCGATGGCTACGGTCTTGATCAGCGAGACCAGCGCGGCTTTCGATGCGCTATAGGCTCCGACGCTGGCTCCGGGACTCTCGGCGGCGCGGCTGCCGATGGCGATGATGCGTCCGCCGCCGGCCGGCCGCATATGTGGGATAACTGCGCGCAGAATGTGGAAGGCGCTGTTCAGGTTCATGTCGAACATGCGCTGGAAGGTGGCATCGTCAGTGGTGGCGATGGATTGGCCGCCGGCGAACCCGCCAACCAGGTGGGCGAGAATGTCGATGCGGCCGAAGCGGGTTATGACTTCGCTAACGACCTTTGTTGCTACATCGAGGCTGGAAAGGTTCGCAGGAATCGCGACGAAGTTCGGATGGCCAAAGTCTTCCTGCCGAATTCTTGACGACACTCCGGCGACGGTGGCTCCACTGTCGAGCAGAGCTTTGGTGACGTGAATTCCGAGGCCGCCGTTGGCGCCGGTGACGAGAGCGATTTGGGCACTCATGGGTTGAGCTTACGCGCGACACTCAACATTATCTATCCCTGGTCGCAAAAGGCGATGCTGCATGTCCGGCGGAGGACAAGAGCGTCCGTCCCTACACGAGCATTACTGTAGCCGCTTGACCAGCCAGGGAATGATCACTTCCTTGAAAATTTTCGGATCGGGCCAGACGCCGACCTGGCGGCCTAAATGCCCACCGCGGGGATTGACCCAGGCTTCTTTGGGCGTGTCGCCTTTGCTGAGCAGCAGATATTCGTCGTCGATCGGCACCTGCGTATCGAGCACGCCGGCGATGACGAGCATGGGCGCCATCGGCTTACCGAGCAAGCCTTGGTTCACGAGCGACATCTTCGGCAGGTAGTCACCCAGCTCGTCGAGCGTGTGTACGCCTTCGAGAATGTTCATCAGCGCGGGAACCTGGTCGAAGAGATATTCGCGATTGCCCAGCAGCGAGTTCGTCACGAAATCCTTTTGGAAAAATTTGTCGACTGGCGGGGACTGCGCGCTCGCTCCTTTCAGACGGTCTTTCTCGATGATCGCCATCTTGGTCGCCCAGTACGCGCCCCAACTCACGCCGTGCATTGCGATGCGGTTCTTGTCGATCTCCGGACGCGATTGCGCATAGTCAATGACCTTCGACAGCATGCGGCCGGCGTTTTCCGAAACTTTGATCGGAGCCTGGCCGGTGCCCGGGCCGTCGACGGCGAGATATCCGATGCCGAACGGCAGAATCGCGCTGAAGCTTTCGGTGAGATCTTCTTTGCGGCTATCGAGGCCATTGACGGCGATGACCAGCGGCACTGGCGCGTGACGATCTTTGGGAAGCCGCAGATATCCGGTGATTTCTTTGCCTTCGAACGGAATCTTTACGACTTCAAGCGGCGGATCGTAAAACTTGGCGTGATCGAGAAAAGCCTCGATCGCTTTCTCGTAGGATCGCTGCTTGCCCGGTGACGCCGGAATGGGCCAGCGTCCGAAAGAATAGATTCTCCAGGCGCGGATGTAATCGGCATTGGCCTTTGCCGGATCGGTCTTCTCCAGAGACTTTGCCTCGTTAAAGTAGCGATCGCCGACACGCATGAATCCCGCTGCCCACTCGTCCTTGTCGGCCGTGTGAATGTTTTCGAAGGCTTCTTTCACGTCGGCGGGATCGAGGCCGATCAGTGGATATTGGCCGACTTCGGCGCGGTGGATGGCCTCGGTTTTGATCTCGTCGATGGTGCGCTCGCGGTGGTTCTCCTGGGCGAGAGCGCTGCCAGAGACGATGGCGATCAACAGCCAGAGAAAAAGTGCGGACCCACTTGATGTTTGCATAGACTTGAACCCCAGCGCCTCAAGGCGCCTGCATCAGGATGCTGCTGAACGGCACGCCTGAAGGCGTGCCCCGATACGAACCTCCCTTGCACAGATGAATGGGTGCGTTCACACAAATCTGGCTCCTGAGCAAAAAGCAAACCTCAGGCCCCAAAAGCGCGGACACACTTCAGTGGCTTAGCGGCAGGAGTGAACTCGTGTCCTTCCCGGTTCATGCAACACATAGTTCTCGCCAAACTAGAAAATGAATTTCAAACCAAGTTGGATCGAGCGCGGCCCGCCGGAACCGATGGCAGGATTAGCCGCCGCCACGTCGGGCGTGACGCAGCCGCAACCGAACGAGCCTGCCGCTGGATCATTCAGCCCAAAGCCATTCTGTCCGCCGTAAGGATTGGCGAAGTTCGGATGATTGAGGATGTTGAAGAATTCTGCGCGGAACTGAGCGCGCAACCGTTCGCTGAAATGCCAGTTCTTGGCGATGGAGAAATCCAAGTTGCGGAAGCCAGAGTCGGGGAAGATGTTGCGGCCCATGGTGCCCAGCGTTCCGAATGCGGGTGGGATCATAAAAGAACTGCCGACCGCATAGCACCCGAAGGCGTCAAGAGATTGACTCACAGGGCCGCCCACCGCTCCATCCAGCGTCTGGGCCTCGGTATTGCAGGCTGAATTGCTGGTGGGAGCGTTAGGGTCACCGCTTCCAGGGAAAAACGGGATGCCGTTGGGCCCCGACTTGAAGGCAGATGGATGGCCAAAGAAATCCCAACGCATTGGCGTTGATTGCGGCGGGCTGACGGGCAGGCCGCCGAGGCCACTCAGATCGCTGCTCAAATCGATCGGTCCCCAAGGCTGAGCGCTTGCGATAGTGGCGATGGTGTTGATCTCCCACCCTTCAAGCATTTGGGCATGGCCCTGCTTTCCGGGAACGAGATAGGTCAATGAGACCGTCAAGCGATGGCGGATGTCAAAATCGCTATTGGCGTACTCGCGCGCGACGTCGAAGGAATTCTGCGGGAGGCCATAGCCGGCTCCGAAGTCCCAATTGGCGCCCACATCATCGAGCGAGTGCGAGTAGGTGTAGCCGACCACCATGCTCAAACCGTGGTAATTGCGTGAGGTGAGCGTGGTCTGCAGGGCGTCGTAGTTCGATCGATAGATATTTCCCATCTGAAAGATGTTGCTGAGCCAGGGGAATTGGCCGTTGAACGGACGGGTAGACTGGCCGCCGTCGGCTGCGGCGTCGGCGCCCAAAGTTTCCTGGTTTATGTCGCGGATTCCGACTAGATGAGTGCCGTGATTTCCGACATAACCGAGTTCCAGAGACAAATTGGGCGTGAAAGCGTGCTGAAGGTTCAAGTCCCAATTCCAGACGTAGGGGCTTTTGAAATTCTTGACCACACTCATGATGGGGCAAGGAGCCGCAACTGCTGGGTCGCAATTGAGGGTGCTACTGCTCAGGTTTCCGTAAAGAGGCTGACCAGTGTCCCATTGGGGCAGAGTGGGTGGTATTGCGAGATTTCCAGCCGTAATGGTTCCTCCGGCCGTCGTGGTCCCCGAAATGATTGCTCCAGTGGGGATGTTCGTCAGTCCGTAGCTGTTGTTAAAGGCCAGGAAGGATTCCCAATTCACGATCTCATACATCAGGCCAGCCCCGCCGCGAACCACCGTGCTGCCCTTGCCGGTGACGTCCCAGGCAAAGCCCAGACGTGGCGCGAAATCCCAGGGGTCGGAGTTGTAGGGGCGGCTGACACCATTGACACCGACCTGGATCAAGCCAGTGGGCGAGGTGGGATCAAAATTGGCGAGCCGGTTGTGCGCCTCTTTGATCACGGAATTGAATTCATAGCGCACACCGTAATTGATGGTCAGGTTCCTGCGGACACGCCAATCGTCTTGCGCGAAGAGTCCATAGGCCCAATCATGAATTTGGCGCTTGGGATCGCCGACTTGCACTGACGCTTTGAAAGGAAGGCCGGCCATGAAATCTTCTAATGCGGTTGAACTGGGGCTTGTTGGTGTTGGACCGGAGATCGCGACACCTCCCAAGAAAGTAATGCTTCCTCTGGCGTTGCCGAACGCGCCACCGCTGACGCCATCGCGACGCAGTTCGCCGCCAAACTTAAACGAATGCGTGCCTGCCGTATAGGAAACGTGATCGATAAACTGCGTGAGGGTGTCAGGTCCTTGAAATTTCGGCCACTTGAATGCGCCCAAGCCGGGAACGAATGCGCCGGCGAATCCGATGCGTGGCAGGCCTCCAGTGAAGGGACCAGTTACCCCCGTGTTGAGGCCGTAGGAGGAGGCGGGTGTATTGAGATCTCCCGGCAGAGTGGGTTGATAGAGGCGGCTGTATCCGACTCTAGCCTCGTTTACCCAGCGCGCGTTGGGAGTCCAGATCCAGTTGCCGCCGACGACCTGGGCGCGAGTGTGAATTTTCGAGAGCCAATGCTGTTGTAGTTCAGGAAAGTCCTCGGCGGTACCGGAATTGTTTCCGAAGAAATACGTACCGCTCACCATGTGACGACTGTTGAGAGAATAATCCAGTTTGGCGACAGCATCATCGGTTCCCGCCTGATTGGGGAAGCCTTGCACGAAGTTAGGACTTGGATTGTTGTTGACTGGGAACCCAGAACCGTTACAGGTGATAGTTCCGGTGGCGGGCGCGCCAGAGAGAGTACAACCGGAGAGTTTCAAGCTCTCAGCGCTGATCGGTATGCTATTCAGGCCGAGGTCGTGGACCGCATCGGGAATACTATTCCCGCAATCCCCTACAGCGAGGGTAATACAGCCTGAACTCGGAGCGGTGAGAATCGAAACCATCGAGGGTGTGGTGATGCTGTACGTGTTGCCGATGTTGTAGCGTTGCCCCTCATAGGATCCGAAGAAGAAAGCTTTGTCTTTGATGATGGCTCCGCCCAGACTTCCGCCAAATTGCTCAAGGCTGCGATCGACCTTGGCGGCCGGGGCCGTGTTGAAGAAGTTGCGCGCGTCCATAGCGCCGTCGCGGCCGAAAGCGAAGGCGGTGCCGTGAACCGTGTTGGTTCCAGACTTCAATCCTACGTTGACGATCGCGCCCGGCTTCCAGCCATATTCCGCGGGAGGATTCTGCTGCAGGTTGAACTCCTGAATCGAGTCGATGGGAAGAATGGTGGCGGAATCTCCCACAATGCCGGATCCATTGATTACGCCCTGACCGGAAAATGGTTCGGTGTTGTAGAGACCGTCGATCAGGTAGGCATTGTCTTCTGCGCGCAGGCCATTGGCACTGGTAGTGGAGAATCCTCCGCCGGGATATCGCATTATCCCTGGGCGCAGCTGCAAAAGGTTTTGGTAGTTGCGGCCATTTAGCGGAAGGTCGTTGATTTCTGCGTTGCTGAGTGTTCCGCCCAACGTGGAAGATGTGCTGTTGACGAGCGGCACTTCTTCGGTGACCACCACCATTTCATTCACAAGTCCCGGCTGCAGCGCGAAATCCGAGCGCACGTCGGTGGCGACTTCAATCACTACGTTGGTCCGCTCAACGGTTTTGAAACCCTTACCCGTGACGCGAATCGTGTACGTTCCTGGCTGCAGATCGGCGGCAACGAAGGCGCCAGCTTGATCGCTCGTCAAAGTGCGCGAAGTTCCACGCTGTGTGTCAGTGATGGTCACCGTTGCCCCGGTTACGGTGGCGCCGCTCTGGTCGGTGATGGTTCCGAGGATGCGTCCGGTTGTCGATTGGGCCAGCAACGGCGGATTGAAACTCAGCACGGCGAGCGAGACGATACCCAGCAAGAATGCTACCGGAGTGCGACCACGACACACTACGCCGACAGCTTTGTGGCTCATAGAACCCTCCGCAACTTGGTCCGACAGCCATACCACTATTCAAGAAACGCTGTCAAGGAAATTTGCGTCCACTTCTGGCTGCGTCTTGTGAATGTCCACACCTGCCGCTCCAATTCGAGGTAAGCAATTGGTTTAGGGAGTGCACGTCCACAAGCGGGTTGTGCTGGCGTTACGGCACGTGCTATGCTGCTCCGGTCATACCACCATACCTTGTGCCAATAAGCCCTCAAGTCGAGTTCAGACTGCGCTCCAGTCGACGAGCCAGCCCTACTGCCCCGCACACGGTGAACAAGGTGGTGTACAAACTGGTGAAAGCCTCTCGCCTGTACGAGCAGATCGTCGAGCAGATCGAAGAGTGCATTGTCCAGGGAGACCTCAAGCCCGGGGATCAATTGCCGGCTGAACGCGAGCTGGCGCAGCGCTTTGGGGTGAGTCGCACGGCCGTTCGGGAAGCAGTGAAGGCGTTGCGGGAAAAAGGATTGGTCGAAGCCTACTCGGGGCGGGGCACATTTATTACGGATGGGACTTCCCATGCGGTGCGGCAGTCGCTCGACCGCATGGTCAAGATCGGTCAGGCCGACGGATCTACGCATCTTGCGGAGCTGCGCGCCATTCTTGAGCCGGAGATCGCCGCAATGGCTGCTGCGCGAATACAGGAACCGGAATTGGCAACGATGCGGGAGGCGGTGGCGGTGATGGACCGTTCACAGAATGATCCCGATGCCTACATCGAGGCCGATCTGGATTTTCATCTGGCGTTGGCGGAGGCGGCGGCGAATCCTCTGATTTTGTCGTTGATCGACTCGATTGTTGGCTTGTTGCGCGAGCAGCGGTTAAAGATATTCCGTGTGCCGGGCGGACCGGAGCGTGGGCAAATGCATCACAAGCAGATTCTGGGGGCGATCGAGCAACGCCATGCAGAGGCTGCTCGCCGTGCGATGAAATCGCATCTGGAACAGGTTCGCGACGATGGCCGCCAGCCGCGCAGTCCAAAAAATTAGAACTGGGAAACGATCATTTTTGGGATGTGCGTGATGCCGTCACGCTAGGGCGGACAGGCATTCCCAGACTGCGCTTTCGGGCATCAGGGTCGGCGACGCTGACTCGCTTAAGACGATCCTCGGAGGAGATTCATCGCGATGGCGAAAGTCGGATTTATCGGTCTTGGCGTGATGGGCGGCCACATGGTGGAACGGCTGCTGGGGAAGGGACACGCCGTGACCGGGTACAACCGCACGCGGGCGAAGTCCGAATGGCTAATCAAGAAAGGCATGAGCTGGGCGGAATCACCACGGGCAGTCGCGCTGAGCTCGGATTATGTTTTCGCCATGGTCACCAACTCGGCCGCGATTCATGCGGTGAGCGAAGGACCTGACGGAATCGTCGCAGGTTTAAGCGCCGGCAAAGTGTTCATTGACATGAGCACGATTAGTCCGAGCGTCAGCCGTGCCTTGGCCGAGAAAGTCCGGGAGAAGGGCGCGGATATGGTCGACTCTCCCGTGTCGGGCAGCGTCATCACGCTACAGGAAGGCAAGCTTTCAGTGATGGTCGGGGGGCGGAAAGAAACGTTCGAGAAGATCAAGCCTCTGCTGCTCGACATCGGCCCCAAAGTTACGCACGTGGGGGACAATGGTTTGGCGCTGGTGATGAAGATTGCGACTAACCTAAGCTTGGCTGTGCAGATGCTGGCCTTTTCCGAAGGCGTGCTGCTGGCGGAGAAGAGTGGGATCAAGCGAGAAGTTGCCGTCGATGTGCTGACGCACAGCGCTGTCGCGTCGCCGATGGTGCAGTATCGCGGCCCGTTCGTGCTGCAGCAGCCGCCGGAAGCCTGGTTCGACGTGAACATGATGCAGAAAGATATGCTGCTCGCCATGGAACTCGGCCGTCAGCTCGATGTGCCGCTTCCGAGCACGGCGGTGAGCAACGAATTTCTCACGGCGGCGCGGGGCATGGGATGGGAGAAGTACGATTTCGCCTGCGTATTCGACGTGCTCGCTGCGATGGCGGGAGTGAAGACGTCGGTGAACTCCGACGCGAAAGAATCAGGAGCACATAAGTGAGCACGACCGTATCCAAGCCGAAGGCCGCTGCAAGCTCTGCGAATGAACGCGAGAAGTGGCTGCATGCGTACCGGCAGATGGTGAGCATTCGCCTGTTTGAAGAGCAGGTGAACGAGCTGTACACCCGAGCGCTGATGCCGGGCCTCGCGCATCTTTACAGCGGCGAGGAGGCGGTTGCGGTCGGCATCTGCGAAGCGCTGCGCCGCGACGATTACATCACGAGCACGCATCGCGGACACGGCCACTGCCTGGCCAAAGGCGCATCATCCGACCGCATGTTCGCCGAATTGCTCGGCAAAGAAGCCGGATACTGCCGGGGCAAAGGTGGATCGATGCACATTGCCGATCCGGCGACGGGGAATTTGGGCGCGAACGCCATAGTTGGCGGCAGTGTAGGCATCGCCACTGGTGCGGCGTTCGCGGCGAAACGACTGGGCACGGATCGCGTCGCTGTTTGTTTCTTCGGCGAAGGCGCGCTGGGGCAAGGATCGCTGTACGAAGTGATGAACCTGGCGCAGCTCTGGAAGCTGCCTGTCATCTACGTTTGCGAAAACAATCTCTACAACGAGTACACGCACTTTTCAGAAACTACGGCCGGAACCATTCTCGGGCGAGCCGCTGCGTTTGGCGTGGAAGCTGCCGAGGTGGACGGGCAGAATGTCCGCACGGTGAACGAGGTCGCTTCACGACTCATCGCGCGCGCGCGGAGCGGAGGAGGCCCGGCATTCTTGCAGGCCGACACTTACCGCTATAGCGGCCATCACGTCGGCGACATCAATCGCGAGTATTACCGCTCCAAGAAAGAAGAGAGTTCGTGGAAGGCAGAACGGGATCCAATCAAGCTGCATGGCGAATGGTTAGTGGAACAGGGACTTGCCGATAAGGCGGTGCTTGAACAAATCACGGCGGAGGTTCGCGGGCAGATCGAAGGCGCCGTGAAGTTCGCGATCGAAGCGCCATATCCAAAGCCCGAGGAGGCAGACAAGCACGTTTATGCCTGAACGGGAACTCACATTCGCGCAGGCGATCCGCGAGGCGCTTGCGGAAGAGATGCGGCGCGACGCGAGCGTCTTCATCATCGGAGAAGACGTCGCTGAGGCGGGAACGCCGTTCAAAGTTTTGTCGGGACTCGTCGAAGAATTCGGGGCGGAACGTGTGGTCGACACTCCTATTTCCGAGGCCGGATTCACCGGCATCGGCGTGGGCGCGGCAATGACCGGGATGCGTCCGGTCGTGGACATCATGTTCGGCGACTTCATCACGCTCACTATGGACCAGATGGTCAATCAGGCGGCGAAAGTTCACTACATGTCGGGCGGACACTGGAAAGTTCCCATGGTGATGCGTACGACGCTCGGCGCAACGCGGCGTTCGGCCGCGCAGCATTCGCAGTCGCTGCATGCGTGGTTCAGCCATGTACCTGGACTGAAAGTTGTATTGCCTTCGACTCCATACGATGCGAAGGGCCTGCTGAAGACTGCGATTCGCGACGAGAATCCTGTGGTCTTCTTCGAAGACAAGATGATGTACAAGCTCAAAGGGCCCGTTCCCGAGGACGACTACACGATCCCGCTCGGCGAGGCGGACATTAAGCGCGAAGGCGAGGACATTACGCTGGTCGCGACCTCAAGCATGGTGCAGGTCGCGCTCGGCGCGGCTGCGATGCTGCAGAAGGAAGGCATCAGCGCGGAAGTGGTCGATCCGCGAACGACATGGCCGCTCGATGAAAAAACTTTGATCGCGTCGGCGCAAAAAACGTCTCGCGCGATCGTGCTGGACGAGGGCTACGGACGATACGGAGTCGCCGCGGAAATTGCGGCGGTGATTGCGGCAGGCGCGTTCTATGATCTGGATGCGCCCGTGAAACGGATGGCGGCGATGCACGTGCCGATTCCGTTTTCTCCGCCGCTGGAAGATGTAACCGTGCCGACGGAGCAACAGGTATTCGAAGCCGCGAGGGAGATGTGCAGCAAATAAAGCAATGAGCAATGAGCAGTGCGCGCACCCTTAGAATGCTCACTGCTCCTAGCTCATCGCTCAAGGCCCAAAGTTAAGGAGTTTTCTATGGCTCTAAAAACTTACGGCAGCATGGCAGTCGATTGGGAGAATCGCGTCGACTTCGATCGCTTGCGCCGCGAACGCCTGCAGCGGGTCAAGGACCTCCTGCAAAAGTCGGAGATGGGATCGCTACTCTGCTTCGACATGAACAACGTCCGCTACATCACGGCCACGCACATCGGCACGTGGGCGCAGGACAAGGCGAACCGCTTCACACTGCTGCCGCAAAATGACGAGCCGATCCTGTGGGACTTCGGGTCGGCCGCGAAACATCATCAGCTGAATTGTCCGTGGCTGGGCGAGCGGTCGCGCCCAGGAATTTCCATGCTGCGCGGCGCCATGTCGCCCGAGATGGGGCGCGCGGAAGATGTAGCGCGCAAGATTCGCATTGAGCTGGAAATGCGCGGCCTGCATAAAGAGCCAGTCGGCATCGACATCATCGAACTGCCGGTTTTGTTCGCACTGGAAAAAGAAGGGCTGAAAGTGATCGATGGGCAGCAGCTTATGTCTGAAGCCCGCCTCATTAAAACGCAGGACGAGATCACGCTGCTGAACACCTCCGCGATGATGGTAGATGCCGCTTACGACGAGCTTTATCGCACCATGAAGCCGGGCCTGCGAGAGAACGAAGCGGTCGGGCTGGTCAGCAAAGTTCTCTACGATCTGGGCTCGGAATATGTCGAGGCGGTGAATGCGATTTCGGGCGAGCGCTGTAATCCGCATCCGCACGTGTTTTCCGACCGCGTGCTGCGGCCGGGCGATCCCGTGTACTACGACATTCTGCATTCCTACATGGGATATCGCACATGCTATTACCGCTGCTTCACGATCGGCTACGCATCGCACGCGATGGTGGATGCCTATAAGCGCTGCCGCGAATATCTCGACGCCGCGATTGAGTTAGTTCGTCCGGGGCGCACGACGGCGGAAATCGCCGCGGTGTGGCCGAAGGCCGAAGAGTTCGGTTTCCCCAACGAGGAAGCGTGTTTCGCGCTGCAGTACGGACACGGGGTCGGCCTCGCGATTTGGGAGAAGCCGGTGATCAGCCGCCTGGTGTCGTTCGAGCATCCGGTGGAGATCAAGCCGGGCATGGTCTTCGCGCTGGAAACCTTCTGGCCATCGACCGACGGGTGGAGCGCGGCACGCATTGAAGAAGAAATCGTAGTCACTCCAACGGGGCACGAGATTATCACGCGCTTCCCCGCGGAGCAGTTGTTGGTTGCGGGCGCGCACTACTTCACGGTGAATGGACCCTTGCCTACGACTCGCGAGAGCGAAGCGCCCGCGAGCGATCGCGTCCTGGAGATGATTGAAGCCAGCGCGAAAACGGAGCGGGTGGGAGTTTCGTGAGGAAGCAATTTGAGGTCCAGGTCTTGCGCGAATGGATGAAGAAGAACTGGCTCGAGATCCTGACAATGGTTGGACTCTTTGTCGGGTCCTCGCGAAAAATGCCTTTGCTGGCGGCTGGTGCTATTGGGCTTGCTGCCGGGCTCGCCCTTCGCGCGTTCCGGAGAAACCAGTCCCGTAGGGACGACGGACAATAGCCCGCCAGTTTACTGGCGAGTTTTACGCAAACCAAACAGCCCCGCGTTGGGCACGCCTGAACCGATCATGGCCTTCAGCGTTGTCATGCCCGCACTTGAGATGGCGCAGGAAACCGGCAAGCTCCTGGCCTGGCGGAAAAAAGAAGGGGATCGTGTCGTTAAAGGCGACCCTTTGCTGGAAATCGAAACCGACAAGGCCGTGGTTGAGGTTGAGGCTCCCGCCGACGGTGTGCTGGCTGGAATCAGGGCGGCTGAGGGATCGGAGATTCCTGTTGGGCAGACGATCGCATGGATCGTGGCTCCCGGTGAAAAGCCTCCCGCTGAGGGGGAGGCGAATTCTGTACTGCCCGCGCGTGCGAGTTCTTCGGCAAAAGTTGCACTTGTGGCCGAGATGCCGGCTCCGGCGGAGCGATCTCCCCGTTCGCTCAAAATTTCACCGAAGGCCCGTCGGCTTGCCAAGGAGTTAGACGTCGACGTCGCCACGTTGCATGGCTCCGGCCCTGGCGGCGAGATTCTCGCATCAGACGTTCAAGCTGCCGCGAAATCACATGTTGCAACTCCGAGTGCGCCTTCCGCCGCGGAACGAAGCGACAAGCTCGAGGTCCCTACTTCCATTGGCCGCATCATGGCCGAGCGAACGACGCAAAGCTGGACGACCGTTCCACACTTTTTCGTGACGCGGGACGTCGATGCTGGCGCACTCAACGAATACCGCGAAGTGCTGGTCAAAGAAACGGAGAGCCGACACGGAATACGCATCACGCATACAGATCTTTTGGTCGCGATTGTCGCGCGTGTGCTCGGCAAGCATCCGCGGTTGAACGCAAGTTGGACGCCAGAAGGAATCAGAATTCACGATCACGTCAACATGGGAATCGCAATTGCGGTAAATGACGGCGTGGTAGCAGCCGTGATTCTCGACGCGCACAAGAAAAGTGTTGTTGAAATCGCAAAGCAGCACAAACAAATTGCAGAACGCGCGCGAACTGGAAGACTACATCCTTCCGATATCTCAGGCGCCACGTTTACCATCAGCAATCTGGGGATGTATCGGGTCGACACGTTCTCGGCGATCATCACGCCGCCGCAAGCCGCCATTCTGGCGGTGGGCGCCATCGTGGATCGCGTAGTCGCAATCGACGGCAAACCCGCGGTGCGCCCGATGGTCAACCTTACTCTCTCCTGCGATCACCGGGTCGCGGATGGCGCGCGAGCCGCACAGTTTCTTGGCGACCTAGCCGATGCGCTGCGCGATCCAGCACAGTTGGTGACCGCGTAGTTAGGCCTCCGAGGAGTTTCCGGCCGGCCTCAAAACCTAGATTCCTCGCTAGCTCGGGATGACAATTAGGGAAGGGATCGCCCTACGCTTGCGGTGACAGCTAGCGAAGGGATCGCGCTGCGCTCGGGGATGACAATTGGCGAAGGGGGCGCTTCACGCGAGCTCTGAATTTTTTGACGGAGAAGGTACGTGGGCCGCTGAGGATTGCGTGCGTCCCCAACGCAGGTAAACGGGAATGCCGGCGCCCACCAGAGCTAAAGCCGCCAATGAAGGAACGGGCCGAGTCCAGAGCATGTTGATGAGAAACCAGGCGGTAATGGCGAGAAACAAGATTGGGGTGACCGGATATCCCCACATTTTGTAGGGCCGCGGAAGTTCCGGTTGCCGCCGTCGCAACACGATCACGCCTGCAACCATCATGCCGTAAGACAGCCAGACGGCAAACATTGCATAGTCAACGAGAGATTCGTAAGAACCGCTGACGAGAAGCACAACGGCCCACAATCCCTGGGCGGCGATGGCGAAGCCTGGAGTTTCGTATCGAGGATGGATCTCGCCGAACTTGCGAAAGAAAAGGCGATCGCGAGCCTGCGCGAAATAGATGCGCGGGCTGGTCAGGAAACATCCATTGAGCGTGCCAATGATCGAAATCAAAATAATTAGAGAGACCAGACTGCCCCCGCCCGCTCCCATGATGCGTTCCGCGACAGAGGCGCCGACGTGTTCGCTGGCGGCAATGTCGGGGATCGGCAGCACGCGCAGGTAGGCCAGGTTCGCCAGCAAGTAGATTGCGATGATTATGGCGGTCCCGCCGGCCAGCGCGAGCACGACATTGCGTTGCGGGTTGCGGATTTCACCGGCGACAAAACTCAGCTGTACCCATCCGTCGTAAGCCAGGACGCAGGCGATCAGAGCCACGCCGAAACTGCTGAGCGAGAAGCTGCCGACATTCCATGCCAGATGCGGCGCAGCCTTGCCGCTCCACAGAAATGCGCTGACGATAATCACCAGCAATCCGCCCACTTTGGCCAACGTGAAAATCTTCTGCACCATCGCGCCGGCTTTAACGCCGAGATAGTTGATGGTTGTGAACAGCGCGATCGCGGCGAGGCCAAGCAGCTTCGATTGCAGGGACGAGAGCGGAACGAAATAGGAAACGTAAAGCGCCATCGTGACTGCCATCCAAGCTACCTGGGCGGTGCGTGCAACGAGAAACATGGACCATCCGCAGAGAAATCCAATGAGCGGTCCGTAGGCTTCGCGCAGAAACACATATTGCCCGCCGGTCAAAGGAAACATCGCACCCAGTTCGGCGCAGGCGAGAGATCCGAAGAAAGAGATGAGACCGGCGAAGGCCCACACCAGGAGAATGGCAGCCGCCGATTTCAATTCGCGCGCGACAAGGTTCGGCACCAGGAAGATGCCGCCGCCAATCGAAATGCCGACCACGATCGACATGGCGTCGAGCAGGCCGAGCTTGCGCGGCAGATCGGCAGTGCGGGCGGGCATGTCCAGTTCTCGGGAGCCGCAATCATACACCACGGCTGTGCAGGGAGATGCCTTCGTCAAATTCGCTAGATATTGGTCCCTAAGACTCGATAGGCACCGCGCGCAAGATGGGTCGCTCCGCCTGAAAAAGGGCTCCGCTTGGCCTGACGCCCAGGTTGAAATCGCGTATCGGAAATACAGCTTGGGTCTGGCGCGGTGTTCCTAGGCGGTTAAGCCGTGCGTGGAGACGATTTCGTAGTGTGCCGCTTTCGCATCAAAACGCACCAGGTACTTCCGCCGCTCTTCAGGGATCACCGCCTTCTCGTAATCCGCGCCGGCCACGGCGCGAATCGAAGCGATGGAATCCCATAGCAGGATCGTGATGAACTCCACTTCGTTGCCCGAAACGTACCGCAGCAGATAACTGCCCTGATAGCCTTTCGCCTTGCTGATCCCGGGCAGCAGTTCGGGCTTGAGGGTCGCCTCATAGGCGTCGGCATGTTCAGGTTTTGTCCAACCGTGCCAGACTCTTGCGATCACAGAACCTCCAAACAATAATTTGGGCAAAAAGTTTTAAGCGCGCTGTCCATTCTTAGCGCATTGACCTCTGCGCTTTGTCTGTCCCCTGTGGTTAAGAACCGCGAACCCTGTCAGGGTTGCGACGGAGTCTGCGTTGGCGCGGCCTGTCCGGGCGCGACTGACGGGGTGTCGCTGCGCGGAGCAATGTAGGGCACGTTGGGCATGCGCGTGACCTGTCCGCGGGCGGCATCATCGATGCTGATGCCGGCGTGATCGAGCAGCGTGCCGGTGGCGCGGTCGAGCTCCAGGCGCGACTTTTCGTAGGCAACCGTGGCATTAACCAGCGCCGATTCGGCTGTGGCCAGCTGGCTCTGGAACTGCAGAACCGCGGTCGAGGTCGACGTGCCAAATTGATATTTCTTCTGCTCGGCATCGAGCGACTGGCGCGCCAGCTCGAGCGCAGCTTTGGCCGAATCGACCGAGGCGCGGTTCTGCTGCACGGCATACTGCGCGTTGCGGACTTCAATCCCCACCTGATTTTCAATCTGCTGCTGACGCATCTGCGCCTGGCGGTATTCGAGTTCGGAACGGATTTGCAGGGATTGCGCAGCACGGTTGCGGATGGGGATGTTCAGCGAGAGCCCGACGCCTTTGTCGGGCGCGGTTGAATTCACAAGATTATCCAGAGCTGTGCCATAGCCGACAGGCTTGAGGCTTGCGAACTGAGGAGCCACAATGGCGCATCCACTGAGCGGACTCTGGCCCGGCGCACACAAGCTCACATCCGGCCGAATATCTCCTGCCAGGCCCGACCCCCCATAGTAGGCAAACAGATCGAGAGAGGGCAGCAGCGCGCTGCGAACAGCTTTATTGCTTAAGTCGCGGCTATTGAGATCAATCCGCGACTCGACCAACTCGGCGCGATGGCGGAGCGCATCGTTGATGAGATCTTCGGTGGGGACAACCTGCTCTTGCGCTGGAATATCCATGGTCGAAGTTGGAATCACCTCGGCGGCTGCGAGAGCAGGATCCTTCAAAGTTCGCGTGAGCGCATTTTTCATCAGCAACTGTTCAAGCTGAAGATTGGTCTGTGCCAGCGTCACCAGTTGTTGATCCTGCGACACGGTGCTTTGCGCGCGCACGACCTCGATGGGGGCCATACTGCCGATTTCCACCTGCTTCTTCGTGTCCGACAAAGTTTTTTGCGCGAAGGCGAGCGATTCATTCTGCACGCGGGCGTTCTCGTATGCATAGACGAGGTCCCAATACAAGTTTTCGATCTGATCGGTAGTGGTGATGATCTGCAGACGGAAGGCGACATCCGAGAGCTCACGATTGTTTTTTGCAATGCGAATGAAACGGGTGTTCGGAGCAACGCCAAATCCCTGCAGCAAATGCTGTGTCAGCTTGAATTGGAAGCCGGTGCTGACGGATGGGCTGAAGGTAGTGAACGGAATGTTGTTGGTCTGGTGCGTATTGTTAAATCCGACCAGCAGATTAGTCCCAGAAATGAACCCCTGTTGGTAGGAGAAATTCGCTGTGCCGGTATTCTGATTGATGATGGGGACGCCGTTGAAAGCGCTGCTGGAAAGTTGATGCGAGCGGTCCATCTGGAGCGTTCCAGTGATCACCGGATCAAAGCTGGTGATGGGCGGGCCTTGCCCGAGGGAGGAGCTGACCAGACCGTTGGTGCCGGCGCCGATTCCGCCCGCGCCCAGGCTAGTGCCGCCGCTGGACAGGCCGGCTGTGGCGCCAATCCCTCCCACGCCGCCGCCGGGAGTATTCTGAACGACGCCCACAGGGACGCCGAGAATGGTGGCTCCCGCCTTGGCGCGCAACACGTCGGTGTCGGCGATGTTCAGGTTGTAGCGCGAGATGGCGATGTCGAGATTGTTTTCGAGCGCCAGCGCGACCGCGTCGTTCAGCGAAAGATAGACCTTGCCATCACGCATGAGCGAGTCGATGCGCGAGGTATTGGCCATATTGGGCGCATCCAGATGGTGCGGCGTGTAGGGGCCGATCGGATTGGGAAAATGCGAGACCGGCTGCGCGTAATTCAGCGCCGGAACGTGCTGCGCTTCGGGTGTCTGCGGCGTGGGAGCGGCGGGCGGTTCTTGCGCCTGAAGAATAGTTAGAGATCCCAGTGAAATCGTGAGCAGCAGCAGCCGATTAACCAGAGCTATGCGTGCGAATGGCATGTACTCATCTCCAATGGATTGAAGCAACTTCATGGTGATCGATGTATTAGGCCTAAACGGCAGATATGACGCGGAGACGCCCAAGGTCCTCGAAAGAAAATTCTTTTCAAGCTGTAATACGCAAATCGCGCGACTGGGGTTCCGAAAACCTTGGAAACGGCGCGCCCTACGAAAACTGTGTCAATATCGCAATACTTTCGGGAAGCGCACCAGTATATCCGAGTAACATCCCTTGCTGGCACGTGTTGCTGCAGTGAGCGTCGTAGTGGCAGCACGCTATCCTGATGCTGGCTTGTCGTGCGTTGTCCAAAAAAGACGTTGTCCAAAAAGACTTGGATGATCGATGTTCGGCTCAGGACTCGAAAGTTGCTATGCGCAATCTCAAATTGATTCTCTCCTACGACGGCGCAGATTTTGCCGGTTGGCAAGTGCAGCCTGACGCGGCCACCGTTCAGGGCACACTGGCTGAGGCCATTGCGCGCCTTACGGGAGAAAAGGTACTGCCGCAGGCTTCGGGCCGGACGGATGCAGGCGTACATGCGCTGGCGCAGGTGGTTACCTTTGCCACCGAGTCGTCGGTGCCGACGGAGAACTTCGTGAAAGCATTTAACGACATCCTGCCGGCTTCGGTGCGCGTGCTGGAAGTCACCGAAGCTGCAGGTGAATTTCATGCGCGGCATTCGGCGCGAGCGAAAACGTACCGCTATCGCGTCTATCGTGGGGGCATCTGTCCGCCGTTTCTGGCGCGGTACGTGTGGCATTTTCCTTATCCGTTGAATGAAGAAGCGATGAAGCGGGCAGCGGGATTGGTCGTCGGCGAGCACGATTTCACGTCGTTTGCCGCGGCTGATCCGGAGCGCGGACGCGAGGATGATCCGGCGTCGAACGTGCGGGAAATTTTTTCGTCCGCGTGGGAAAGAAGCGGCGAGGAATTTGTATACACGGTTTCCGGATCGGGATTCCTGCATCACATGGTCAGAAATCTCGTGGGCACGTTCATTCTGGTGGGAAAAGAAACGCTGCAAGTGGAGGATACTCGTCGCATCCTGGAAGCACGCAATCGATCCGCCGCCGGAGCGACCGCCCCTGCAAGCGGACTCTATCTTGTGAAAGTCGAATATTAAGACAGGTCTATGTGGGGACAGCCGCCGATGTTATGCCCGCCCTGAGCAACCCCGAGTGGAGCTAGGGGGCGTCGAAGGGGCTGTCCGGCGAGCAACACTCCGGTTCCTCCGCTCGCGATGCAAGGGCTTATCGCAGAGAACGCTGAGAACGGCCGCAGAGTTCGCAGAGAAGCGCTGACGCGCACTTATGCCCCGTGCCGGTCGCCGTGGCTCGGCGGTTGCGAGACGACGAGAAAACGCGCGGCCACCGAAGATGGATTGCTGATTTGATGGCGCGCTCCGGAGAGAACGCGAATGCCGCTTCCGGCGTGCAAGAGAACTGAGCGGCCATCGATTTCCATCATCACCTCGCCCGCAAGAACGTAAAAAAATTGCTGTGATTTTTCGTGATAGTGGCGGACCTCGGCCGATCCCGGCGGAACGAATTCCTCAATCACACTTAGGTCCGGATCTTTCACCAGATGCCAGCCATCGCAATCGTTTCCCCAGCGATAGTGCTCGGCGTTCTCTCGGCTCACGGCGACCGGCGGCGCGGCAGGGTTGGCCATGCTTTTCGCCTCCTCGTCTCAAGTGTAATCTGTTGCCATGAATATGACCTCTGATCCGAAGCGCGAATTTCTGCGGCACACGCTGGCGACGCTGGCTTATCGCGGGGCGAAGGCGATTCGCGAAGCTCCGGCAAACTTCGCCGACTTTCGCGGATGCGAGGGCATGCGGACACCGGCACAGATTCTGGCGCACGTGGGCGATGTGCTGGAGTGGGCGCTGTCGATCGCAGCCGGCAAGCAGGCGTGGCACGAATCGAAGCCGCTGCCCTGGGAGGAAGAGCGGGCGCGGTTTTTCGTCACGCTCACCAGGTTCGATCAGTTTCTTGCTTCTGAAGAGCCGCTGCAGGCGCCGCCAGAGAAGCTGTTTCAAGGACCGATCGCCGACGCGCTCACGCACGTGGGACAACTTGCGTTGCTGCGGCGGATGGCCGGAGCCGCGATCAAAGGAGAGAACTATTTTGTGGCCGAGGTGCAGTCGGGCCGGGTGGGAGAAGAGCAGCCCAAGGCGAAAAGGGAGTTCTGAGAATTGGCAGTCACGAGTTACCGAGCGTCACACTCGTGAGCAGACGAATCGCGAAGGGATATTCAGTTTCTTGTGCTTATCGCTAGGGCTTATTGTGGAGGATTTTTGCGGGGATCACAGTGACGGCTCAGTTCTTACAGCGCCGAGTTTTCAAACGGAAAGCACAATTGGCGTAAGTGTTACAATCACCCCGGATCGGGAGCACATGTCAAACGGTGCGGTTTACATCGTAACTCAGGACCCTCGCTACCTCAACCTGCTGCTCGTCTCCGCAAGCAGTTTACGCCGGGCGATGCCGGACTTACCGATCACTGTATTCTCGCAATTCCCATTGGATAGCCCGCTATTCGAGAGGGTTATCCAAGTGCAGCCAAGTAGCGACGGCTTCTATGACAAAGTGCGGTGCATCTGCGAATCTCCTTACGACCGCACCATGGTGATCGACGCCGATACATACGTGATCGAAGGTGTTCCGGAACTCTTCGCTCTGCTTGACCATTTCGATTGTGCAGCTACACACGAAGAATACGTCAACACGGATTGGCTGAATCATTATCCTCGGACAGATGTGCCGTCCTGTTTTCCCGAGCTTAATACCGGCGTACTCATGCTTAAGAAAACCGAAAGCATGGCTAGCGTGCTCCAAGACTGGGCCAACCTCTATAAAGATTACCTTGACGAAGATGCAGGAAGAAAAATCAATGACCAGCCTTTCTTTCGCGTCGCTGTTTATCGGGGAAACGTCCGGGTCGCGACGCTACCTCGGGAATACAATTGCAAATTCCGCGGACAAGGTTACTTGAATGGGACAGTCAAAATACTGCACGGACACATGTATTACAAGCTCGAAGGCAAGTTCTTGAAGACAGCGATTGCTACTCTTAACCGAAGCAAGAGGCCGCGAGTCTACGTGGCTGGCGCCGTTTATGAGCAGGCTCTGGTGGGCAGACTGGCCGATGTTCGACGGGCAAGGAAAGTGGGACAATTTTCCACCTTGCCGGAATCTCGGGTTGCGGCAGAAGCGAAGCAGCTCCGGAGAATTATCGGGCAGCGTGGTCTGGCCGCGACGCTTAAGCGTGTTCTGGGTATGCGGTGGAGTGCTCAACAGCAAAGCTAGACGGGGGAGAGCAGTGGGGACGGCTGCAGCATTCGCCAGGTTTGTGCCCGCAAACTTACGTATTCGTGGCCGAAACTGGTTTGAAAAGAATTTCCGAGGCACGCCGCCGGCCGTTCTGAAATATCGAGATCATCAACTTACTCCAGATCTCGACATGGTTCTGTCGCATTATCGAATAACGCATCCACGCGTAATCTACTTGCAGGTGGGCGCATACGACGGAATATCGGGAGATCCAATCTACCCATTGATCGAGCGCCACGCCCTCCGCGGTGTTCTCGCCGAACCCCAGAAAGATGCTTTCGCGCGACTGAGATCCAATTACGCGCACTTTTCGGGATTTCAGTTTGTCAATGCTGCGATTTCCGATCACGATGGGTGGGCGACCCTGTTTCGCATCAAGCCGGAAGCGCGTGGGCCCGAGTGGCTGCATCAGATTGCTAGTCTGGATCGTGACGTTGTCATGCGGCATGCGAAGATGGTCCCCGATCTGGAATCGTTCATTGAAACCGAGCAGGTCCGTTGTTTAAGCTTCACGACTCTATTCGCAGAGACGGGAATCGAACAGGTTGACATGCTCCAGGTGGATGCCGAGGGATTCGATGCAATCATCCTGCAACTATTCGATATCGCCGCGCGAAAACCCGCCATCGTCCGCTTCGAGCATAAGCACCTCACGATTGCCGACCACGAGAGGTCGGTCGGGCTTCTAGTCCGGCTGGGATACCGAATCTACGCGCATGGTACGGACACTTTGGCGTATCGTATCGGTACGCGTACGTCTTAACGCCCAGAATTTTTGCGTTACAATGACGCGGTGTGGCTGAAATCCGCGGCCTGCGGGCCGCTGGCTTGAGGGATATCCTTGGCGACCGGCGAAGCGACAACCTCTGTGGAACAAACTCCTGCGCAGCTTCCTCATCATAAAGTCAAGATCAAGAAGGCCGGACAACGGGCCTGCAATGAGAAAGACGAGAAGGGCAAGTACTGCGGCGGACATTTGAAACGCTGGTTTTATACGACCGACGCCGTCGAGCGCGAGTGCGGCGACGCGGAAAAGGCCTGGGGCAAGAACGCGGAAGTGTACCGCTGCGAGAATTGCAAGGCACTGTATCTGCCGAATCCGCACGAGACCAAAGTCAACGTGGCGGGGCAAGGCATGAAATCAGTGTTTGGGCTGACGATCCCGGAGAAGAAATAAGTAGTCGCTGCGTTTTCTGCGCTTGCCGGCGGGGTCCTGTACATCCCTCTGCCCTGTGAGCATGGAGCCTTGATATTCAGCCAATGTTATTGAGACGTTTTTCCCAAGCTCGCCGGAAGGGTCGGGCCGTTCGGGATGACATAGGTTGTGAACACCCCTGAGCGCGGGCGTTTGAGATGACAGACGTCGTGAACACCTCCGATCTCATCTACGATTGGAACAAGAACCATCCCCCCGGGTTGAAGCCGCCGGGGCCAGTGCTGCTCAACGATGAGAGCCTGCGGGATGGGCTGCAGTCGCCGTCGGTGCGCGATCCTTCCGTCGCGGAAAAAATCGAAATCCTGCATTTGATGGAGGCGCTCGGGATCAACTCACTCGATCTCGGCCTTCCCGGCGCGGGCGCGCGCGCGGTTGAGGCGGTAACGGCGCTGGCGCGGGAAATTGTCGCGCACAAAATGAAAATTCGCGCCAACTGCGCGGCGCGAACGCTCGAAAGCGACATCCGCCCGATTGCCGATGTCGTGCAGAAGACGGGACTGCCGATCGAGGTGGCGGCGTTCATCGGGTCAAGCCCGATTCGCCGATTTACCGAGGGATGGACCGACGAGTTCCTGGTGAAGACGACGGAGAAGGCCGTCAAATACGCGGTTTCGCTGGGACTTGAGGTTATGTACGTCACCGAAGATACCAGCCGCTGCGATCCCAAGACGGTTAAGGAGCTGTACCAGACCGCGGTCAACTGCGGCGCGCGGGCGATCTGCGTCTGCGACACAGCTGGACATGCCACGCCAATGGGCGCGTTGGCGCTGGTGCGGTTTGTGCTCGAAGAAGTGGTGAAGCCGTCGGGCGAAAACATTCGCGTGGACTGGCATGGGCACAGCGATCGCGGACTCGCGATTGCCAATTCGATGGCGGCGGTGATCGCGGGCGCGAATTGTGTCCACGGATGCGCCATCGGACTAGGGGAGCGCGTCGGCAACACGCAGATCGATCAGATGCTGGTGAACCTGAAGCTGATGGGCATCGCACCCTGGGACCGCCAGGACCTCACCAAGCTGAAGCAGTATTGCCAGGCGGTGTCGCGGGCGACTGGGGTGCCGATTCCAGCGAACTATCCGGTTGTCGGCGAAGACGCTTTCCGTACCGCGACTGGCGTTCACGCGGCCGCAATCATCAAGGCCTATCACAAGAACGACACGGTGCTGGCCAACACAGTGTATTCCGGTGTGCCTTCACACGTATTTGGGCTGGACCAGGTGATTGATATCGGCCCGATGAGCGGCAAGTCTAACGTGCTTTGGTGGCTGGAGCGGCGCGGTATCGCTGCGACTGAAGAAGTGGTGGACCGCATCTATCAGCGCGCCAAACAGAGTGACCACACGCTGAGCGAGTCGGAAATTCTGGAGTGTCTGCCTGAAGCTGCGCGGAAAAACTAGCGAAGCTCTGATTAAGCTCCGCCTCCTTCGTTGTGTCATCCTGAGCGCAGCGAAGGACCTCCTGCAAGTCGGCGCCAGCAGCAGCTTCGCGAGGAGTTTTCTACCACAGTCTCCGTTCGCCCCGTCTGGCTTCACAGACTTAAGCTGAGTTTCCCTAGCGCATGTTTTTCTGCGGGACTGATCGACTGATTTTTGTCCTGCCACCGGCAGGATCAATTCTTCGATCCTCAACCGGCGCGGAAGTCGCGGACATCTTCGCCCGGCTTGAACACGGTAGCGGGGGCGGTTTTTGCGGACTCGGCCATCTTCCCGCCGATCTCTTCGACGTCCTTCTTGGACCAGCCCACGCTGGAGACTTCGATTTCGCCATCCTGCGCGATCCAGAAGATGCTCGGGACGTTGGTCAGTCCGTAGGCGTTCGAAGCGACGTAGTGCGCGGCATCGTCGAGTACGACAGGAAAGGTGACGCCGAACTCCTTCATAAATTTTTTGGTGGCTCTGGCATCGTCCTGGGAGACGCCGATCATTTCGACATGTTTGTCGCCGTAAGCCTTGAACAAGCGCTCGAAGAATGGGAACGCGTACTGGCAGACCGGGCACGACACTTTGAAAAAGGCCAGGACCACCGGCTTATGCGCCAATCGATCGCCCAGTGAAAATGGTTTGCCGTCGATCGTTTGCGCTTCGAAGTCGGGCGCCTTGGTTCCTATGGTCAGTGCCGCCATGGTTCGTCCTCCGGATCGTGTGAATAGCCTCTCAATCCAGCTCATGATTTGTTCTTTATTTTAGATGATGAGAGTCGACGAACCGATGTTTTGTCTGACTCGACGAAAATCGCTGCTTTGCGCAGGATTTTTCGCGCCAGACCGGTCAAAGGCAGCGTGTGGGCGCGATCCATGCGAATCCATTGTCCGCAGAGCTTCGGTGGTACGCGCATTTGCCAGACTTGAACGGTATAGTCGGTCGTCGTGATGGAATGGCGGACGGTGAAGAGCGGCGTGCGTGCCGTAAGATCTGTCGCCCCTGCGGGGCTCGCTCCGCCGTTCTGAACGCTTACCCGGGGCTGACGCCCCGGGCTGTCATATGCCGCCGCTTCACGGCTGTGGTTTCTTCGTCTCTCCAGAGTAGGAGGAGCAGCAATCTCCGGCAGTTCCCACATGCCGGGCATGAGGGACGAATCTTTCGGCCGTTGCACAAGCAACATTTCGCCACGATCCGTACGGACGTTCCCCGTGCCATTCCGACGGCAAAATAGCGCGTAGTGAATCTCGCGTTTTGTCTGCGACGCGGGCTTGCCGTTGCTCGGCAATTCGCCGCGTGTGGCACACAGTTCGATCACAGGACAAGTCAAGCATGAGGGTGAGCGCGGCGTACACACCGTCGCTCCCAGCTCCATCATGGCCTGATTGAAATCGCCGGGACGGGAGGGATCAAGCAGGTGGTCGGCAGACGCCCAGATAGCGCCGTTCTTCAAGGTACGTGCGAGAACGCGCTGCAGCACGCGCTCGACATTACCATCGACGACTGCGACTGTCTGGTTGAAGGCAATGCTGGCGATCGCCGCGGCGGTGTAGCGGCCGATGCCGGGCAATTCTTTCAGGTCTTCGGCTGTCTTCGGGAACTCGCCGCCGTGCTTCTTCACGACCAACTTCGCGGCGGCATGCAACATGCGGGCACGGCGATAGTATCCCAGGCCGCTCCAGGCAGCGAGCACCGACGATTCGCGTGCGGCGGCAAGTTTCTGCACGGTCGGGAAGCGCCGCAGAAACTCGCGATAGTGCGCGATCACGGCAGCGACGCGCGTCTGCTGCAGCATGATTTCGGAGAGCCATATGTAATAGGGATCGCGCGTCTCGCGCCAAGGCAAGGCCCGGGCGTGGCGGTCGTACCAGCGCAGGAGGCGCCGGCGAAAGGGTTCAGCGACCGCGAGGTTTGGAAGGGGAATGCTGGCTCGCAAGCTAGACAGCATACACCCTGTACTTTAGGCGCGGCAGTCGAATGGCGGACAGGGTGTCCACCCTACAAAACAAAAAGGCCAGTGGCAGGTTCGCCACTGGCCTCGACACGAAATAACGCTATTTGTTGTGCTTGTCCGAACCCCGCGGAGCGCTCTCATGCCGTTGCGGAGGCGCCGATTCGTGACGCGGAGCAGCCTCTCGCACCTGCGGAGCAGGGCGGCTCTGCCGCATCTCGTTCCCTCGCGGAGCCGACTGCGACGGGCGCGAACCGTTCCCACGATCGTTGTTGCGTTCATTGTTCATGCGATCGTTAGCCATGCGATCGTTGTTGCGTTGGTTGTTCATGCGATTGTTGTTCATGCGATCGTTGGCCATGCGGCCGTTGTTGCCGCGCTCGTTGTTCGAGCGCGACGCTGCTTCGTCGCGACCGCGATCGTTCTTCGATGGCGGCGAGAATGGCCGGAAGCCGTCGTTGCCTCGATTGTTGCGCGCATTGTTTCGCGAATCATTCTGACGGCTGTTCTCGCGCGCATTCATGCCGCGATCGGCCGGCCGTTCGGCTCCCCGCGCCTCTCGCGGAGACATCTTCGGCTCATGATAGGCAGCACCCGCCGCTTTGGCCCGAACGGCGGAATGGAAATCTGCCGGGCGCAGCGTCGCGGCTACCGCCGGACGTCCATGGTTCACGCTGGCACGGAGTTCAGGATTGCGCATCGCGGCTTGCATGTGCTCCCGCTGCGTAGGCAGCGCTTCCTGATGACGCTCATGCTCGGCACGGAGTTCTTCCGGCCGCGGACGTGCGTGGATTCCGCCTTCGCCACCGTTGTAGCTGACGTGTGTGTTGTTCACGATGACAGTCTTGTTGTAGACGTTGGTGATGTTGGTGACATTGGTCACGGAGCGGTTGTAGAAGAACTCGCGTCCGCGCCACTCGCCGCCGACGAACCCGACGCCGGTGTAGCCGAAGCCGTAGTTAATGCCGCCGTAGAAGCCGACGTGCGGGCCCCAATACCCGGCGTGAAAGATATAGACGCCACCGTCCCAGCCCCAATAGCCAGGCGTCCAAAGCAATCCAACCGGCGCGACGACCCAGGTTCCAGGAACCCAGTAATAGCCGTCGTCGTCACTCCAGGCCCAATAACCAGGCGTCCAAACATAGCCCGGACCCGGGCACACTGGCTGCACGTACACCGGAAGCGCGGGCGGGCCGAACCTCACGGAAACGAAGACTTCTCCAAACGCTCCAGCGGAAAGCGAGAGCAACAAGATTGCGAACACTAACCAGCGGACTACCCGATTGCGATCCATAATTCTCCTCACGCTGCGCTGCCTTGCTGGAAGCGCAGCGACGTCGCGGTTCCTAAAAACAAGGCCGCAAACTTGCGGCCACCGCGCGCCAAATTGTTTTGCCTGACGAAGTGTGCTGTCAGTATAAACACGCAACTATCCAGGATGTTGCTCAGCGTGCAACTCTCTACACTTTAGTAACTTAGGTGGATTTCTCGGGGCAGGCGCTTCGGCCAACAGGGGACATCCCATCTTCGCCTCTTGCGAAATGTTCGTGATAACGAAACTACTCTGAGGTCAATAGTTTCAGTGACACTAACGCGCTCTCAGGGCTTACCTTTAGGTAAAGGCCCCGATGGCGCGCAGCCTAGAGAATGGCATCCAATAAGCTCAACAGAGTGAGCTCGGGATTATGGACGCGTCAGGGATCGACAATCGCATCAAAGGCTTGTGCGAAGAATTATCTCGCGAGACCGACAAAGCCAGAATGCAGTACCTTCAGGAAGAGCTTCGCGAGGTCATTGTCTCGGAGCACGAAAACTGCTGCCTGCGCATGGCCTTCATTGCCATGCACTATCGCCGGCGATTGCAGGAACTTGAATGCCCGACAGGTCGGGCGAGAGTGTCCAATCCACACGAGCACTTCCGGGATGATTCTCAATCTTTGCAACTGAAAGTGGCGCTGAGATTGCTGGGCTTGGGACAGAATGTCAAGCTCACGAACGAGCCCCGGTAGATTTCGCGCGATCAGCGGCTAATTCATTCTTTTGGACTTGGCGATGCGCTCGTCGATGGGTTTGCGCCCTGCAAATCCTTCGTCAGTGCCGTGCCAGTGAGTGATCGCGGCTTCGCCTAGTTTCCAGCAGAGCAGGATGGTTTGTCCGTCGACTTCGCAAGGGAAGTCGAGCAGGCCGATGTTGAGGTCCTTCACCTGCACCCCGATGGCATCGATTTCCGCGATCGCGTCGCGGACGCGCTGTTCGGCTTTGCCGCGTTCGGCCTTGCGGCGGGCGAGTGAAACAATGTCGAGCCGAGTTCCGCCATTCAGGAAAACGCGATGCGCGGTGGCTTGAAATTCGGCGTCAACTTCGTCGATGAGCGCCTTGCTGACCATGGCGCTACGCAGCAGCGACTCCAGCACGGGCAGCAGTCCCTGAGCTTCGTCGAGAGTGAAAGTGCGATCGGACACTTTCCAGTATTTTAACGCAAGTTGTGGAGGGGCCGGCAGCGGGAAATTTCAATGCAGGTTATCGCGATTGCGATGGATTGGTCCATGTCTTCGCGATATCGCCTTCGCAATATCGCCGCCCGGGCTGCCATTGTGCTCCATCATTCAGACTTCCGAGCCTCCAAACTACGGAGGCAACACTTTCGGGCGGTTGCTTTCCTGACTGGTTGCGAGAAAATGCGGTGAAACCGGTCGAGAAACGATCGCAACGCGGCCCGAATGAGCCTCATCTAAAGAAGAGCGGTTGCACCTGGGGCAGGCGGTGCGGCATGGTTAGTGTGCGAGAGCAACCCAGACTTTGGGATCATGGGGCCAGTATGAATTTTCCAGATCAGGCCGGGCAAGAAAGAGGTTTTACTGCGGCGGAGGAGGACGCGCGGCGTGAGATCGAGGAAGAACGCATAAAGATCCGCCGTCTGCAGATGATGATGAGCATGGTGATGTCGGTCATCAGCCAGGATCCGAGCCTGACGGTAGAAGAGGCTTCGGAACTGGCGGCGGGCGCGAAACGCGCTGCCCTGGCTCTGTTCCCCGACAAAGAACTCGCTTTCGATCTGCTCTACAAGCCGCGCCTGCAGCGCTTGATGACTGAGCGCTACCGCTTGCAGTAACTCCCTGCCTAATCGATCTGCAGGAATATCGTGGACGAACTGAAGGTGCTGGTGCATCCTGCGAAGCTGTTCGGCGGTGTGACTACCGAAATCGGTACCGTGCTGCCTGCTGTTCCCCCGAAATTAGTAAAAGTCTGACCATTAATGGTGGTCTGCAGCATTCCTGAATTGACGAAGATGGTTGGGAGCGCGTTTCCATTCCACAGGATTTGCGAGTGCGGAGCGAAATTGCTGCCGGTCACTTCCAACAGAGTGTCTTCCGTGTCGTCTGGAATCGAGGGCGGGGAAATCGAAACAATGACCGGCTGCACCATCGAAGGCTGACAGCTGTTAAAGCTGAAAAATGCTTGGCAGCTCCAGCCGGAAACCAGCACGGCGAGCAACGCAGTGAGCGGAACAAGCAGCCGGCGGTCAAGTGAGGCGGGATCGAGAGCGAGGCGTATACGGGCCTCCAAACAAGGCTATTGTAGCGCGGTTTAGGACAACGGGGAGGGCGCGGTAATCATAACTTGGGCTTCAGGATAGTGGCCGGGGAAGCGGATGGAGTCTGCAGTCCACATGGAGTTACAGGTCGGACAGGGGTCCGACCCATACCGAACTATTCGTACGCCACCGGATTGCGCAGAGTGCCCACGCCTTCCACGCTGATTTCCATTACGTCGCCCGCGACGACGGGCCCTACCCCCTGCGGAGTTCCGGTAGCGATCACGTCGCCGGGAAATAAAGTCATGGCTTGCGCGATGTGGCGGATGATCACATCGAGCGGAAAGATGAAGTCGCGCGTGTTGCCTTGCTGCTTCACGGCACCGTTGACGCGTGTCTCCACGCCCACACCGGCCCAGGGATCTAGATCATCGCTGACCACCGGGCCGATGGGACAGAAAGTGTCGAAGCCCTTGGCGCGGCTCCATTGATCGTCTTTCTTTTGCAGGTCGCGCGCGGTCACGTCATTCAGGCAGCTGTAGCCGAGAATGAACTGGCGCACGTCGGCGTCAGCCGGAGGCTGATAGCAGGTCTTGCCGATGACGACGGCCAGCTCGCCTTCATAGTCGATGCGCTCGGAAATCTTCGGGCGCCTGACCGTGCCGCCGGGAGCGAGCAGGGCCGAAGTCGCCTTCAGAAAAATCAGCGGCTCCTGCGGGACTTCGTGGCCGAGTTCGGCGGCGTGCTCACGATAATTGCGTCCGATGCAGACGATCTTGGACGGACGCACGGGCGCCAGCAGCGTGGCTTGCTCAAGAGGAATGGGATCGATCCGGCGGGAGCGAAGGCCTTCGATATCGCCATCGGAGTCTTCCGGGGCAGTGAGCAGCACACGATGAATCACTTCGCGACCAGCGGCAGATTCAATGAGCCCATACTGCGGCTGGCCATTCATTTGAAAGCGGCAGTATTTCATAAAATCGAGGGGTCAGGGATCAGGAGTCAGTTATCAGCACTCACCATCCGGCATACAGCAATCAGGAATACTCCGTTTGCAGCCCGAATCGATTGTACCGATTGTTGAAAGCTGACTGACTCCTGACTCCCGACTACTGACTCCTGGCTCCTAAGGCACTTTCTCGCTGGCTTCTTCCGAACGTGCGCTCTCATTGCCGCGCACGTCGACGGCTGAAACAGAATACACGTATTCCTTCCCCTCGATGACATCATTGTCGCGATACGCCGGAGCGCGCACCAGTTCCGCATTCAGCCTGATCGGCGCGCCGCCGGGTTCGTGCCGATAGACGTTGTAACCGGCGAGATCGGCGTCGGTCACCGGCGCCCAAACGAGGTCTACAAAAGCCTGCTGCCCGGGTCCGGAAAAAACTCCCTGCAGCCCAGTGGGAACGGCGGGCGGGAACGTGTCGTGCGTGAAGATTTTCAACTCGGGCGTGTCTTGGCCCTCAATCCGAATCTCCGGCTTGCTTTCCTCTGTCACGATTGTGGTGGAGTTGGCGCGGTAGTAATAGCTCTGCTCCCATTCAATATTGGAATCGAGCAGTGAGAGATTTCCTGGCTGGCTGGCCGCGACTTCCCCGACGAGAGTAGACGTCTGCGCATTCTCTGCGCGGCGGTACACGCGATAAACGTAACTGATACGAGCATCGGGGCGACGGACCTGCTCGGAGACCGACCACGTGAGCACGACCCCTTGGTTTTGTACGTGACCTGAAAAATCAGGGGGCGGGGCGAGGGTCGGAGTAAGCGGAACTTGCACGAGATTGGAGATTCCGGCGCCGCGTCCGTTGGCGTTCAGGACTTCGACGGCGTAGGTTGCGGAGCCGAAGAGATTGGAACCTTGCAATTGCGAGGGCAGGTCATCGACATATGTGCCGGCTATCTTCTTGCCGGAGGATTTGGTTCGTCTTCTTGACGAAGTTTTGCTCTTCGAAGACGAAGTAAACGCGGAGGTCGGCGGCGCTTCTCCCACCGGCGTTCCGCATTCCTTCATCGTGGGGTCGACGCTGCGACAGATTTGCGTGGCGCCGAGGCTGCGCAGGGTCTGGCGGTCGGTGGTGTTGGTGGGCAGGGTCCATTGCAGGATGACTGAATTGCCTTTGCGCGTGGCGCGCAGGTCGTGGGGAGCTTCTGGCAATTCGAGCGACGGCGGCTGCGGCGGGTTCATGGTGGCGCACGCGGAAAATAGCAGCGGAAGCAGTGCGGTGGCCAAGCGAAACACTATAGGCCACGACAATGCCGATGAATCTTCTCTCTTGAAGCCGCCTCGCATGGACTAGTCAGGGTACCAGAGTCGGCGGAATGTCCAAGGGCGGAGGGTGTTTCACGGTAACAACAACAATTTGCCTGTGGTCTTTCTGCCTTCCAGTTCACGGTGGGCGCGCTGCGCCTCGGCCAGCGGATAAGTATGCTCGATCCGCAGCTTCAGCTTTCCCGCGGCGATCATAGCGAACACGGAGCCCGACCGTGCCACGAGTTCTTCGCGGGTTAGAGTGTAGTGCCCCAGAGTCGGACGAGTGACAAATAGTGATCCTTTTTGCGAGAGGACGATCAGATCCACCGGCGGCACGGCCCCGCTCGATCCGCCGTAGAGCACCATCATGCCGCGCGGACGCAGAACGTTCAGGCCCTTGTCAAACGTGGTTTTGCCCACGGAGTCAAAGACCACGTCGACGCCATTGCCACCGGTGAGGCGCTTGGTTTCAGCCTCGAAATCGGCTTGCGTGTAGAGAATGATCTCGTCGGCGCCGGCGTCGCGGGCGAGTTTGGCCTTCTCGTCGGTGGAGACCGTAGCAATGATATGCGCGCCAATGTGATGCGCCATCTGCACCAGCAAAAGACCGACGCCTCCAGCCGCGGCGTGGATCAGCGCGGTCTGGCCGCGTCTGAGAGGGAATGTGTCGTGACAGAGATAGTGCGCGGTCATCCCCTGCAGCATCGTAGCGGCGGCTTGCTGATCGCTGACGCCAGCGGGAATGGGAACGAGCCGGTCGGCGGCAATCGCGGCGTACTCGGCGTATCCACCCAGGAGGCCGGTCCAGGCGACGCGGTCGCCTACCTTCACCGACTTCACGTCGGCGCCCACGGCGGTGATGCTCCCGGCGCCCTCTTGGCCAATGACAAACGGCAGGGGCACTTTGTAGCGGCCCTCGCGCTGGTATACATCGATGAAGTTGACACCTGACGCGGCCAGTTTGATCAGCGCTTCGTTAGGCTTTGGTTGGGGGACGGGGATGTCGACCAATTCCATTGCCTCCGGCCCGCCGACTTGCTTGACTTGGATGGCTTTCATAGCCGCGTTGGATTCGGCTGCGGTGGAAAAAGATTCGTGAACTGCAGCGGTCAGGAGTCAGTAGTCGGGAGTCAGGAGTCAGTCGTCAGGGCTTTTCTGGAAATCCTGAAGCCTGGAGCCTGAAAGCCGAGAGCCGGTTTTCTGCTACACTCTGTCCGTTTTTGCGCAAGTGCTCCCAGAGCACGTCTATCCACTTGCGCCAAGGAGCCCTCCAATGGCAGAGAGAAAGCCTCAGACGTTTGCCAATCACGTCCGTTTCGATCCGTTGTTCCACTTCTTCGCGTTCCCGGTGTTTGCGCTTGCCGTCATTTGGTCGATCGTGCACTTTATTCGCCACCCGGGACTACACACCGCCGGCTTGTTCGTGTTGCTCACGGCCGCGGCGATCATGGTGCTCAAGACGCGGCTCTATGCGCTGCGCGTGCAGGACCGCGTCATCCGGCTGGAAGAACGGCTGCGCCTGAGCGGGCTGCTGAGCGACCCTTTGCGCTCACGTCTGATGGACATCTCGGAAGACCAGTTGATCGGATTACGTTTTTGCTCCGATGCCGAAGTGCCGGCAGCGGTGGAGCGAGCGCTCACCCAGAATTCGAAGCGCCAGGACATCAAGAAGGGAGTGCAGAACTGGCGTCCGGATTATTGGCGCGTGTGAGGCATTAGCCTTCAGGCTTCCGCTCTCAGGCTTCCGGCCTCGACTGTCCGGCTTTCCTCGGCTTCAGGGCGATGCGACGGATGACTGTTGTCCCGTCTACTTGGAAAAACCCTGTGGCGGATCCGCAGCCTGAAACAAGATTCGGGACAGCCTGAGCGCGACAAGATGCATCCCTCTCTTCTGAACCCTGAAGCCTGAAGTGGACCGGAGAGCGGAAGCCGGAGCCTGGCTATGTGTCTTAAGTAACCGCGTATGGCGCGTTTCGGCGATTGACCACAATCTGCGGGACAGGTACGATTTTGCTAGAGTCGCGCGGCATCGCTTTAATAGAAGAATTCCGCAACTTGTAGAGGATTATGAGATTTAGGAGCCTCCAGCCGCGAGCGGTGGGAACACTTCTATTAGCGCTGGCTGCAACGTCGTGCCAGACGGCGCAAAAGCCCGCGTCGCTGACTCCTCCGGCCGCGGCACCTACGCTGAAGGCCGGCCCGGCTCAAAGTGCCAGCCCAGACACAAGTAAGCCAACCGCGTCTGCAAGCCAGCAAGCCCCATCCCAGAGTCAGTCTGCTCCACAACAGTCCAAGGCCGAATCGAAACCGGCATCCGCTTCGCCCGCGCCGGTCGCGCCTGACCGGGTCGCGGAGCTGATTTCGCAAGTCGAGAAGGAGTATCAGGCAGGACTGCTCAACTTTCAAAACGGGAAAAACGACGCGGCAAAGCAGAATTTCGACAATGCTTTTAACATGCTGCTCTCGAGCGATCTCGATGTCCGCTCCGACGATCGGTTGGAAACGGAATTCAACCGCATCACGGATGGCGTGAATCGGCTGAACGTCGATCGGCTGAACCTGGAGCCTCCCGGGAACGCCGATCAGGAAGCCCAGCAGCAGCAGAAATCCGAACCGGCGCCGATCGACGAGACCAACGAAGTCACGCCCGCCGCCGATCCGAGGATCAAAGCCAAAGCGCAAGCGGAAATCAAGAGCACGCGCTCCGACCTGCCGCTCATGATGACCGATCAGGTCGCGGGCTACATCAGCTATTTTTCCAATCGGGGACGAGGCATCTTCGAACACGCTTTTGCGCGCTCCGGCCGCTACCGCGAGATGATGCTGCCGATTTTGAAAGAGGAAGGCGTTCCACAAGACCTGATTTACCTGGCGCAGGCCGAGTCGGGATTCCATCCGTTGGCGGTCTCGCGTGTGGGCGCACGCGGGATCTGGCAGTTCATGGGCAGCCGTGCCCGCGGATACGGGCTCCACCACAACCTGTGGGTTGACGATCGGCAGGACCCGGAGAAATCGACCCGCGCCGCCGCCCACCACCTGAAAGATCTTTACAACCAGTTTGGAGACTGGTATCTGGCCATGGCTGCGTACAACTCCGGTCCGGGCACGGTGCAGGCAGCAGTCAAGCGCACTGGATACGCCGACTTCTGGGAGCTCTACAAGCGCAACGTCCTTCCACGTGAGACACGGAACTATGTTCCGATCATCCTGGCTGTGACCCTCATGGCCAAGAATCCAGGACAGTACGGCCTGGAAGACGTTTCCTTAGATGACCCGGAGCGCTACGACACGGTCACGATCAACTATCCTGTGGACCTGCGGCTGGTGGCACAGTGCGTAGGCTCGACCCAGGACGAACTGGAAGATTTGAATCCGAGTCTGCTGCGCCTGACCACGCCGCGCGAAGGCAAGTTTGACTTGCATCTGCCGGCTGGAACTAAGGATCAATACGAATCGGCCATTGCCGAGATTCCGGTCGGAATGCGCTTGTGGTGGCGGTTTCACAGCGTGCATCAGGGCGAGACGCTGGCCTCGGTGGCGCGCAAGTATCACGTCACTGCGAAGGCGATTTCGGAAGCGAACCACCTTGACGCTCCCCAGCTTGAGACCAACTCGCGTCTGATCATTCCCATTCCTCCAGGAAAGCATGCGACGAATGATGGCGCCACGTATGCTCGACGCATCACGCGGTATCGAGTGCGCAAGGGAGATACGATCGAGAGCGTGGCGGCTAACTTCGGAGTTTCGCCGCAAATGCTGCGCCGCTGGAACGGATTGCGCGGCGAAAGCCTTAGCGGACGCCGCGTGCTCGCGCTGCATCTGCCGGTTTCGCCCGGCGCCCGCAGTGCGCAGGTTGCGGCGTCGAAGCGGAAATCCGCCAAGCCCGGCCCGAATACGGAGACGGCGACAGCCAAGCCTCCCGCCAGCAAATCGTCATTGGTGGAGAAAGAAGAGCCGCAGCAAGCCAGCGTCGTCCACCATCGCGTGAAACACGGCGAGACACTCTACTCGATCGCCAATGCCTATCACACTACGGTCGAAGCGCTCAAACGCAGCAACCGCAATGTAGCCGTGCTGCGTCCGGGCATGATTTTGACCATTCGTCCCGCGCAATAACCCTTAGCCACGGATGGGCACGGATTTCCACGGATCAAAAATCACATCAAACGACGTTCCATTGTGGCAACGCCGGTGATTCTTGACGAACTGTTAACGAACCAAAGCTTCAAATAGGATTGCGCTGCGATGGCCATCATGCCAGCGAGGATTCATAGCACCCGGCTGCGTTCTCTTGCCTGGTATGTGACGGCTCTGCTGCTTGTCCTCTGGTTTTGCCCTTGGCTTTGGAAGGGCTTCCTGGACGCCTACTTCCCATATTCCGGAGTGGTGGTAGAAAAGGGCATGGATCAGAACTTTCTGCTCCTGGGCGGCAGAGGCCGCTACATTGTGATCCAAGACGAAGCGGGACACAGTACCAAAAAATATGTCGGCTACTACGGATACGCTTTTGCCCACATTGGAACTTTTGTCGTCAAGAAGAAAGGATTCGGCGAGTATCCATTTCCGCCCGACGAGAAACACCCATCGGAGCTGTTACGCGAAGGCGAAAAGCGAAGGGGCAAGCCGTGAAACGCGGCTCAAACTGATTCGCGACAGAACTCGAACGTACTGCGAAACATCCGTGGTGATCTGTGTAAATCCGCGGCAATAGACGTGTTGTCCGTCATCGACTTTCGTCCGTCCCGGCGCTACAATGCGTGCGGTTTTTCGCAGCCTCGCTTTTGCGGTGCAAGAGACCAATATTTCAACTCTGCAGGAGGACTCATGAGACGTTCGCGATTCCTGGTTGTTCTGCTTCTGGTCGCATTGGCCGTTTGTCTTGCCGTACCACAAGCGGCGTTCGCCGCCGATGGAGCGGCTACTTACAAAGCCAAGTGCGCTGCCTGTCATGGCGCAGATGGTCAGGGCAAAGTTGGTCCGGCGCTGAAAGGAACTAGCTTAAGTGCGGAGCAAATCACTGATCTGCTCACCAAAGGGGATGAGGCGAAAAAATCTCCTCACAAGAAGGGGATTTCGACCCTTTCGGCCGACGACGCCAAGGCCGTTGCGGAGTATGTGAAGACGCTGAAGTAGGACGGATCAGGAGTCAGTTATCGGGAGTCAGTAATCAGCGGTTGGCAGCAGACAGCGGGAGCCACTTTGGCTCCCGTTTTTTTCCTGCAGTGTCCCCCGCCGTTTCGCGGACAAGAGTGTCCGCACCATACAAGACCCGCGCCACACGGCCTACTTCAGCGAGGCATTGACCGTCGCTGCGTCGCAACTTGCATTTTTGATGCACTCGCGGAACGCGGGCACGATCATGGCCTGCTCCAGGGTGGGAACATTCAGGCTGGCCAAGACTTCGCCCATGTGCTTGGCGTTTTCGAGATTGCCTGACTTCTGGTAGGCGGCGGTGAGCAGCCGCAAAGACAGCGGATTGTCAGTATCTTCCTCCAAGTGAGAAATCGCGTCGGTGTACTTGTGCTGTGAGAAGAGCAGGGCGCCGGCGGCGGCATGGTAAGCCGTCGCGATCAGCTTGTCGCTGGAGACCTGGGAAAGCCCGTTGAGCTTGTCGAGGGCCGCTTTCGCCGATTCCTGATCGCCTTGTTTCACGGCCACTTCGACGCGAGCGCGCAGGATTTGCGCCTCCTCCTGCTGGACGGCGATTGCCATCGCATTCTCGTGCAGCTGGATGGCGGTCTCCGCTTTGTCCAGAAATCCGAGGGCTCGAACGGGATCGGGCTGATACTGCGCCATCTGCCGGTAGGTATCGGCTTCGACCTGGCCCATTTTGTTGGAGTGCGCAAAATCGGCGATGGACTGGAAGGCCTGGTCAGCGCCTTTCAGATCGCCTTCCCAAATATAAGTAAAAGCCTCGCGATTACGCCATTGCACCTGGTGCAGGGCGGGCATGGGAAACTTGTGGAAGCCCAGCTCATATTCCTGGCGGGCGCGTGCTTCCTGTCCCATTAAGGCGTAGGTATCGGCGATGCCAAACTGCGACATATAGAAGTTGGGATTGATGGCCAGCGCCGCGCGATAGTGGACGATGGCCTGGTTGTAGTGACCGGCCATGCGCAGGATCTCAGCATAGGAATCCTGCGGGTTTGAGACCTTGGGCATGGCGGCAACGTACTGTTCCATCAAGGCAAAGGCCTTGTCGAACTGGCGCATATAGGCATAGGTGTAGGCGGCGTTGTTCAGCATGCCGGGCGAGGTGAGTCCGGAATTCTCAAACACCTCGGCAGCCCTTTCGTACTGGGTTTCTTGCGTGAGCCAAAAGTTGGCCAGCATCACCACCCAGCGGTCGTGCGGATACCGCCCGAGCAGTTCATTCATGTCGGATATGGCCGGCAACAGATCATGGTCGGCGGCGGCCTGGAACCATTCGACCAGCAGCTGCTCCGCCGGAGTGGCGAAATGCTTCGACTCGACGGCCTTGCGCTGCTCGCTGACCTGCTCGGCGGGATCCAGGCTGAATTGCGCCAGCAGTTCATGCGCAACGGCAAAATTCGGATCGATGCTAACGATCTTACGCAGTACAACACAGCCCTTTTCCTGCTCGACCTCGTCGGAATTCAACTTCCAGACGCGGTCCATCAAGCGGAGGGCCTTGGGCGAGGCACTCAAAGGCAAGGCGGCGGAAGACTTGCTTTTTACAGAAGAAGCAGCTTGCGCAGAGATTAGAGTGGAGAACGGTGGAAATCCCAAGATAACGATCAAGGCCGGGAAAACAAGCTTATGTCTCATGGTTCGTTGCCTTTCAAAAGATAGCCCTGCTCGAACGGCAGTTTGCCATCGACTTTCACGACATGGACCTCGTTGGTGAGCGAGTAAACGTCGACAATCCCGATCGCCCCCCAGTTACTGGCCACAAAGCGGATGACGGCCTGATCGGAATCGGCCACCATGATGGATCCTTTGTGGGCCTGAATGAAGGCGTGGGCCTGATCCACGCTCATATTGAAAACTTTATGCAACACGAGTTGCATGGCGGCCACTGAGGGATCGCGGACGACCACGATGATCGGCTTGCCGTCGGGCCAGGTGTGAGTGCGCAGATTCAGAATCTTCAGCAGATCGTCGCCGCTGAAGTTCGAGGCGGGATTGGCCGCATCGGTAATGACCGCCAGCTGCTTTGCCTGAACCGCACTTGGCAGGAACAGGAGGGCAGCCAGGATAAAGAGGGGCATCCTTCGACTACACATAACTTAGCCATTCTGCGTGTATCGGAGGATTGGTAACAGGTAACGACGGTAACGGGAGGTGTTTTGTTTCGGGCTAACCCAAACTTTGTGGATAGCTTTACGCGAGCCCCCGACGCGGGCTCTGCGAAGCAACTCAGCTTTCGTGGCTCTTCTGCCGCGAAAAGAGGCGATACTTTCATTTGGCAGCACGCGTACGAATCGCGCGGCCAATTTTCCTATGCGGGTTTACCATTTGACGCTCCCGCGAACCACCGATCCTATAACCCGCTCCAAAACCTTTTCCCTTCCCAACCAGCGCTCCGGTGTGATAACAGGTAGGAGTGCAGTAATGATGTATCCCGAGTCCTTGCAGGCTGCACTGAACGTCGTGCTATAATCGCGCGCCGTTCCAGCAGAAGTTCCGGCGGTCTTTTAATTCTCTCGTGCCCGCAGCCCGGGCGCTCTGTTCCCGCCTCGGGCGGCCACAAAGATTAGATTGGAGGAGCAATGACGTTTTACGACCCCACGCTCTACGGACGTGACGACGAAGAAGATTTTGGCGACAGCGGCGCTTACAACGAGTCGCTGGAAGAAGATTTCGAAGAGGAAGAGGAGGAGGAAGAAGAACCCGGCCTGGGTGAGCCTGAGATGCACGAACCTGAGCCGGTCTCGACGCCCGCTCCTCCCGCAGCCCCAGCCATGAGCGGCGGCGGAGGCGGCAGCCGTCCCGCAGCGAAGAAGAAAGCCAAACCAGCCAAGAAGAAAGCGGCGAAAAAAGCAGCGAAAAAACCAGCTAAGAAAGCCGCTAAAAAACCAGCCAAGAAGAAAGCGGCGAAGAAGCCGGCCAAGAAGGCAAAAAAGAAAGCGAAGAAGGGACGCCGGTAGGCCGAACCAGACTTTCACGTAAACTGAACTGCGGCCCGTCCGGGCCGCGGTTTGTTTTTGCTTACACCGCAGATACACCCGGAGCTAGCGCATTCACCTCAGGAAGCGAAACGATTCGAGTGCCTGCTTCAGCCTCCCGTTGACCTCGTTCCTGTCCAGTTCTGTGAGTTTCCTGGCCGGAGGATCAAAGACGTCCGGATTCGTCACGGCGACCGCAGTGGCAAGTTGATAGCACCTGCCATCATGGACTGTCCGATAGACCTCCGTTCTCATACCATGGCTGGTGGCAGCGCCCTCAGTCTCGAAAAGCTTAAACTGCCTGCCCTGGATGGTGGCGGTTTTGGCGCGCCGAACGATGGTCCAGTTCCGTGATCCCTCGAGACACTCTTTCTCCGAGAGTTTCTCAATTATACTCACCGAGAATGCAGCTGCCTCGAACGCGGGAGTGTCTGTGAATTCATTGCGAGGATAGGCGAAGCAGGCGAGGGTGACGTAGTTCGGATCCAGGGCCACGTCGCAGACACCGCTAAAACCCGCGCAAGTGTCCGGCGTCCAATAGTAGCCTTCGCCAGTTCGCTGCAGCTTTTGTTCGCAGCGGTTGAGAAGATCCGGGTAATTGAATGAAAAAGTGCCGTCCGGAGAGACAAACGCTTTCAGCGCGTGTCGCTCGGCGGTGGCTCTCTTGCTGGGCACAACTTGGGGGAGCACGGCAGTTGATCCCGCCAATAAAAGTACACTGATCAGCCGCATGGCAACCACTTCATCCAAAGCTCATTTTTGCTACTTCTTGCCTCCTACTGCGCTCAGGCACCTTCCATACAACTCCAGCAGGTGGGCGGCGTAGTCTTCGGGTTTGGCGGCGGCTCCGCCGCCGCTGAATCCCACGCCGCTCCCGCCGGTGGTCTTGCCGTAGCCGGTAGTCATGGCGATGAATTTCATGAGATCGAGTGCGATGTCTTCATTGCGGCGCGCGGCGCCGGAGCCTGTGGCCGGAGCTTCGTCCATGAATCCTTCTCCTCTTCCGGATATGAGTGGTATTTCTTCGTCGTCAAAATCCTGCATGAGCGCGGATCTCCTGGGAAGGAGAGCTTGCATCAGCGATGATAGCAGGAGTGAACTGCTTCCCTGTCGTCCTACATGTGGGACGACGGTTGCCAACCCACCTTGGCAGCGCAAAAGACTAAAGACTAAGGATGTGCTCCGGACCTGTCCGTCTGGAGCTAAAGGTAGAGATTGGGAGTCGAATGGGCGCACGGGCAAAAGCACCCGTGCGACATAGCAAAGCTGCAGATGCTCGATTTCTTAACTTTGAACGGACGAGACGCCCCGCCGCCGCCGCGTCATGCCGGATTGCTCGGCCATCGCTGCCCGGTTGGCGAGCGGCGGAAAAGTGATTCCCCAGAATTTATTGGCTACATCTTCCGGCCCAACGAATTCGATCGCATAGGCGGAGATGCCATTCGAAGAAGTCAACTGCGCGACCACGCGGGCGGACACCTGCACTCCCAGTGCGTTTCGTACCGTGAGCGTCGAGCCCACCAGCAACTCCCGAGGCAAATGGACGGCGGCCCCATGGCGGTTCAGATTGGTGGCTGTAGCGGACATGGTAAAAGGGCACTTGTGACGGTCATGGCCCGACAGCGCAATGTTCGTGTTCAGGGCGATCCGGCTGCTACGGCGTTTTGCAATTCCGGCGCGAGTGGTCGCATGGGTGGGCATTCGATCGTTCAAGCCTCTCTTTCAAGGGGTTCCGGCCATACTGCGTTCGCGGCGATCTGGAGAGAGTAGAACGCAGCGGCAACGGCGGCAATGTACGTCGGTCATCGAGCGTGTGGTTACCGCCGCGCGGTTCGGGGAGATGTTCGGCCTCTTGACAAAGACGCGATGGTCCGCTCACAGCATCCTGAGGATCTGGATCGGCAACTGAAGGGGAAAGGGGTGCTGAGTGCAATCGCCTTTTATCGACACCCAGACTCAGAACTGCTAGCCTGTCCGGTGCCTCGCGCTCAGCCGAACCGTCTATTCATCTCTACTGCTGGCGCACTACTCGCGGTGAGTCTTTCACTCTCTTGCCAATCGAAACTGGACAGACCCGGCGCAGAGGCCCGTTCTTCGTGGGAATCGACCGACCCACAGACCCCCGACCTGATCGCTACGGTCAAAGACGTGTCGGCATCTAGCCTGGAGAGGGGGTTGCCTGCGGTCAGATTCGAAGACTGGGTGCGGGCAAACGCTGGATCGGAGTGGACCATTACGTGGCGCTTTAGTAAAGGCCCGAAGAATGCAGCGAATCATATCGACTTCCCTGACAGCGTGGACGTTCGCGGTGACACTGAGGATGGTCGATATTTTAGACTCTCAATCGGAACTACCACCACGAATGCGAACCAGGTTCTCCTGTTCTGGCTTAGCGGAGCAGCGAACGTTCAGCATGGGTGGGTCGGTTTGGAGCATCTTAGCCAGTTGCCAAGGTTGCTTCATCACACGAGCCAAAGCTCGCATACGTCGGAGGGGGCAACGGTGGTTGGGCAAGGGCCGCCCAAAAAGGTTGTGTCTGTTCCGTTGAAGGAATATTCGTACCCCTCCGATGGATTTGCGATCAAATTTCCGTACGCTCCCGAGCCGCACCTTGATTCCATCCACCCGGACTTCAAGGTGTGGACTATCGACCTGACCCAGCGTGCCACGATCAGCATCAGACTCAAAATGGACTCCCAGCCTTGCAATGTTGCGCTCGAAAAGCTTAAGAGCATGGCGAATGTGCCCATCAGAGAGTTCACTGTGAGCGGGCGGCCTGCATGGGAGGAGAAGGAATGGCGTCATGGCGACAGCATGGTCTTCGAACGATATGTGTGCGGTGAAGGCCGCTACTACGTGCTTACTTTAGGTTGGTCCGCGAGCGACCCTCGGCCTCAGCTCGGAGTGGAAATAATGGATTCCTTTCGTCTTGTTAAATGATGGTCAGGCAGGTTGGCGATAAATCGTCATTACACTCATCAGCTGGAAATGACACTCAGGGCGGTTTAGGCGAAGCCCTAAGCCCAGTACGTCCGATCCAGCGACCGGTACTGAATGGCTTCAGCGATGTGCTTGGGCTGAATCGGCTCGGTGTTCTCCAGATCGGCGATGGTGCGGGCAACTTTCAGGATGCGGTCGTGGGCGCGGGCGCTCAGTCCTTGCTGGGTCATGGCACGTTCCAGTAGGCGCTCGCAATCGGCAGATAGCTCGCAGAAGGTGCGGATGTGGCGCGAGGACATCTGCGCATTGCAATAGAGCTTTTCCCGCAGCGAAGCAAAGCGTGCCAGCTGTTTCTGGCGCGTGCGCATCACGCGCTCGCGAATTTTCAGGGAGCCTTCCGGCTCAACCGCTGATCGCATCTCCTTGTAGTTCACGGCAGGCACGTCGATGTGAATATCGATGCGGTCCATCAGCGGGCCGGAAATTTTTGAGATGTAGCGCTGGATCATTGGCGTCGTGCACTGACACTCGCGCGTGCGGTCGTTGTGGAATCCGCAGGGGCATGGGTTCATGGCTGCGGCGAGCATGAAGCGTGCGGGAAAGGTCAGCGACATCGAAGCGCGCGCGATCGTGACGGTGCCGTCTTCGAGTGGCTGCCGCAGAACTTCCAGCACGTTGCGTGGAAACTCAGGCAGCTCATCCAGAAATAGCAAGCCATTGTGCGACAGCGAAACTTCGCCGGGGCGCGGAATGACTCCGCCGCCGATCAGGCCGGCATCGGAAATCGTATGATGCGGCGAACGATAGGGACGAGTTCCGACCAGGCCTGATCCGGAATCCAGCACGCCGGCGACGCTGTGAATCTTGGTGGTTTCGAGCGCTTCTTCGAAGGTAAGCGGCGGCAGGATGGTCGGCATGCGCTTGGCCAGCATCGTCTTGCCCGATCCCGGTGGGCCGATCATCAGGATGTTGTGTCCGCCGGCGCAGGCGATCTCGATGGCGCGCTTGGCGGTTTGCTGCCCGCGGACGTCTTTGAAGTCATGAATAAATTGCTGGGAGGCGCGGAGCAAAGCGTCGCCGTCGCTCTTGATGGGCACGATGCCATTGCCCGAGTTGACGAAGTGAATCACGTCGAGCAGGGACCGCACAGGATAGACCTCGACCCCGCCGACCATGGCGGCTTCTTTGGCGTTGGCCTCGGGAACGACCAAGCGGAGAATCTTCCGCCCGCGGGCTTCGAGCGCAATGGGCAGCGCGCCGCGGACGCCACGGACGCCGCCATCGAGCGACAGCTCGCCAACGAAGATGCAGTCGGTTACTTCCTTCTTGGTCAAGCCACCGTAGGCGCCGACAATGCCGAGGGCCATGGGAAGGTCGAACCCCGAGCCTTCTTTCTTGATGTCAGCTGGGGCAAGATTGATTGTGATGTGGGTCGGTGGAATGTCGTATCCGCAATTTTTTAGGGCAGCGCGAACGCGATCGCGGCTTTCGCGGACAGCGGCGTCGGGGAGTCCGACGGTGTGGAAGTGGTCCTGATCGGTCTTGATGCCAGAGCAATCCACCTCCACTTGAATGATGTTGGCGTCGATGCCATAGACCGCGGCGCTGAGAGTTTTGTAAAGCATCGGAACGCGTCGCGACGGCAGCCGGGCACAGCCGCGCACACGAACTCCTAAACTGCAATCTACAAACTTACGAGCTTGGGTGAGTCGCTGGCTGTGACAGATGTCACTTCGAGGCTGTGGAAATAAATCGGAGGACGCCGGCAGTTCCTCAGAGGGAATTTCCTTCCGTACCAAGTTGTCCACTACGATGTTGGCTTGTTCGCACCAGGGCTTGCAATTAGGATGGCACAGTATGTCGACCCTGCCCCCGGATCCGGCGCGCCCGACGCGGCCAGCGCGTCCGCCAGACCATCTTGACCGGGAAGAATCGCAACTCTGGCGCTGGGCCCTGGGCTTTCTGGTTCTGCTGTCGGTCGCCCTGTCCGTTTTGTTGTGGGAGCGCCTGCAAAACATTACTTATGAACTGCGCGCGCTTCCGATCGGCATTCTGGTGCTGTCTTTTTTGTTCGCCGTTTATGCGTATGGGCGCCGTCGCGAAGTTTCAGTACTGAAAAACCTGCTGCAAGATCTGCAAGAGCATGTGGGCGCTGCGCCTTCGGAAGAGCAGCTCGATCAGCTCAGCCAAGTGATAATGCGCTCGCAGCGCAACTTCAAAGAGCTGATCGATTCGCTGGACGACGCGGCCTTTGCCGTCTCGCTGGATGGCACGCTGCGGACGGTGAACCGGCGTATCACGCAACTCATGGGGATTTCGTACTCCGACCTGATCGGCCATAAGGTCTACGACTTTTTGGACGAGCCAACGCGCGAGAGCGTGGAAGCCGGGATGGGGCGTTTCTTAGATACGAAGCACTGGACCGGAACAGTGCGAGTGCGGCTGAAGAATCAGACGCGGCCACTCTATTTTGATTGCGTGCTCAATGCAATCGTCAAAGGGGAAGAGGTAGTAGGAACGAGCGTTTTGGGCCGCGACATCACGGAACAGCGTGAGAAGGAACTGCGCTTCACGGAACTGTTCGAAACTCTGCAGGAAGGAGTTTACTTCAGCACTCCGGAAGGCAAGCTGCTGGATGCGAATCCGGCGTTGGTCAGTATGCTGGGATACGAAAAAAGGGACGAGTTGCTGGGACTGGCTCCCGATGCCCTGAATGTTGATTCGGGTGCGCCGGTGCTGGGCCGCGCCATCGACGATCGCGGAGGCGTGCGCACACGCGAGATCAGATTGCGCCGCAGAGACGGATCACCGGCGGTATTCCTCGATTCCTCCCGCGCGGTTTGGGACAGCTCCGGCACAGTAATTCGTTATCAGGGAACGCTGGTCGACGTAACCGAGAAGCGGACGATGGAACGTCAGCTTCTGCAGCAGGAGGAGTTTCGGCGCCGGTTGCTGGAAAGTTTTCCCGATCTCATCCTGGTAGTGGATTTGGGGGAAAAGTACACATTCGTCAGCGCGCGCATCCGCGATTTGCTGGGATATCAGCCAGACGATCTACTGGGAAAACGAATTTCCGAAATGGAGGCCCACTCGCCGGAGTTGGTTTCGCTTTACCGCGATGTAGCCACGGGCAAGCAAGCATTTGCTGCCGCCGAATATGGAGCCCGACATCGCGACCACTCCTGGCGCACGATGCGCGCTTCGGCCAGCCAGCTTTTCGATGCCGAAGGCAAGTTGAACGGAGTCATCATCTCAGTCCGCGATATCACCCTGGAAAAGAAAATGGAGCAGCAGATCGTGCAGAGTGAGCGGCTGGCCGCGATGGGGCAGATGATCGGAGGAGTGGCCCACGAACTGAACAATCCGCTGACCAGCATTCTTGGGGTGAGCGATTTGTTGCAGGACAGCGAAGCTACGGAATCGGGACGCAAACACCTGGCCATGCTGCAGCAGCAGGCGCGGCGAGCGGCGGAGATTGTCAAGAACCTGACTTATTTCGCGCGGCCTCCAGAGGCCGGCAAGAGCCGTATCAATTTGGCGGAAGTGGTGGAGCGAACGTTGAATCTGCACGCCTATGCGCTGCGCAAGAGCAATATCACAGTCGATTTCTTGCGCGAGCCGAATCTGCCGTATGCGGTGGGAGATCCACACCAGCTGATGCAAGTATTTCTGAATCTGATTGTGAACGCCGAGCAAGCCATTCGCGAGGTGCGCGACAAAGGCACGTTGCGCATTCGGCTGGGAAAGTCAGAGACAACGGTGTGGGTCGCGTTTCAAGACGATGGGCCTGGGATTCCGGCAGAGAACTTGCCGAGCATCTTCGATCCGTTTTATACGACGAAGCGCCCCGGGCGCGGGACGGGCTTGGGGCTGAGCATCTGCAAGGCCGTGATGAAAGAGCACAACGGCATGATCGAAGCAGCGAATGCGCCGGGCGGTGGCGCTGTGTTCACAGTGACGCTGCCGGCGGCGGGGAATGCGGTGGGGCCAGGCGCCTCTGCATAGCTTCTCTGCTCAGTTGTAAAAATCCCTCTTTGCGCTGGGATTAATGCACACGCACGCGGGGTTCTTCGCTTCGCTCAGAATGACAATCCTTCCATTCGAAATGGACTACTAGCGCTCCACCGCCATGGCGACTGCGTTCCCTCCGCCGAGGCAGAGGGCGGCGATGCCGCGGTGCACGTCGCGTCGGATCATTTCGTAGATCAGCGCCACCAGAACGCGGGCGCCGCTGGCGCCGATGGGATGACCGATGGCGACGGCTCCGCCATTAACGTTTACTTTGTTGGGATCGAGTCCCAGTTCGCGCATCACGCCAAGCGCCTGTACAGAGAACGCTTCATTCAGTTCGTAGAGATCGACATCTTCATTTTTCCAGCCGGTCTTCTCCCAAATCTTGCGAACTGCACCGACGGGGGCCATCATCACCCATGCGGGATCGATGCCGCTGGTGGCTTGCGCGACAATGCGGACCATCGGATGGGCTCCGAGTTCTTTGGCTTTTCTCGCACTCGTCACAACGACCGCGGCGGCGCCATCGTTCACACCGGGAGCATTGCCGGCGGTTACGGTTCCATCTTTCTTGAAAGCCGGCTTGAGAGAACGCAGGACGTCGATGGTCGTGTCCTCGCGCGGAGATTCGTCTTTGTCGAAAATCGTGGGAGCGGCGCCTTTCTTCTTTGCCGGCAGTTCGACGGGAACGATCTGCGATTTAAGGCGGCACTCTTTGATTGCAGAAATCGCCTTGCGATGGGAGTTGAGCGCGAACTCGTCCTGCTCTTCACGCGTTATGCCGTACTTTTCGGCGACATTCTCGCCGGTGATACCCATGTGATAGTTGTTGTAAATGTCCCAGAGGCCGTCGTTGACCATGGAATCGACAATCTGCGCGTTGCCGAGGCGGTATCCTTTGCGCGCTTGCGGGAGAAGATAAGGAGCGTTGGTCATCGACTCCATGCCGCCGGCGACGACGATCGAACTGTTTTCAGTTTGCACGGCTTGCGCGGCGAGAGCGACTGCTTTCAATCCCGATCCGCACACCTTGTTGATTGTCATGGCACCTGTTGCAGGAGAGAGTCCGCCGAAGATCGCAGCCTGTCGCGCCGGGTTTTGTCCGAGACCGGCGGAGACCACATTGCCCATGATGCACTCGTCGACTTGATTGGGATCGACGCCGGCGCGCTTCACTGCCTCGCGAACGACCATCGCTCCCAGTTGCGGAGCGGAGAATTCGGAAAGGCTGCCCTGAAATTTTCCTACCGGAGTACGACATCCAGAGATGATGACAACATCGTCGAAAGAGGCCATAAATCAAGCTCCCCGCGAAGATTCGCAGATAGCATTATAGATGCGCGGTGCGTGGAAAGGCTGCAACGCAGGAATGAGGCTTACATTTTGGGGAAATGCGGACGAGAATTCGCGCGGCGAGCGTTCGCGCAAGCTGCCACATCATTTTCAGACATCTTTCGGATGATTTCGTGATCTGACATGCTGCTGGGATTTCCGAGTTGTGCATTTTTGTCTTGACAGATGCCATCGCGTGACTTTGGTATCGACACTCAGCGCAACTTTGGCCGTCATTTTTTTCTTGACATCAATTTTCAATAACTCTATACATTCAATCAGTTGCAACAAAACAGCGTTGCAAATTTTCCATGAAGAATGGAAGGGAGAATAGAACCAATGGCAACGAAAAAGAAGGCGAAGAAGAAAAAGAAACACTAAGGGCAATACGAAGTCAGAAGGGGACGCGCAAAGCGTCCCCTGAATTTTTGGGTGCAGCATTCGCCCGGCCTCATGCGTATCACGAGTAATCACCTTCCAATCGGAAAAAGCATCATCGCAGGGCTCGCAGAGAACAACCGCAGAGAACGCAGGCCGAATCAGCTGGATTTGCTTATCATCGCCCTGCCAGGGATCATTTTCTCTTGCGAGGGGCACACGGCGCGATAGGCGCAGTAATTGCAGTGAAATCCAGGGACCGGGTCGAACTTCTGCTGGGCGATTGCGTTTGCCACTTCGGTTACGCGGCAGCGAGCATCTAGTAGCTGCGCTTCACTGCGGGTGGTAGTAACCGGAACATTTTCTTCGAGATTGTAGAAGACAAGCCTATCGACCTCGTATCCCCACTTCTCCCGCGCGGCGATCGCGTAAATGGAAAGTTGCAAACTGGTATCGGCGTCTTCCTGGTCACGCGACTTGCCCGTCTTGTAGTCGAGGATGCTGACGGCGCCGTCCGCAGACTGATCGATGCGGTCGATCCTTCCGGCCACGCTCGTCGCATCGATTTTCACTTCGAACCATTCTTCGGTGTGCAAAACGTTGGGCGGTGCATTCTTTTCGGCGGCCGCAAGAAAATCGTTCAACTGCGCAATGCCCTGCTTCTCGTAGAGTTCGTGCTGGTAGGGTTCGTGAATTTTTGCGTCGGCCAGATCCTGGCGGAATTGGGCGATCAGTTCTTCTCTGGATTTCGGCCGGCCGGCACGAATCGCGTCGTAGTAAGTGCGGAGCACACGATGGATGGCGGCTCCATATTGCATGGCGGCGACCGGCCGGCGCGCCATTCGCCAATCGCGTTCCAGCTTGAACTGCAAGGGGCAGCGCTGGTAGGTGTCGACCGCCGAGGCGCTCAATTTCATATGCAGGCCGGCCATGGGCGTAAGTTGCAGCCATTCCGCCGTGCGCGAAATCCCAGGGGATAGCGAAGAGGCTTCGGCGAAGATCTGCATCGTCTCCTGCGCGCCGATCGCCGGTCGCTCGCGAACCCAGGGGCGGAGAGTTGTATCTTGCAGAATCTCGCGCACATTGCCGGGCGGAGTTTTGTCTTTCCTGCCAGTGCCCTGCTTGGCATAAATTTTTAACGAATCTCTGGCACGAGTCATGGCGACGTAGAACAGACGCCGTTCGTCCTGGGCGTTGAGAGTTCTGTCGTCGCCCTCTCCGGCGGAATCGGGATCGCGAAGATCATTGGGAAACTCGACCAGCGTTTCACGAAAAGCGCAGGGGAATGAGTTGCTGTTCGCCCGCAGAATGAACACATGAGGGAACTCCAGGCCTTTTGCAAGGTGGGCCGTCATGAGCTGGACCGCATCTTCGTCTTTGGGAACTGGCAGAGAAATCACACATCCCGATTCGCGGAAGTAGCTGAGATAGTCGGAAAGTTCCGTAATGTCAGTAGTTTTGTTGATCGCTTTCTTCTCCCAGTCGCCAACGAAATTCAGGGCCGCACTCACCACGGCCGACTGCGTATCCAATCGGAAGTTTTGTGCGATGATTTCGAGCGCTTTGCGGCCCTTGCACTGGTTCTGATCAATTTCTGTGCGGGTTACCTGAATTACTTCAACGATGGCCGGGCCGCCGTCTACACCGTCGAGAACCGAATAGAGTGAGACGGCAGTAGAGTCGCGCGATTCGGAGGCGATGCGGCGCATGGTCGCGCGAAGATCTTCGGGGTCCACGTTGAATTGAGGCAAGGCGGCGACGCGGAACAAGCTGATGTCGTCGCTCGGAGAGACGATCACGTTCAGACACGCGAACAGGTCGCGGACCTCGGGTGTGTCGCTTACGTCCATGCCGTCGATGGCGAACGGAATCTGGGCGTCGGCGAGCTCACGCACAACGTCGGCGCGGTGGGTATGTTGGCGATAGAGGATGCCAAAGTCGCTCCACTTGCAGCGGAGCTTCTTTCGCAAATCTCGAATGGTGGCCACGACGTCGGGGCCTTCTGCCGCTTTTCCCACAAAACTGATGCACTCCACCGGGACGCTGGGTAGGGGCTTGCCCTCGCGTGAGGCTTCTTCCTCACGGATCGACTGCAGCGGAGAACGGCGATAAGCGAGGTGGCCCCCGCGTTTCTGCGCGAAGACCTCAGGGTTCCGGTCAATGACCGCGAATGCGGTGCGGAGAATGGGCGTCGTCGACCGCCGATTGTTTTCGAGAACAATTAACTTCGCATTGGGAAACTGATGCTGAAAGAGTTCAAAGGCGGCGCTGGATGCTCCGCGAAAACGATAGATGGCCTGGTCGGGATCGCCGACCGCGAACAGATTTCCCTGCGGCCCGGCGAGCGCGCTCAGAATCTTCACCTGCGCAAAGTTCACGTCCTGAAATTCATCAACCAGGATGAACTTGGTGCGCGAGCGCTCCTCTTCAAGCAGTTTGTGATCGCGTTGAAGCAGTGCGTGTGCCCGGGTAATCATATGGCTGAAGGTGCCTTTGTTTTCTTCCTCGAGCCAGCGCTCCAAAGTGGCGAAGACGCGCCCGATCTCACGGCAGCGTCCGAGCACTTCTTCGTCGGAAAGCTTGTCGCTCGACTTGGCCACCCGTGGGATCGGCAACTCGCCGCGCTCGAGTCGATCGACATACTGAGAGTACTTTTCTGGTGTGACCAGTTCGTCGTGGCAGCGGCTGAGGAACTTCAGCAGATCATGCAGGAACTCTCCCACATTGGCGGCACGCACGAAATGTTCGAGGCGCAGTTCTCGGATGCGGCGACGGAGGTAGATCCAGAGATCGGCGTCATCGAGGACACCGAAATCGTTGCCCGTGCGTCGCAGCCACGTATTGCAGTAGTCGTGAAAGGTGAAGGCACGCACGTCTTTTACACCGAGCAGGCCGCGGACTTTCTCTTTCATTTCGAAGGCGGCATTTTTGGTGTAAGTGAGCGCGAGTATTTCCGAGGCATAGGCGTGACCGTCACGCACGAGACGCGCGACGCGATGGGTGAGGACGGAAGTCTTGCCGGTTCCGGCACCAGCAATAACGAGCAGAGGTCCTTGCACGTGCTCGATAGCCTGACGCTGGCGTTCATCGGGAGAGAAAGTGATTTTAGACTTCGGTACAGCCATTGCGCGTCAGAATATCACTTGTCAGGCTGAGAATTGTGTCGAGATGTGAGCTCGGAAATGGCGATCGCGGTGGCAGCGATGGCGGACGTCTCGGCGCGGAGGATCGTTGTGCCGAGAGAAGCCGAGACCCATCCGTTTTGAGCGAAGGATTGGAGTTCGCGGTCAGTCCAGCCGCCTTCGGGGCCGATGGCAAGGATGATGTCGTCAGCGTGGAGCGGGTTCAGAGCTTCCTTGAGTGCGAGATTGCGCTCGGATTCCGAGAGCACGATTCGCTGGCCGGGTAGAGTTACCAGGTCTTTGAATTTGACCGGATCGTCGACGCGCGGCACGAGGTCCCTCCGACATTGCTCCGAAGCCTGCGTTGCCAGCCGACGCCAGCGCTCCACGCGCCTGATTGATGCTGATGCCAGATGGGAATCGGTGCGGCTCGCGATCAGAGGGACCATGCGCTGCACTCCGAGCTCGGTGCATTTTTCGATGGCCCACTCCATGCGATCGAACTTGAAGATGGAGAGAGCGAGCGTGATCCGAAGAATGCCGGCTGCGGGCAGTTTCTCTCCCAATTCGAATTCGACGCAATGGTCGCCGATGGTTGCGATTTTTCCGAGACGTACGCTCGGGCCAGTGGCGATTTCGAATTCCTGACCTAAGCGGGCGCGGAGCACGCGAATCAGGTGATCGGCGTGTTCGCCGGTGAGAGCGGCCCGGTTTCCGGAAACTTCGTCGGCGAGAAAACGACGGCGGGTCATGTGCACACTACTTCGCTCGACGTTTGCGCTGGGCGAGCCAGATTTTGGCCTCATTGGCGATGCGCCCATCGGGCGATGCGCTCATTTCTTCAAGGATGCTGATTGGCGTGTGTGGATTCTGAGCCACTCCGGACGCAGGAACCGGTTCTTTTGCCAGACATTCGAGAACCTCGACGGGGGTGTCGGCATCTTGGGCGATTGCCAGCATTTCCATGTCATCGGTAAGTGCGCACGCCTTTTCCAGATAATCGGCCTTCTCTTTCGTCGACAACTTGCCGCTACGGAGCACGGCGATGTGTGCATTGGGAGGCCCAGTGCGCAGCATTTTGAGAAGCAGACTCGGGCTGGTATTCGGGCTCTTCGCAATTGGAAATACACCCGCTGCGCTCGCGCCTTTTGAATGGGATCGGCCTCCTTCTCTTTTTCGGTCGCGTGCTGGAAAAGTATCGCCAGCGCTTCTGGCGGGCAATTCGGTTTCTGCGCCAGTGCATTCATGATTGTGGGATTCTGATAGCGCTCACTAGCGGCAATCAGATCTTCGGGCGTGAACTGCTGTGCACTCAGGATGTAGGACTCGAGATCGTCCTCCTGTGTGCTGTTCAACGGCGTGTTAAACGCCAGCAGGCCACGTTGCGCGATCGCACTGATGTCTGCGGCGTGCTCGGCACTATATTGCTGATTCGCCTTGGTCAGCCAAGCCCACTGATCGCGTTGCTGCTGTGCCCGGTGCCATTTGCCGGCGAGAAAGGGGGACCACACAAATAATCCGCAAAACAATGTAGCTGCCAGCAACGTATGCGGCACCACTGCCCTTCGCTCTCCCCAAATCAACCAGCAGAAGGATGCTGAAGCTCCGATGAGCGACAAAGTCCACAAGACGTATCCGACTTCAAACGCGCGGATTCTGGCCAAGTCCATTGACTCCGGGATGAAGAGAAGCCCCACCGCCAGCAGCGATGATGCTGTGAACGAGATCGAAAATTTCCGCGAGTTTGTTGGGCTAACCCGCCTGATTTTGAACGGAGCCCAAATCATGAAGACGTTCGCGAACACGGACCAAACGTGCGGAATCAACAAGCCGAGCAAGAGTCCTTTGACGGGCACGATGAGAAGCATCAATGATGTGAAGGCTGCTTCCCAGCCAAGCATAGTTTTTGTCTGCCCCCAGTCTTCGTAGCGTGCCGCAGGCAAAAAGAAAGAGATTCCCCATGCGATCAGGCAGACCCAGAAGAAATTCCGCGCAAAGACGTCAGCTTCGTTTGTGGGCGGCTCGGTTCGACCATCGGTTGACGGTTTCTGCGCGATCTCCATGACGTTCAGCTCCGAATGAACCGACAGAGGCGGAACGCTTCAGTATAAGCACGAGATCAGATTGCAGAGAGTGGCAAGAAAGTGGCGGACACGAGTGTTCGCCCCACACTAGCCGAAGATCCCTTTCATCTTCTCCAGTAGGGAGCGCATGACGGGCTGTTGTCGACCTTAGCGGTGGTTTCGAGTTCTTGCAGCAGCTCGCGCTGGCGCTTGGTTAGCTTGGCGGGAATCTGAACGCGCAACTCGACATACAGATCGCCTTTGCCGTGTCCGTTCAGAACAGGCACGCCGCGATTCTTGACGCGGAAGACGGTGCCAGGTTGCGTGCCTTCGGGCACTTTCAGCGTGTGCTCGCCCTCCATTGTGGGAACGCGGATTTCGGCGCCTATCGCCGCCTGCGCGACAGAGACAGGAACCACGCAATGCAGGTCATTGCCCTCGCGTTCGAAAAACGGATGCGGCTTGACGTGCAGCACGACATACAAATCTCCCGCTGGACCGCCGAATTGGCCAACTTCTCCCGCACCGGCGAAACGAATCCGCGTTTCATCTTCGACGCCGGCTGGAATTTTTGCATCCACGGTACGCTGGCGTAATACGCGTCCTTCGCCCTTGCACTTGGGGCAAGGATCAGTGATGACGTTGCCGCTTCCCTGGCAAGTCGGACAAGTGCGTGCGATGCTGAAAAATCCTTGTTGGTAGCGGACCTGACCGCGTCCCTGACAGGAACGGCATGTCGTGGGCCCTTTTCCTGGGGCCGCGCCCGATCCCCGGCATTCTTCGCAGGCTTCATGACGGCGAACCGTGACCCGAGTTTCTGTGCCAAAGAACGCTTCTTCAAATTCAATATTCAAATCTTCACGGAGATCGGCGCCACGCTGAGCGCGGGTGCGGCGCCGTCCACCGGCTCCGCCGAACAGGTCGCCGAAGCCGAAGAACTCGCCGAAGATGTCGTTGAAATCCTGGAAGACGCTGGCATCGAAGCCGGCACCCTGGCCGGGCATTCCACCCAGGCCAGCGTGGCCAAAGCGGTCGTAGACGGCGCGTTTTTCAGAGTCAGCAAGAATGGCATAGGCCTCGCTGACCTCTTTGAACTTCTCCTCCGCATCGGGATTGTTGGGATTGCGGTCGGGATGATATTGCAGCGCCAGCTTGCGATATGCGCTCTTCAATTCCTGCTCAGTGCAGGTGCGGGTCACGCCCAGTACTTCGTAATAGTCACGTTTCGCGTTCGTGGTCAGAATAGGCCTTTCCCTGAAATTAAACTTGGTTTTCCCAGAAGAGCTCTTGATGCTACTTCCCTGGATTCTTCGCCACTCGAACCATGGCAGGCCGCAGCAAACGGTCCTTGAATTTGTAGCCGCGCTGCAGTTCATCGATCACCTGATGGTCGGGCACTTCGTCGGTCTCAACCATCTCAATCGCTTCGTGGAAGCGCGGATCGAAGGCTGCGCCTTTAGCCGAAATCGACTGCACGCCGAGCTTGGTGAGCGCATCCTGCAACTGCTTGTAGATCAGCTCGACTCCATTGCGGAAGTCGGCGCCTTCGGACTTGGCCTGCAAAGCCCGGTCGAAGCTGTCGAGCGCGGGCAGCAAAGACTTGATTGCGTCGACGGTTGCGTAGTCGCGAAAGTCCTGTTGTTCTTTGAGAGAGCGGCGACGCGCGTTGTCGAACTCAGCTTGGACGCGCGCCAGGCGGTCGAGAAGCGCATCGCGCTCGGCCGTGACTTTTTGCAGCTCAGCCTCTACTCCGGACGCTGCAGCAGATTCCGCTTGCGGCCCCGGTGAAGAACCAGACGCTTCATCGCCATCCGCGGCTGGAAGTTCGTGTTCCAAATCCAATGCTTCTGCCTGTGATTTTCCGTTAGCTTTCCCCATAGCCCAGTACGTATTACTCCGATTCATTCAGAATTTTGTCGAAGAGGCGCGCGATGTAAGAGACGGCAGTGATGGTGTGCTGATAATCCATGCGCGTCGGGCCGATCACGGCCAATGATCCGACGACGTCATTGCCGGAGTGCGCCGGCGCCCCGATCAGCACGAAATTCTGCATCGAGGGCAGCGCCTGATCGAGACCAATCACCACGCGCACCGCTTCCTGCTTGGTATCAAGATAGGCGCCGAGTAGTTGGATGACTTTTTCTTTTTCCTCGAGCGTCTTCAACATTTCCTGCAGACGTTGGCGGTCCTGCTCGCCGCTGACCAGATTCGCCGCACCTTCGACGAACACTACCTGCGTGCCCTGTTCTCCGGTTAAAGCCCCCTGCTTATAGAGCTGATCGAGGGAGTGCATGAGTCGGTCGTACTCGCTCCGCTCCTGCTCAAGACGACGCGCGAGTTCGGAGCGCATGGCTTCCATGGTCCAGCCGCGAAAGTTGTCGTTAATGTAGCGCGCAGCCAGATCAAGATCGGCTTGCGGCAGATCCATGCGCAGAACCCGATCGCGCACCAGACCAGAGCGTGAAACGACTACCGCCAGAACTTTCTGATCGCCCAGGCGCGAGAAGTAGACGTGCTCGAGGGCGTTCTTTTGACCGCTGGTGGCTACCGTAATTCCCACATTGCGGGAGATCAGCGACAGCACGTGCGAGGTGCGTTCCATGAATTCCTGCACGTCGCTGACGCCCGCGAGAGTTTCCGAGATCATGCTCTCTTCCTGCGGCGCGAGCCGTGCCTGACCGGTAATCTGCTCGACGTAGTAGCGGTATGCCTCCGGCGTGGGCACGCGGCCCGCGGAGGTGTGCGGCTGCTCCAGAAATCCTGCGTCCGAGAGATCGGCCATAACGTTGCGAATCGTGGCAGGGCTAAGACCCTCCCGATTCGAACGAGACAGCGTGCGCGATCCGACCGGCTCGCCCGTGGAGATAAATGTTTCCACGATGGCGGTCAGAATCTCGCGTTCACGTTGACCGATATTTGGCTCAGCGGGCATTAGGAAATTTCTTTTGACTGGCACTGAATCGGCTGCGAGGCTAGAGACACGACCCGCGGCTGATCCGTTAACTATTTTAGATGCAAAAACTTAGCTTTTCGATCCGGGAAGCTGCGACCCTCATGGATTCTAGGAACGAGGTGGAATGCTGTCAAGGACGACTAGGGTAAGACGATATCCTCGTTCCGCAGGCCAGGCAGGTACAATCCCTCGGTCATGGGAAAACGACTTCTCTTTGTAGGTCTTTGTCTGGTCGTTGTGACTATCCTGGCGGTGAGACTTCCCCACTTGCGAAATCGATCAGCGACGCCATCTCCAACTCCTCGAGCCCAGAGGTTCGAAGTCGTGGACGCGAACGATATAAGTTGTGAAACCGATTTCAATGATCTCAACACCAGGCCCATCATCGTCAAGCTGCTGCCAGCCAGGAACGCGCAGCGCCCCTCTATTCAGTTCAATATGGAGGACGAGACTTGGGAGAACGCCGGAGAGCGTTTGAGGGACATTTTCAAGTTGAGATCGGTCAAGACTGCGTTTCTGCAAGCTGCTCCCGTCGTTAACTCCCAATATCGATACGACATCGTGAACATCATAGCGGCTGCGGGAGTGGAGAGCGTGTGCGTCGTAAACCCAGGCAGACCGCCCGGATGGTTCAAGCCAAGACACGATCCGGGATAGCCTAGAACACGCGCAATTCAGAGCGGAGAGGATGCTAGAGAGCGCCTCCAGATTGTTACCATGAAATCCAGATTACAAGTTGTCGTCATCGGCGCCGGCGCGTTCGGCGGCTGGACGGCGCTGCAATTGCTCGAACGCGGGGCGCGCGTCACGCTGCTCGACGCCTGGGGGCCGGGGAATTCGCGATCGTCCTCGGGCGGAGAGACGCGAATCATGCGCGGCACCTACGGCCCCAACCAGCCTTATACCGCGATGGCGGCGCGCGCGCTTCAGCTTTGGGCAAGGTACGAGAAGCGATGGAAGCGTCAGTTTCTGCATCGCATCGGCGTGTTATGGATGGCCGCGGCGGATGACGATTCGTTTGAGCGCGAGTCGCTTGCGTCCCTGCGCGAGTCGAAGATCAAGTTCCACGAACTTTCGCCCGTACAAATGAAGAAGCGGTGGCCGCAGATCAACTTTCAAGGCGTGCCCTGGGGAATCTTCGAACCGGAGTGCGGATATCTTGAGGCGCGCGCGAGCTGCCAGGGAGTGGTGCAGGAATTTGTCGCGAGCGGCGGCAAGTACTGCCAAGCGGCCATTCTTCCACATGGGCTTGAGGACGCGCCTCGGCGCAGCGTGGAGCTTTCCGATGGCTCGCAGATCAAAGCGGATGTTTTCGTCTTCGCTTGCGGTCCATGGCTTGGCCAGTTGTTTCCGCAAACAATTGGGAGTCTGGTGCGGGCGACGAAACAGGAAGTTCTGTTCTTCGGAACTCCGGCTGGCGACGCACGGTTCGATGATGAGCATCTACCGGTCTGGGGCGATCATCGCGAGCGGTTTTTCTATGGAATTCCGAGTAGCGATCGGCGTGGCTTCAAAGTTGCCGACGACACGCGCGGACCGGAGTTTGCTCCTACAGCCGGCGAGCGTATTGTGAGTCAAACGACAGTGGAAATGGCCCGCCAGTATTTGGCATTTCGTTTTCCTGCCATGCAAGACGCTCCTGTGATCGAGAGTCGAGTTTGCCAGTATGAACAGACGCCGGACGGAAGCTTCATCATCGATCGGCATCCCAAGATAGAAAATGTCTGGCTCGTGGGCGGAGGCTCAGGACATGGGTTTAAGCATGGGCCGGCGGTGGGGGAGATGGTGGCGAAGTTGATATCGAATGACGAGGGACCCGGGCACTCGTGGCGGCTTTCCCGATTCTCCGCAGATCCAAAAAAATAACCACAGAGGACCAGAGTGCTGCCTGCCTCTGTAGTAAACAATCCTACTGGATTTGGATCACACCCGCGGGAGTGCTGGCTTTGATTTCGCCGACACGCTCGGAAACCTTGCGCGCGAAAGCGTAAATTGACTTCGCGTGCGGGGATGTTTCGCCTTCGAGCACGATCGGCTTGCCGGTATCGCCGGAGCGGCGCACCTCGGGATCGAGCTCGATGCTGCCTAGGAAGGGCACACCGAACTGATGGGCGGTTTTTTCGGCGCCGCCGCGCGAGAAGATGTCGATTTCGTGATGGCAGTGCGGGCAGACGAAGTAGCTCATGTTTTCAACCATGCCGACAATGTCCACTTTCATCTGGCGGAACATTTCGATCGCCTTGCGCGCGTCCTGCAGCGAGACGTCCGACGGAGTGGACACGACTACCGCGCCCGTAAGCGGCACGGTTTGTACCAGCGAGAGGGCGATGTCGCCGGTACCGGGCGGAAGATCAACGACGAGATAATCGAGGGAACCCCACTCGACGAGCCCGAGAAATTGCCGCACGATCTGGTGCAGCATCGGACCCCGCCAGATTATGGGCTTGTCGCCCGGATTCAGGAATCCGACGGAGATGACTTTCAGCCCAAAGGCCTGCAGAGGTTCGATACGATTGTCGCCGACCATGCGCGGCTGAGAATTTACGCCGAGCATCAAGGGCACGTTGGGGCCGTAGACGTCGGCATCGAGCAGGCCGACTTTGTGGCCAAGCCGAGCCAGAGCCACCGCCAAGTTCACGGAAAGTGTGGTCTTCCCGACACCGCCTTTGCCCGATCCGATGGCAATGATGGATTCAATTCCGGGCAGCGGTTGCGGGCCCTGTGGCGTGGGTCCGTGGGAATGCGGCGTATGTGCGCTCAAAGAATCACCCCAAAGACGGAAGAAGAATGCGGCAGAATCTACACTCGATTATACAGGCAGGAACCTGAGCGCGCGGCATGGCAGACCAATGACGGAACGCGAGCCATCGCTCAAAGTTCATTCATTACGAGTGCGCCAGTCGGGCCAGCACGAATTTTGATGCTATAACTGACGCATGCGCACCACGGTTGCTCTTGATGACGAGCTCGTCCGCACCGCCCAGGAATTCACTGGGGCGCGGAAGAGACGGCCTTAATTCGAGAGGCTCTCAAAGCCTTGATCGAGCGGGAGAGCGCCCGCCGCTTGGCCTCCTTGGGAGGCACAATGGCGGGACTAAAGAACGTTCCGCGCCGCAGGTCCCGTCGAAGTTAGCGAGGGCACGATTCATTCTCGCCGACCGCTCGGTTTGGATCGATCACTTCCGATCTGGAATCGCAGAGCTGGAACGTGCGCTGAAGCAAGGGCAGATCTTCATCCATCCTTTTGTCATTAGGGGAACTTGCCCTTGGATCCTTACGAGACCGCGCCAAGACGGTCGCCTTGCTCGATCTGTTGCCACAGGTGCATGTGCCACAAATGAGAGAGTTGAGGCTGATGGTCGAGGCTCGCCAACTCTATAGCCATGGAATAGGACTGACGGGCGCCCATTTGATCGCTTCGGTTTTTCTCAATCCGCCCACGCTCCTGTGGACGCGAGATCGTCGCTTACGTCAGGTAGCCGAAAGACTGGGCATTCACGTCAGTGTTCGATGAGGTTGACGGTTAGATCGCGGGTTCTGACGCGGCTAGTGGCAGTTTGCTTCTAGTCTGTCCGGAATAGACCTGCTGCTGAAAGCAGGGCGGTGCTCGGCAAATCAGAATCTGCTTAGTACCACTCCCATCTTTTCGGCATAGCAGCGAGCATGGACGGCCTTGCCACCCTCGTCGACCTTGCAGGTCTCGAGCGGAACCGGATGTCCGCACACCGAGCACGGCGTTGATGAAGAAACTTCCCCAGCCGAATCGACGATCACGATGTCTTTCAACTCTTGGACTGGAACCTGTTCGAAATGCCTTGTGCTCACCATTGTCACCTCATTCATTGCCCAACAGTATCAGGGGATGGGAAATACGGGTCATATCTTTTGGAACAGCGTTGAGGCTGGGCTTTACGTCAGCCACGAAGATGTTTAAGGACCCAGACGCTTACGAGCGTGCGATCAAAAATCCTCACGTTTTGTCAGTATTTTTTTACTTGACTTTTACGTGATAATTATTTTATGTTTTTCATACGATAACGATACGTTAGTATATCCTTTAGAGGTCGGCTCTTCGGAGGAATCATGGCCATCTCGAAAAAATCGCCCATGAACTTCAAAACCATGTCGGTTCCCGATGTCCCGAAAGGCCGCAACGGGAAGCACAAGCAGATCGTCACCGAGATTTTGTCGGACCTCGATCAGACCGAAGACGGGATGGCGATCAAGGTGCCATTAGCCGAGGTCGATACGAAAGCGAAGGTCCGGGCCGCGCTGAATCGTGCAACGCGAAAGGCAGGCCTGAAAGTGGTCACAGCCAGCGACGAGAATTTTCTCTACGTGTGGAACGAAACTCCCTAGTCCCTCTTCAAGCGCGCACCGGCGTTCGTCACATCTTTCTGTCTGCGTACTACCGTGGCACTCTTCGGCGGCGTTCGATTTCGCTGCGGCGAAGTTCGCGGCGGCGCCCGGCATCGTCGTAGCGACGCTGCTGTTCTTCAGTTTCAGGAATGACCGGAGGAATCTTCAGGCGATTGCCATTGGCGTCAATCGCCACAAAGGTCAAATGAGCGGAGGCCACGTGCTGGGCCGTGTCGGCAATGTAGTTCTCGACGAACACTTTTACGCCAACTTCCATCGACGTGCGAAAGACGCGATTCACCGAGGAGCGGAGGATCACAAGATCGCCGACGCGCACGGGAACGAGAAAGTCGATGTGATCGACCGAAGCGGTCACGACGTGATTGCGCGAATGCCGGTGCGCCGCCAAGGCGCCCGCGAGATCGATCCAGTGCATCAGGCGACCGCCCAGAAGCGCGCCTAAAGGATTGGCGTCGTTGGGCAGAACGATTTCTACCATTTCGGATTGCGAATCGCGGACCGGACGGGGAGTAAGTAGTTCTTCGTTCATGGTTCTCTTTCAGGCGTCGGGCAGTCTAACGCCGGGACGTTGGTGAAGACACCGGCGCCGCGCAATTTCCACTGTTCAATATAGGACGCCAAAAAACATTCTGCCATTTTTTGCACACGTGCATCGGGATGCGGCTGGGTGCAACGAGCCGTGCCCATGTCGAATTCCAGGATGCCGTTCTCCACGGGAAGATGGCTGCGCTCGCACACGTAGCGAAGACAAATCTTGCTCGGGCGCATTGAGTGGGCGGCGCGCACGCCAATCGGGCTGAAGCGCACCGCATCCCAGGTGCGGTCTGAGGGCAATTTCGCGCATCCCGCGGAGTAGCCCATATTGCAAAACTGCTCGATGGTCGCGGAATCTGGGATTTCGCCGTCGTGCCCGGGAGCGGTGCAATGGCCAGTCCATCCGCGGCCTAGCGGAAGCCGCGCCGGGTGGGGCCAGGCGCCATTCTCTAATCTCCCGGTCGGCATAAAAAAGGGGCAAGCCACTCGCCACTCCGAATGTGGGCAGGTTCTGGAAAGCGTCATTGTACATCCCGGACAAGATTCCTCGAGCAGAGTGATTTTTGCCTCGCTCTCCTGTCCTCGATAGCGCGTGAATCACTTCAGCAATTTGTTCGCGATAGTGCAGTAAAGCTCGATGGCATCGTGGAGTTGTTTCTTCTCGATATGCTCGCCTTCGGTGTGGGCGACGTGGATCGAGCCTGGCCCGATCAGCAACGGTTCGCCCCAGTTCGTCAGCTTGGGAATGTCGGTGGTGAACGCGGCAATCATAGTAGGAAGGCCGTCAACAGTGCGAAGACGAAGAAACGGAAGCTCCAGTGGAAATGTCACCTCGACCTGATCTCCTGCAGTTGCGACGATCTGATGCCTTAGATCGTCAGATGGGCCGATGAGACGGCACGCGATGTCGGCGTGGGCATAGTCGGAAATGATGTTCGGCGCGCGGCCACCTTCGATGACGCCAATGTTCAACGTGCACGGGCCGATTTGCGGATCGCTTGGCAAGGACATCATGCGCAGGCGATCGAGCGCAGGAATTAATTTGTTGATTGCGGAGTCGCCAAGTTCCGGATATGCCGAGTGCGCCATCTTGCCCCGGGCCGTTACTTCCACGCGCAACGTTCCTTTCGAGGCCAGCGCGATGCGGTTCTCGGTGGGCTCCCCGTTGATCAAAAAGCGGGGAGCTGATTGGCCCGCCGTTTTCTTATTAGCCATGAAGTCGTTTGCGACTTTCGCACCGAGGCTGTCCCGCTCTTCTCCCGCCACAAACAGCAGGCCGGCATAGATTTTTTGCTGGCGAAGGCGCTCGGCGGCTGCGATTTGGGCAGCAATAATACCTTTGGCATCGCAGGATCCACGGCCGTAGATGCGGGCTTCGTCTTCTGATGAGGGGATGAAGGGGGGGACCGTATCCATGTGGGTGGAAAAAACAATCGCGGGAAATCTTCCATCCGGCTCTTTTTCTGGCGGCGTGGCGTAAACGTTGAAGCGGTCGCGCTCGACCGGCATCTTTTGTGCGTGGTAGCCGATGCGGCACAGTTCTCCGTAGAGATAATTTCCGACGGCAGCTTCGTTGCCCGTGACCGATTCGATGTCGACGAGCTGACGCGTGAGCGTGACGACGTCCATGGAGGAGAGAATAGCAAAACCGCTATTCGGCGCCGGTTTTTTGTCTGCTGACTTCTGACTACCAACTCCTGACTACCCGATTTATCCAAATTGTGTAATCTGGGTTGTGCCTCCCTCCGCTTCCACCATTCGGTCTTTTTTTCTCGACGGTCCAGTCGGTCGTCTCGAAGCGCTGCTGAACGCCGGCACCGAAAGCGCAAGTCATGCGGCGGTTGTGTGCCATCCCCATCCCTTGTATGGCGGCACGCTGCACAACAAAGTCGTTTTTCACACTATGAAAGCGCTGAATGGCTTTGGCTTTCCCGTGTTGCGCTTCAACTTTCGTGGCACGGGCCTAAGCCAAGGCGAGCACGACAACGGCCTGGGTGAAGTCAACGATGTCCGCAGCGCGCTCGACTGGTTGGATCGCGAATTTCATTTGCCCCTGATCTTTGCCGGGTTCTCCTTTGGCGCGGCTGTCGGCCTGCGGGCTTCGGCGGACGATCCGCGAGTGCGCGCACTGATCGGAGTGGGCACACCGGTGGGCACAGTCGCGGAAGACTCAGACGTGCCACGAAATTACAGCTTCGATTTCCTCCGCACGTGTACGACGCCGAAATTGTTCGTCAGTGGTGCGCGCGATCAGTTTGGTCCACGGGCGAAATTGCAGGAATTGCTGGCCTCGGTCCCGGAACCAAAGAAGCTGGTCGTGATCGAGGGTGCGGACCATTTTTTCGAAGGCCGGCTACGCGAGTTGCGCGAGGCAATCGAAGCCTGGTTAAAAACGACTCTCAGCCTGTCCACCGAGGCTTTCGGCTAGAATCCATCGCGGATGAACCCGGCTGCTGATCCCGAAGCTCTGTTCCGCCAGATGCGTGCGACCGCGCGGGAAATGTTTCTCCATGCACTGGCCGAGGCATCAATTCCCAAGGCATTTCACCGCCACGTGCATTGCGATCGCGGCGTCTTGCGGGTCTGCGAAGATCTCTACGACCTGCATTCTTATCAGCGCGTACTGGTCCTCTCGGTGGGCAAAGCAGGGCACAGCATGGCGGGAGCACTGTTACAACAGGTCGGCACTTCACTCGAGGGAATCGTTGCCACGTCTGTGGATCCTCCGGCGCAACTGCCCGGTTTCCGCTACTTCCACTGCGGACATCCCACTCCGAATGCGGAATCAATTCGCGCGGCGAGCGCCATGCTCAAGGCAGCCCAGGCGCAGGGCGCGTCGTCTCTGGTGATTTTTCTGCTGAGCGGCGGAGGATCATCCATCCTCGAAAAGCCAATCGACGACGAGATCTCGCTCGATGATCTGATCGTAACTTATCGCGCGCTCGTGCACTCTGGCGCACCTATCGCCGAGATAAATGCCATCCGCAAGCATCTTTCAGCGGTGAAGGGAGGAAGGCTGGCGCAAGCCGCCTCTCCGGCGCGGCAGGTTTCGATTCTTGTGTCTGATGTCCCCGAAGCCACGCCTGACGCGCTTGCCTCCGGCCTGACCATGCCTGACTCCACCACCGTCGAAGACTGCTACCGGATCGCAGAAAATCACAAAATGCTTGGCCAGTTCCCGCCTTCGGTGCGCGAACTATTCGAGCAGCACGCGCTTGAAGAGACGCCGAAATCGGATGATCCGGCGTTTTACCAGTCGCGCTGGTGGACGATTCTCTCCAATCGAAATGCAATGGAAGCAGCGAGCGAGGCCGCCGAAAACGCAGGCTTTGTTGTGAAAGTCGACAGTTCCTGCGACGACTGGGACTACGAGAAAGCAGCCGAATATTTGCTCGGGCGGGTGCGCGAGTTGAAGCGTGAATTTGGCCGCACCTGCCTTGTTTCCGGCGGGGAAGTGACGGTGAAAGTTACGAATGCCGGCACCGGTGGACGCAATCAACAGTTCGCGCTGGCCTGCGCCGGCAAGATTGCGGGCGAGAATATTACCGTGCTCAGCGCGGGAACGGACGGGATTGATGGCAACAGCCCCGCCGCAGGAGCGGTAGCCGATGGCAGCACTGCGGAACACGCCCGGCAGAAGGGATTCGAAGTGAGAGCCGCGCTGGAGAAATTCGATGCCTACCCTCTATTCAACGTTTTGGGCGATGCGATTGAGACCGGCCCAACCGGAAACAATGTGCGGGACCTGCGAATTCTTCTGGCTTACTAATCCGGTCGGCTCGCGGCGAAGTTGGCCAAAATGCCGCGAAGGACCCGCAGTCAGTGAAACTGGGCAGATCCTCCGCTATTCACTTCGCTATTCCAGGTGAAACGCTTAGCTGGCCTTCGGCATCGCCGCCATGAATTCGCTCTGGGCGCGCTGGATTTCATCCGAGGACAAGTTCTTGACGCGCGTGGCAATTGACCACTTGTGTCCGAAAGGATCAGTCAGCTTGCCGAAACGATCGCCCCAGAACATATCCGCGACCGGCATGTCGGTTTTTCCGCCGACTTTTATGGCTCGATCAAAAGCCGCGTCCACATTCTCGACATAAATGTGCAGGCTGCTGGCAGACCCTCCGATTGACTGCGGAGAAAGCGCGCCGAACTGCGGGAACTCATCTGCCAGCATGATGAGAGAATCGCCGATCTTCAATTCGGCGTGCATGATTTTGCCGTCAGGTCCTTTCATAACGCCGACTTCCGTGGCGCCAAAAGCCTTCTTGTAAAAATCAATGGCGCGTTCCGCGTCGCGGACGGTGAGTGAAGGGGTGAGCGTGTGGTATCCCTCGGGGACAGGGCGAACGGGCATAATGACCTCCTAGGCTGGAAACTTCTGGCAGGCAGTCTACCTCAAATTGGAACGTAGAAGGTAAGGCGATGGGAGAAAAAATCGTGCTCGAGATCTCCAACTTCAGAACAGTCGGGTCACGCCTTCTTCCAGTACTACAACCCGGTCCTCAATCCCGGCCGCGCGGGCTTCCTGATCGAGTAGTTGCAGTGGCTCGTCGACGGGCTCGTGGGACAGGCGGAAAGTTCCATAATGCATGGGCACCATCCAGCGCGCGTTCAAGTCGAGGAAGGCCCGGGTGGCGTCGGCAGGGTTGGCATGCACATTGCGGAACTGCGGTGGGTTGTAAGCCCCGATCGGCAGCAGCGCGACCTGTGGGGAAAGACGGCGTCCGATTTCGCGGAAGCCGGTAAAGTATGCCGTGTCGCCGGCGTGATACACGGAATGCCGGCCTGCGCGCAGCACGTATCCGCCATAACCACGGTGGGAGTCCTTCAAAATGCGCGCCCCCCAATGGCGCGAGGGAACATGGGTGACCGCAACATCGCTGAAGCGCGAACTGTTCCACCAATCCAGTTCCACGATCTCAGAAAAACCAAGGTCCGAAACCAGGTCGGTCACGTGCGTGGGAACGATCACTGCGGGAGCATTGTGGTCTAAGCGCACATTGTTCTGCACGATGGCGCGTAGCGACGGCCGATGCAGATGATCGAAGTGCGCGTGCGTCACCAGAACCAGGTCGATCGGAGGAAGGTCGCGTACGTTCACCCCCGGTTTCCGCAGCCGTTTCAGCACGAATAGCCAGCGGGCAAAGTTCGGATCGACCAGAACGTTTTTTCCACCAATCTGCAGAAAAAAACTGGCGTGGCCAATGAAGGTGACCCCAAGCTCGCCATTTGAAACCAGGCGCGGCTTATGGGTTTGACCGGCCCGCGGCGTGACCGCAGAGTGCCGCACCAAGCGCCCGAACTGCGTAGCGCGCTTCCGCAGCGCTCGATTGCGAAGGGTAGCTCGAATCATTCAGCTAATGCAGCCGCGTGCCGGCATCGGCTGCAGTCAGTCTCCTTAGCTGCGGCGACGCTATCTGGTCTAACCCGCTGCATTCCGCGTCACTGCCGTCCTATCCCTTTAGATGAGCAAGGTGCAGTGTAGGATTATTTTAGTCCACATCGGTTGATTTTGACGGTCAACCGGTCTGGGCTCCGGCGATTACGGTAGTCATGCTCCCATGTGCATGTAGATTAGCGAGGGCATTGCCCACAGGAGAGGCGCTGCGGAATTAGTTGTGCATGAAATGCTTGATTTTTGCCGCGCCGCTCATATTTAATCCGAATTCGTCGCTACGCCAACGGCCGCGCAGGGCGGGCGCATCCGAGGTCGAGAGGAGAAGTCCGAATGCGAGTCGCGTTTTTGGGACTGGGAATCATGGGTCAGTCAATGGCCACGAATCTGGTGAAGGCGGGTCATGAAGTGACGGTGTGGAACCGCACGCCGGGCAAGTTGGTCGAGGGCGCGGCCGTTGCCCAAACTCCAGCAGCGGCGGCTCAGGGCGCAGAGGTTGTCTGGATGTGCGTGTCAGACACAAATGCAGTCGAGAGCGTGTTGTTTGGCTCCGACGGCGTGGAGAAATCGCTCGCCGAGGGAATGATCATCGCCGATTCCAGCACCATCTCGCCGTCGGCGACGTTGCATTTTGCCAAGAGGGCGGCCGCAAAAGGGGTTCGCTATGTCGACGCGCCGATGACCGGCTCGAAGATCGGAGCACAAAACGGCACGCTCGTGTTTATTGTGGGCGGCGAGGAAGCCGATATCGACCGGCTGAATCCTTTATTCGCTGCCATGGGCAAGAAATATTTCCGCATGGGTGGAGTCAGCAAAGGACAGGCCACCAAGCTGGTCATGAACCTGCAAATCGCGCTTATCTTCGAAGGCTTCGCTGAAGCCCTGACGCTTGCCACTAAACTCGGTGTGGATTCGGAGAGCTTGGTTTCGCTGATCGAGGCTACGATGGTGAAATCCGGTGTAGTGGAATACAAGGCGCCGTTCATCCTGCAGCGCGACTTTACGGCAAATTTTCCGCTGCGCCTGATGCACAAAGACATCAAGCTTGCGCTAGAGGCGGCCAAAGAATCCCGCGTCAAATTGCCTGGTCTGGAGACCGTCGAAGAGATTTACGAAATGGCCACCGAAGACGGCCACCGCGACTTGGACTATGCCGCGACCCTAACGCTGCTCGAGAAATGGGCCGGCGTTCAGGTCAAAGGAAAAGCGGCATGAAAGATCCGGCGTGCGGGTCAGGTCGTCAGCTGTGCCGACGCATTTCACATTCTTGAGTGTCATCCCGAGGGAATTCAGGAACAAGAGCCAACTTTGTCCTTCCCGAGCGGATCAAACCAGGTTTGTCATCCCGAGCGAAGCGAGGGACCGTACGTGCGCGTGACCTGCTCATGCCGCCGTCGGGAACATCCGTGCCGCATGAAGTGACCTTCATTAATCCGCCAGCACCTTGGCGAACACGTCGCAATCCACATTTCCGCCGCTGATCACCAGCCCCACTCGCTTGCCCTGCAATTTCTGTTTTTCTTTCAAAGCGGCCGCCAATCCCGCAGCGCCGGCCCCTTCCACAACATTGTGCGTGTCGATGAAGCACATCTTCATGGCCGAGGCGATCTCTTCCTCGCTGACGCGCACGACGTGGTCCACATGCTGCAGAACAATTTCCAAAGATTCGTCGTCTGGGACGCGGCAAGCCATGCCGTCCGCCAATAAAGTCGTTACTGGCGCCGCGAGCTTCTTTCCTGCTTCAAACGACAGCGCGTAGGCCGGAGCGCCGTCGGGAACCACACCAATGATCTTTGTCTTCAAACCCATGCCATTGCGTACGGCACAGCATGAGCAAATTCCCGAGCCTTGTCCGATCGGCACATATACCACATCGACATCGTTCACGTGCGTGAAGAATTCCAGCCAGTAGGTGGCGACGCCCCTCACAATGTCGCGATGATACGAGGGTACAAAATGCCAGCCGCGCTCGTTGGCCAGTTTCATCGCTTGCTCCTTCGCCTCCTGATAGTCGCTGCCGTACTCAATGAGTTGCCCACCATGAGCGCGCATGGCCGCATTTTTCTCAGGACTGTTACCGCGGGGAACCAGAATGTGCGCCGGAACGTTGAAGCGTTTGGCCGCTATAGCGACTCCCTGCCCGTGATTTCCCCGAGTCGCCGTGACCAGCCCGGTGATGCCGCTTGACCGGCGAAAGAGTTCGGCGGCATAAACCAAGGCCGTCCGCGCCTTAAATGCGCCTACCGGTGTGTAGTTCTCATGTTTCACCCACACCTCAGTTCCGACTCTCTCACAGATCAAAGGCCACACGATCTGCGGTGTCGGCAGCATGACGGAGTAGATCACGTCTTGTGCGGTGCGAATTTCGTCCAGCGTGGGCAACGCTTCTACCAGGGACTCTGTGCGCATGAGATTAGTCCTCGTGCCAGTTTGCGTCGGAAGTCGTTTGGATCACTATTTGCCTTGCGATGATGCAACAAATATCGAAACGTCTGAATACCTGGGTGGTTACCCTCGTAATGCCCCGACTTGGCGCTATTACACAACTATTACAGTGCGTGCCGCTCTCGCCTGCTAGTTTAGGTACATCGTAACAATCCAAACACTGGGGAACCCTCGAGCAATGCAACTGCACGACCTCGCCAAACCGCAAGCTGAGAAGAATGAAATCAACTGGGTCACCGCCATCGCGATGGCCATCTTTCATCTTGGAGCCATAGGCGCACTTTTCTTCTTCACTTGGAAAGCCTTATTCCTCGCTGTCTTTTTATGGTGGATCTCGGGAAGCCTGGGCATCGGCATGTGCTATCACCGACTGCTCACGCATCGCGGATACAAGACCTACAAGTGGGTGGAATATCTCCTGACGATCTGCGCCACTCTGGCGCTCGAGGGCGGGCCGATCTTCTGGGTGGCCACGCATCGCATTCATCACAAGTATTCCGATCAGGACGGCGATCCCCACTCCCCGATCGATGGCAAGTGGTGGGCGCACATGGGATGGATTCTGATGGGCAAGTCCATGCACCATGACACGACCACGCTGGCGCACTTCGTACCCGATCTCGCCAAAGATAAATTCCACGTCTGGCTCACGAAATTTCACTACGTTCCGCAGATGGTCTGCGGCGCCATATTGCTGGCGATTGGTGGGCTGCCGTGGCTGTTCTGGGGAGTTTTCCTGCGCACGGTCGTTGGACTGCACGCCACCTGGCTTGTGAATTCTGCGACGCACTCCTGGGGAACGCGGCGCTTCGCTACGCGAGATCTCTCGACCAACAGCTGGTGGGTTGCACTGATGACCTTCGGCGAAGGATGGCACAACAACCACCACGCTCATCCCACTTCGGCCGCGCACGGTTTCACCTGGTACGAGATCGACACCAACTGGTACGGCATCTGGGTTCTGAAGCAGCTCGGCCTCGCCTGGGACATCAAGCGCGTGAAGCTGAGCGACATCAAACGCGGGCTAGTCGCAGCACCCAACGGAAATCTGGTCGCGGACGCCCTTCCTGAAACTGCCGCGGCGGGAGACTAGCTGGACGCAACAAAGCTGGTTTTAGACTTACGCCGTAGCTGAATCGTTAGTCTTGCCCAGTAGCTTGTTGACAGCTCTTTCGATCTCTTCCGGCCTAACCTTCGCGCCGGGCCTATCGTCGAGCTTGTGCTTTTCACGCAACTTCTTCAAATGGTCGCTCTCCTTACGTTTTTCCTGCGAATAAAAGCGAGCTTTCTCAAATTCGTGGTTCTCGATGGAGGCTTCCATTCGGTGAACGATGAAGCCAATGCGTTTCTGAACTTCGGCCACTTCTTCTGGTAGGGAACCCTGCTGCAGTTGGGCCGCCGCCCCTGCCTCGTCGATGATGTCGACCGCTGAGCCCGGCAAAAATCTATTCTTGATGTACTTATCGGCGCAGTGAACGGCCTGAGCAATGGCATCGTCTGCATATGAGACGTTGTGGAATTTTTCGTAAGCTCCTTTGATGCCGTGCAGCACTTTAACAGCGGCTTCTTCACTGGCTGGAGCGACTTCAATTGGTTCAAAGTATTCCGCGAGCCAGTGGCCGTCCGCTCGCAATTTGGCAAAGCTGGCAGGCGTCGACGTACCGATACACTGAATCCGGCCCGCCATGATCGGCCGCAACAGCAGTTCCGTTACGTGAAACGGAGCTGCCGGGGAAATTCCTCCGGGCCGGTCATGCATCCGGTTCAAGAAAAAGATTTTCCCATCCCCTGCTGCCGCTACCAGAAGTCGATCCAGTTTCTCGTAAGATGAACCATCCTTCTCTAGTACCTGAAGTGGGGGCAGATCGAGACCGAGAATGGATTTCTCCGCAAGCGATTGAGGAACGTTGCCGTCCGCCATGCGTCGAGCTAGGCCGCCGACGATGGTTCTCTTACCGACGCCCGGTTCTCCAATCAGCACTGGATTTTTCCCATTGAGGCGGCATAGCAGTTCGATAAGCCGATCAAGTTCATTCTCGCGGCCAACGAGCGGCTGAGTTTGCTCCACAAGGTTGCTGGTACAAGAACTGAGCGCATCTGGCCCTAACGCTCGTTTTTGCCCTTGCGCCGCCTCATGCGGCTGCTTTGAGAGTCCCTCGCGGACTTGGTTTAGCACGAGACCCCGTTCCGTCAAGATCTGAGCGGCAAAGCATTTTTCCTCGCGCAACAGGCCAAGCAGCAGATGCTCCGTGCCAATATGTTTATGGTCAAGTCGCTCCGCTTCCTCTCCCGCATACGCCAACACACGCTTGGATTCATTGCTTAGAGGCAGATCAACAGAGGTAGAAACCTTCTCCCCAATCGGGGTATGACCCTCGACCTGCTTGCGGATCGACTCGACCGAGGCATGGGAGTGCAGAAAGCGATTCGTCAGAGCCTTGTCCTCACGTAACACTCCCAGAAGCAGGTGCTCGCTCTCGATGTAGGGAGAACCGAACTGCGAGGCTTCGTAGCGTGCAAAGAAAATAACTCGCCGCGCTTTTTCCGTGTATCGCTCAAACATGAAGGTTCACCAAGACTTTGGAGAGCATCAGTCTAAGAGATGGCAACCAGTGCGTCTACCTACTAACCGAAGAGAACACATGGAGGGTGCGCCCTCAACGTTATCGTTAATGCTCAGCCACGCATCAATTCTCAGCATCGCGAAGACGGCCGGCGTATACTCACAGCGCCTCGAGAGCTTAGGCCAATATGCCCCAGCGTCCCCGCATCGCGGTGGTCGGAAGCGCCAACATCGACCTGGTCACCTACACCGACCAATTTCCCAAGCCCGGTGAAACCATCTTCGGACAGAAATTTGATCTTGGGTTCGGCGGCAAGGGCGCCAACCAGGCTGTCGCAGCGAAGCTTTGCGGGGCCGAGGTGTTGATGATCGCCTGCGTCGGTAACGATCTGTTCGGGTCCGCCACCATCAAGAACTTCAAGGATTTGGGAATTGACACCTCTCACGTGAAACAGGTCGAAGGCGTTTCCAGCGGCGTCGCGCCGATTTTTGTCGATTCCTCGGGGCAAAATCGAATTCTGGTCATTAAAGGCGCCAATGACCAATTAAAGTCCGCCGACATCGATGCTGCGGCCGCAGCGCTCAAACACGCCGATTGCATTGTCCTGCAATTTGAGATTCCGCTGGAGACCGTTTACTACACGATTCAGTTTGCCCGTCGCAACAAGATTCCATGTGTGCTTAATCCCGCGCCTGCCCAGCCGATCGATATGAAGGCCGTTGCCGGTCTCGACTATTTCGTGCCCAACGAAAGCGAGGCCGAGACAATCGCCGGAACCCCCATTCAAACCCTCGATGACGCGAAACGTTGTGCAGAAAAATTTCTTACGGGGGGCGTCCGGCGAGTGATCGTCACGCTGGGCGCGAACGGCGCACTGCTGGCGGGAAAAGAAGGCATGCAGCATGTGTCCGCCTTCAGAATGAACAGCGTCGACAGCACCGGGGCCGGCGACGCCTTTATCGGCAGCTTTGCCACATTTCTCGCCGAGGGAATGCCCGAAGGCGAGGCAGTTCGGCGCGCCAATCTCTATGCCGGATTGTCAACCACCCGCATCGGCACCCAGAAATCATTCTGTAGCCGCTCGGCGTTCGATGCAGAGTGGGCCGAGCTCGGCCAATCGTGATGGTGATAACGCACAGGCTTCGGCTTCCGTCCGCTCGACTTCATTCCGCGCATCCGCTATCTTCTAGCTTCGCCAAAAAGTGTAGGGGCGGACGCGTTCGTCCGCCCCGAGCGCAGCGAGTCCAATCCTCAAGAAAATCATCGTGTCTGCCGCCGCCATCCCGCCCGCAGCTCTCATCAGCGTCACAAACCTCATTAAGCAATTCGGACGCTTCGCCGCGCTTCGTGGCGTGACCGCTGAGTTCGACGTCGGACAATTTCACGTCATCATCGGCGACAACGGTGCGGGCAAGACGACTCTGCTGCGAGCCATCGCTGGCCTTGCGCGTCCCACGCGCGGAGAAGTTTTGATCGCGGGCAAGAATCCGCGAGCGGCCTGCCGCGAACTCGGCTACATGGCTCATCCGTCGCTGCTCTACGACGAAATGAGCGCGATGGAGAACCTGCGCTACTTCGCCCGGCTCTACGGCATTGCGGGCGATCAGCGCTGCTCCGAGGCGATTCGCTCGGTCGGGCTCGATCCCGAGCTGACCCGTCCGGTCGGACAATATTCGCAAGGTATGCGGCAGCGCATCTCGCTGGCCCGTGCGATTCTGCACGATCCCAAAATTCTTCTGCTGGACGAGCCGTTTTCCAACGTCGACCTTCACTCCGCGCGCGAAATGGTCGCACTGCTCAGGAACATGCGCGATGTGGGAAGAACGATCTTCGTCGTCACCCATCAGCCATCGTTGCTGGAAGGCGTCGCCGACGAGTTCATCTGGATGCAGTCCGGGCAAATCGTGGATCGCACGAGGAGCTATGCAGGCAACAAGTAAGGAAGGCAAATGAGCACCCTGCGCTCCATCACGCTGGCCACCCTGCTGAAGGACATCCGCCTGGAGTGGCGCTCGAAAGACGCGCTCAACGCCATGCTGTTCTTCTCGCTGCTGGTGGTGGTGATTTTCAGTTTCTCGTTCGATCCCAATGCCGAGGAGTCGCGCGCCATCGCCGGCGGACTGATCTGGGTGGCGTTTCTGTTTGCCTCCATCGTTGCTCTGAATCAAACTTGGGCGCGCGAAATGCGCAATCAGGTGCTCGACGCCTATCGCGTGTCGCCCGCGCCGGCAAATTCGTTGTTTCTGGCCAAGGCGCTGGGGAACTTTATTTTGGTGAGCGTCCTCGAATGCGTCATGGCTCCGCTCTTCATCGTTTTTTATAACCTGCGTTCGCTCGGGCCGGCGTGGCAGCTGATTGTGACGGCCGGGCTCGCTACCTGGGCGCTGGTTGTGAATGGAACTTTCTTCGCCGCCATGTCGCTGCGGACGCGCAGCCGCGAAATCATGTTGCCGCTGCTTTTATTTCCGATCTCCATTCCCGCCGTGCAGTCGATGGTCGAGGCCACACGCATCATCCTCACCGGAGAAGGCTCCGCGCGCTTCTGGATCGTGTTGCTTCTGACCTACGATGTAGTGTTTACTACTGCTTGTCTGGCCCTATTCGAGACGGTTTTGCAGGCAGAATGAAACGGCTGTTTCCCATCCTCTCGGTCATCACGGCTCTCCTGCTGGCTTTTGCGCTTTATGAAGCTCTAGTTGTCGCTCCGACCGAGCGCACCATGGGGGATGTGCAGCGGATCTTCTACTATCACGTGCCCTCGGCGTGGACGGCGTTTCTGCTGTTCTTCACGAACCTGATCGCATCGATTGCTTATCTGATCGGGAAGAACCCGAAGGCGGACGCTTTAGCTGTAGCTTCGGCCGAAGTTGGCGTTGTTTTTTGCGCCGTGGTCCTGGTGACCGGACCGATCTGGGCGCGACCGGTGTGGGGCATCTGGTGGACGTGGGACATTCGCCTAACGACCACGCTCGTTCTGTGGCTGATTTATGTCAGTTACCTGATGCTGCGCCGATTTTCCGACACCGCACAGACGCCCAAGCTTGCCGCCGTGCTCGCAATTTTCGGCGCGCTCGATGTGCCGCTGGTTTATTTTTCCATCTGGTTCTTCCGCACGCAACACCCGCAGCCGGTCATCGGCGGCGGAGGCTCGATCGATCCGCGCATGTTACACGTGCTGCTGATCAACTGGCTGGCGTTTTCCTGCTTCGCGATTCTGGTGTGCTGGTCGCGCTTCCGCCTCGAAAATCTGCGACACGAAGTTGAAGAAACGCAGGCCCTCGAATCGCTCATCGGCGTCGCCAATTCCTCGGCACAAACCAAAATGCCGCTGCGCCGGGGCCCGGCATGAACTCCGTCAAATATCTCTACGCAGCTTACATTGCGACTTGGCTGATCCATGCCTTCTATTTGGGATCGATGCTCCGGCGCTACGCCCGCCTCAAACAGCAACTGAAGGAACTGGCAAGAAAGTAGGACAGCGCGGCAGCCGTCAATTTCAGAAGCGACCTTAGCGGAATCGCAATGAGTTAATTCGTCAGCGAGGACGTCAACAATGAAGATTGCAAAAGACGTAACAGAATTGATCGGCGGCACACCACTCGTCCGCCTGAACCGCGTCACCGAGGGCTGCGTCGCCGAGGTGGTCGCTAAGCTGGAGAGCAGGAACCCCTTAGCCAGCGTTAAAGACCGTATCGGCGTAAGCATGATCGTGGAGGCGGAACGCGCCGGCAAGATCCAGCCGGGCAAAACAGTTCTCGTCGAGCCGACCAGCGGAAACACTGGAATTGCATTGGCCTTTGTGGCAGCGGTCAAAGGATACAGGGTCATCCTGACCATGCCCGAGACAATGAGCCAGGAGCGACGCGTGCTGCTACTCGCGCTCGGGGCCGAAATCGTGCTCACTCCGGGCCCAAAGGGCATGAAGGGCGCAATCGCCAAGGCGGAGGAAATCTGCCGGGCCAATCCGAACAGCTACATGTTGCAGCAGTTCGATAACCCAGCGAATCCGAAGATCCACGTGGAAACCACGGGCCCGGAGATTTGGAACGATACCGATGGCCGCGCCGACATTCTGATCTCCGGCATCGGAACCGGTGGGACGCTGACTGGAGTTTGCGAGTACATCAAGCCGAAGAAGCCTTCGTTCAAGGCGATTGCAGTCGAGCCGGTCGAGAGCCCTATCCTTTCCGGAGGAAAGCCTGGGCCGCATAAGATCCAGGGAATTGGCGCGGGATTTGCGCCTTCAATCCTGCGAATCGACCTGATTGATGAAGTCATTCAGGTCAGCAGCGACGAGGCCATTGCCATGGCGCGGCGCCTGCCCAAAGAAGAAGGATTACTGGTCGGAATTTCTTCGGGCGCAGCGGTGGTGGCGGCGCTGAAGGTCGCGCGGCGTCCTGAAAATCAGGGTAAGCTCATCGTCGCGATTTTGCCGTCGTTCGGCGAGCGGTACATAAGCACAATCCTGTTTGAAGACCTGCGCAACCAGGCCTTGCAGCTCCCAACTGAAGCCGTGCCAGTCTGAAGCGATGCCGCATCTTGTCGATCTAATTCGCGAAGACATGAGTGCCGTGATGGAGCGCGATCCAGCCGCGAAGTCACGCGTGGAAGTTTTTCTCTGCTACTCGGGTTTGCATGCCGTCTGGTTCTATCGCGTCAACCATTGGTTCTGGAATCACGGTATGTTCCTGCTCGGCCGGTTTTTGTCCCAAATTGCGCGCTTCCTTACAGGAATCGAGATCCATCCCGGCGCGAAGATTGGCCGGCGGTTGTTCATCGATCACGGACTCGGCGTCGTCATCGGCGAAACTACAATTGTGGGCGATGATGTGACGTTATATCAGGGAGTAACGCTCGGAGGCACCGGCAAAGAACGAGGCAAGCGGCATCCCACGATCGAAGACAACGTCGTGATCGGAGGCGGAGCGAAGGTCCTTGGGAATATCACCATCGGACAGAACTGCCGCATCGGCGCAGGCTCAGTCGTGCTGCGGACGGTTCCCGAGCACTCCACGGTGGTGGGCGTTCCAGCGCATATTATCTTTCGCAACGGAGAGCGCGTCGTGATCACCGATCCGAAGCAGATCAACGATCCACTATCTGAAGCGTTAGCGGCAGTCGCGACCGAAGTGCACAAACTGAGCGATCGTGTGCAGATTTTGGAAGGATCAGAAGCGGCCGTGAAGCCCGTCTCAGCCTCACTGCAACGGATCATGGACGATATTGATTATCAAATTTGAGATTGACAGACAAAGCCTGCTAACTCACTGCTCAACAAATCGACAATAAGCCGCCCACAGTTGTGTGTAAATCCGGGCCCAAACCGGGGTTTACGGGCAACTGGGTTAAGAGTAAAATCAGGCGCAATCCCAGCCGCTGCAAAGCGAGATGTACGTCCAGCCTAGCGTTTGATATGACAAGGCAAATTCGGGGATCCAATCAAAGAGTGCTACGTCGCCGGGGTCGTGTAACTTTTGGCACGCCCATGACAAATGGTGGGTGCGTGTGTGTACAGTGGACTTTGAGTTTTCAATTCTGAGGCGTGGGGTCGAATCATGAAGCGAGTCCGCACACGGATTGTCCAGTTGAGCGCAGCCGCCAGTGCATTGCTGGCCTTGGCTTGGGTATTGGTGGGGCAGGCTTCCAGTGGTCCCTCAACTCGAGTCGGGTTGCCGACAGATTGGAGCCATCGTCACCTGGTCTTCTCGCGTCCTGCGAATGATGCGATCGCGAGAGAACTAGCGCAAGAGCCCCGTTTCTGGCAGCAGCAGTTACGGCGCAACCAGGTACTGAGAGTGAATGGAAACGAAAAGTCGCCGACGCTCTCAGCCATGCTCCCGATGCAGACGAAAACAGTTACTCGGTTGCGGAAAGACTGGTCCGTCAATCTGGGTAGCAGCGCCAGCGTCGGCCAAGCCGTATTTCCGGCCAAGTTTTCGTTCGACGTGACGACTGCGAAGTGCGCCAGCGATCCGCAGCCAGATTTTGTCGTATTCCCGACGGGGGTGCTCTCAAGCGGCACCCAGGCTAGCATCGTCGCATACGACAACCTGTATTCCGGTTGCACAGGCACGGTTCCTTCTACTTTTTGGGCTTACGACACCAGTGGTCAGGTGCTGACTTCTCCAGTAATTTCGCTCGATGGAACCCAAGTCGCTTTTGTGCAGACGATCGGAAGCGCTCAGCTCGTGTTACTGAAGTGGGCCGCATCCAATACGGAGACTTCGACTTCGCCGCTGCACTTGCCGACGAATGTAAGCCCTTCTGCCTATACAACTTGCACTGCGCCATGCATGACGTTGATCAATCTTGCCGATGGCACGGATGACAACTCCTCCTCTATCTTCTACGACTTTAAGAACGACATCGCTTGGGTCGGCGGCACCAACGAAGTACTGCACAAGATCACTCCGGTATTCAAGGGAACGACCGCAAACCCGCCAGCGGAGATCACGACCGGGGGCTTCCCATCCCAAATGTCGGGTCTCGGGAACGCTCTGTCCAGCCCCTTGTTTGATCGAATCACACAGCAGGTTTTTGTCGGTGATTTGGGGGGATTTCTTTACCGCGTCAATGCTTCTACAGGGGCAGTCGTGCAGTCGGGCCAGCTGGATTTTAATCCTGCTGTCGCACTTCAGGAAGGCGTGATGCTTGACGCTTCCGTAGGACAGCTTCTGGCATTTTCGTCAAGTGACGGGACTTCAAATTGCGGCGGAGGAACGGTCGCTTGCGCAGCCATCTTCGCACTGAGCACTTCTTTTGTGGCTGGGGACACGGGAACAGAGGTTGCAGTCGGAGATAGCGTTGTCGCCGACGGCGTTACAGTTCCCAATTCCTTGTTCTCCGGAGGTTTCGATAGCACGTATATCAACTCGGCGAACGGGACCGGCAACCTGTACGTTTGTGGTCAAACCGGGGCTAATCCCATTGTCTATCGGATTCCGATCGCCGCCACGGTCCTCGGCGCTCCTCTTACGGTCGCGACCCTGGCTCCCGCTGTGGACGCACCGAGTTGCTCCCCGCTGACCGACGTGCCTAACCCCAACACGACGGGCGGCGCGTCAGAGCGAGTATTCTTCAGCGTTACGAACAATGGCAGCGGCCCGGGCTGTGGTGGATCTGGCTGCGTAATGAGCGTGATCACAACTCCGTGGCAGGCTTCGACCTCATTCACATTGGGGCAACGAATCATGGTAGTCAGCTCCACCACCGTCCCCACCGTGGAAATCCTGGTCGACGTTGCAGGCGGCACTTCGGGCGCAATTAAGCCCAACTGGCCAAGTACGGGCGGAAAATTCGTCACCGATGGATCGGTGACATGGCTTGTGGAAGGTCCCGTTCGAATCACTCCTTACCCGGCCTGGGTGGCGAATAAGATCCACTTAAAGGGGGACCGTATTCTTGATGGGAACGGCAACATTGAAGTAGTCACGACTGCAGGAACCAGCGCCGCGACCCTGCCAACATTCAACCCTACGATCGGTCAGCCAACCACTGACAACACCGTTACTTGGACCAATGCCGGGCCTTTGCCAACCTCGTTCTTGAAAGAGGCAGGTGGCACCAGCGGAATCATTGTGGACAACGTGAGTACGTTCACGGGAGGTTCGCAAGTGTACTTCTCGACCATAGCAAACCAGGCTTGTTCCATCGGAGGAACAGGCGGTTGCGGCGTGCAAGCCTCACAAACAGGATTAAACTAACTGGGATCATTTATGACCATGAACGATTACTCCAGCGATCAGTCTTCCTCCGTCACCGAGAAAAAAACCTACGAGAAGCCGAGCTTTCGTTATGAAAAAGTATTTGTGACCACGGCTCTGTCATGCGGCAAAGTTACGCCGCCGCTGACGCAAAGCTGTCAGACAACTCCGAAGGTTTCATGACGCCTAACGTCTCTCGATCGGGCCAAAACGTCGAATCCTTGAAATGCGAACTCGCAAGCGAGATTCTGCGCAGCACGGGCCAGGTCCGAATTAGAGCAACCGGCTGGAGCATGCTGCCCTCAATCCATCCGGGCGATTCGTTCCTGATTCGAAGCACAAGCGAGGAAGCGAGCTCAATCGGAGACCTCGTCCTGTTCTCGCGCGAGCGCCGCCTGTTTATCCATCGTGTCGTGGGGAGGATCGATGGACCAGAAGGAGGGATGCTGATTACTCGTGGAGACAGCATGTCCCGGCCCGATCCACCGGTGAAGCCAGCGCAACTGCTAGGCCGGGTGGTGTTCGTTTTGCGGGATGGGCGTCTTTTCGAACCGTCAAAAACGCTCAGCCTGTCGCAGCGCGCTGCCGCTGCTGCGGCTCGGCGCTCCCACTCAGCAGCGCGTGTGATCGTTGGCCTTCACCGGCTACGACGGACGCCCAAGCAGGTCTACTCTTGTCCGGACTGAGCACATCCATCGAGCAGCTGACCCTCACCATTGAGGTTGGGGAGATGGCTGTGCGTGTGAATACGGCCGATCCGAAATTTCTCCGAATGTTAGAAGATCGGTATGCGGGTTTTGTCTCTACTTCGGCCCAGCCCGAAATTGAGTTCGATGTGGAACTCACAGAAGCGCGGCCGGGAGATCCCGATGCCGACGTGCGAGTAACACAGCACGCGGGACATTGGCGGCTCGAGCGCGGCGATTTTCTGGCGGAGTGGGAGCCGGTAGCGCGCAGAGGCAAGATACGGCAATCGGCCAATCCCTACTCGATTGATTCGGTTCTGCGCATCGTCCACACCTTGGTGCTGGCGCGGCAAGGTGGATTCCTGCTGCACTCGGCCAGCGCGGTTCGGAATGGCAAAGCATTCCTGTTTGCCGGCGTCTCGGGCGCGGGGAAAACGACCATTTCGAGCTTGGCCCCACCCGATGTTTCGCTTCTGACAGACGAGATTTCGTACGTGCGCAAGAAAGGTGATCGGTATTTCGCATTCGGAACGCCGTTTACTGGAGAGTTGGCGAAGCTGGGCGAGAATATCTCGGCGCCGATCTCCGCGCTTTACTTGTTGGCGAAAGGACCCGAGAATCGCATCGAACCTGTGCCGTCCAATGAGGCGGGGCGCTCGCTGCTGGAAAATTTGTTGTTCTTTGCCGAAGATGCCGAGCTGGTGCAGATGGCGTTCCACGCCGCGTGCGAATTTGTGAATTGTGTCCCGGTTCTTCGGCTGACCTTCGCTCCAGATTCACGTGTTTGGGAGTTGATTCAATGACCACGCTTTATGTTGCCCGCGATCCTCGGGTTGCGGCGCGAATTCTCGATGGCGAAATGATGATCATGTCGGGCCAGGACTCGACCCTATTCAGCCTCAACAAGACGGCCACGATCCTGTGGCAGGCGGCGGACGGGGCTACTCCGCTCAATGAGATCGTCACCAGCAAGATCTGCTCCGAGTTCGACGTGCCTCCTGATCAGGCCTTGCGAGATGCTGAAGCGCTTGCGCGCGATCTTGCGGCCCATGGGATTCTGCATGTTTCCGATCAGCCCATTCCACCAGCCAGTGCCGGAGGCCCGCGTTGAGCAGCCTGATCGAGCAGATGGGCGACAAAGCGCTCGCGCTTGGCATTCCGCTCAGCGCGCAGATCGATTTGACCTATCGCTGCAATGAGCGTTGTGTCCACTGCTATCTCGACCACGACGATCACGGCGAGATGACCAACGAAGAGATCAAGCGCCTGCTCGATGAAATGGCCGAGGCGGGCGTGTTCATCCTGACTCTGAGTGGGGGAGAGATTTTCGTCCGCAAGGATTTCTTTGAAATTTTGGAGCACGCGCGTAAGCTCTCGTTCTGCGTGAAGCTGAAGACGAATGCCATCCTCATCAGGGAGTCGGAAGCCAAGCGCCTTCGGGAGCTCGCCGTGGACTCGATTCAGGTGAGCATCTATTCGCATCGGCCGGAAGTGCACGATGCGATAACGTTGGTTCCGGGATCGCTGCAGCGATCGCTGGACGCCATTCGCTTTCTGAAGTCGCAAGGCCTGAAGGTGACGATCGCCAACGTGCTGATGACCGGGAATCTGCGGGATTATTCCGGGGTGCGCGCGTTGGCCGAAGAATTGGGAGTACGATCGACCCTCGATCCGACGGTCACGCCCATGATGGATGGCGATCGCTCCGTGCTGGAGTTGGGGGTGGACCACGATGCATTGCGGAATGTTTTCCGCGATGAATCGCTGGTCGGTGATGTGGAGGCGTTCTGTGCCGTCCCCGCCAGCCCTGGTACAGATGCATTGGAGTCTCTGCCTTGCAGCGCCGGCAACACCGCGTGCTACGTGTCGCCGTATGGGGATGTTTTTCCCTGCGTGCAATTTCCGCTTCCGAGCGGAAATGTGCGCCAACAGAAGTTCGCTGATATCTGGCATCACTCGGAGCAATTGAAGGAAGTGCGCTCGATCCGGCTGAAGGACTTGCCAACTTGTTCGCAGTGCGTTCACGCGACTGCCTGCACCCGTTGTCCCGGGCTCGCCTACATGGAAGGAAATATGCGCGGGCCGTCTTCACAGGATTGCGAGAAGTCATTCGCGAGAACGGGCGTACCCTCGGCCAACCTTTTGCGACGAAAACCGTCGGTGGCGAAACTTGTGCAGATTCAGGCTCTGCCCTCGCTCGCTGCGAGTTCTTCTGCTTCAGACGCCTTTATTTTGCAGTAACATACGGATTTACTCGATGTCTGCTCCGGCCAGCGTCGTCATGCCCGAATTCCCTTTGTTGCTCTTGGCTTGTTCTGCGGCCGTGAGTCGCGAAGGTCAAGCTTGGGAGCTACCTGAAACTAACGACATCTCCTGGCACGGCTTGATCAAGTTGGCGGACCAACATGGCGTGATTCCGTTGTTGCACCGTGCCCTCGGTTCCGTCCACGGTTCCATTTCTGAAGATCAGATGGAACGAATTTCGCGGCTGCATCAGACAAACCTGCACAGGTCGCTATTTTTGGCTCGCGAACTGATTCGGATTCTGGATGCCTTGAACGAAGCGGGAATCGAGGTCCTCCCATACAAGGGAGTCACCGTAGCCGAAACAATTTACGGCGACATGGCCCTGCGGCAGCCCGGCGATATTGACCTGCTGATCCGCCCCAGTGATTTCTCTCGAGCCAGGCAAGTTCTTGGCCAAGTCGGATACAAGCCACATGAAACATTGAGTGCTGCAGCCGAGCGCGCTTATTTGAGATCAGGCTACGAGTGCGCTTTCGATGGTCCTGCCGGAAGCAACCTGCTCGAATTGCAGTGGGCGCTGCAACCGCGCTTTTATTCGGTCGATTTGAATGTCGAGGATCTGTTTGCCCGGGCTGTTCCGGTTACAGTAGCTGGTCGAAACCTCAGAACTTTGTCCCCGGAAGATTTGCTCATCGTGCTATCGCTTCATGCGGCAAAACACGTCTGGGCACGATTGATCTGGCTGTGCGACATTGGCCGCATTATGGCTCTGCCGAATCTCAACTGGAAGCAGATCAGTGAGGCAGCACACACGCTGGGAATCGTTCGCATACTAAGCGTGACTTTTCTTTTGACGGAGAGGCTCCTCGGAGTCAGGCTCCCGGCGATGACCGCGGGAATGTTTGTCGGTGACTCGCAAGCTCCGCTGCTCGGGGATGAAGTACAGTCGCGGCTTCTCAGCGGGGCTGTGTGTGATGTGGAGTCTACGGCCTATTTTCGAATGATGCTGCGGTTGCGCGAACGTCGGTCGGACCAAGCCCGATTCTTGAGTCGCCTCGCGTTCACTCCTGGCCCCGGCGAGTGGAAGGCAGTAGATCTACCAGCTCCCTTGTTCCCGCTTTATCGCGTCGTACGGCTTTCGCGGCTAGCGGCAAGAGCCGCGCGGCTGGGATGACCGGATGACGGCAGGATGTCGGGGCGGCGTGCATGTCGGCTCCGGGCCGCTATGCGTGGCGATATCGCTGGCTATTCGGCTTCGATCCGCTCAAAGCAAAATAAAGAATGTACAGGTAGCAGAAGACGGGTAAAAAGAAGGCGTGATGGATTCCGATCCGGTCCGCAACTGCACCTTGTAAGACGGGAATAATCGCTCCGCCGACGATGGCCATAATCATGATGCCCGAGCCGTCGCCGGTGAGGGGCCCAAGCTCGGCTACCCCGAGCGTGAATATGCTGGGGAACATGATGGAATTAAACAACCCGACCAGGATGATGCTCCACATCGCAAAATGACCGCTGCTTAACATCGAAATCGTCACCAGTGCGGCAGCACAGACAGCACAGATCCCGAGCAAGATTCCGGTTTTCATTTTCTGCAGTAGTCCGGAGCCAATGAAGCGGCCTACCATTGCTCCGCCCCAATAGAACGCTACAAACCGTGCGGCGATTTTTGCGGTCAAATGCCCAATATCCGGCTGGCTGAAATAGTTCACCAGAAAACTTCCAATTGAGACCTCGGCGCCAACGTAGACGAAGATTGCAATTGCCCCAAAAATCAAGTTGGCATGTTTCCAAATAGAATCTCCGACTTTCTCACCGAGGTGGTGTTGCGCCTGTTCGATCTTTGGCAGATTGAAACTGCCAATGGCGACCGCCAGCAGCACGAGGGCAATGCCTAGACCTACATACGGCATCTTGACCGTAGCAGCCTCGTGCAAGCGATAAGCTTGCAGCGCTTCCGGCGCAAGTGCTCGTATTTCATCAGCCGTTTTCGGGGCGGCGCTCAAAATGAGCAAGCTGCCGAAGAAGGGCGCGACAAATGTGCCGAGCGAATTAAAGGCTTGCGTCAGGTTCAAGCGGCTGGACGCCGTCTCGGCTTTGCCCAAAACTGTCACATACGGATTCGCCGCCACCTGCAGGCACGTAATGCCTGCCGCCAGCACGATGAGGGCAAGCAGGAATAGCGGGTACGACGGCGCACTGGCAGCCGGTACGAATAAGAAGGCACCCAACCCCATCGTAAGCAGGCCTGCGACCATCGAGCGCTGGTATCCGATGGCATCGATGATCTTGGCGGAGGGAATCGAGAAGACAAAGTACGCTCCGAAGAACGCGAACTGAATCAGCATCACTTTTGTGTAGTTCAGCTCGAAAATCGGTTTCAGGTGAGGGACGAGAATATCGTTCAGGCAGGTGAGGAATCCCCACATGAAGAACAGTGTGGTTACAACCGCCAGGGCTCCGCGATATGAATGAGCAGGCGAGCCAATTGTAGTTGCAGGCGACGCCCCGGAACCGCCCGGCGTTGAAAGTGCCATACTTAGCGCTCCCCTCGTAGGAAGACACGAGGACTCATCGGCATCATAGCATCCGCCCCAGTCTAGAGTTCTCGATTCCGGCTGGACCGCCTCAGCCGACATCTCACGAATTTCACCTCCCCGACTTCTCCAGATAGCACGCCAAACTGTTCCCACGATTCAATCCCTGACTGCCATACAGCTTCGCGGGTATTGTTCCACGCTGAAAAAGCACTACTTTCGAGAAGAGAGCAAGAGCGAAGAACAAGGACTGCATTCCTGAAGGAGGAGATGTACAGATGCAAAAGAACTCATTGCGGCAGGTATATATCGATGAATTAAAAGATCTTTACAGCGCGGAAACTCAGCTGGTCAAAGCGCTTCCAAAAATGGCAAAGGCCTCGGTCCATGATGAGCTTCGCCAGGGATTCGAGGAGCATTTGCGTCAAACTTCGCAGCACGTCTCCCGACTGGAACAGATTTTCGAAGACTTGGGAGAAAGCCCCAGCGGCAAAAAGTGCATGGGAATGGAAGGACTAGTCAAAGAGGCCGCCCAGGTTCTCAAAGAGGACTACGAGGAAGATGTGATGGACCCGGCGATCATCGGCGCTGCCCAGCGCGTGGAACACTATGAGATTGCTGCATATGGAACGGCTCGTGCCTTCGCCGAACTGCTCGGTGAAGACGAACATGTCTCGCTGCTGCAGCAAACGCTGGATGAGGAGAAAGAAACCGACAATCGACTCACCCAGCTTGCTGGTGCGATCAACGAAGAGGCCAGCTTGAGCGAAGAAAGCGCAGAAGAGCCAGAGGCAATCTCGGCAGGCAGCCGAAAATCGACCAGTCCGGCTCGCCGAAAACGAGCAGCGTAGGATCGTACCTGCGTTTGGCAGACCGTTCTTGTTGTGCGGAGGGAGGCTGTCGGCCTCCCTACTTTTTAGAGTATTCACCTCATTTTCTTGCACATGCGAAGTCTCAGGCATACGGTATCGACCCGATACGGGTGCCGGTAAAATTTCGGTAAAAGTTTCTCAGCAAGTCTGCAGTGCCCAACCGAAGACTCATTTTAAGAGCACGCAAAGGCAGTAGCTTTTATGACCAATGCTCCGACCCCCGTAACCTCTTCCTCAACTTCTTCCTCAACTTCCTGGCGAGAACTTTATAAGGCAGCGCTCTTTGAAACGGACAGGCAAAAAATCCCGACACGAATTGCTGAAGCCGAGAAGGCAATCGTTTTGCGTGCGCGGGAGCTTTTCGGCGTAACGACCGACAATATCGAGGAGGACCAGGCACTCGACGATGCCCTCTACGCCTTGCATGCGCTGCAGAGTTGCCTGGGATATCAAACCATCGACTCCGTGGCAGCAGCCTGACCCCTGCCGAGCTACTTCTTGTCCGCTGATGCCGCGAGGACTTTTGCGGCGCCGGCCCCTCGCTTTCGCGATATACCCCGGGATTGATACATTCCTAACCACTGCATCGCCTAGGAATTACTTGTAGCAGGTCAGCTACCGGACACCATTTGATCAGGAAATGCGCATTTCGATATTAGGCGCGCACTGTATTGAGAACAGGCCTGCGTCATCGTAAAGTCGCGTCGTAAGGCGTCGAAAATCTAAAATCTGAAGCAAGAAAGGCCTATGCAGATGGAGCGGAAGCCACAACCGGTCCCAGCCGAACTGAAGCAAGTTTTCGAAGATGCGGTGGGTGAAATACAGCAGGAGCAGAAGCCCTCTGCGGCTCGCCAGCATTCCGCCATTGTTCAGCGAAGAATGCCAATCGCTTCAAAGTCACGCATCATCGATGAAAAGCGAGCTTTATCCGATGCCGCCAAGGCATTGGCGCAGCTGTGGAATATCTCACCTCACCCCGCAAGATGATGTTGTTTGGGACGAGAAACCGACACTGCCATCCAACGAGGAAGGCGGCTGAAACGTGTTCAGCCGCCCGAAAAAATCGATCTTTTGAGCTTGCTAGCTGGCTTTTCGGCGAGGACGATCTTCGGTCTCCGTCTCCTCATTGTCGTTCTGGTTTGCAACCGTTTCCTTATCAGACTTCTTCTTGCTGTCTTTCATCTTGCCCCAGACATCCTGAGCCTTGCCTTCCACCTGCTTCGCAGCGCCTTTGACCTCAGATTCCGTGTCGCCGGTCCATTCTCCTACTTGCCGCTGCGCGCGTCCCGCAATGTCCTTCGCTTTGCCTTCCACTCGGTCTTTGTTCATCACTGCTCCCCTAAGTTATTTGAGTTCGGTTGAAACTTCCTGTTCGTGTGGTCAGGCGGCGTCTTCGTGCTTGCCACGCCTTCCTGTCTCCTGATCCTGCGATGTGCGCTTATTGCCGCCCTGCCCTTGCTGCTGCTCGGGGTGCGCCGATCTGCGATGCTCCTCGAGTTCGTGCTCCGAGTTGAAAGTCTGATTGCATTTGTCACAACGTTCAGTTGCCATTGCATTTCCTCCTTTTACTCTTTGACTTGAAATTCAATCTTTTCCTTGCAGGCTCCCAGCTTCAATCACGCCACACTTCTGCCCTGAATGAGGCGTATCAGCACGGTCACGATCGCCAGCACCAGGAGAATGTGGATGAATCCCCCCAGCGTGTAAGAGCTGACCATTCCTAGCAGCCAAAGAATCAAAAGCACAACCGCGATTGTCCAAAGCATTTCGGTAATCACTCCTCCCTTTGGTCGAAAGTGATTGCAAGTCGGGCCGTGCAATCCTTTGATGAGTCTAGGCAGGTTCGCTCAACGACTCCTATCCGGCAGAATCCTTAGCCGCCGGGCGGAGTAATTTTCTTTTTGGGATTACCACTGAGGACCGGCATTTTGAGCGTGCAGAGTTAGCCCTAGGGAGAATTCTGATGCGACGGCATCCATCACTTCGGGGGAGTGTGCTGAAAGGGCAACTTCGTGTAGCGCTCTTTCTCAATTTCGACGACTAGCGCCACGCGCACTTCGTAGGCGCGCATTGGGAATGGCTTGCCGATGTACTTGTGCGATATCGGGTCCATCGTCTTCAATTCAGGATCGGGACGCCACTCTACGACCCGCCCACGAAGCTGCAACTCTTCGTACGGATCATCAAAATCGACGATCGATAGCGACACGCGCGGATCGCGATGGCTATTTTTCGATTTCAGCGAGCCTGCGGACGTACAGATTACAAGACGTTCGCCTTCACGTCCTACCCACACTGGAGTTGATTGCGGACTGCCGTCGGGCATCAAAGTTGCGAGGTGGGCGAAGTTCGGTCGATCAATCAGCTTCCTGGCATTGGCGGACAGTTTGATAGGCATGGTTGCCTCCACCACCCAAGAATATCCGATTGACATCAGTGAAGCCGGTTGATGAGTGATGCGACGTATCCCGCCCCAAATCCGTTGTCAATGTTCACGACACTTACGTTGGAAGCACAGGAATTCATCATTCCCAGGAGCGCGGCCAATCCTTTAAATGAAGCGCCATAGCCGACACTGGTGGGAACCGCGATCACAGGAACTCCGACCAATCCTCCTACAACGCTGGGCAGGGCTCCTTCCATTCCCGCGCAAACGATGATGACGCGAGACTTGCTCAGGGCTTCGCGATTGGCAAACAAGCGATGAATGCCAGCGACGCCCACGTCATAGAAATGCTGAACGTTGTTGCCCATAAGCTCGGCGGTGACCAGCGCCTCTTCCGCCACGGGGATATCGCTGGTCCCAGCCGAAACGACAGCGATCGTGCCTTTTCCGTAGCTTTTGCGATCGCGCTGCAAGACGATAATGCGAGCCAGCTCGCGATACTCAACCCCTCGTACTTTCTTTCTCACTGCGGAGAATTGCCTCGCATTGGCGCGCGTTGCTAACACATTGGGTGCGTGCCTGGCCAGGTGCTCAAAGATCGTAGCGACTTGGGCCGGCGTTTTCTGTTCACCGAAGATGACTTCGGGCATCCCGGCGCGCAGGGCGCGGTGATGATCAAGCTTGGCGAATCCCAGGTCTTCGAAGGGTAAGTGGCGAAGGCGGTCTACGGCGTCGTTGGGCGAGAGCCGCCCACGGCGCACCTGATCGAAAAGCTTACGTATAGATTCGGAGTTCAAGCACTCAGCAACCAGCAGTCAGCTTCAGACTGGCACAGGCTAGATTAGCATCTGCGATTGCAAGGTAATCAGGCACTCGGTGTGGAAGGCTTTGGGATCGCTTTTTGGTCTTGACGAATTTCCTTTTCCAGCCAAATGAACGCGACGAGAGCTTCCAGACCGGCAGCCATTGTTAAGGAATCACTATTCGATGCAGCCGAGCTCAAAGAGTTAATCGAGGTGACATTCATTGAGACGATGAAGGCAGTAATCGCGAACAGCGCTGGAACCAGCAAAATGTATTGGAGTACCGATCGTATCGGCTTATGAATCTCCAACGTGCGAGCAAATCGCTCCGTGACAAGGCTGAGGACGACACCAGCAATCGCCATCAGAAACCCGGTGAATCCCGTTTCATCGAAGCCGCCTCGAATTGTGAGTGCAAATCCGAGCAGGATCAGGCCAGACGCGGCGAAGACCATGAGGCCGACTCCAATATAAGCAATCGGAATCGCTGTCGATACGGTTTTTCCCCGGGCATGTCGGGCTCGGCGCTCGAATATTAGCGCCCATGGTGAAGAAAATAGACTACAGATCAGCCAAGTCAGGACCGATACGGCCAGTACTTCGCCAATTGAATCTTCAGGAGAGCGATTGGAAACTGCGCTGGCCAGAATCGCAGTAACTATCGGAAGTTGCCAACTCAGAATGGGCCTCATTGGCGAAATCAGCAGAACCGCCGGGGGGCCGAGCAGAATGACCAGCCACGGCCCGGTCATGTCGCCGGAGGCGAAGAATCTGCTGAGCACGAGGCCCCAGCTGATTCCGGCAGCAATGCCGAACCACTCGCGGATGGAGAATTCGCTCGGCTTGACGTCCGACATCACAGGATTCCAAACTGCAAATTGGTCGCCCAGGGCGGACAGTACCACGGGTCCGCGGTTGTATGCCCTATTCTTTTGTCGCCTTATGAAACCGACCAGGACTTGCGTGCGACGCTTCGGAGCTTTGCAATCATCGTGGCGCAGATCTTTGGCGCCAATCCAGGCTCATCCAGATGCGCCAAAAAAAGGCGACGCAGGCTGGATTTGGCGACTTTGCCGGCGAGATAAGCCTCATACAGAAGCGTCCCCAGGTAGTATCCCCAGGTCTGTGCGCTGGCTTCGAATCCGTCCGCATCCACCCGCATAGCGGCCTGGGCTGCCCGGGTGCAGGCGATGCGTGAGAGTTGCACCCCATCCTTCGCTTCAAAAGCTGGCCGCGAGGGATACAGCACCCGCGATCCAAAGTACGCGAGCGCATGCTCGATCGTTCGCGCAAAGAATGATTCAGTGGTGCGCACACCCGCCGAGCCCTCCGTAAGGCCATCAATCCCGTTCATGCGCCTGGGCAGTCCCTGGCAAGCCTGATGCAAAAAGCGAGACACATCCTCAGCGACGTGCATCATCTGGAACTCTCGCACATAGAACGCGTTCACCGGTGGCAGGTACGCGCAACCTCGCTGCTCGACCCGGGCCCGCATGGCTTCGCGATCAGACTCAGTAATTCCCTTGCGCGCAAGCAGGCGACCTAAGATTCCGTCGGAAGAGCGGCAATAGACCTCGGGCAGCATGTCGACCAGGAACTTGGGCTGCGTGGTATTGTGCGGTGAATAGCGGTTGATCTCGAGAAAGCCGCTTAACGTGTCGATTAAGTTGTAGATCGTGGGCGCGAAATCCGGCGAATCGTCGCAGCGGCTCCATTGGTCCAGGCACAAGCGATAGCTTTCGTATTTTTCCAGCGGCGTGGCGTTGAACACGCAGAGCACGTCTTCCTTCACGCGCACGGCATCAACTCGTTCGGAACGTTCGCCCGCGGCCTTCCAGTAGAGTGCGTCCACGTTCTGCAGCACGGTCAGGACCCGTGCGTCCGGCAACTGCTCATGCAGTGCGCGTGGCAGATGGCCGGGAGCAAGGTGCGACTCACCGAAGAGCACGAAGACCACTGCATTCGGATGCCGTTCGCGGATTTCAGCTATTTTGCTGGCAGCGTGGCGGTCGCGGGCGCCAATCTTGCGCAGATCTTCGCGCGGCATGCAATCCAGGCCGTAGAGTGCGTCGGCATGGTCGCGTGCCGCGACTAGCAGTTCGTAAAACGGCTTCCAGTCGTAGCCCCAGTCCAGATCGAAGCGGATTCGCTGGCGCAGTTCGCTCTCCTCAATCTCGCGTCGCCACCACTCGTCGAGAATGTGCTGGTCCCGCGCGAAAATGGTCTCAACCCCAAGAACAACGCGCCGATCTCCGGGGATGGCGCGCTGCTCCAGCAACGATGCAGCAAAGCGCTGACATGCGGGAAGAGCGTGATAATCTCCGACCAAGACGATGTCGGCCGCTTTCAGAATGTTTTGGATTTGTTCCGAGTTGAGCAGTGCGTCATAACCGCGAAACGCATGGTTGAACTCTCGAAGATATTTGCGGCGATTGTGCGAATCCTGGGACCGGATCTCACGCTCTACTCCCGCCAACGCTTGTAGCTGCGCCTCACTGCGCCGCGATCTAAGATTGGTGGTAGAGGCCATAGATACGTTTCCTGCTGCCGCCCTTTCCTCTTTCCATACCCATCGACTCGCTTGACTTCTGCGGCTTCCGCTCCCTATGCTCCAAAATTCGAGATCTCACCCGGCATCTCGCGGAGACTCCTTGCCCAATTACCCCCCGCAGAACCTGACGATCGCGACCACCGGAGCCAGCGGTTCGGTCTACCTCCGCCACCTTCTGTTGGCCGTCGAGCGAGATTCACGCATTCAGACCGTGAATTTCGTCGCCTCCGACTCTGGCCTTCGCGTTATGGCCGAAGAGTTGGGCATTTCCGGCCGTGCCAATCTGCTGGCGCAAATCCTCGGACATACTCCAAAAACCGCGGCAACTCGCGGCGGCAAAGCGCGTTCTTCAAAGATCGAGCACTCAAAAATTCACGAACAATCGAACGCTGACATCGGCGCCAATGTGGCCAGCGGCTCCTATCCCGCCGATGCCATGATCGTGATCCCGTGCAGCGTGGGCACTCTGGCCCGCATCGCCAATGGAATCGCATCCCATCTGATCGAGCGTGCCGCCGACGTTTGTCTCAAAGAGAAACGGCCGCTCGTCCTCTGCGTGCGCGAAACGCCGCTCAACAAAATTCACATCCGCAACATGTACCGGGCTGCCGATGCCGGAGCGACGATCTTTCCGCTCATTCCGGCCTTCTACTATCAGCCGCACACCTTGGATGACTCCGCCCGCGAGTTTGCTTATCGTGTGCTGGCCCACATCGGGCTTCCGCAACCCGATGCTTTCCAATGGAAGCGCTGACTGATCAGAGACTTACGGCGCTACTGATAAAAACACCGCAACCTACATTCATCGACAGAAGCGAGAGAGGATTTCAGTGTAGAGAGCCGAAAGTGCAAGTCGTAGATATCTTGCGGCCATGTCCAATAGAAACCGGCAGAATTTGCCCAAGATTTCCTCGGCGAATTTTGGTGGCTCTTGGCGTAAAATTCGTCGAATTTCTCACATGCCCATGCCGGCTCATCCCACTGCTTGGAAACGAAAGTACCCGCAGTCCTGGGTAATGTCTTTCATGCTGCAACGAAGGCTCGCTGCACGAATCGTGATGGCTACACTCTGTTTGCTCTCCACCCAGGTTCCTGCCCAAGACCACAACCCGCTCGCCGGCAACGCCAAGGCCGCCAAAGCGGGTGAGTATGAGTTCCGCATCAACTGCGCGCTGTGTCACGGGCTGGGTGCGCGCGGCGGCGGACGCGGCCCCGATCTCACTCGCGCCAAGAAAATACACGCGCACTCGGATGCCGAAATGTTTCAGACCATCAGCAATGGAATCCCCGGCACGGCCATGCCCGCCAATGGCACCAACGGCCAGGGCGTCGGAATGACCGACGAAGAGATCTGGCAGATCATCACCTACATCCGCAGCGTGGAGGTGAAAGCTCCCGCCAAGCCACTCGGAGATGCCGCCCATGGCAAACAGTTGTTCTATGGCGACGCTAATTGCTCTTTGTGTCACATGGTGCAAGGCAAAGGCGGCAGGCTGGGGCCGGACCTCAGCTCCGTTGGCGGATCGCGGACGCGAGAAGCTCTAATTGATGCCGTTCGCAATCCGAGTCGCAGGCTGGCCTGGGGATTGACCGAGCCTACGAAAGAGTTCCCACAGGAGTACGAGACGATCACTGCAGTCACGGCCGACGGCAAACAGATCAAAGGCGTGGCTCTGAACGAAGACAGCTTCAGCGTCCAGGTTATGGATTCAGCCGAGAACATCTATCTGCTCGAGAAAGACAAGCTGCGGTCGTTTCAAAAGAGCCGCGAGTCGATGATGCCGAAGTACAACGCCGATGTGCTCAGCGACAAAGACCTGGAAGACATCGTGGCTTATTTAGTCTCTCAAGGGGCGAAATGAAAAGTGGAGACGGACATCGTTCGACCTTAGCCCGAACACATGCTCTGACGTGGAAGAGCGGCCCTTTGAGGGCCGCGTTGCGTGCTCTTAAAAAGATAGCCTTTAGGCCCTGTGTTTCGATCTTCCACGAGTTGGTTCGGACGTTTGGGATGCTTTGGCTCGTCGTGACTTTCGGCGTCTACGGGGTGTCGGCCTGCGCGCAAGTCACTTCCGATCGCCTTGTGAATTCGGGAAAAGAGCCGCAGAACTGGCTCACCTATTCTGGCGATTATTCCGGGAAGCGCTTCAGCACTCTCGACCAGATCACCGCTCGCAATGTTCGCTCCCTGACCGCAAAATGGGTCTTCCAAATCGGCGCGACCGGCAAACTGGAGACGACTCCGCTCGTCGTGGATGGAGTTCTCTACGCCACTGGTCAGGACGATCGCGCTTTCGCGCTCGACGCGCACACCGGGCGTCCGATCTGGATTTATCAGCATCAACTGCCTTCCGACATTCGTCCTTGCTGCGGCCGTGTGAACCGCGGCCTCGCCATTCTGGGCGACAAAGTGTTTTTTGGCACATTGGATGCGCACGTCATCGCGCTCGATGCCAAGACCGGCAACGTTGTATGGGACGTAATCGCCGCCGACTACAGAACCGGCCACAGTTTCACGGTCGCCCCGCTGGCTGTAAAGGATCTGATCGTCATCGGCGTCTCGGGCGGAGAGTACGGCGTGCGCGGATTCATCGATGCCTATGAAGCCGACACTGGCAAACGTAAATGGCGCTTCTACACGGTCCCCGGTCCCGGCGAGCCGGGACATGAAACGTGGGAAGGCAATTCGTGGAAAGTCGGTGGCGCACCGGCGTGGAACACGGGGACTTACGATCCCGCAACGAATCAGATCTTTTGGCCCACAGGGAACCCAGCACCCTCCAACCGCGGCGAAGGACGCGCCGGCGACAACCTCTACAGCAACTCGCTGCTGGCGCTGAACGCCGATACCGGCAAACTGAATTGGTATTTCCAATTCACCAGGCACGACGAGCATGACTGGGACGCAACCCAGGTGCCGGTGCTGATCGACAGTGGCGGCAAGCATCTGGTCGCGCAGGCCAACCGCAATGGATTTTTCTATGTGCTCGATCGCAGCACTGGCAAGCTGATCTCAGCCAGCGCATTCGGGAAAGAGACATGGAGCGAGACAAAAGATTCCGAAGGGCGTCCGTTGGCGAAAAAAGAAGCTTCTCCGACGCTCGCCGGCCATACCGTCTGTCCCGGCGCCCTGGGAACGACGAACTTCATGGCCCCGACGTATGATCCGCAAACCAATCTTTTCTATGTGAGCGCGCGCGATCAGTGCGACATCTTCAGTACCGCCCCGCAACCCTACGAGGCGGGACACGCCTACTACGGCAGCGCCTATTTCCCATCGGAAGATGCCGAGCCTTATCTCGGATTCCTCAAAGCGATCGATCCGGCAACCGGCGAGGTGAAGTGGAAGTTCCAGCACACTTCGCCGACATGGTCAGGTGTGCTTTCGACCGCGGGCGGACTGATCTTCAGCGGGGACGCAGAGGGCAACTTCATCGCTTTCGACGCGTCAAGTGGTAAGCCCTTGTGGCACTTCCAGATGGGCGGCGCAGTCTATGCTGCTCCCATCGCCTTTGCCGTCGATGGCAAAGAGCACCTCGCCATTGCAGCCGGCAGTGCGATTTACGCCTTCGCCCTCCCATAAGACGGGCAGTATGCAGACCCTGAGGCTCTCCAACCTGAAAAAACATTAACAAGGCCTTCATACAGCCGTAACACTCCGGTCGTATAAGTGGCGGTTCCCGCAGTTTTGCGAGGGGAATATTGCGCTCTCGTCTGATTCGCTCTGCGTCGTCTTGACCGCCGCTCACAGGTCAGCAGAGATCACTGTTAACCCGCATCCGTTGTCCCGCAAGGAGCTGACGCCATGAATTCCGCAAACTCGACGCCGTCTTCAAAGAAGTCTGCTCTTCCTCAGCCTGATTGTGGGGTTTCTGCTGACTGTGTCGCCGCTGTTCGCCCAGGTCGACCGCGGCGAGCTCGAAGGCACTGTGACCGATCCTTCCGGAAGAGTAGTCGCAGGCGCCACCGTCAAGGCGGTTGCAGTGGATACGGGCTTCGGTGCCGAGCAGCAGACCAGTGCGAAGGGATATTACCGCTTTCCCGGTCTGGCGGTCGGGAGCTACCGGGTGACTGTGTCGGCTCAGAAGTTTCAAACCAAGGTGATTGAGGACGTCATCCTGCGCATCGGCGAGACACATACGCTCGATGCACAGCTTTCTGTAGGCACGGTGCGCGAAGAGATCGACGTGAAGGCGGAGAACACTCCTGCAGATCGCAGTTCAGCGGAGGCGGCAACAGTTATCGACAGTACTCAAATCTCGCAATTGCCCAACAACGGGCGCGACTGGTCCAGCTTCACCTTGCTTGCTCCGTTCGCTCAGGATGACGGCGGCGGCGACCAGCGCACAATCCGCTTCGCGGGACGGGCGCGCGACGACAATAACTTTTCGATTGACGGCGTCGATGCCGGTGGCATCCAGGAGCAGGCACAGAAGTCGCAGACCCGCCTTCAGATTTCGCAGGATGCGGTTGAAGAGTATCGCGTGAGTAGTGCCCTGTATGACGCCGAATACGGGACGCAGTCGGGCGGCCAGATCGATGTCGAGACCAAGCACGGAACGAACGACTGGCATGGCAGCGCCTTCGGTTACCTGCGCAACTCTGTGTTCGACGATCGCAACTTCAACGACTACAACTTGGCTGGACATCCCGCCATTCCGCCTTTTCGCCTGGGACAGTACGGACTGACGTTTGGCGGCCCCATAAAAAAGAACAAGACGTTCTTCTTCGTTAGCTATGAAGGCCTACGACAGTATCAGGCGATTACGAATACTTTCTCAGTGCCGTCCGCGGTGGGTGTAGGCGTAAATGACACGACTAACCCTAATGCACCTACTCCTCTTTCAGGTCCGTTCCTGCAAACCGTCTTGAAGACCTCTCCGCAGATGTGCCCCATTATGCGCGCATTTCCCTGGCGAAAGTCGATTGGAAGCATCAACGGCTGCACCCCGTTGTTCACTTACCCGGACTCTGCCTTTCAGTACCAGGGAAGTGTCGCAACCCCGAATCTCAACAACAACGTGGATCTTCTGACAGCCGCCACGCCCACGACTGTCCACGAGGACACCTGGCTGATGCGGTTCGATCACCAGATCAGCGAGAAAACACTGCTCTACGGCCGCGCGCAGCGCGACATCAGCCTGGTAGATGCACCTAACGGCGGTGCCCTTCCCGGAGACAAACTCTCGACCTACAACCACCCCGCCAACTACCTTGTGGCGCTGCAGCACACGTTCACGCCGACTATTTTCAACGAGGTCAAGGGCTACATAAACCGATCTCCGTTCCACAATCCGCAGGTCAGCGTACTACCGTATGCCGTAAATACGGCTCAATTCATCGGCTTGAATGACGACACAGCTGACATCGAAGTCGGTTCGACGTTTGGGTTAGTCGACAACTTCACGTGGATCCATGGGCGGCACGCGTTCAAGATGGGCATGGAGTATCGCCGCGTGCGGCTCAATCAAGGACAGACGGCCGACAATCAACTGAATTTCAACAGCTCGCAGGACATGGTGAACGCGAATCTAGCTAAGATTAGTTTTATTGCTCCATGGTGCTGCCACGGCTTGCGGCGCAATTTCGACATGCCGTATTTTCAGGATGAGTGGAAGGCAACCCCCACCCTCACCCTGACGGCAGGACTACGTTGGGAATACTACGGAGTGGCGCACGAGGCGACGAACCGCACGACGGTATTTGACCTAGGACAGTTCCACGGTGTGTGCCTCGGCACGGGGTCCTTCAGCACCCTCCCGGTGCCGGCGAGCGCAGGTCCCATCAATACTCCACCGTGCCCCAAGGATCCTGCTCTCTACAACGCGAACTACCGAAACTTCGATCCGAGACTTGGCCTCGCTTGGGCGCCCAGCGCGCTGCACGGAAAAACCGTTTTTCGGACTGGCTTCGGCATCTACCACGGCGCAGCACAGAACGACGACTTGAACGCTGGGCTTGAAAGCGACACTTTTCGCGTCACCGTCGCGAACCCCGGCCCTCTACTTCCCGCCTACGAGCAGACGGCCCCTGATCTCTCAGGACTTGGTGCGCTGAAGGCAGCTGCCCACCCGCGCGCCCTGCAGCGGCAGGGCCGGCGCGACCTCTACTCGGAAACCTGGGGTATGACTGTGGAGCATGAGCTCCCGGCAAATTTTCTCGCATCGGCGCAGTATCTTGGAAGCCGGGGGGTGCGATTGTTCTCGAGGGGAGGGGTGAACCTGTGTTCCGAACCGGCGACCCTCAATCCAGGCGGTACCGACTGCGTCCGCCCTCTGGACCAATTTTACCCAAATCCGAATTTTCCTGATCCCTTCGGCTCCGTCGATATCAAGAGGGACATCGGTTCAAGCACGTACAACGGACTCGGGCTGGCTCTGGAGCGACGCTTCAGCAACGGTTTGGAATTCCAGTCGCGTTACACCTGGTCGCATTCCATCAACGATGGTTCCGTGGGCGGTGGCGAGTCGAGCGGACCGGAGAATGTCAATTGCCTCGAGTGTGACAAGGGGCCGAGCGTGTTTGATGTGCGCAACAATATTGTGGCAAACGTAGTGTATGAGCTTCCTTTCGGACCGGGGAAATCATTCCTCAGTTCGTCAGGCGTGGCTGGGAAAATCTTCGGCGGCTGGGAACTAAGCAGCGTTGGCCTCTGGCATACAGGGCATCCCTTGACCGTTTTCATGGACCTGCAAAACAGCCCAACTATCCAGCTCGGGCCTTTCGCGGGGCAAGCCCCCACTTTCCTGCTTCCCGATGGCAATGACCAGACCGGCCAGCGGCCGGATCTTATTCCGGGCGTGCCGATTACCCTGCCTCACCCACGGCCGGTGACGCCGGTTTCCAATGGCATGCCGCTGATCAACGCGGCTGCGTTTGCAGCGCCGCCGACTGACGCGAACGGAAACTTTACCCGATTTGGCAACGAGCCGAACGGAATCGTTCGCGCTCCAACTAGCTGGCAAATCGACCTCGCTCTGACCAAGGAAAGCAAGTTAACCGAACGCTACTCAATGGAATTTGGGGTGCAAGCTTTCAATATCTTCAACCACGTGCAACTGGCAGACCCAGGGCAGCTGAATCTTGTCTACAATCCTCCTGCCGCCGCCGGGCAGGTAGGCACTCTGTCGCCGGAGCAACCGACCTTCGGCGCTATCAGCTCCTTCGTGAATTTCAACAACAACAACGACAACTCCGCATCGCCGAACACCGGTACCGGTCTGCCGCGACAGGTTCAATTCATGGTTCGCTTCAAATTCTGAATCTGAACCTGTCGGCTTCAGGTGAATTTCAGGGTTGGCCTCTACTGTGTTCGCGGGGGATGACTCAATGCTGAATCGTGCATTTGTTCTGGCTGCCGTCGTCGTATGTTTGAGCTGCGTTTCGTTCGCCGGTCCGGCTCCATCGGCCGGCTATTCTGTGGTCAAGAAAATCCCTATCCCCGGGCAGGGCGGCTGGGACTATCTGACCGCCGACGAGTCCGCGCGCCGCCTGTACGTTTCGCACGGAGCGAAAGTCGAGATTCTAAACCTCGACTCCGGCGAGTTGCTCGGCAGCATTCCCACCAGCGGCGTGCACGGAATCGCCCTCGCGCCCGAGTTCAATCACGGCTTCATCAGCGACGGCAAAGCGTCGAAGGTTCTCGAATTCGACCTGAAGACTATGAAAGTCTTGCAGGAGATTCCCAGCCCAACCGATCCTGACGGGATCATCTACGATCCGGCGACCAAGCGCGTCTTCGCCTTCAATGGCGAAAGCAACAGCGCCACCGCCATTGATGCAGCAACGGGCAAGGTCGCGGGCAAGGTCGATCTCGGCGGCGGGCCGGAATTCGCCGCGGCCGACGGAAAGGGCTACGTCTTCGACAATCTCGAAGACGAGAGCCAAGTGGTAAAGATCAATGCGCGCGACTTGAAAGTTGAGCAGCGCTGGCCGACGGCTCCATGCGCCAAGCCCTCGAGCATGGCGATGGATCGCGAAAACCGACGGTTGTTCCTCGGCTGCCGTAGCAAAGTCATGGCGGTGATGAATGCCGACACGGGTCAGGTGATTACAACCCTTCCGATCGGAGATCATGTTGACGCAACCGCCTTCGATCCCGAGTCGAAGCTGATCTTCAATTCCAATGGCGAGGGGACGATCACCGTCATTCACCAGGACAGCGCAGACCAGTATTCTGCGGTGGAGACGGTCAAGACCGCACCACGAGCCAAGACGATGGCTCTCGATCCGAAAACCCACAAGCTCTTCTTGTCGACCGCCGAGTCAGGACAGTTCGAAGTGCTGGTTGTGGGAAAATAGAAATCAATCGTCATTCTCGCTATGAAACTGTCAAACCTGGTTTTTTCTACAGCTGGGGTTTCGTTCCTGGCTGCGGTTCTAATCCTGTCGGCCTGCGCGAAGAAGGGCGCCGCGCAGAGTTCGAGTGCTGAATTGCAGGCGGAGGTTAAGACTCCGTTCAACTTCGTGCTTTACGGCGACACCCGCTTTCACGATCCCCACGACACCGAGGCGGCCAATCCGGCGGTCAGGGTGGCCTTAGTAAAGGCCATTGCCGACGCGAAGCCCGCCTTCATCTGTTTTACCGGCGACATTGTTTACAACGGATTTGACACCAGCGACTGGAACGTGTGGGACGGCGAAACCAGCATTTGGCGGGAGAAGAAGATCCCAATATATCCGGCGCTGGGCAATCATGACGTGCACGGTGATCCCAAGATTGCGCTGGGCAACTACTTCCAGCGTTTCCCGGATCTCAAGGACAGCCGCTATTATTCAGTTCGCGCCGCGAATTCGCTCATTCTGGTGCTCGACAGTTCGCAGGACGAGGTTTCAGGTCCCCAGGGTCAGTGGCTCACGAGCAAGCTCGACAATATTTCTGCCGATGTCGAATTCGTGATGCTCATGCTGCACCATCCGCCGTATACGAGCTCCTCGGATTCCAGATTGTACGGTGGAGGGCACTCGGCGCGTCCCCCGGAGCAGGCGCTTGCCAAAATGCTGGAAGAACGCCAGGCGCACGCCCGAGTGCGGTTCGTTGTCTTCTCCGGACACGTGCACAATTACGAGCGGCATGAGCATGGCGGCGTAACTTATTTCGTTTCTGGCGGAGGAGCGGCGCACGCCTATCCCATCGAGCGCGCAGCCAGCGATCCGTTCCAAAGCAAAGAAGTGAACTATCACTACTTGCTGGTCGAAGTGGAGCCTCATAGCATGGAAGTCACGATGCATCGGCTGCAACTGGTGGATGGCAAAGAAATATGGTCGACGCCAGATCACGTTGAGATCGACCTTCCAGCTGCGGCGATGAAGGCCGCCGCACACTGACGAATCCCTGCACTCGATTGACTTCCAAGAAACGCCGCAAAGATCGGCAAGATTCAGCGGAGATCGCGAAGTAAACCATTCGGGCTACCCGTGTCCGATACGTCCATGTTGCCACTCCCGATTACCCGCAAAACGCCCGATTGACGCCGACTCTCCTCCCGTAATAATCTGCGAATACACCGGAAAGGAGGTGGTCTGATGACAAGTTCTGATGGCAGTTGTAGAAACACCCAAAGACCAGGTGAGGTGGCTGAGACTTAGAGCGGGTTGCTCTAAGCGGGGCTTTGGCAGCACCATGCCGAGGCTACAGTCCGCACACTACCGGTGAATAAGGATTGATTCCGCCCGGCGGGCAGGTCGCGCCGGGAACCCGGAGTTGCCGTAGAGGCCACGTAGAGTGACCACCTCTTGGTCAATCCCAAACAGTCCACCGGGCGGCCCGCAGGCTCAATTGAGCTTGCGGGCCGTTCTGTCGATATCGGCTTTGCAGGGCAAACATTGGGAAGCAGATGCTAAATATCACTCTCTTTGCGGGCATGCACATAAACAATCGCGAAGCTCGAGCCCTTGTCTTGCTCCCCCGGCTCAATCGCGACCACGTGTTGATTCATCGAAGTCCCTACTTTCAACTCGGTGACCGGCCCGGTGTTGTCACCCTCACATTTCAACTTCGCATCGTCCGTGTCATCTTTGTCATCGTTGTCGGCGCGTACATCGCCACCATGCTCATGCGTGTGGCACTCCAGCACGTGGCCGTAGCGCTTTAGTTTCTCGCGGTAAAAGGCGATGATCCTCTCCGGCGCGTCTTCCGACGAATATTTCGCGACCACGAGTTTCACCCCCAATGCCTCGGTGAAAAGGCCAAAGTTGAGCGCATTGTTATTGTGATCTTCTTTTTTCGGACGTGCTCCCGGATACAACGGGACTCCCGCTTTACTGGCATTTCCGTCAGTGCCGACGTGCAGCCCGCCGCTGGAAGTCTGGACATCGAGCGTCTTCTCGTCTGAACCAGTGCCCGGGGTCTGCGCGGCCAAAACTCCGCTGAGAGCGATCATCATCGCCGCTGACAGGATAAGATTTCCGCCCAAACCCAACACTGGCCGTAAGTTACAAAACATGCGGGTCTCCTAAATCTCAGCTTCTTTGCCGTGAGCGTGAACGTAAACCAGAGCGAAGCTGGAACCTTTGCCTTCTGGTTCGATGGACACGATGTGCTGATTTTCTTTGCTTCCCACCTTCAGTTCGACATTGTCGCCGTGAGTGTCGTCGCAGGTGAGATCGTGCGATTCTCCGTGCTTGGGCATATTCATGTTGACCTGAAAATGGCCGGAGTTGCGGCACTCCAACACGCTTCCAAACCGCTTCAGCTGGTCCTTATAGAAGGCCAGCAACTTGGCTGGAGAATCCTGCGATTCGTATTCGAGCGCGACCACCTTCAGCCCATAGCCGAATCCGGAAATGTTGACGTTGGCGCTTTTGTCGTCGCCGTCGGACTGTTTTTGCTTCAAACGGGCGCCGGGGTAGACTGCGACTCCGACATCAGAAGCGCTCGCCTCGTTGCTGACGTGGATGCCGCCGACCAGAGTCTTGATATCAACCTGCTTGTCCTGTCCGTTCGGCTCCTTTTTCACGTTGATGCTGCAAGCGGAAAGCAACGTGAGCGACCCCAGGCCGAGGGCTAGAGACAAAAATTTAAGCCAGAACGCAGAAAATGAATGGTTTACCCGCATCGAGCACGCTCCCTCGCTACGCGAGCGGAAAGCCCGAACCTACCGCACGTAGTCTGTTCCCTTAGTTATATACGGAGGTGGAACCGTGCGGGTTCCAATTGGTTGGGAAACGGGCGCGTTTGACCGCTAGAAGAATGCAAAGGCGGCCCTTGCAGGCCGCCTGTTCGTGGGAATCCATGTAACTCGATGGTCTGCCGGCTACTTGCCCGCGCCGGCTCCTGCTGCCATCGCGGCGGGTGCGCTCAGGTTCATCGCTTCGATTCGCGCCAGTACGTGCTCGACATCGGCGCCGGTATCAGTGCATGCGTCAACATAAGGGTGTCGGGTGCCATCTGCATGCAGCACTAGTACTTTGGCTTCCGCAATCGCCTTTTTGGCCTTGTAGACGAGATGATGCCTCTCGTTGCGCGTCAACGTTCCGCCCAGCACAACCAGATCGAACGGACCCTGAGGCAGGGCTTGCTCGACCTGTTTGCGTCCGATGGCTTGCTTCACGGTGTAGCCGGCCTTCTCCATGGCCGCAGCCTGTTGAGCCAGCACTTCTGGCTCGCCTTCTCCGTACAAAACCCTTAGTTTCGCTTTCGACATTTATTCTCCGTCCTTGGCGGGTGCGCGGAGCACCGTACCTGCGAGCAACGCTAACAACACAGACGGGACGGGAAAACGTCACCAAAGGTCAGTGCCAAAGGGAGGAATCGTGGTGTGGCAAGGATTAAGTTTCGAGGCTCAGGAGGGCTATTTAAACGGACCGAGACGCTTGTGTCGTAAAATCTCTTCTCGTTCGCCTCCTCCAGCGCTACACTTTGGTGCGGAGGCTCGCCATGTCGCCCCACATCGTCTGCAGAGCCGTACTCATATGCCTGCTTTTCGTTCCGCTGGTCGTTGCGCAGGATCCGCCCTCCAGTGCTCCCTCCTCTACCGCCAGCTGCAATCTCGACGACGGCCGTCAGATCTATATTCGCTATAACCCGGTCGCGAGCAATAAGGAGAAGGTTTCCAACGGGAAGCCGTTCCTTCCCGGCGGTTCGCCGATGACCTTGTTCACCGAAGCGCAACTCAACCTGGGATCGTCGCTGATCCCCGTTGGCGCTTACACGGTTTATCCCATTCCGGGAAAAGATCATTGGACGCTCGCCATTAATAAGAACGTTTCTTCCGGCGCAGCGTACGATGAGAAGACCGACTTGGCTCGCTCGCCGATGGAGACGGCACAAATCTCCGAGCCTTCCACAGCGTTGGAAGTGGCCTTCGCACATGTGGGCAATCGTTGCACTCTGCGCATCTACTACGGCAAGAGCGCGGCATTTGCAGATTTCACCGCGAAGTGAGTGTGGGGCGGCGTCCCGCTTGCGAAAGGTCCAATCAAATTAATTGCTTCACCGGATGATCACTGAATCCGTGACACTGTGGCAGACCGCATCCAGATCGCCTCGTTGTGCATTGTGAGCACAGGCCACGGGCACGAGCCTTCCAAACGGTCCGATTACCATCACCAGCCGTCCGCGAATCGGGGTCAGATCGCGTGATGTCGAGGTGAATTCGCTCGAGCCTGCCGGACGGTCATGCAGACTCCCGCTGGAGAAGTTGATCGCGTCGCCCGTCCCACGCCCGAACCAGAGTTGGTTGCTGACGAAGCGCAGAGTTTGCTGATGCAGGAGTTCTTCTGTGGTCAATCCTAAAGACTGCTTATCGAGCAAGGGACCCACGGCGACCATCACGGTCTGATCGTTCGAGCCGCTCAACAGCAGCGCCGTCATGCCGGTCGAGTCGGCGACCTGAGTTCCCTGCGGCACGGCCACGGACAGTTCAAAACAATAAGCACCGCTGCAGAAAGATCGCTTCCAGCGCTCAAATCCTTTAGGAGCGCGATCAAGCAGATCGGATAATTCGCGGCGCTCCGTTACTTGCTGCTCCCGCGCTTTGGCCCGGCCTTCTGCCGATACTTCATAGGCGGAACTCTCGTAGCGATGCAACTCAGCGAGCCAGGTATCGGCATTCTTTTCCGGAAGCCAGCGGACGGTGGATTCTTCTTCGACCAGCAACTGTCCGATGCGTGTCGGCTGATCGGCTTCGTCATACTTCAGCATCAGGCGATTGTCGATGGTGCGCTTCCGATGAAGGTAAACTATGCGCTGATCGACCGAACTCCACAGAAGTGTTACGCCTCCGCGTCCGGTCACTAAGGTGGTGCCGCTAAAGTCGGTCGCGCGCGTTCGTGCCTCGACGTAGGCCGGCATGTCGGTCGGTGAGAACACCTGTTTGTATTCCAGCTCCGCGTACTTCTTTTTGCCCACTTCAACGTTGCGAGCATATTGCATCGCGGCTCCCGCGACTTCCATGCCTTCGACAAAGGTGTCGGGCCAGTAAAGAAATCTGCGGCTCGAAATCCAGGACGATTCCGGCGCGAGCGCGGCATCGCTCAATCGGGGCTGCAGCAGGTCCCATGCGGCTTTTCGGAGGATGCTCACGATCTCGGGTTCGTCGCTGGTCGAGGGAGTGGTCAACCGCACGTCGCTGGCCGGAAAGACCTGGAATCCCGATCCGCTGGCCTCCAGTTGTCGGATGGCGCTCGTGACCTGCTCTTGACTCGCGCTCGCGCATTGCGATACTTGAGCTTCAACACCTTGAAAGGAAATCTTGCCCGATATCGTTCCTTCAGCGCTTGCCGTCGCGAAATCGAATTTCAAGACAGCCTTGAGTTGATACGAGCAGTCACTGGGCGCCTTCAATTTCACATTCGGGGCGTGCTCGGTGGAAATGTGCACCTGGCCCTCAAATTCGTAGCGCGCGGTTGTTCCAGGCGCGAACTTCGCCGCAACAATCCTCGGCGCCGGAGGTTGGGCCCATCCCGCTGCCGCAGCCATGAAGAGTGCAAGCGAACACAGACTGCGAGCCAGGTTAGTAGTGGTGCTCGACATAGATGAACCTTTCAGGCATGTGGACCTGCAGCGAACCGATGAACTCATCACATACAGGTTCAAGATCTGGTGCATCCGCCTTGTAGATACAACTGGCGGCAGTCGCAGCAGCTGGAGTCTGAATGAACGCCACCTCACCAAACATCTTTCCCTTCACGTCGTGCTTGATCTCAAGATGAGCGATGCGGGCTGGATTGCCGTCAATGGACGTCTCCGATTCAAACAGGATGCGCGGCGTTCCCCCAAACATGCTTGGCAGTTGGGGCAGTTCCTGAATGTAGACCCTTTTGGCGCAATCCACGTCGTAGCACGCGTCGAGCGATCTTGAGCCAATCCACACGTACAGCCTCGGCTCGGAGCCGGGTTTCCGATTCGTGTCGACGTCTTCCACATAGCCTGTAATCCGGATGTTAGGAATGATCACTGTAACCGCCGCATCCCCGCTGATTTGGCGCTTATGCCCGTGGATGTCTTCATCGTTCAGCACGTGCGTGGCTTTCCTGCCGCGTTGACGCTCCGCCTCTTGCCGGCGGACGACGTCCCCCAGCGGAACTTGGCGGGAACTCTGGGACGAATCCTGCCCGTGGGCAACACTCCGACCTGCGCCGAAAAATCCCAGGGCTATTGCAAGAACGAAGAAAAAGCTGCGCTTACTGATCATCGTCCTCCGTCGGGGAAGACTGAGGCGGGTCGTCGCTTTCCGGCGGATCCTCTGGATCCACCTGGTCCTCTTTTGACTGCGGAACCTCCAGCGAGCGCAGGACGTGCTCGCACATACCCTGCGCGTCGCCAGAGTCCTTTTCCGTAGCGGTGCAGCGAATTTGAATAAACTTGCCAGGGACCATGTACGCAGCCAAGTACGTCAAAACCGTTTGCGATCCGGTCGGATTCGTGAACGTCGCCAAACGTGTCGGGATTCCATTGATCTCCGTCAGCTCTTCTCGCAGGACTTTTGCCGCGGCGACGCTCGAATAGTGCGCGGCCGGCGTATAGCCAATCCACCAATCAACTTTCGTCTTGATGAACTCTTCGCGGCTGATGATGCCAGGTTCGGTAGAAACGCCCGTGTTGAACTGAACGTAGACCGTGTCAGAACCGAACGGCACCTCATATTCAAACAGCCAGGTATACGGATTCTGAAACTGATCATTCCGCTTTGCACGGGTAGGGATTTCTACACTCGCGTTGTAGCAAGTCGAATCGTCCTTGGTACATGCGTAGCGGAATGTCAGCGGCTCATATCCCGGAGAAGCATGCTTGATTTCGGTCATGACCGCATGTGTGGGTATCTTTTTGTGAGCGCGAGCAAACGCCCCGAGCGACGCGCCTTCTGGCGAGGTCGGCGCATTGCCGGACGAAAGCAACGCGCTGGTTACAGCCGGCTTCTTTTCGGGGGCAGGTCCGATCTTCGGATTCCACCGGCCGGCATAAGGATGAAAGCGCAGCGACGGTAGAATCCGTTGACAGACCGCGAATCCGTTTCGCTCGCGCGTATATTTGTCGACAATCTTCTTGTATGGCTGGTGCGGGTTCGGATCAAGATCCTCGCGGGTCAGCGGATAACCGCAGATCACCGGCACCACATAGCCATCGCTCAACACATACTCGGCGTAGCCGAGAACTTGCTGGCTCATCCCGCAGCTCAGTCCGACGGTGTGTGCCGGATGTCCGTCCACGGGCTCGCCCAGCCCGCTGATGTTCATCGCGCACCCGGCAAAATACTGGGCGTTTGCGTTGTGAATGATCTCTTCCGGCGTATCGCCCTGGCCGAGGATCGGCTCTCCTAAAATCACTTCGATCCGGTATGTAAAGGCCTCATTCGAGAACAGGCGCAGGCCGAAGTTGTCACGGGCCTCGGGCTTCGCGTCGGCGGGTACAAGAATCGCGTAATCGCCCGGCTTAAAGTAGTAATAGCGAAATCCGGTGGGGGCCCCAGCAATCGGCTCTTCGTCGGAATCGGAAAGTTCCTTTGCCAGCTGGTTGACGACGTCAGAACGTCCCGAACGTTGCGCTTTTTCCTGCTCGCGCTCTTTGCGTGTCGATTTTGCGGCGGCGTCGAGGTCGCTTTTCGATTGGCTTGCGGCAGAGTCGTGCGCCGGTGCCTGTGCGGAATTGTTGCCTGGGGAATTGTTTGCCGCAGGGGTCTGCGCTTTCGCCGGCCCCCAACCCAATAGGAGCCAGCCTACGACGCAAAGAATCTCTCTCTTCCCGGATTGAAAGGCCATCGGAGCTTCGTCCTTCGACAGCTACAACTTCGTTTGAAAATTGTAAGAAGGATTCAACTGCTGTTTGAGATTACTTCGGTAAGGTTTCTGTGTGACGGAACCCAGATCGCGTTTAGGGTTTTAGGCCCAACGCAATTCCTGTTCATAGGTTGACTCTGTTTTGTGAGTGGCGTTATGTTCACCATTTCCCATGAGATCATCCATAACAGCACTTGCACTCTGTTTTCTGTGCGCTTCCAGCCTTGCTCAACCCGCACCCCGCGTCTTGACCTCGCATACCACGGAAAACCTGAGGGGCGTTAGCGCCGTCTCGCAAACGGTCGCGTGGGCTTCAGGTACGCATGGAACGTATCTCCGCACAAGCGACGGCGAGCACTGGACGACGGCCCAGGTTCCCGGCGCTGAATCGCTCGACTTCCGTGGCGCGGTTGCTTTCTCCGGCGAAGAAGCCTTCCTGATGTCGGCTGGCCCCGGTGATCAATCCCGCATCTATCACACGACCGATGCCGGCCAGCACTGGCAATTGCAGTTCAGCAATACGAATCCAAAAGGATTCTTCGACTCAATCGCCTTCTGGGACGCGAAACACGGCATCGTGCTCGGCGATCCGGTTCTGGACGATTCCGGAAAGCTGAAATTCGAACTGCTGGCCACGGACGATGGAGAGAATTGGAAACCGCTGGTTCCCACAAATCTGCCGGTGGCGGAAGAAAAAGAAGGCGCTTTCGCCGCCAGCAACACCTGCCTTGCGATGAACGGAGATAACCTCTGGTTCGCCACGGGAGGAAGTGTTGCCCGCGTGTTCCACAGCTCAGATCGCGGCCGCACCTGGGACGTGGCGAACACTCCGATTGTGCACGGCACTGATTCGACCGGGATTTTCTCCATCGCGTTTCGCGATGCGGTGCACGGCGAGATCGCTGGTGGAGACTACAAACATCCCAACGATGACGGCCCCAACCTTGCCTTCACCAGTGATGGCGGAAAGACCTGGTCTCTGGCGCAGATCCGGCCACAGGCTTACTTTTCTGCCGTCGCGTACGATCGCGCAGTGAATGCCGAAGCCATCCGCCAGGCGAGTGAAGCGGTGGGCGAAGAAAGCGTCAAGAGCCGGATTCTAAAGCCGAAGCCAGCCCCTCCTGAGCGGCTATTCATCGTCGGCCAGGATTTTGTATTCGACTTCCGCCCACCGCACAATCCGCGGCGGATCGGCGCGCCTCGGCATTCACAGCAGAAATTCAACGCCGTCAGCGCACTACCGAATGGTGGAGCATTGGTTGTGGGAGCGAACGGCACCATCGCGATGATCCCTTAGCGGCAAGCGTTTCTGTCCGTGTGAATTCGGGTCGCCCGTGTCGGGTTCTGGGAGATTGAACCATTCGTGCTGTGTGACCAAAGGTCCACTCCCCGATGTGCCTTTCCTTTCGGCTTGGCCATCCCTCACCATTAAGAAAAGCTTATAAATCTCAATCTCCCCCAGATTCGAGACGACGGTGAAAATTCTCATTGCCTGTTTCTTGTGCGTGGCGAGCTACGCACTGGCGCAGAGTCCTGCAACTTCTGCCACTGCGTCTGGCGCAGCAAGCGCGTCCGCACCTACGGTGTCGCGCACGACCAAAGCGGTGCACTATCGCCTGCAAGGCGGCATGACCAAGGTCGACTTTCAGGGAACCGACCTGCTGAAAACTGCGACCGGCGAAGCCAAGGTGGAGGGCAAGAAGACGAATCTGGCGATCGACGTGAAATTTCAGGGACTCGAAGAAGCCACCAAGTTCGGGCTTGAATATCTGACGTACGTCCTGTGGGCGGTCTCGCCCGAAGGACGCCCTGTCAATCTGGGCGAAGTTACGCTCGAACACAACGGCAATGCCCACATCAAAGCCGCCACTGACCTGCAAACATTCGGCATGATTGTCACGGCCGAGCCGTATTTCGCCGTCACCCAGCCGGGCAACATGGTGGTGATGGAAAGCTCTCCTATGGCCGGCGCCGGAACCGAGAACATCGAAGCCAAGTATGAGCTCGTGACGCGCGGCACGTATTCGTCGACCAACACGCACATCCAAGACGCCATCTTCGGAGTTGATAACAGGACTCCGCTGGAATTGTTTGAAGCCCGCAATGCGTTGCGCATCGCGCACATCGCTGCGGCCGACAAGTATGCGACCACGATTCTTGCCAAGGCCGACGGCCAGCTCCGACAGGCGGAAGAGGCCTATCGGCAGAAGCAAGTCAAGACGAGCGTCGAAGCTGCAGCCAAGGAAGCGACGCAGACCGCCGAAGAAGCGCGCATGATGGCGGTCAAACAGAAGGCAGAAGACGAAGCGCAGGCTGCGGCGGCGGCCCGCGAAGCCAAGGCCCGGGCGGATGCCGAAGCGGAGGCCAAGCGCCGGGCCGACGCCGAACAAGCTCGTGCCCAGGCCGACCAGGCGCGGATCGCCGCCGAGCAAGCCAAAGCCGACGCCGAGCGCATGAAGCAAGAAGCGCAGGCTGCAGCCGCCGAAGCCGCGCGGCAGAAAGCCGAAGCGGAACAGGCGAAGGCCGATGCTATTGCGCAGCAGCAGGCTCTAGCTGCTGAAGCGGACAAAGCCCGTGCCGCCGCCGCCCAATCCGAAAATCTTCGCCAGCAGGCGGAAACCATGCGCCAGCAGGCCGAAAAAGAAAAGCAGGAACTGCGCGCCCGCCTGCTGCAACAGCTTAATACGATTCTGGCCACCCGCGACTCAGCGCGCGGCCTGATCGCCAATATGTCCGACGTTCTGTTCCGCAGCGGCAGCTTCGAGCTTTTGCCGGGAGCCCGCGAGCGTCTGGCGAAGGTTTCCGGAATCGTGCTCGCCTATCCCAGCCTGCACTTGGCGGTTGAAGGACACACCGACAGCATTGGAAGCGACGAGTACAACCAGCAGCTTTCGGAGCATCGGGCGGAGGCGGTGCGCGACTATCTCGTGCAGCAGGGCATCAACGCGAACTCGATCGAAGCGCACGGCTACGGCAAGACCGAACCCATTGCGTCCAACGATACTTCGGAAGGCCGCCAGCAGAATCGCCGGGTAGAACTGGTATTAAGCGGAGATGCCATCGGCAACACGACGGAGTCGGCGCAACCCGCATCGCAAACGGCGACAAGCGCAGATCGGCAATAAACGCGGTCATTGCGGGGGAGGCCGAAGCAAGCAGCGCGACTCGGTCGATCGGACTGCGCGCTGAAAGGCGCCGTTAGCGCGTGTACTCGCGTATCCTGTCGTCCACGACAACGGCAACATACTTTTGTGTAGAAATATTCCTGATCTGGACGACGCGATGTCCTTCTCGCGCCAGCTTGCCCCACTGGCTAGGCTTTTCGGGGTTCTGCTCGATTGCCTGATATTGCTGCCCGCCCATGAGGAATCGAACGGTTCGAAAATGCCGCGACCCCGTCTGGCCTACGCGGAATTTCCTTCCCTCAATCTCGACCAGTGATGCTGTTAGCATCTGCTCGGCAACGGACTTCAGGATTGCGTGGTCGAGCATGCAGTCGCTCGTCAAAATCGAAAGCCTAAATCGCAGAGAACGCAGAGATCGCCGAGCAACGCACTACTTCCCGTACTCGTTCTTTACGACTTCTCCGCCCTTCATCACGAATTTTACGCGCTCCAGCGCGGTCACATCCTTGAGCGGGTCGCCATCGACCGCGATGATGTCGCCCCACGCGCCAGGGTCAAGACTGCCGGCCTTTCCCGTCCATCCGAGTAAGTCGGCCGCGTTGATAGTTGCGGCCTGGATCGCCTGCAGCGGGGTCAGGCCGAGTTTTACCATGACCGCGAACTCGTGCGCGTTCAGCCCGTGTGGATAAACCGCAGCGTCGGTGCCAAAAGCCACCTTCACGCCGGAAGCAAAAGCGTGCGCGATGTTCTTGCGGGCAGCAGGAATGACATCATGCGCCTTGGCCAGCAACGGCGCGGGCATGTGGGTCTCCTCGGCATGGTCGAACATCCAGTCGCCAAGATAGAGCGTGGGCACGAGATAGGTTCCGTGCTCCTTCATGGCTGCGATTCCGGCATCGTCGATGTAGGAGCCGTGCTCGATAGAGTCCACTCCCGCTTCGGTTGCCCAGCGGATTCCTTCCGCGCCATGCGCATGGGCAGCGACTTTTCGACCAAGGCGATGCGCGTCGGCGACGATGGCCTTCATCTCCTCGATTGTGTACTGCGAGTGCTGCGGATTGTCGCCCATCGAAAGCACGCCACCCGTCGCGCAGACTTTGATGAGATCGACGCCATACTTGATGTTCTCGCGAACCTTGTGTTGCACGGCTGCGATCCCGTCGGCCACGCCGTCGCTCGTAGCGTGGTACTGGACCGGCAAAAGGTTGTTGTCGCAGTGTCCGCCGGTTATGCTCAGGGCGGGCCCGCTGACCAACATGCGTGGACCTGGTACGTCGCCGGCATTAATGGCATCGCGCAGAGCAACATCGGTGAACCCGCTGGCCCCGACGTTGCGGATGGTGGTGAATCCGGCAAGCAAGGTAAGCCGGGCATTCTTCGCGCCCGTGAGGGTCTCGCGCGGAATCGAGATGGCCAAACTCTCATACCCAAACTTCGGATCGAATGTGATATGTGTGTGGGCATCGATGAGCCCCGGCAGTATGGTCGCGCTCGGCAAGTCGATACGAGTAGCGTTGGCGGGCGCTTTCGCATCAGCAGAAGGCCCAATGCTGCTGATTTTGCCCTTCTCGATAACGATGGTTTGATCCGCTAACATCTTGCCGGTTTTTACATCGAGGACGTGCCCGGCGTGGAGCACGATGGATGGCTGCGATTGCGCGTGTAGCTGGATCGCAGCGCAAGTCAATACGGCAAGAAAAGTTGCTGTAAAACTCGATCGTTTCATTCGGCTTGGTCCTGAAGGGATTTGTTGTTCACCGGCGGCTGAAGCCATCGAGACCCCAAACCTTTCCGGCGTCGGCGGCATAAAAGATAACGAAGAGAAACAACATGGGCAAGGCATCAAGCTCCACGCCGAAGTGACGCCAGAACTGCGCACTATGTCCGGCGGACCACCATATCGAGAGCGCCAGGTTCAGCATGAATAGAGCGCCGGCAACGGAGGCGGGGCGCACCCACAGTCCGATCAACAGTGAAATGCCGATCAGCAACTCCAGCACGCCGACGAAGTATCCGAAGAACACGGCATGAGGCAGCACAACGCCGGAAAGAAACGGACGGTAAAAACTCACTGCGTCATTGGAGATGTAGCTCTGCAGATACTGCTGAAAATCGCTATGGGCGAATGCGGAGCTCGCCAGCTTGTATTCCCCGAAGAAAAGAAAAAAAACGGATGTAAGGATGCGCACCACCGCAATCGTCCGTCCAAGCGCGCGAGGAGTAGCGTAGATTTGCTCAGAAAAAAGGGAGATTGGAGCTATGGCTTAGCCTCCGGGTCCGTCATTCGAAACATATTGCTCGAGCGAGTCGAGTTCGTGGCTAAGGTCGTCGACGCGCCACTCCAGCAGATTACGAATCGAAAGGACTCCAAGCAGCTTACCGCCGTCGTCGACAACCGGCAAATGACGGAAATGATGCTCCAGCATGGTGCTGAGCGCTTCGCCCGGCCCTGTGGCTCGGGTGGCCATCTCGACGGGCGTAGTCATCAGGTCGCGTACCGAGGTGGTTTGTGGGTCGACGCGGCTCAGTGCCATTTTTCGCAGCACATCGCGCTCGGTGAAAATTCCAGCCACGCGATACTCGTCATCGACGACGGCCACCGCGCCCACGTGGTGGTCGAGCATCTTGTTGATGGCGTCAGCTACGCTGGCTCCGAGGGGAACCGCAGCGATTTCGCGATCGCAAAGTTCCAGCACGCTCATGGGGCATCTCCTTCGGCTCGACTTCGCTTGCCCTCTGAACCGAAATCCGGGGACAGGATTGAGGCATTATGCTTACCGCGGCACGGATGTCAAGAGAAATTCGACCACAGGAAGGACATGAGATGCAGAATCGGAACCGATGAGCTCCCGCTTTCGTAGAAGTTGACCAGATCCTGATTCGATGTTGCAAAGCTCCCAGGCACGGCAAAGATCGATGGGCAAAAGAGTAAAATCGGCAGGCGCGGGGTGACGCCATGGATACTGTGTTTCAAGACATCCGCTTCGGTTTGCGATCGATGCTGCACAACCCCTCTTTCAGCCTCGTGTGCGTGCTGTCGCTCGCCCTAGGAATTGGTGCGAACACGACTATTTTCACAGTCGTGAATGCCATCCTTCTGAACCCGCTCCCGGTTGGCGACATTTCTCGTCTTATGGAAATCGACACCGTGGACAGCAAGACCATGGTCACTCAAGCCAATGCGACCAAACTGGGTATGTCCTTTCGCAATTGCCAGGATTACCAGCGACAGAACCAATCATTCGTCGGACTATCCTGCTTCAGTTTTGCTCCCCTCACGTGGAGTCGGGAATCGGAGCCGAAACAGGTTGCGGGGCTGTTGGTAAACGCCAACTATTTCGACATCCTCGGACTTCATCCCACTCTAGGCCGATTCTTCTTGCCGGGCGAAGATACCAAGCCCGGAGGGAACAATCTTGCCGTCATCAGTCACAGCCTGTGGGCGAACCAATTGGGCTCCGATCGCAATATCATCGGCAAAACATTGAACCTGAACGCTACCGCTTTCACGGTGATCGGAGTCGCACCCAGGGGTTTCAAAGGCACCTTTACGATCGGCCCTGCAGACGTAGTCTGGATTCCAACCAGCATGTATGGTCAGGTCTTGTCCGGATTCTTCAAGGAGAATTTCAATGATCGCAGATTTCTGAACATGGTTACCATCGCGCGGCTCAAACCGGGAATTACCCGGGCGGGAGCCGAAGCCGAACTTAAAACGATCGCAGGCACACTGGCGCAGGAATATCCGAAGGAAAACGAGGGGCGCAGCGTGGCAGTTTCTTCTCTTTCTGACGCCGCAGTTGGCATCAACCAGCATGACCAGGTTGTGGCCGCGGGCGCCCTCATGATGGGAGTGGTTGGGCTTATTCTGTTGATCGCATGCGTGAACATGGCCAATCTGCTTCTGGCGCGTGGAGCCCGCCGGCAGCGTGAAATCAGTATCCGAACTGCCATCGGTGCGGACCGACTGCGGCTCGTTCGTCAGCTGCTGACCGAGAGCGTAATGCTTTCCATTGTTGGCGGAGGAGCGGGACTATTGCTCGCTTTTGTGGGCCGCCATGTTTTGTGGGTCTACCGCCCTGCGTTCATCGACAGAAATGACCTTGACCTCTCGCTCGACTCCCACGTCTTACTGTTTACGTTGGGACTTGCATTGCTGACTGGCATCTTTTTTGGTCTCGCGCCTGCAATTCAAGCTTCCAAGACGGATATCGCAAGAGCGCTGAACGCAGGGGGCAGAGGTGGAATCACGACGTGGAGGCGAGGACCGCTCCGAAGCATTCTCGTCATCTCTGAGGTAGCGCTTGCCTTCATCACGCTCGTGGGAGCGGGGTTGTTCATTCGAAGCATGCAAAATGCCCAGAAAACCGACGTCGGCTTTGAATCCAAGCGCCTCTTCATCATGGCTTTTGACCTTGGCGCTCTACATTACGACGAAGTTCATGGACAACAGTTCTACCGAGACTGCATTCAACGCGCGCTTTCATCGTTCGGGGTTGAGAAAGCGGCAGTCGCGTCGAATCTGCCTTTGGGCGGCGGTTTCGCGCGCACAGTCTTCCCGGAGGGGAAGGATGAGACCTCTGGCTATCGCGGCACCCTCACTCAACTGGATGACGTCTCTCCGGAATACTTCGACACCCTGCGCATCCCTCTCGAGAAAGGCCGTATATTTAACGATCTCGATAAAAAAGACACTACGCCCGTTGCCGTGATCACAGAAGCCATGGCCCGACGCTTTTGGCCAGACCAGGATCCGATTGGCAAGCGCTTCCATTTCTTCGGCGAGGCCAAACTCGTCGAGGTCGTTGGAGTCGTAAGAGACACTGTAATCAACCAGATTGGAGAGGAGCCTCAGGCGCTGGCATATCTTCCTATAACCCAGGACTATGCTCCTGCCGCAACCCTTCAAGTACGGACGTCCGGAGATCCACGTACCTCTATTCCGACGGTCCGTGCCCAAATCCAGTCCCTCGATCCGAACCTGGCGATCACAAATGTCCAGACGGTTGAGGAGGTCTTGAACCAGGGCCTGTGGGCACCTCGTATGGCGGCTGTCTTGCTTTCATTGTTCGGCGTCGTTGCGCTTACGCTGGCTGCCGTGGGAGTGTACGGTGTCCTGTCCTATTCCGTAAGTCAGCAAACCCGCGAAATTGGTGTCCGCATGGCTCTGGGAGCACGACCTGACGTGGTTTTGAGATGGGTCCTGCGACAAGGTTTGACTCTGGCCATGGCTGGATTGCTTAGCGGTGTCGCCGCCGGCCTGGCGCTGATGCGTTATGTGAGCAGCCTCTTGTTCGACATAAAGCCCTATGACCCAGTGACGTTCGTTGCCGTCGCACTGATCCTTGGCCTGGTGGCACTTTTTGCGTGTTATGTGCCGGGAAAGAGAGCTACGAAAGTGAGTCCGACGGTCGCGCTCCGGTATGAATAGTGATCCTTGTTTACTTCGCTTGCGTCACAATATCGTTGCGGAAAGCCATCCCGTCTTTCATGACGAACTGCACGTTTTCCAGCACCTTGATATCGCGCAGCGGATCGCCATTCACGGCGATCACGTCCGCATAGGCCCCGGGGGCGATCACGCCGATTTTTCCATCCGCATCGAGCATCGTGGCCGCGCGCGAAGTGGCGCTCTGGATCGTGTCCATGGGGCTCATGCCGAATTCGACCATCTTCCCAAACTCCTGCGCGATGGGCTCGCTCCAGGAAATGCCGCCCATGTCGGTGCCGAAGACGATTTTCACACCTGCTTTCATCGCCTTCTTGAACGATGGCTCGTGCACCGCGGCACGCAGGCGATCGCGCTGCCCGCCGGGAGTGTCCGCCGGGGCCCAGTCGTGGTAGTAGGCGCTGAGCGTCGGCACGTACCAGGTTCCCTGCTTTAGCATCTGGGCGATGGCAGCATCGTCCAGATCGAGGCCATGCTCGATCGAGTCGCAGCCGCCGTCAAGCGCCCGATGCAGGCCGATGCCGCCGTAGGCGTGGCAGGCAACTTTTTTGCCCCATCCGTGGGTCTCGTCGACGATGGCGCGCAATTCCTCGACGGTGAAAGTGGGCTGCGAGACGAGCTCTCCATTTTTGCCGACCCAGGAACGGTGTGTCATGTAGACCTTGATCCAGTCTGCGCCGTGGTCGAGCTGCTCGCGCGCAGCTTTTCGAGCCTCAACGGGGCCGTCGGCAATCTCGGCGCCCTTCGGCATGTTGAGCTCCGGGGCGTATCCCTCGAGCATGTAGCCTCCGGTGCTGGAGATCGCGCGAGTAGAGATGAAAAGCCTCGGCCCGGGAATGTAGCCTAGCTCGATCGCCTGCTTGATGCCGACGTCCCCATAGCCGGCACCCTCGGTTTCGACGTCGCGAAGCGTAGTGAATCCTTGCTCAAGCGCGCGCCGACAAGCAACCGTCGCCCGAGCGGCACGCAGCGAAAGTGGAGCGTTCAGGATGTTCACGTCGTATCCGCCTTGGGCGGGGTCTTCTCCCTGAAGAAAAATGTGCGTGTGGGAGTCGATCAGGCCGGGAAGGATGGTCGCATGCGTCAAGTCGATAGCGGTAGCCCCGGCCGGAATCTTCGCACTGGCGGCGTCCAGGACGCTCTCGATGAGATTGCCGCGGATCACGATTATTTGGTCATGCCGCGGCTGGTTCGATTTGCCGTCAATCAACGTACCAGCCCGGATGACTGTCACGGCGTTCTTGTTGGATGGACTCGACGATTGGGCCCACCCACTGCACGCAACTGCAAGCACCAGAATTCCCAGCTGGATTTTCATCGGATTCCCCCGAGTGATCTTTCCCGCGAAGATTGAAATGGCGCAGGATGAAATGCGCCAAGGATTCTATACCTTATACTGCAAGACCTGCGTCCAATCGCGGCCAGGGATGTATCCATCTGCAAAAGTCACCTGCAATTCGCGCCGCAAGCCTGGAGGATGCCGCGGCGATCACTGTCGTGATCAACGCCGCATTTCACCGGGCAGAGGCGTTCTTTATCGAAGGCGACCGCATCGATCAGGGAAAGGTCTGCGACATGATGCGGGCAGGAAAGTTTCTTGTCGCCGAAGATGACGGCGCGTTGATCGGTTGTGTCTATCTGGAACTGAGGGGCGAGCGGTCGTATATCGGCCTTTTGTCTGTTGATCCCAGACACCAAAATATTGGGCTTGGCTCCCGACTGATGGACGCGGCAGAGAAATATTGCAGTGCTGCCGGATGCCGTTTCGTCGACTTGCAAGCTGTCAACCTCCGCAAAGAACTCGCGCCCTTTTATCTCCGCCGTGGATACAAAGAAACAGGAACTGCACCATTTCCCGCCGAGGTCGCGACAAAGTTGCCCTGCCATTTCGTGAACAGGACGAAGGAGTTGACTTAGAAATCTTTCCCGATCCGATCGTAACAAGCTCGAGAGGCGAACGACGCTGTCCCAGCAGCCGATTTCATCATTGCTGATAATTGCCCGCAGTTCTGCAAGGACGTTACTGTCGCGCTGGTACTGCGCGCTCTCGATGGCATGCAATATATCGGGTGCAACGCAAGTAGGAAACGGCCCGAATTCCTGTATAGAACGCTAGCAGCAAACCTGCGCGAGTGCCAACGAGCGGCGCTGACAACTCGCGCGCACGATCGTCCCTCTAACCGATCAGAGAAACGAATCGGGAGAATAAACAAAAGTCACTTGTGCTGGGATCGAAGGTGATGTAACTACTCACTTAATGGGAGTTGAAATGAAGTAACGAGGAGCGACTGGGAGCCCCAATTATGATTCCGGAAACGCATCCGCTGCAGCATCTGTTTGAGGAACTGGTGGGTCGTCACTACGCGGAAGAGATCGGTATTCGTGATCCGCAAGTGATTGCTTACGTCTCGCATCTGCTATCGGAATTCTGCGAGGCAGAGCAGTTGTTCAAGGTCCGAGACGCGGCAGACCGACCGCTCTCTGATATCGGCGAAATGCTGCTGGAATCAGATCCCGTGTACGGTCCGGCTCCCTCGTTCGATCGCGAACGCCAGGTGAGGAAGCATATCGGCGACTATGCGTTGTTCTTCACCGGCATGTTTCCCGAAAGCATCAACCACTTGCGTCTGCGCAAGCAGCGAATCGAAAATTTCATTGATTGGATGAAGGCGGGGAAAGAGAGCTACTACATCGTTTCCAAGTTCGAACATTTCGAGTACGCCAAGGTCGCACCCCTTTTCGCGAACCTATCGAGCAATTTCGAGGGCTGCGTATATGGCTTGAACATGGTCAAGAACGATCTGCAGGAGATGCAGCACCCCATTGTCCGTCGGGCCGACGAACTGATTATGTAGTGGCTGCTTTGACCACGCTGCGAAAATCACTACCCTGAATTTTCTGGAAACCCGCGGCCTCGCGAATCAGTGCGCCCCTTGACTTGCGCTGCTGGGAACCATGATGGACGTGCGGGAATAGTCGCGAATCTCACGAATCGGAGAAGTGACGATGGGGGTCGGATATTTCGGGTGGTGAAACTCCAGATGCATGCCTCGGCCCACAAACTGCATCTTGAGCATCGATCCACCCCAACTCGATCCCGCGATGGCCACCTGCACCGGGTCCGGGCAGAACTCTGGATGTCCGGAGATCAGAGCCTCACTGCCGCCCAGCATCACTGCGGTATAGCGGTGGTGCATGGTCTCAATCTCGAGAACGGTGGAGGGCGGTAGGTCCTTGAGAAACACGCCTCCTTCGATCTCCGACTGAATGATGCTCCGATTCACTTCATCGGTCAGGTTGGGATGAGGCATGAACATACGATCCAGCTCGCCAAGGCCCACAGTCCAAGGCACAGCTTAGAAGCCAAAATGCTCCCAGAAGTTTACTGCAAACTGCGCGCCGCGTCATGTGCGAGCTAAGCCCGTCACTGCGGAAGGCCCGATCCGGCGGCTGCAATCCGCTCCTTCGCCCCCGGGAATTGCTTCTCCATGTGTTCGTCAAGCCAGCGTTCCAGTTCCTGTTTTGCGTCTTGGGGCAAATTCTGGAACCGCAGTCCCGCGCGGCCTTCAATATCCATCCAGGCCAATTCTGCGTCCACTTCTATATGGGAGTTTGTTTCCGGCAATGTGAACTTGAGCAGTGGCTTGGCCGTTTTCGGCAGAGCTTCCGGCAACATCAGCGCCAGCCCTCCCTCACTTATGTTGGTAGTGGTGGCCAGCAGCTTCTTGTCTTCCAGAATGACTTGCACGGTAGTCTTGGCGGGCTGGCGGAAATAGCGGCGGCGCTCCCGAAGCATAAAATTGAGCGCGGCATGGAAGCATCGGGAGGCGTTTAGGGTGCTGATCGGTTTCTGCAAAACGAAGTTAGCCCCCCAGCTGAAGGCTTCCTGCGTCGTGGTTTTCTTGCCGTTCAGAATGGCAAATGCGGCCGAGTTTTTATTGCTCGGCGTGGCTCGCAATCCTTGCAGGACCTCCAACCCGCCTCGGAGGTCGTCGCAATCGACAATGATGGCGTCGAACTTTTCCGCGCGCAGAATTTCGCCGGCCTGAACCGCTTCCTGACACACTTGGACGCCGATCGCCATCTTTTCCAGCGTCGGGCGCAGGACGCGCACCAAGTCCACGTCCCGGCTCAGCAGCAGGGAGTCCAAGTTCATGCTGGAGATTGTAAGATTGCCCGTCAGGGGGCTGATAGTTACCAAAGGCTCCTGCCTATTGCCAATCCACCAGGACGGGAGCGCGCAACTGAAAATAAGGGGTTACTTAGAAGCGTTGTGGAAATAGAGGCTCGATGGCTGAACTCGCATATCTTTCGCTGGGATCGAACATGGGAGATCGAGGCCAGCATTTACGGGCGGCGATTTCGCGACTGGCTTCCCTGGGCCGGGTATTATCCGTCTCTGCTTTCTATGAAGCCGAACCAGTTGAAGTCACCGATCAGCCATGGTTCTTGAACTGTGTTGTGACTCTGGAAACCTTGCGCACACCTCCTCAGTTGATGCAGGACATCCTGCAAATTGAGAGAGATATGGGCAGGAAACGCACTCGCGAGAAAGGCCCGCGCACGATCGACATAGACATTTTGCTGTTTGGCGAATGTCTGATCGAAGACGAGGGCCTCACGATCCCGCACCCTGCAATGCACGAGCGCCGTTTCGTTCTAGCTCCGCTGGCAGAGATTGCTCCCGACGCCATCCATCCCCGGTTGCATCGATCGGCGCGTGAGATGCTGGAAGCGCTTCCAGCAGGGCAACAGACGGTGCGAAAATACACCGGCCAATGAGCGCGAGGGGCAGAGGCTCCTCATACCATACGACTGACGCTCGGTCCCGCGATGAGGCAAGAACCTCTACTCTGCGCCGACCGTCGCCTGGCGATGTCCGGGGTACGGTGCTGGCTTGGAGTGGCGAATTGACTTCCAATCAGGCCGCGGTTCGGTCAGCCAGGTTCCGATCCAGGCAGCTGCCAGGAAGACCCCCGGTTCAAGAGCTCCAAAATAGGGATGTGTGATCATATGAACGAGAAAGGGGCCGCCGGAAACGTAAGGGTGAGCCGCCAGATGTGCCGCGATTGCCCCGCCAAAATACGCGGAGACCAGCAGTATCCCTGGCGACCGCCTCGTAGCGGGAAGCCAGAACAGAATGGCAATCGCAAATTCCAGACCGGCAATGAAAAAGAAAGTGCCGTCCCGATAACCGAGCGAACCCATGTAAGCAAGGACCCTTGCTGGATGAACGAACTTCAGTCCCGAGCTGATCAACATTCCATAAATGCAGAAATGCGTAAGCGCGTTACCTAGAGCGATGCGTTTTTGATTGTTGCCTGCGTTCATATGGTGTCGCATCCTTCAGACGATTCACCGGTCTCGGCCGGTTCGACACGCCATTGGGTTCTCAGCCGGTGGTTTTAAAAAGCTAAGACCTGAGAGAACATGATTTTGTGACAGGAAAAGTTCTGCTGATGGATGGTGCTGATGAGGTGATACCACGCGGGAGGAAATCGTGAGTTGCGGCGTGTCCTCCGCAACTCACGGCTGACTGCTCAGTTAGAAGGCTGCAATTCCATTGAAACCAACGCTTGCCGACAGGCCGGTGGCATCCCCGAGACCGATGAGGCTGCCGTCCTGCTGAATGCCGAAAATGCCGATCGTGCCAGCGCCTGAGTTCAACGTGTAAAGGAACTTACTGTCGGCGCTGACGGCGATGTCGAGGTTGGTGCTACCCGCGGGATTGAATCCCAACACGGTGCCTCCCACTGCAGTTAGCGCTCCCGTCGCCCCGATCGCGAATCCTGAGATCGTTGAAGACCCAGCATTCGATACATACACGAAGCGGCCATCGGGAGTAACGGCGTTCCAGCAGTTCGCATTTCCCAGGGTCGGAACTCCAGTGCTGATCGCGGCGATCGTTCCGTCCGCGTTCACCGAGTAGGAAGAAACTGTGGAAGCGTTGCTGCCCCCCGCAGGCCCCGTCTCCGAAACCAGCGCTGCACCGTTAGGAGCAAAGCTGAGTGCGAATGCGCCCGGCGCTAGATCAGGATTCACCACGCGAGCTCCCAGAGTGCCATCGTTCTGGACGGGAAACACGTCGATGTTATTGGTTGCGCGTTCGGTAACGAGTAAAAAGCCGCCATCAGGACTGAAGGCCAGTGACGCGGCTCCTGAGTTATTCGTGGTGAGGAACCGTGTGGAGCCTGGAATCGGATGTAGCCGCCCCTCGGCGCTCAATGTGAAACCGACGACGCTGCTGCTGCCGCCCACGTTAAGGACGTACACCAGATTTCCGTGCTGCGCCACTGCGTTAGGCTCGGCGCCGCCGGAAGGAACTTTGTCGGCAAGTTCGAGCTGCGAACCGTGAACTCTGAAAACCGATAGTTCACCACTTCCGCCATTGACGGCGAACAGCAAAGAATGATTCTGGCTCAGCGTAAGAGAGCCTTGACTCTCCAGTGGATCCGTCACACCGCCGGTTCCGCGACCACCGGTGGCGAACCTTCGCCCCTGCTCCAGTGATCCATCCGCAGCTCGGGCAAAAGAAATGATTTCGTTTCGGTCGACCGAATTTGTCATAACAAATACAGCGCCTGAGCTTCGCTCCTGCGCATAAGTCGAAGCTGTTAGCAACACGCTGATTGCCAATACTGCTAAGGACACACTACGACCTGCCACTCGCATTCCTGAACTCCTGATCTAGAGGTATGCGCATTGCCGATCTCGGGCGGCCGCAGGGATTCCTGGCCAAGATCGACGTTGCGTGCTCAATGAGAGTGAGGGCCACAGAAAAAGTTTCACGGCGGCGTCCCTTTCGAACCTTTTTACATTGTCGGGGAGACCGTTCTGGGCCTCTTGGATTCTCGCTGCCAGCTCAGTCGAGCTGTCGACCGGTTCGAAGTTGTTTAGAATTGAACCTGAAAATCCTTACCTGAAGGTTCGTGCTATGAAATTTTTACGCCCAGTGGTTTTGGCGATGGCCATTGCCCTCGGATTCTTCTATTTCACAACTTGGCGTTCGAACTGGCGCCCTACCGCAGCGCATCCCGCTGATTGGTTCAGCCATCCGGCAAAGGTGGAGATCACCGAGGCTTCCGGCGGCGAATCGCTTGACTCGGAGGAGCAGAACAACATTTCTGTGTATCGCAAGAACATCCCTTCCGTCGTCAACATCACGTCTCGCGCGATGACGTTCGATTTTTTTTACGGTCTTGTTCCGCAGGAAGGACAAGGTTCGGGGTTCGTTATTGACAAAGACGGACACATCCTCACCAACTATCACGTGATCGCCGAGGCGAGGCAGGTGGAAGTCACCATGCACAATCGGAAAAAGTACAAGGCGACCGTCGTCGGCAGCGATCCCGCACACGATCTGGCGATCATTCAGATCAAGGCGCCAGACCTCGTGCCCGCGACCCTGGGCGATTCGCGCAATCTGCAGGTCGGACAAAAAGTCTATGCCATAGGCAATCCGTTCGGCCTGTCCGGAACGATGACGCGCGGAATCGTCAGCTCGATTCGCCCGGTACGTGAGCCCAACGGCGCCACGATCGATGAAGCCATTCAGACCGATGCTGCCATTAATCCCGGCAACTCCGGCGGCCCGCTCATGAACTGGCATGGTGAGGTCATCGGCATCAACACCATGATTTTGTCGAGCGTCGGCCAGAACGCCGGGATCGGGTTCGCCATTCCCATTAATACAGCGAAGGCCGTGCTGAACGATCTGGTCACCCTAGGCCGCGTGCGCCGCCCCTCTCTGGGAGTGCGGACCATTCCGATCAGTCCCGAGCTAGCGGATGAAATCGGTCTTCCCGCCGACTACGGGCTTCTCATCGTCGAAGTCACGCCAGGCAGCTCCGCCGATCAGGCTGGCCTGCATGGCGGCAACGAGCGTGCGTACCTGGGCAACATTCCCATCACGCTCGGCGGCGACTTGATCGTCGCCATTGACGGGGGGCAGGTGCAGGACCAGCAGGACTTGGCGCAGATCATGAATAATCATCGCGCTGGCGACACGGTCACGGTCACTATCTATCGAGGGAAGAAGAAAATGGAAGTCCGTGTCGCGTTGGGGGAAGCGCGTCAGCAGGTGTGATCTAGCGAAATCAACTGGTTGCCAACTCAGCCGTGATCGCGCTATCTTTTCTCGTCTGCCTATGACTGCCGTTCGCTAGAGTCTTCTGCGCTCGCTCAAAGCAATGCACAACTGACGTGTTGCATGTGCTTCTCTTGCATCGTTGTCTTTCACACAAGAAAGGATTATCTCCATGCCATTTGTGGACAAGGCATTTGCCCGCCGGTTGGAGGCGTGCGAAGAGATGCCGCAGGTGATGTACGCGCGAATCCTGGCGAAATCAAAGCCGGAGATTGGCGCGGCGGAAGAAGAAATCTGCGGCGGACATATGTCGTTTGCAGGATTGGGATCGCCGATCGGCCGTGCTGGCGGAATGGGACTGGATCGCACGTTCGCGAAAGAAGACCTCGACCGAATCGAGGACTTCTACGCTAAAAAGAAAGCTCCATCGCAGATCGATCTTTGTCCATTGCACGACGCAAGCGTCTTCGCCATGGTGAAAGAGCGCGGATACTCAATCGCGGAACTGAACAACGTGCTCTATCGCAAGCTCGATCGTGCCGAGAAGTTTGCTGCCGCGCCGGAAGGTCACGAGATCCGTCGTGGTGCGGTGGATGACTCTGATGCTGCCGGAGCGCTTGTCGAGCGGGCTTTTTTCCCCGACGGCGCGCCCGAAGGCTATCGCGGGCTGCTGGGACCGATTTACCAAATGGAGGGTGGAATCACATTCCTCGCTTTCGCTGGCAGCCAGCTTGCCGCTTGCGCCGCGGGCCTCGCTATTCCTGAGCATCGCGTCTTCGCTCTGTGCGGCGCGGGGACGGCGCAGGAATTCCGCCGGCGCGGGTTGCAGACCGCGCTGCTCCATCGGCGGATGGCTGCGGCCGCAGAAGCCGGATGCGAGTACGTCGTCGTGGTCACCCAGGGTGGGTCCGACTCTCAACGCAACTGCGAGCGGTTAGGGTTTCAAGTGGCCTACAGCAAGATCACCGTCATCAAGGATTGGAGCGCACTATGAATGTCGATGAGATCCGCACGTTCTGCCTGAGCTTTCCCGACGCGACCGAAATGCTGCAATGGGGCGACGACCTCTGCTTCAAAATTGGCGGAAAGATTTTCGCCATGCTGGGACTGGACAATCCGAGGCTCTGCTTCAAATGCACGCCGGAAAAGTTCGCCGAGTTGGTTGAGTACGAAGATATTCGTCCTGCTCCTTATGTCGGCCGTTACAAATGGGTGATGCTCGACCGCGTCACGGCCTTGCGGGACGACGAACTTCGCGACCTAATCCGTGAGTCGTATCAAATGGTCGCCGCGAAAGACCGAGCGTCACGAACTCGACGTATCGCAAGGAAGGCTACTGCTCGGACTCCCCATGGAAAAGCGAAGCGCAAGGCTTCAGGCCTGGCACGGAAATCGAAGAGATAACAGAGATTCGGGATTTCCGTTTCTTACCTTCGCTGGACGGTTGTTGCTTAGGGAGAGCCACGCTACAGCCATGAATAACAACCGCCGTTTAGAACTGAAAGGCCAGTCCTGCCGTCGGCGTGGTCGGCAAGCCTCGCAGAGTTTGTACCTGAACCTGTCCAGTGGAGTTGATGGGCGACGTGTAGAAGTATCGCGCGTTGTAGTGGTTCGTAAGGTTAAGCACTTCGCCGTACAGCGTGAGCTTCCAGTGGTGAAACGCCCAGTCCTTATCAGCTCGAATGTCGAGCCTCTGATACGCCCCGAGTCGCTGTGTGTTGATGCCGGTCTGTACGTACTGGCCGTTGCCCAGCGGAGTATACGTCCCGCTGGGGACCGGAAATCCCGAGCCATACAAAAGCTTGCCGCTCAGGCTGAGACTCGGCCTCAACCGATACATTGCGAATGCATTTAGGGAATGACGTTGGTCTTCCAGGGTCGGGTAGTAAGGCGTATCGAAGAAGCTATGAAAGGGACTTACAGGAGTGGCGATCTCATATTGCCGTTCTTGTGCTCTGGCCAACGTGTACCCCAGCCATCCAGAAAGCCGGTTCGCGCTTCTCCTCTGCACGATAAGTTGCACGCCACGGGAATAGTCCCGCTGGTAGGTGGAATTTGGGAGAGGGACGAACGAAGGGCACGGAGGCGTCGGGAAATTCGTCGCGCTGACTCCCGGCAGCACCCCAAACGGCCACGAATCTTGTCGGTCAAAAACCTGCAACCGGAGGCGAGTGTTTTCTCCAAGCCGTTGCTCGATCGCAGCCGTAAAGTGATCCGACTTTTCCGGCATTTGAGTAAACGGAAGGCAGACCAAGGAAGCCAATTGTATCGTGCGTTCAAATACCGTCGATCCAGACTGCTGGTACATTCCGGCGCCGAACTGTACCTCGGTTGATGAAGTCGCGCGCATGGCGAGTGAAATCTGCGGCGAAAACGGATGAATGGCGAATCCGGTCAGGCTGTCCCAGCGCAGGCTACCTAGCACATGCATGCGACCATGCAGCAAGGCGGAACTCTCTTGTAAATATCCGCTCTGACGCAGCCCGCTTCCTGCGAACGAGCTAGGCTGTAGAGATCCGCTGCTGGTAAGGCGTTCTTGGATCGCGCTATCCCTCAACTGCCGCTCTGACCATCCCGCCTGTAGAACCTGATCAGGCGCCCATGCCCACGAGAGTCCAGCTCCCCCGACCCACTCGCGATGGTCATTTTTGGTGAGCAGCACGTTGGCCGTGTTGAATAGCCGGTCGGGTTCGCGATAATAGGCAGCTCGCGCGTCCAGCAGCAGCCGGGGACTGGCGCTCCATCGCCATCCCGCCCGCGCCAGCGTGAAATCGCTGTTGCCGCTGGCATACTGAAAACTGTTCAGCGATGCAGGATCGTTCATCTCCATGTTCGTGTGTCCATCGGTCGCAAACAAACTCACGTTTTGCCGTGGCGTCAGGTCGTAATTCAGTTTCATATCCGCATCTTCAAACGACACGTCCGCGGCATTCTGCCCCAGCCGATTCTTGATCAAATAATTGATGTAGCTTTTCCGTGCCGAGAGCAGCCACGATCCCTTGGATTCACTTCCGAGGCCACCCTCTCCCAGAACCTCGGTTGCGGCGATTCCGGTGGTCACGCGAAACAGCGGCTCGGCCCGGCTGCCCTCGCGTGTATGAATATCGAGGGCTGCTCCATCCGCATCGCCGAACTTCTCCGGATACGCCGCCGGCATCAACTTCATCTCTTCCACCACTTCGCTTGTTAGCACGCCCAATGACGCGCCTTCGCTGAAATTCCCAATCTCATGAAACGGACTCTGCGCCAGCACATCGTCGATGTAGATCGACACGCTCGAAAACGGCGCACCCATGACGGAGAACTCTGCGAAAAATTCATTGTTTCCTGCCGCGGAGACTCCCGGCAGCGCCTGCACGGCACGAAACGGATCGTCAGCAAACACTGTCGACGCCTCGCGAATCTCCGAACTCGTCAGTGTCGTTTCATTGGTCGCGGGAGAATCGGAAGTCTGAAAGACATCGCCGTGCACTTCGACTCTGTCGGTGTGATGAAAATTGTCGGGCACCAGCGTGATCGACAATTCTTTCGTGTCGTCAGCGGACGCGAGTGTGATTGGAATTGTTATCAGACGATACCCAACTGCGTTGATCCGCAGCGTGTAACTGCCCGCGGCGAGATCATGAATGTCAAAGTCTCCCTCTACCGAGGTCACGGCATCGATTTTCGCTTCCAGCACTGTAACTTGCACGCGCCCCAGTGGCTCTCCGCCCATGGCGTTCGTGACCTTGCCTTTGATCTCGGATGCCTCAGCAGCCGCGCACAGTAAGAGTAGAAGTGCTGCGTAACGAAATGACATTGATTCCTTCTGCGGCAGGGGATCAGAGACACGAACCACGATAGCGCTAAGAGACAGGAACGCAGCAGAATACCGCACTTGCAGAATTTTGACTGAGTTCGCCCTCCCCGAAACTGGGATGGCAGAGAGGTGACGCACAGTGAACCGGCGATCTCGCCTGCGATTCCAATGCTAAACTCGCCCATGCCCCCGAGCGAAGCCGCCGAGATGGCAAAGGAAAAGCCCACTCTCTACCTGGTGGGCACTCCGATCGGCAATCTCGAAGACATTACCCTGCGCGCCTTGCGCGTCCTGAAGGAAGTCGACTTGATCGCGTGTGAAGACACGCGCCAGACACAGAAACTTCTGAACCACTTCAACATTGCCACTCGCACCATCAGCTACCACGAGCACAATGAAGCCAATCGTGCCACCGAACTAGTCAAACAAATTCTCGAAGGGACGAGTATTGCACTGGTCACCGATGCCGGCATGCCGGGCATCTCCGATCCGGGATTCCGCCTGATCACCGAAGCGATCCGGCAAAACGTTCCCGTCGTCCCAATTCCTGGAGCCTCTGCGTTCCTTTGTGCGCTGGCCGCCAGCGGGCTTCCCACCGACTCGTTCCACTTCTACGGCTTTCTTCCGGCAAAAGCTGGCGAGCGCCGTGCTGTTCTTGGATCCACTAAGAATTCTGAAACGACCGAAATTTACTACGAGGCCCCGCACCGCATTGTCGAAACCTTGAAAGATGTCGTCGAAATTCTGGGCGAAACTCGCCGCGTCATCATCGCTCGGGAATTGACAAAACTGCACGAAGAATTTCTGCGGGGAAGCGCCGCCGAAATTCTGCACACACTGGAATCGCGTGAAACAATTCGCGGGGAGATCACACTGCTGGTCGGCAAAGCCGAACCTGGAGAAGCTCGTCGGCGTGCGGAGGACGCCGTCCGCCCCAACGTGCGTCAACGAGTCAAGCAACTGATGTCGGAAGAAAATCTTGACGAAAAAACCGCGCTGAAGCGCGTGGCGAAAGAGCTGGGAATCTCAAAGAGCGAAGCTTATCGAGAATTGCAGAGAGCGAAGTGACCTTGAGGGTCACCGACCTACTTCCCCGCCAACTCTTTTTTCACCACATCACTGACCACTTTGCCATCCACTCTCATTCCTGCGCCAGAAAATCGTGCCATGCAGTTCTTCATTACGGTTCCCATATCTTTCATGGTCGGAGCGCCCATCTCCGCGATCACGGCCTTCACGCCGGCCTCAATTTCTGCTTCGCTCGCCGCCTTAGGCAGATAAGTCTCGATCAGGAGGATCTCGGCCGCTTCTTTGTCGGCCATCTCCTGGCGTCCGCCCTTGGTGAACTGCTCCACCGATTCCTTCCGCTGTTTGATCAGCGTGGCCAGCACTGCCTGCGATTCTTTTTCGTCGAGAGGCGCCATCTTATCGATTTCGCGATTCTTCAGGGCGGTCTTGACCATGCGCAGCGTCGAGAGCCGCTGCTCGTCGCGCGTCTTCATGGCGACCGTAATGTCTTTCTGAATCTGCTCTAACAGGCTCATAGCGTGGATTATATCTGCAAATTCGAGTGCTTAGCCCAAGGCCGAACCGCCGACCGCTGAGGCCAGGAAGGCGGCTGAGTGTCCGATCCTGCCGGGCGGATTAGGGCTCGAAATTGAAGGGTTTCAAACTCATCCCGTCGCCCCAAATCGCACTATCTGCTAGGGTTTACAGGGCGTATAATGCAGGCGCCTGGGAGCAGGGCGCAGCGGCAGACTGCCGACCACAATCTGGGGGCTCAAGATCTCGCCCACGCGCCCGGTAAGCACATGGGGGAGCCGAACGAGTCATCGCGGTTGAAGAGCGCCGGTGTGCGCCCTGAGGGCTCATCCCTGCCTCAACAACGCAATGTCTCCGAAGCGGTCACGACACCCCCGCCAGAAACCATTCCGTTCCATCCAGTTTTAGGTTCAGATCAGGCCTTCGATTCTGAGGCCGCGACCGTGCTCGAATTGCCCAATGCCTCAGAAGCGCCCACCAGCTTCGGGGCACCGTTGCCTCCCAGGCCTTCTCCGCCTAATCGAACGGGGCAATCCACGAATCAGGCGTGGGCCGCAGACCGATTGCTACAGGTCGGCGCCGTCCTCGGCAGCCGGTACGAGATTCTGCAGTTGCTTGGCGAGGGAGGTATGGGCGCCGTCTACAAGGCGCGCGACCAGGAATTGGATCGCATCATCGCGCTAAAGGTGATCCGACCGGAACTGGCCAGCCATCCTGAAATTCTGCAGCGATTCAAGCAAGAACTGGTGCTGGCCCGCCAAGTAACGGACCGCAACATCATCCGCATCTTCGATCTCGGTGAAGCTGAGGGTATCCGCTTCATCACGATGGAATATGTGGAGGGCACCAGTCTGCACCACATGCTTCGTGAGCGCGGGAAGATCCCGCCCGAGGAAGCGGCGGAGATCGTCCGGCAGGTGCTGCAAGGACTGCGGGCCGCGCACGATGAAGGCGTGATCCACCGCGATCTCAAACCCGGAAACATCATGCGCGATGCGCAAGGCCGCATTCTGGTCATGGACTTCGGCTTGGCCCGCTCCATGGGTTCCGACGGCATGACCAAAACCGGCGCCGTGCTCGGGACCATGGAATACATGTCCCCCGAACAAGCGGCAGGCACCGAGGCCGATCAGCGTTCCGACCTGTTTACTGTCGGCCTGATTTTTTTCGAGATCCTCACGGGCACAATTCCATACAAGGCCGATAGTGCGCTGGCCAGTCTCTGGAAGCGCCTGCAGGAACGCGCCATTCCGGTATCACATCTCGACAGCAGTATTCCCGCCCCGATCGTTGACATCGTCTCTAAATGCCTGGAGCGCGATCCGGCACAGCGCTACCAGAGTGCCGACGAAGTATTGCGAGATGTGGAGAACTGGCAGAGTGGTCGCGCTGCCGCTACCCTCGGTTTTCATGCCGACGTCAAGCCTTGGGGCCAGACAATCCCGTGGCATTGGGTTGGGGGCATCGTAGCCCTGATGGCCATGGTTGTCGCTGGCTTCCTGCTTCGCGGCAAACTGTTCGGACCCAATTCAAGTGGGCAGTCTGGAGCGGCTATATCGCTCGCTATCGTTCCGTTCCGCAATGCCTCAGGTGATCCTTCGCTTGACTGGGTGGGAACTTACCTTGCGGAAACGCTTGGCAGCGACGTAGGCCAGTCGTCTTCTCTGCGCACCGTCTCCTCGGATCACATCCGCCAGCTATTGCAAGATCTTCGATTGACTCCGAGTTCAAGCCTCGACGGCGCTACTGTGCAACGTTTGGCAGCATCGAGCGATGCCCAGGTCGTGGTCTGGGGCCAATACGCCAAGTTCGGAGACCAGATCCGCATTGATGCGTCGGTACAGGATTTGAAGCAGGATCGCATCACACCTCTCAAGCTGGACGCGGCCAACCAGAGCGCGCTGCCAGTCACGGTCGACCACTTGGCACAGGCGATTCGCCAGAATCTTTCTTTGTCGGCTGCGGCTTTGAAGGAACTTCAGCAGCAGGCCTTTCAGCCTTCGTCGAAATCCCTGCCAGCTTTGCGCGACTATAACGATGGTCTGGCTCTGATGCGTCGCTGGGACTATCTCGAAGCTCGCAAGCGGTTTGAAAATGCAACGACTGAAGATCCACAATTCGCGCTCGCCTACGCCCGGCTAGGTCAGTCCGATTCCGTCCTGGGATATGACAACGATGCCGAATCCGCTTCGCGGAAGGCCGTTGAATTGAGCCAGAGTCTGCCTGTTCCCGAAAAATATCGGATTGAGACCATCCATGCCTGGACGATGCGCAATTACCCCAAGGCCATTGAGAATTACGAAAGCCTGGCTAAAGTTTCTTCGGATGACAGCGAGATTCAGTCTGCTCTCGGACTCCTTTATCTCAGTACTGGTGCCTATGACAAAGCGCGTGCTGATTACAGCAAAATGTTGGAGCGCGACCCGAAATCGACCGAGACACTCTTTGGAATCGGGCGAGTTGAACTGGAGAGTGGCAATCCACAATCGGGTCTCGACTACTTGAACCGCGCTCTGGGTCTTGCCATCCAATCCGGAAACGACGAAGAAAAGGCGCTCATCCTGCACGTCATCGGAATCGGCTACCGAAGGCTCGACAAGCCCGACGAAGCGCTGCGGAATTTTCAGGAGGCCCTGGTCATCAACCGCCGTCTGGGCGAGAACGGCGCCATTGCTCGTAGCCTAAATGAGATCGGCCAAATCATGGATCGTCTGGGAAAGTCGGACGACGCGCTGAAAAATCATCAGGAAGCTCTGAAGCTCCGCCGCGAGATCGGCGACAAGCAAGGAATCGGCGACACACTCATTGATCTCGGTAATCTTTACAACGAGCGCGGCCAATACGCGCAAGCGATGCAAATGTATAAGGAATCTTTGCAGAGCAAACGCGACTTGGGAGACGAACATTCGCAAGCGCTCGACCTGAACAACATCGGGAACGTTTATTTCGCTGAGGCTGATTATCAGGCTGCACTTACGTTTTACCAGCAGTCGCTGCAACTGCGCGAGAAGCTGAAGGTGCCTGCTGATATCGCCGAGACGGTACACAACCTCGGCGACACTGCGGTCCGAATGGGTCAATTTGACGCGGCGCTGACCGACTATCTGCGCGCTCTCGAGCTCTATCGGAGTGCCGACGACAAACGCGATTCCGCGATTGAGTCTCACAGCACTGCCGACGTCTTTCGATACCAGGGCCGTTATTCCGCTGCGCTCAAGTCGGAAGACGAAGCGCTCAAGGTTTTTCGCCAGCTTCAAGATCACGGCTCCTGGCTTGGCGACGTTCTGAGCGGCTATGGTAACTCGCTGACCTTATTAGGCAGAGGAGACGAAGCGCGGCCGATCTTAAATGAAGCTCGCGACGTGGCGCGCGACATCAAGAGCGATCCTCTTGCCGCCGAGGCTCTGAATTTTGAAGGAGATCGGCTTTTCTACGCAGGAGACCTGAAGCTAGCCAAATCGCTATACGAGGACGCGCTCCGCACAGCTTCCCGCACTACCGATCGTGAGAAAACCCTGGTGGCCAAACTGAACCTGGCGAAAGTCGCCGTAGCTCAAAAAAACTCGCGCGAGGCGATTAAATCGCTCAAGGGATTGGCCGCTCAGGCCGACACGTTAGGGCTTAAGTACTTCTCCTTGGAATGCTCGGTATCCCTGGCCCAGGCCCTGCTCGATGCCAAAAACTATTCCGCTGCCAAGCAGGAGCTTCAGGAAGCGCTGGATAAAAGCGACAAGCTGGGAGCGCGTGTCCTGCTGGCCAAGAGCCACTTTTTGCTAGCCGAAGCGCTTCGGCTGACAGGCAATGGTTCTGAAGCTGCTGGTCAATACAAGGAAGCCGCCCGCTTGCTCGACGAAATCCATAACGAGCCGGGTGCCGACAAAGTCCTGGAACGCGCCGACCTGAAGCCGATCTACCAGGAATCCACCCGCTGGTCCCAGATCGCCAAGAATTAAAAAAACGGAGCCAGACGCGTTGGTCCGGCTCCGTCTTTGTGAATCGTAAAAACTAGTTGATCGTGAAAATATCCGTCTGCCCGCCTGCCGTAGTCGAGAAGCTCGGGATTTGATTCGAGTCGTCGATTGTCGTGCCCAGGTACTGGGTGCCACCGCCTTGCAGCCCTGATGTGTCGACGTTCAATATGAATTGGGTGCCCGGGCGGAAGAAGCACGGGGAACTCTCCGTGCAACTCGTCCCGTCGGAAAGCGTGAAGTCCACACGATGAGGAGCAGCATTTCCATTGCTGAGATTCGTCAGCTGCACCAGCACCAAGCGGGCCCTCAGGTTCGTTAGGAAAACCGGGCCGTTCGGACACGTGTTTGGCGGCGTGACAGCCGAGAATTTGAACGGGATCACCCGGCCCAGGTTGTATTGCGAGTTGAGCAGCGGTGAGATGTAACCGCAGGAATGCGATCCCGTGGTTTGAACCGGCTGCTCGTTCGTTGTGAAGATCGACTTGGTAGTGTCTGAACCACCTTGCCGGATCAGGTCATGAATGATGAAGTCGGTAAGTTCATGCACTTCGTTCTTCAGGACCACCGGATTCGTGGCCGGTTGGACGCTGTCGATCTCGTTGTCGAATCCCAGATAAATGTTGGTGTCATTGGATCGGTTTGTGGGATTCACGTCCACCGAATGGACCTCACACTTGGTCCCGTCTGGCGACGAAAGCTCGCACGGCAGACCGGTATCGGATGTCCCAGCGGCCTGCGCAATCTGGGAGTAGTTGTAAGTGAGTTGCAACCCGTTCGGAGCGTTGCCAAAGTTTATCCCGTTTAAAGTGAGGATGAAGCAGTTACTCACCGTGTTGTTGGCTGCACACGCCTGTGGAACGGCAGGCGGGGGCACTACTGTGGAAAACGTGCAGTTCGTCAAGCTGGGGTTTAGCGCATCCACCGCGCATCCTGCGCTGGAAGACGACGTATAGGAGGCCCTCACCATGAGGGGCTGATAAAGCCCGGCGCTGAAAGCGCCATACGCGCACATGCCTGTCGGGCCGCCGTTTGTTGCTCCGGTGTTTGCGCTGACCTCAACATTTCCGGTCTTCAGGTTGATGCGGTAGAAATTTCTTGTGGCGGGATTGCCCGCCCAAAACGAGGTGCCATTGGGATCCAGCGCCAACACCTGAAAGTTATTTTCGCCGGCGACGCTGTAGGTTTGAACTGTGGTCCCGCTGGCATTCATGAGTTGAATGTTCGAGGACCCGCTAAAGACCACCGCAACGAGCACAGATCCGCCATTCCCCTGTGGCGTGGGAAGGACTCGCAGCGCGAAAAGAGTAGCACTCGAGATACTGGCAAATTTGCCGATTTTGCTGGAGGAAGTGGGAAACTGGCTGATCGTGTTGCTTCCGTTGGTGAAGTAGATGGTTTTGCCATCCGCCGACAAGTCGATCCAGGCGGAGCCACCCTTTAGCTTATTCGTGCCAACCGGCAAGGTTTGTACTAAGGTTCCGCTTGGACTGTATTCTTCGATCAGGCCGTTTCCGCCCATGTTGCCTACATAGGAATTTCCGGCGCCGTCGAAGGCAATCGACGTGGGCTGTGCTCCTCCCGCTCCTGCGACATTGATGAGTTCAATCCCATTCTGCGGATCTTCGATTCCGTCCCGCAAGACGTCATTGTTCGCGACGTTGGTAGTGAAAGGATGATAGGTCGGATCGAAAGCGCAGCCCGCGTTGGCGCCCGTGAGAGGGACGCTATTGAAATTCTGAGTGATGGTCTCTACGAGTGTGGCTGTCGGCGGCGTCGGATGCCAAACCTGGTATTGGCCGTTTCCAATACCCACAAAGACTTCTCCTACTTGCCGATCTAAAGGTATCCCAGTTTGAGCTTGCAAAGCACTTTCGGCAGCGATTACTACCGCAAGGCAAAGCATCAGACGAACGCTAATCTGCTGAAGCGTGAACATAGACTCTCCGTAAGTGCACACCTACCTTTTCCGCGCAGGGGTGCGGATTTCAGAAATGTGTTGGACCTTTGTTGTCCGATCGAGCGGGAGCCTACCCGCACAAAATGTGGCCGAACTGCAGCTACAAACTCCCCCAAAACATTCGCGCTCAGAATCTTCTACTCGAGTTACTCGCCTGTCAACAGGAACGGAGGGTTTTGTGAAGAAAATACGCGGAGGAACTCAAGAATTATCCGCCAGCTACAACTTTTGTGGTAAGCAGATTGCGCCATCGGGCGCTTGGATCGCTTCCCTACCAAACTGGACCACTCCCTACATCCCCAGCAGGTTTTTCTGCAGTTTCTGATATCCGCGCTCGGCTGCCCACAGATCAAGCGGCGCGGAAGCCATTTCGTCGATCCACGGACTGGCAGCCCCGTTCTTGCTCAGGTCCACAGTTTTCAGGTAGGTCTTGCACGCATCGCAGCAGTCCAGACGAATGTAATTCAGTTCGTCGGCGGTGTAGATAGCGAGTTTCTCGCTATTCTCTTCTCCGCATGAGGGGCAGGCGAGGCGGCGAAACTCCCATTCATTGAGACACAAAAAGCAGACCAGCGAGCGCGCCGTGCCTTCGCCCATCGGCCGGAGCACTCCCAGACCAGGCTTCCGCCCGCAGAAAGGGCAGAGTGTTGTTGTGCTGCTCCCCAGTTGTGCGGGCACCCCCTGACGCAGCCACTCAAGATATGGCTGAAGAAAAAGCAGTGCTACATACTCTTCCAGAGCCACCGGCGATTGCATCTTCCATGCTCTGCTTAGCAATTCCGACCAAGATTGCACGCCCGCATCCGATAACTGGCGGCTGAACTCAATCAGTTGCGTGGTCCCGTGCTTTTCCACCAGGACCAGAAAATCCCCAAATCTCGACTTCATTTCCCCCGGTTCACGATCCGCCAGTTTCTCTGCGGAGCTTCGTGTCGCCTTCTCCCAGGAGCCGCTAAATTCCTGATGCAGCTTCTCGTGAAAACCGGCAATGTATATGTAAAAACCAAGCAATTCCGAGGTGAATGGATATTGGCTCACCAATTCCTGCGCGCGATGGATCCGCCGCTGCCACGAGGAAACAATCATCGTCCACAATTATCAGTTCCCGAGGCCCGGAAGCAATGGGTGTCGTTTCCCCGATTGACTGCCATCCTCCAGCCAGTTATAGTGCCGACATCATTTTTTTGGACTGACTCGGTTGCCGGAACAGGGCGATCGTCGCCGTTAACCTCCACTAATCTTTGCTTCTGAACTGTGGATGCATTGGCGTTCGTTGTTGGAGGTTGGAATGGAATTTTCCCGCAGGACTTTTCTTAAGAGCACCATTCTCGGCGGAGCCTGTGTCTCCACGCTGGGCTTCGACCTTACGCCGGTTTACGCGCAAACACAAAGCCTGAAAATTTCGCGCGCCAGCGAGACCCGCAGCACCTGCCCCTATTGTTCGGTAAGCTGCGGAGTCATCATCTACACGCTGGGTGATAAGGCGAAAAATGCCATCCCGCAGGTCGTGCATGTGGAAGGCGATCCCGACCATCCCATCAATCGCGGGACATTGTGTCCAAAGGGTTCTTCACTCGAGCAGGACATTCTGAACGATCGCCGCCTTCTGAAGCCGCAAGTGCGGCGTCCGGGCGCGACCGACTGGGAAGACATTTCGTGGGACCAGGCTTACACCGAGATTGCCGCGCGTGTGAAGAAAACGCGCGACGACACCTTCCTGGAGAAAGACGCCTCCGGCAAAACCGTAAACCGCTGCGAAGGCATCGCCTTCACTGGCGGATGCACCGACACCAACGAATTCAACTATCTGGTCGTCAAGACCATGCGCAGCCTGGGGGTCTGCTACCTGGAAAACCAGGCCCGTGTTTGACACGGTCCCACGGTCTCCAGTTTGGGGCCAACATTCGGACGCGGCGCGATGACCAATGGCTGGATCGACATCAAGAACACCGACATGATGTTGATCATGGGCGGCAATCCAGCCGAGAACCATCCTTGCGGGTTCAAGTGGCCGATCGAAGCCAAACTGCATCGCAATGCCAAGATGATTGTGGTCGATCCGCGGCTCACGCGCACCGCGGCGACCGCTGATCTTTATCTCCAAATTCGGGCCGGCGCCGACATCGCTTTCCTCGGCGGCCTCATCAATTACGCCATCGAGAACGGCCGCATTGCCCATGAATACCTGGTCAACTACACGAACGCCGCGTTCATCATCAAGGATGGATTCAAGCTGCCTGACGACGGCTTGTACTCCGGCTTCGACGCGGAGAAAAAGATTTACGACAAGGCGACCTGGAACTACGAGGAAGGCGGCGACCTCACCGGCAAGCCACTGATGGCGACTCCAGCGCCGCAGCATAACGCGCCGGCGAAACTGGAGCACAGTGATATCGGACAGGGCCAGGGACACGAAGGCCGAGGTCCCGCAGCCGCAAAAGGTGGTGCGGCTCTGGCGCCCATGCTGCCCGGCAAAGTTGCCTTTGATCTTTCGCTCCAGCATCCGCGCTGCGTTTTCCAACTGCTGAAAAAACAATATGAGCGCTACACGCCCGAGATGGTCGAGCGCATCACCGGCATTCCGCAAGATCAATTCCTGAAAGCCGCCGAGATGTTTACGTCCGTTCGCAAAGATGGCGACATGAAAAAAGTCGCCACCATCATCTACGCTGTCGGATGGACGCAACACAGCTTCGGCACCCAAATCATCCGCACCGCGGCCATGTTGCAACTGGTGCTCGGCAATGTGGGACGCGCTGGCGGCGGAGTGAACGCGCTCCGCGGACATTCCAACATCCAGGGTGCAACCGACTTGGCGGGCATCTTCGAAATCCTTCCCGGGTATTTGAAGATGCCGAATCCGGCCGACACTGATTTCGCCACCTATCTGAAGCGCACTACTCCGACTTCGTCCAAACCTGATCCGTGGGACTCGTTCAACTACTGGTCAAATACGCCGAAGTTTGCCGTCTCGTTCATGAAAGCGATGTACGGAAATGCGGCGACGAAGGAAAACGACTGGGCCTTTCACTATTTGCCGAAGATTGATCGCAACTACTCCTGGGTCAACATCTGGAACGACATGTACGAGGGCAAGGTCAAAGGCGTCTTTGCCTTCGGCATGAATGGCGTAATGATCGGCCCCGATTCGCAGAAAAATATCGATGCACTGAAAAAGGCCGACTGGCTGGTCGTATGCGAAATCTATCCCGACGAGACCAGCGAGTTCTGGCGCGCACCGGGCATCTCGAACGACGAGATGAAGAAGATCAACACCACAGTCTATCGCCTGCCGGGCGCGGGTTTCGCCGAGAAAGACGGCACGTTCGTAAACTCCGCGCGCTGGTTGCAGTGGAAGAATGTCGCCGTACCGCCGCCCGGAGAAGCGCGCCTCGATCAGGAAATCCTCGCGACGATCTTCCTGAAGGTTCGAGAGCTCTATCAGAAAGAGGGAGGCAAGTTCCCGGATCCGATTCTGAACGCGTCGTTCGCTTACACGAATCCTTACAATCCGTCGCTTACCGAAGTCGCGAAAGAAATCAACGGCAAGGCGCTGGCCGACATCACCGATCCAAAAACAAATCAGACGATCAAGGCTGGACAGCAGCTTCCCGGATTCTCCT